>NZ_JAKUGK010000005.1:0-438871 GCF_022663885.1 Bacillus cereus group sp. BfR-BA-01330
GTAAGATCCCTGAAAGATGATCAGGTTGATAGGTTCGAGGTGGAAGCATGGTGACATGTGGAGCTGACGAATACTAATAGATCGAGGACTTAACCATATAATATGTAGCAATGTTATCTAGTTTTGAAAGAATATAAAAAACTTGTTGACTTTAAAAAGTAAATGAGTTACAATAATTCTTGTCTTAAATGAATATAGTCTGGTAATGATGGCAGAGAGGTCACACCCGTTCCCATACCGAACACGGAAGTTAAGCTCTCTAGCGCCGATGGTAGTTGGGACCTTGTCCCTGTGAGAGTAGGACGTTGCCAGGCAAATGGAGGATTAGCTCAGCTGGGAGAGCACCTGCCTTACAAGCAGGGGGTCGGCGGTTCGATCCCGTCATCCTCCACCATTTAGCCGACTTAGCTCAATTGGTAGAGCAACTGACTTGTAATCAGTAGGTTGGGGGTTCAAGTCCTCTAGTCGGCACCAGAAATCATGGCGGTTGTGGCGAAGTGGTTAACGCACCGGATTGTGGCTCCGGCATTCGTGGGTTCGATTCCCATCAGTCGCCCCATTTTTCTTAAATAAATTAATATGCGGGTGTGGCGGAATTGGCAGACGCACCAGACTTAGGATCTGGCGCCTTTGGCGTGGGGGTTCGACTCCCTTCACCCGCACTTTTAATTAAATAACTCATACATGTCTTGCGGAAGTAGTTCAGTGGTAGAATACAACCTTGCCAAGGTTGGGGTCGCGGGTTCGAATCCCGTCTTCCGCTCCAATTTTCAATATGACATGCCGGGGTGGCGGAACAGGCAGACGCACAGGACTTAAAATCCTGCGGTGGGTGACCACCGTGCGGGTTCGACCCCCGCCCTCGGCACCATATGCGCCCGTAGCTCAATTGGATAGAGCGTTTGACTACGGATCAAGAGGTTAGGGGTTCGACTCCTCTCGGGCGCGCTTTTATTAACGGGAAGTGGCTCAGCTTGGTAGAGCACCTGGTTTGGGACCAGGGGGTCGCAGGTTCAAATCCTGTCTTCCCGATATTCCTAAAAAACATGGGGCCTTAGCTCAGCTGGGAGAGCGCCTGCCTTGCACGCAGGAGGTCAGCGGTTCGATCCCGCTAGGCTCCACTTATATTAATATCATTTATGGCGGTGTAGCTCAGCTGGCTAGAGCGTACGGTTCATACCCGTGAGGTCGGGGGTTCGATCCCCTCCGCCGCTACCATAAAGGACCTTTAGCTCAGCTGGTTAGAGCAGACGGCTCATAACCGTCCGGTCGTAGGTTCGAGTCCTACAAGGTCCACCATTAGACGTATATATCTCGGAGGTATACCCAAGTTCGGCTGAAGGGATCGGTCTTGAAAACCGACAGGCGGCGAGAGTCGCGCGGGGGTTCGAATCCCTCTACCTCCTCCATTTTTTCTAAGGTAAATATTTTATCATCGCGGGGTGGAGCAGCACGGTAGCTCGTCGGGCTCATAACCCGAAGGTCGCAGGTTCAAATCCTGTCCCCGCAACCAAATGGTCCCGTGGTGTAGTGGTTAACATGCCTGCCTGTCACGCAGGAGATCGCCGGTTCGACCCCGGTCGGGACCGCCATTTTTACATAAAGGCTCGGTAGCTCAGTCGGTAGAGCAGAGGACTGAAAATCCTCGTGTCGGCGGTTCGATTCCGTCCCGAGCCACCATTTTGAAGTCGCAAGCCGACTTAGCTCAATTGGTAGAGCAACTGACTTGTAATCAGTAGGTTGGGGGTTCAAGTCCTCTAGTCGGCACCACTTTCAAAATGAGCCATTAGCTCAGTTGGTAGAGCATCTGACTTTTAATCAGAGGGTCGAAGGTTCGAGTCCTTCATGGCTCACCATTTACAATTTAATGCGGGTGTAGTTTAGTGGTAAAACAAGAGCCTTCCAAGCTCTGGTCGAGAGTTCGATTCTCTTCACCCGCTTTTCAATTATGGGCCTATAGCTCAGCTGGTTAGAGCGCACGCCTGATAAGCGTGAGGTCGATGGTTCGAGTCCATTTAGGCCCACCATAATTGTTCCGCAGTAGCTCAGTGGTAGAGCTATCGGCTGTTAACCGATCGGTCGTAGGTTCGAGTCCTACCTGCGGAGCCATATTTATAGAGAAGTACCCAAGTGGCTCAAGGGGCTCCCCTGCTAAGGGAGTAGATCGCGAACGCGGTGCGAGGGTTCGAATCCCTTCTTCTCTGCCAGAACTGGCCCGTTGGTCAAGTGGTTAAGACACCGCCCTTTCACGGCGGTAACACGGGTTCGAATCCCGTACGGGTCATACTAAAAGAGATAGCATAATCTGCTATCTCTTTTTTGTTGTATAAAAATGGACTTTGGATAGTCTGCTTTTTTATGCAATAGAAGAAATATGAAGTATTCGCTGTTGCAGTTGGGTACATAGAGAGCCGTAAATACAATCATGTTAATTATTTGGACCTGTATGAATATGAAGGAATTAACTTCAACTTGAACTTTTACCCCAGCTGTATGGCTGTAGCCTCCTACACTTGGAGAAACCGATGAAAATGCATCTGGGAGCTACTGTGGAAAATAAATAATATATAGAAGAAGCTGCTTTCTCTCAATAGCTGTGATCTACTGAAGACAGCTTTTTTATGTTGTCAGTATTGTCGGTAAGTCGATATATTGCAAAAATCGCTGATATAATTTCACTTACCGACAAAAACCACAAGAAAATCCCTTTCACAATCTAAAGAAAACGCCTCCATTGAAATGGATTCCACACCTATTCCAATAACTTTACACTCTATGTGAAAAAGTTCACAAATAGGTCATAATTTGTGAAGTAATTCACAATAATACGTGCTACAATATGAATGTAAAGAAGTTAAACAACATTAAATTAGTATTTTAATTAATTACTTAAACAATCATAAAAAAATATATGTGAACAATAGAGAGGGGAAATTACCATGAAAAAAGGTATCAATCGTGTAGTATTAGTAGGAACAGGAGCTGTAGGTTGTAGTTACGCTTACTCAATGATCAACCAAGGTGTAGCTGAAGAATTCGTATTAGTAGATGTTAATGAAGCAAAAGCAGAAGGGGAAGCAATGGACTTAAGCCATGCGGTACCATTCTCTCCATCACCAACAAAAGTTTGGAGCGGTAGCTATGCAGATTGTAAAGATGCAGATTTAGTAGTTATCACTGCTGGATTACCACAAAAGCCAGGTGAAACTCGTTTAGACTTAGTTGAGAAAAATACAAAGATCTTTAAACAAATCGTTCGCGGTATTATGGATAGCGGATTCGATGGAATCTTCTTAATCGCAACTAACCCAGTTGACATTTTAACTTACGTAACTTGGAAAGAATCTGGTTTACCAAAAGAGCGCGTAATTGGTTCTGGTACTACTTTAGACTCTGCTCGTTTCCGTTACATGTTAGGTGACTACTTAGATGTAGATCCACGTAACGTTCATGCTTACATCGTTGGTGAACACGGTGATACTGAACTTCCAGTATGGAGCCACGCTACTATCGGTGTACAAAAACTAGAAACAATCTTAGCTAACAACGAACAGTACAAACAAGAAGACTTAGATAAAATCTTCGAAAATGTACGTGATGCAGCTTACCATATCATCGAGCGTAAAGGTGCAACTTACTACGGAATCGGTATGTCACTACTTCGTGTAACTAAAGCAATCTTAAACAACGAGAACAGCGTATTAACTGTATCTGCATACCTTGAAGGCCAATACGGTGAGAAAGATGCTTACGTAGGTGTTCCAGCTGTAATTAACCGCGAAGGTGTACGTGAAATCGTAGAGCTTGAGTTAAATGAAGAAGAAAAAGCGAAGTTCGCTCATTCTGTAAAAGTATTAAAAGAAACAATGGCACCAGTACTATAATAATTGCTAAATCATTCAGGGGCGGGACACTGCTTCCTACCTCTGAATTCATATAATTTAATATAAATTCCTTTTCCGGTTTCCCTTGTATATCCCCAATATACCCCTTTTGCTGGATCAGGGTCGTTTATAGAAAAGAGCACCCTACTTTAAGTAGAGTGCTCTTTATTATTATTTTTTAGGCGTTAATCCTAATTTCTTTAAAATATCTGCCAGTGTACCGCTTTTTGATTTTTCAACAGGTGTTTGTGATTTAGATGCATCTGGACCTTTTTTCAAGAAGTTCTTTTCAACGAAGCGAATATCTTTTTCGTCGACAATACCATCTTTGTTAAGGTCGCCGTCTTTCACAGATAGTCCTTTTTTATTATAGTTGCTAGCGATAATTTCAGCATCTTTTATATCAATTACTTTATCGCCATTTACATCACCTGCAAGGTTTTCATCAAGGCGTGCATAATAATATTGGCCAAGTAGCTTGCCGTCTTTTTCAGTACCTAGTTTCGTAGTTAGGCGGCTTGTTAAATGCCCTGGTACTTCTACATATAAGTTGTAGTCGCGTTTATTAACAGGAAGTCCATTTAATTTGAAGTATCCGTATTTATCTAGTGAGCCTTCAAACTTATGACGGTAAGAATCAGTCGCATATACTTTTACGCCAAGCTTTGTATAATCTAACTTTTCATCTAAATATCCACGTTCATTTAAGAATGCACCAGGTTTAATATTTCCTTCTACTAGTGAGTTTAAGGACATTACTGAGAATGATTGATCTTGAAGGACACGCATTCTATTTGGCTCTGTTTCTCCTGGTTTCCAGTATACAAACACTGGTGACTCTAATTGAGCAGTTGCTTCATAAAACTCATCGTTTTCTACTTTGAACGTTACATCAATGAACGGGAAATCACCATCTAATCCAGCGAAGTTTTTGTCATCGATAGCACCGCCAACTGTAACAGAGCCTGCTTCTAGCTTCGGTTCATTTACTTTTGCTGTTACCCCTTTTTCAGAAAGAAGTTTTTCAAAGGCAGGATTCAATTTCGCATTTGCAAATTTGAAGTTCTTCTCTAGGAAGTTTACATTAAATTGCCCAGCAACAAATTGTTTTACGTGTTTCGCGTTTAGTGTTACTGTGAACTCGTCATTTTTATATAATTCTTTTTTATCGTAACTAGTTTTTGCATATTGAGCACCTTGCGGGATAAACCAGTAGTTATTTACACCGTTTGGATAGTCAGGACCTGCAGTTGCATAATCGAAAATATATACGCCTGTGTTCATTGGACCTTCCGTTCTGAAGGAGTCAGGTGTAATGCCAACTTTAAAGTCGCCATTTGCATTAATCGGTAAAAACTTATGCAAGTATGGAGAATAGTCATAGTACATAACGCCATTCGCTTCTTGCGTAATGTTTAATCCTTTTCCTTTTAAGTAATCAACGTTTGAATCGTATACATTTCCTTTAATCCATAGTGCTTTTTTGCCATCTTCTACTGTATAATTTTCTTCATTTAACTCGTAAATACCAGGTTTTAATCCAGTTAATTTCACTTCTGGTGGTGTATTATCAATTACAACATAATCACCTTTTACACGTGCTTTCCCAGCCTTATCATAACCGACAAACTCAATTGTGTAGTCTCCTTCTGGTAAGTTGATTTTCTCATCACCGATTGGTTTTGCAGGATCATTTGTAAAAGGATACACTTTTCCATTAAAGAATGAATCTAAGTAGTAATACACATCAGTTTTTAGGCCACTCGTGTTTAATGTTCCAATGAAGCCAAGAGCTTTATTTGTTTTGGAATCTTTTACGATAAGATCTAACGTTTCAAGTTCGCTGTTTAATTGGAATGCTCCGTGAACATACGATTCACCGTATGGATTGAATTTAGATGTATCAGTTGAAATTGCTTTTCTTGATAGTATTGCATTTTCAATACCAGGCTCTGATACACGAATAGAGAATGGGATTTGATATGTTTCTTCTTTATTTTTTGTGTTCGTAATATGAATGTACCCTTCATATCGGCCTTGTTTCACACCGGCTGGAACATTAATTTTTGCTTCAATTTCACCTGTTTTGCCAGCATCAAGAGTAATTGTTTCTGGAGCAGAGATTTTTACACCGTTTGCGACAGCATCGTTAATAGTAGACGATGCTGGTGTATAAGAAATTTCTGTTTTAAATTCTTTTTTCTCTTGTTTATTATGATTAGTTACTTTTATATTTCGTTTTTGTTCAAGAGCTTCACCGTCTTTTTGATAAAACTTACCGAATGCAATAGATCCAGTTTCTTCGGGTGCTTCAATTACTTCATCATTTACAACAGTTTGTGTCGTATCTAATACTTTAAAGCTTGTTTCTGTACGAACGGCGTTGTAAGCATCTACTCGCCCAGCTCCAACTTCATATACGGAATATTTTTCTTTTAAATCATTAGCTGTGTTCATAAGAGACGCTTTTACATCGAACGGAGAGTAGTCTGGGTGTTCTTGTAAAATTAGAGCAGCAACGCCAGCGATATGAGGAGAAGCCATAGATGTTCCTTGCATACGCTCATAGGAAACAGCGTAGTTTTCACCCTCTTGCGGGTCGTTAATATATTCAGGAACTGTTGAAAGGATAGCGACACCAGGCGCTGTAATATCAGGCTTAATATCATCATTTGCTGTAACAGGACCGCGTGAGCTAAAGTCTGCAAGATGATCGCCTTCTGTTTGAATGTAATTAATTTCATCGAGAGTTAAGGAGGTGCTACCTTGTTCGATTTGAGCTTTTAGTTTTTCACCGTCTTCTTTCGTTAGGCGGAATGCTGGAATGTATTTTGTACTTTCGCCAACGTAGAAAGGAATTTCTCCATCCACATTGTTATAAATAATAACGGCTTTTGCACCTGCTTGTTTTGCATTAGCAATTTTTTCATCAAATGACAGTGTACCGCGTGCAACGAGAGCGATTTTTCCTTTTACATCTTTTTTACTAAACTCGTCAGGCGTACCAATTCCTACAGATTCAATAGGTAAAGTTTGTCCCTTGAAATCTTCTATTTTATCAGTGAAGTTTTTGCCGAATAGAATTAGGTTAGGAAATTGTAATTGTCCAGCATGACCTGATAGTTTCGGTAAGGAAATAGAGCTATCACTTGCTCCAACCGTAATTGCAAATGGCGAAGCACCTGGCGATCCGAGTGTTGATGGATTTGGTCCAGAGTTACCAGCAGCAACGACTGTAACAACGCCTGAAAGCATTGCATTATTAACAGCGATAGATGTTGGATCGAGTGGATTGTTGCTATCATCACCTAACGATAAGTTAATAACATTCATACCGTCAGAAATAGATTTATCAATTGCAGCGATAATACCTGAACTATCTCCACTTCCGTATGGGCCGAGTACACGATAGTTATACAGTTCAATGCCAGGTGCAACACCTTTTACTGCTGAATCAGATTGGTTCTTCTTTTGTGCAGAAACGATACCTGCTACGTGAGTGCCGTGGGCTGTGTAGAAGGAAGAACCACGGCTATCAAATTCAGGAGCACCAGATTGTTGCCATTCTGAATAAGTAGTTTCCATTGGATCTGCATCGTTATTAATAAAGTCCCAACCCTTTACTGAGTTTGGGTCTACTTTGCTAGAGTCCTCACCAGGTTTCGCGCGATAGCCTTTATATACGTCTTTTAAGTCAGGATGATTGTAATCAATACCTGTATCTAATACACCAACTTTAATTCCTTTTCCGGTAATGCCCTCACTATGTAACTTATCTACTCCAATTTGCGGGATGCTATCTGTTAGTTTTTGAGGTGCTTTTTGCTCAGCTTGTTTTGGTAAATTTAATTTCACTTCGTAATCTTTCCAAATGCGTTTTACAACGCCAATCCGTAACAATTCTTCTACTGTATTTGCTGGTAATGTCATCGCAACACCATTTATCGCATGCTTATAAGAACGTTTAATTTGTACAGACTGGAAGTTTCCTGATTTTACTGATGGGCTGAATTGATAAAGACGTTTTAGTCCTTTTTCGAATTCTTCATGTTCTTGATCAATACGTGCTTTTATATTTTCAGGAGCAGACTGTAATCCTTTTTCTTTTTGTTTTAATTCATTAATCTTTACTGGAGCAGTTTGAAATTCTACGATGATATTTACAGGCTCAGAACTACTCGTATTAATATCTGGTGAAATTGTAAAACCAGGGTTGGCATCTACCGTTTGTAATGCCAGGCGTTGTTCTTTAGAAAGCTTAGATAATATAGAATGAGCATTTGAAGATTCAATTTGGTTAATAGGATTTTCAGCAAGTACATTGAACGGAATAGCAGTTGAAAACAAAACGCCAGCTGTTACAATTCCGGTAACAAAACGATTTTTCTTTTTCATTTATAGGCCTCCGGTAATTTATATTTTTAAAAATTATTTCTCCACGCCAGCTGTTTGCTCAGCATGGAATGTCCAGTTTAGCTGCAGGGAATCACCTTGAAATTTATTTTGATCTCGGTCGTTATCTTCAAATGAGAAGAGGACGTGTAAGTAATCTGTTTCACCAGATTTAATACCATCTATTAAGTTATGACGTTCTAGAGACGTAGCGACATCTTCAGGTTTCATAGTTTTTAATTGTGATAGTTTTGTTTCCCACACAATCTCATGATCATCGTTTGGATTAGATGGCTGTCCATCATTTACTAGAAACTTGACGATAATGTGATCACCTAAATCTTCACCGTCATTATTTTGCTTTGCATCTGTAACTTCATATGATGTTTCAAGTGCTACTTTTGCGATATCCAATGTACCTTTATTTTCAAGCTTGAAGTTCCTTTCAATAAAATCACCTGGTTTTAAATCTTTCACATTAACGATTACACTTGGATTAATAGAAAGATCTAGTGTTCCAGCTTGAAATGAGTTACTTGATGTTTCTGAATCACTGAAATAGGCGAATACACCGCCGAATGTAAGGGATAAGCCAAGTGAAGCGGTGATAATTCCCATTCCTACTTTTTGTTTTAATGACATAAGAAAGCCTCCTAGTTAAATTTGTATAGCAACCGTTCGCAACAAGGATAAATAAGTAAACATAGTAGTCCGCTATGAATTATAGTTACGAAAGATCAGAGTTCTTTATTGAGAACAAGTATATGCTTATGAATTTCGCGTTTCAATAAAAATATGACAAAAAATGTTGAGAAACATTTTTTTATTACAGATTATTTTGTTTTGATTTTGAGTGGAAAATAGCATGAAAAATAGTATAAACCTAATAAAATAAAGGTTGAGAAAAAAATAATAGGAGGAAATATAGAAGTAGAATGAAGCGTTTTCAATGAATATTCGTCAAAATTCGATATTTTACACGGAAATGTGGAGAAAAACTAACGTTTTTAAGAAAAAAACGAATATTTTTTATAAATTAACAAGGATATTGCAGTTTTTCGCAGAAATAGTTAAAGTATAAAAAATTCTGTCATCTAAGTGAGGTGAGCATATTGAGTGTAATAAATTGTGAAGAAGTGAAACGAGATGAGTTTCATACAGAAAAGTACTATGAAAGTTATAACATCTTTGGCGCACATGTTGTGACGGAAGATGAGATTCAAGGGGTACGATTTACAGTGTGGGCTCCTCATGCGAAAGCAATGAGTGTTGTTGGAGATTTTAATGAGTGGGATTATGAGCAACATAAAATGCTACAAGTGACAGAAGAAGGCATTTGGTCCTTGTTTATACCGCATATTGAAGAAGGAGAAATATATAAATATGCGATTGAAACGTTGGCTGGTGACGTCATTTTAAAGGCAGATCCGTATGCTGTATATGCAGAAGTAAGACCGAATACGGCATCTGTAGTTTTTGATATAAAGGGATATGAATGGAATGATAAAAACTGGACTCGTAAGAAAAAGAAAAAATCGATTTATAAAGAAGCGATGACAGTTTATGAATTGCATTTTGGTTCTTGGAAAAAGAAAGAAGATGGAACACTGTATTCTTACAGGGAAATGGTAGAAGAACTCATTCCATATGTGGTGGAACATCAATTTACACATATTGAAATTATGCCGCTTGTTGAGCATCCATATGATCGTTCTTGGGGATATCAAGGAACGGGATATTATGCAGCGACGAGTAGATTTGGTACGCCGCATGATTTAATGCATTTTGTCGACGAATGTCATAAATATGGAATCGGTGTCATTTTAGATTGGGTGCCGGGGCATTTTTGTAAAGATGCTCACGGTTTATATTTGTTTGATGGTACACCGACCTATGAATATAAAGATAAAGATGTACAAGAAAATCCAGTATGGGGAACTGTCAATTTTGATTTAGGAAAGAGAGAGGTACGTAATTTCTTAATTTCAAATGCGTTATTTTGGATGAGATATTTCCATATTGATGGTTTCAGAGTTGATGCAGTTGCGAACATGTTGTACTGGAATAAAGAAGGACAAGAGCAAAGTAATGAGCATGCTGTTTCATTTTTAAGGGAGTTAAATGAAGCGGTGTTTGCAGAGGATGAAGATTTTCTTATGACGGCAGAAGATTCAACAGCTTGGCCACTTGTAACAACTCCAACGTATGAAGGTGGGCTTGGATTCAATTACAAATGGAACATGGGCTGGATGAATGACGTGCTGAAATATATGGAGTGTGCGCCTGAATATAGGAAACACATTCATGAGAAAATGACGTTTTCTTTACTATATGCGTACTCTGAAAACTTCATATTACCGCTTTCTCATGATGAAGTCGTTCATGGGAAAAAGTCGTTATTAAATAAAATGCCAGGTGATTACTGGGATAAGTTTGCTCAACTTCGTTTATTATATGGATATTTCTTTACTCACCCAGGAAAGAAGTTACTTTTCATGGGAGGAGAATTCGGACAGTTTGATGAGTGGAAAGACCTTGAAGATTTAGATTGGAATTTACATGATTTTGAAATGCATCGTTATATGCATGATTACTTTAATGAGCTCATAGCATTGTATAAGCGCTCAAAACCACTTTGGCAGCTTGACCATTCACCTGAAGGTTTTCAGTGGATTGATGCTAATAATAATGAGCAAAGTATTTTCTCTTTTATCCGCCAAGGGGATAAACAAGAAGATGCGTTAGTTGTCGTATGTAATTTTACGAAAGCTACATATGAAAACTATAAAGTAGGTGTACCAGATTTCGAGTATTATAACGAGATTTTAAACAGTGATGCACAGCAATATGGCGGTTCGGGGCAAGTGAATAAGAAACGTCTTAAGACAATTCTAGAACCGTACCATAATCAAGCAGCACATGTAGAGATTACAATTCCACCATTTGGCGTATCCATATTACGACCAGTGAAGACGAGAAAGGGGAGCAAAAAACAAGATGGCTCAAAAACAAAAGTGCGTAGCAATGTTACTAGCAGGGGGAAAAGGTAGTCGATTAAGTGCATTAACAAAAAATTTAGCCAAGCCAGCTGTTCCATTTGGTGGTAAATATCGCATTATTGATTTTACGCTAAGTAACTGCGCAAATTCTGGTATTGAAACGGTTGGGATTTTAACGCAATATCAACCACTAGAACTTCATAATTATATCGGAATCGGCAATGCATGGGATTTAGACCGAGTAAGCGGTGGAGTCACAGTATTACCTCCTTATGCGGAGTCTTCAGGTGTGAAGTGGTACACAGGTACGGCAAGTGCCATTTATCAAAACTTAAACTATTTAAGTCAATATGAACCAGAGTATGTTCTTATTTTATCAGGCGACCATATTTATAAAATGGATTACAGTAAGATGCTAGATTACCATATTGAGAAAGAATCGGACGTATCCATTTCTGTTATTGAAGTACCTTGGGATGAAGCGAGTCGCTTTGGCATTATGAATACAAATGAAGAAATGGAGATTGTTGAGTTTGAAGAGAAACCACAATTTCCAAGAAGTAATCTTGCATCAATGGGAATCTATATTTTTAATTGGTCAATTTTGAAAGAGTATTTAGAGATGGATGCAAGAAACCCTGAATCTAGTAACGATTTCGGAAAAGACGTACTTCCGCTTTTATTGGATGAAGGGAAGAAGTTAATGGCGTATCCGTTTGAAGGATATTGGAAAGATGTTGGAACGGTGAAGAGCTTATGGGAAGCGAATATGGATTTGCTTCGCGATGAAACATCACTGAATTTAAACGATCGTAATTGGCGTATTTACTCTGTCAATCCAAACGAACCGCCTCAATATATTGCTGAAAAGGCGAAAGTAGAAGAATCGCTTATTAACGAAGGATGCGTCATTGAAGGGGACGTGAAGCATTCTGTGTTATTCCAAGGAGTGACGGTGGAAGAAGGAAGTATGGTGATTGATTCTGTTGTTATGCCAGGGGCTAAGATTGGTAAAAATGTTGTGATTGAAAGAGCGATTGTTGGATCAGAAATGGTTATCGAAGATGGAACAATCATTCGTCCAGAAAAGAATGTTGACGATGTAGTATTAATTGCTGAAGGGAAATAGAAAAGGGGGATGAAATGAATGGGAGAAAAAATGTTAGGAATTATTAATGCAACGGGAAGTTTTCCTTCCTTAAAGAAAGTAACAGGGCATCGTTCACTAGCGGCGTTACCGTTTGGGGGCCGTTATCGACTCATTGATTTCATGCTTTCAAATATGGTGAATTCTAGTATTCATAGTGTGGCAGTTTTTACAAGCCATAAAAATCGTTCGTTAATGGACCACGTTGGTTCAGGAAAACAGTGGGATTTAGATAGAAAACGAGACGGACTATTTTTATTCCCGCCAAACTGCCAATGTGACCAAGATGAATTTGGGTCTTTTGCACACTTTAGAAGACATATTGATTATTTTCTAAGAAGCAGAGAAGAGTACGTTGTTATTACGAATAGCCATCTCGTAACAGCATTAAATTTTCAAGCGGTGTTAGAGCGACATATACATACGGCAGCTGATATTACAGAAGTTTGCCATGAAGGGGTTTCGCTTCAAACATACGTGTTAAAGAAACAATTATTGTTAGACTTATTTGAGTCATATAAAGGTGTGGAACAATACAGTTTATTTGATGTAGTGAGAGAAAAGCGCGGGAAATCATTACACATTGCTACATATGAACATACTGGATATGTAGCAATTATTGACTCGATTGAAAGTTACTATAAACATAGCTTAGAAATTTTGCAACCTGCTATTTGGAAGCAATTATTTAAGAAAGAAGCACCGATCTTTACGAAAGTAAAAGATGAGCCACCAACTCGTTATTTAAAGGGTGCAGTCGTGAAAAATACAATGATTGCAAATGGCAGTATTATTGAAGGGGAAGTCGAAAACAGTGTTGTTTCCCGTTCGGTTAAAATTGGAAAAGGTTCAATTATTCGTAACAGTATTATTATGCAAAAGAGCCAAATTGGAGATAACTGTATAATAGACGGTGTTATTATTGATAAAGACGTGAAAATTGGCGACGGTGTCGTATTAAAAGGAAGCGCCGATGAGCCGTATGTTGTAGAAAAAGGAAGCGTACAAAACAGTACGATTAATAGTTATTCCTAAAGAATCAGTGGGGGCTTTTTCCTCCACTGATTAAAGTTTTAATTTAAATGAAAACTCGAAGGGAGGAAGCTGCAAGAGGAGTAATAAAAACTTTTCGCGCAGTGGGACAACAAGTGAATATTTTATTTGCAGTATCAGAATGTGTACCGTTTGTGAAATCGGGAGGATTAGCTGATGTAGCGGGTGCGCTCCCAAAAGAGCTAAAAAAATTAGGAGTGGACGTTCGTATTATACTTCCGAATTATAGTCTCATTCCGCAAAAGTTAAGAGATGGATGTACGTTACATAAAGTAATTAACGTCCCTCTTGGGTGGAGAAATCAATATTGTGGAATTTTAAAAGGTGAGCAAGACGGAATTACGTATTACTTAATAGATAATGAATATTATTTTAAGAGAGATTCTCTGTATGGTCATTATGATGACGGAGAGCGTTTTTCTTATTTCTCAAAAGCAGTGTTAGAGTGTATTCCGCACCTTGATTTTGAAGTGGATGTTCTTCATAGCCATGATTGGCATACGGCTATGGTTAATTTCTTACTTCGTGAAAAGTATCAAGATAACCCGTTATATGAGCGTATTAAAACGGTATATACAATTCATAACTTGCAGTTCCAAGGAGTATTTCCTCCTGAAGTGATGTACGACTTGTTAGAGCTTGGTGATGAATATTTTCATAGTGAGCAGCTAGAGTTTTATGGAAACGTAAACTTTATGAAAGGCGGTATTATTGCTTCGGATCAAATTACAGCGGTGAGCCCGACGTATAAGGAAGAAATTCAATATGAATTTTTCGGTGAGAAGTTAGATGGATTACTGCGAAAATATAATGATAAGCTTAGCGGCATTGTAAATGGTATTGATACGAGCGTATATAATCCAGAAACGGATTCGTATATTAAGGCCCAGTATGATGCAGGTTCATTATATGAAAAGAGTGAAAATAAACGCGCCTTGCAGCGTTATTTTGGTTTGCCAGAAAAAGAGGATACACCAATTATTTCAATGGTAACGAGATTAACGAAGCAAAAAGGTCTTGATTTAGTACGTACTGTATTCCGCGAAATAATGGAAGAAGATGTACAATGTATTATTTTAGGTTCAGGTGATTCGGAATATGAGCAATTCTTTGAGTGGATGGCATATGAGTATCCGGAGAAGGTAAAAGTTTATATCGGATTTAATGAAGAATTAGCTCACCAAGTGTATGCGGGAAGCGATTTGTTTTTAATGCCATCGCTGTTTGAACCGTGTGGACTTGGACAACTTATCGCATTAGCATACGGTACGATTCCAATTGTAAGAGAAACAGGTGGGTTAAACGATACGGTACATTCTTATGATGAAGAAACTGGAGAAGGAAATGGTTTCAGTTTCACGAATTTTAATGCACATGACATGCTGCATACGATTCATCGTGCAATTGAATTCTATCATGATAAACCAGTGTGGGAGCAGCTTGTAAAACAAGCGATGACTGAAGATTATAGCTGGGAGCAATCGGCTCTTGCTTATAAGGAATTGTATAAAAGTCTCATGGAATAACATGTAGGTGGTGAAAAAATGTTTACTCATGTTGAAAGTTTTAAATCAACTTTTCTAGAAAAGTTAGAGACGATGTATGGTAAAAGTTTTAAAGATTCTACAACTCGTGATCAATATAATACACTCGGCCATATGGTACGTGAGTATATGAATAGTCAATGGATTGCAACGAACGAGAGTTATCGATCCGGAGAGCAAAAGCAAATGTATTACTTGTCTATTGAGTTTTTGCTTGGACGTTTGCTTGGAAGTAACATCTTGAATTTAGGTATTCGAGATGTATGCGAGCAGGGGTTATCTGAACTAGGGATTTCGTTACAAGAGTTAGAAGAAGTGGAAGCAGATGCAGGCCTTGGTAATGGTGGGCTTGGACGCTTAGCAGCCTGTTTTCTCGATTCACTCGCATCTTTAAACTTACCAGGACATGGCTGTGGAATTCGTTATAAACATGGTTTGTTTGATCAGAAAATTGTTGATGGTTATCAAGTTGAATTTCCAGAACAGTGGCTTCTTCATGAAAACGTATGGGAAGTAAGAAGGTATGATCAAGCTGTAGAAGTAAGTTATTTCGGCAGTGTTGAACCGCTAGAAATTGACGGGCGTTTAGAGTTTAGGCATACAAATGCAGAAGTCATTATGGCCGTGCCATATGATGTGCCGGTAGTTGGCTATGAGACGAGTACTGTAAATACACTTAGACTTTGGAATGCTGAACCAGTTCCTTTCCCGCAAAACTGCAAAGATATTTTGAAATATAAGCGTGAAACAGAGGCTGTATCGGAGTTTTTATATCCAGATGATACGCATGATGAGGGAAAAATACTTCGTTTAAAACAACAGTATTTCCTCGTATCAGCAAGTTTGCAAAATATCGTTCGAATGCATAGAGAAAGATATGGTGACCTTCGTCAACTACATGAAAAAATTGCGATCCACATTAACGATACACATCCGGTTTTAGCAATTCCGGAACTGATGCGTATTTTACTAGACGAAGAAAAGTTAGCATGGGAAGAAGCTTGGCACATAACGACGCAGACGATTTCTTATACGAATCATACGACGTTATCAGAAGCGCTCGAAAAGTGGCCAATTCACATTTTTAAACCGTTATTACCGAGAATTTATATGATTATTGAAGAGATTAATGAACGTTTCTGTCATGAACTGTGGGAACAGTATCCATATGAGTGGGATCGTATTGAAGCAATGGCGATTATTGCACATGGCCTTGTGAAAATGGCTCATTTAGCGATTGTCGGTAGCCATAGCGTAAACGGTGTAGCAAAAATTCATACGGAAATATTAAAGCAGCGGGAAATGCGATTGTTTTATGAATTTTATCCAGATAAGTTTAATAATAAGACGAATGGAATTGCTCATAGGCGCTGGCTTATGAAAGCAAATCCACAGTTAACAAATCTCATTTCAGAGGCGATTGGAACGGAGTGGAAGAAAGAACCGATTAAGCTTCAAGAGCTACAATTAGTTCAATATGATGCGAGTTTCCAAGAGAAATTTGCAGAGGTAAAACAAGAGCGTAAAGAGATTTTAGCGGAGCGTATTCATAATACAATGGGGATTACCATTGATCCAAATTCTATTTTTGATGTGCAAGTGAAAAGATTACATGCTTATAAACGACAATTATTAAATGTTCTTCATATTTTATATTTGTATAACCGTTTGAAAGAGGATGCTAGTTTTACATTTTATCCGCGTACTTTTATTTTTGGAGCGAAAGCATCACCTGGCTATTATTACGCGAAAAAAATTATTAAATTAATAAATGAACTCGCAAGAAAAGTAAATAATGACCCGTATGTCAGTCAATATATGAAAGTTATCTTTCTAGAAAACTATCGAGTTTCTTTAGCTGAAGATATATTCCCAGCAGCGGATGTAAGTGAACAAATTTCAACGGCGAGTAAAGAAGCATCGGGAACAGGTAATATGAAATTTATGATGAATGGTGCGATTACACTCGGAACGCTAGACGGTGCTAACGTTGAAATAAAAGACCGGGTCGGTGAGGATAACTGTTTTATTTTCGGTTTAACAGCGGAAGAGGTTCTTCATTACTATCAAAATGGTGGATATCGTGCAAGTGATTATTATCACCACAATAGGCACATTAAAAAAGTAGTTGATCAATTAACAAATGGTTTCTTTGCACAATCGGGAGCTGAATTTGAAGCGATTTACGATTCTCTCGTTATTCAAAACGATGAATATTTCGTTCTGCGAGATTTTGGTCCGTATGCTGAAAGACAAGAAGCTGTTGGTAGAGCTTATGAGAACCGAACGAAGTGGCTAGAAATGTCTATTTTAAATATTGCACAGTCTGGTCATTTTGCGAGCGATCGAACGATTTTGCAGTACAGTAATGAAATTTGGGGTATCGGTAATGCAGTTAAACAGTTTTAAAGAGGTTGCTATATTGGGAGATATATTATCAATTTACCAACAAAAATGGATATTAATAAATAAAGCGAGCTTAATAAAATTAAGCTCGTTTTATTTATTTTGCTTAAGAAAGAAATGGAACAGTGGTATATATGATACCTGCCCCATCATACTCTCCTGTCGCAAAGTATGAAAATGTAAAGAAACCTGTAACCGTAAAAATTACAATAAGAAAAAGTGCGAAGATAAATTTTAACATGTAAGGTCCCCTCATCCAAAAATAACTTCATACATTATTATAGTATACGAATATTTTATTTCCAATTGTTTACTGGTTAAAAATGAGAAGTCAGACATGTTTTGTATGTTGTAATGGAATGATTATTTGTAATGGATTTTGTGTTTTTTGTAAATGTCATGTTGTGATGGACGTGTGCATACTCCCAATCATGATCATTAAAATTTATGTTTCGGGGAGGGAGAAGTGGGACGACATCGAACAAGTTGACGAAACGAAAGCTACTAGCTACTTGTAGTTTATAATAATTTCGAAAAGCGATATCTCCTACTTTTGGAGAAGCGAATGTATAAAGTCCATACTGTGCGAAGGCAGTATTTATACGTGCATCTAATATGTGTAATGTGGCAAGCGCGCCACCTAGACTATGCCCAGTAGCTAGCAGTTTTTTATGTGCTGGCAATGATACGAGCATATCCATAATAGAATCACGACAAGACTCATAAATAGAGAGAAAACCGTTATGGACATTTCCGCCATTTAAAGCATAAGGATAAGGTTTTTGATTGACGAGAGAATCAATAATCCAATCTGGATCTGTTTGAGTGCCTCTGAAGGCAACAATAATTGTATCCTCAGATTCTAATATAAATCCGAACCATTCTGTTGTTTGAATGGCCTTTCCTTGAAACCCTTGTACATATTGAAAACCATCTGGTATTTCGAAAATGCCATTTTGTTTATATTGTTCATACGTTAACTCACAACAAGAAGCTAACAGTATGGCAGTGTCTTTATCAAAGGATAAAGGAGTACGCATTAAGGAAGCCCTCCTTAAGAAAAAGTATAGTTTAATATATGCAGTGAGGAACTTGATTCATTCTTTTGGAGGTGGGGAATAGCTTGTATCGCTTATCTAAATCAGTGGAGGAAATTATAACGTCAAAATAAAACAGTGCCTGATAAGGGCACTGTTTACTCTTTTTCATCTCAAGGAATCGACTTTTTTAGTTATTCTTAATGAACTGACGCATGCGTTAGTTGCATAAGTAAGAGGTTTGAAAAAATAGCCTGTATATATTTGAACGATGAATAACTTACCTATTTTCTTGTGTTTGTTTACACTATATACAGAAAAATTTGAAAAACAAAACGTATTATTTATCTGTTTGTTTTTGCTTCTTTTTCAAATACTCCGTACGCAATTTTTCAAGTTGTTGCTTTTTATCAAATTTGGCAGGTTTCTGTTTTTCATGGAACTTTGCCACAGCTACCTGACTTTTGGAATCCAATTGATATTTTCCCACTTTGTTCACCTACTTTTCTTGTCTCTAAAGAGAATCTATTCAACAAATATAATATACCTTATTTTCCTGAAGTAAACCTTATTACTTTATTTTAACTGCTTTTTCTCGTTTGTAGACGTAACTTAAAACACCCTTTCACTGCATTACTGCAAGCACGGGTGTTTTAAGTTTATTATTTTATTAGTTGATGGCCATGCCTACATAAGGGCCCTTTTTACTCTTTCCCATCTAATAAACGACCAAGTCCACCTAATACACTACCTTCGCCGGTACTTTGCGCTGCTGGGCTTGTAAGGCGTGCTGCTAATCGGCTAAGTGTTAAGGACTGAATCCAAACTGTTCCAGGACCTTCTAATGTTGCGAAGAATAAACCCTCGCCGCCAAATAGAGCTGTTTTTACTTTACCAACGAATTCGATATCATAGTTAATATCTTTTGTCATGGCAACGAGACAACCTGTATCAATGCGAAGTTTCTCACCAGGTTTTAATTCACGTTTATATACAGTTCCACCTGCGTGCATGAAAGCAAGGCCATCACCTTCAAGTTTCTGCATGATGAAACCTTCACCACCGAAGAAACCAGTTCCTATTTTTTTCGTAAATTCAATTCCGATGGAAACACCTTTTGCGGCACAAAGAAAGGCATCTTTTTGACAAACTACTTTTCCTTGATACTCTGTTAAATCTACAGGAATAATTTTACCAGGATAAGGAGCAGCAAATGAGACGTGGCGTTTGCCGTGACCTGTATTTGTAAATACAGTCATAAACATACTTTCGCCTGTAACGAGACGTTTACCAGCGCCCATTAATTTTCCGAATAAACCTCCAGATGGGCCAGAACCATCACCAAAGATTGTTTCCATTTCTATGTAATCTTCCATCATCATCATTGCACCAGCTTCTGCGATCACGCTTTCTTCTGGATCTAACTCAATTTCAACAAACTGCATATCATCGCCATATAACTTATACTCAATTTCATGTGCTCTCATTTTTTTCACCTCGTATGTAATAGATACTTATATTGTACAGAATTTAGTAGGATTAGAATACTTTAGTTTTGTTAATTTTCAAATAAAGTGGAACCAACCAAAACTGATTATCAGCTCCCGCTAATCAAGCTGTCCGCAAATGGCGGGATAATATATGAATATGGAAATTCAACATTATATTAAAATTATAAAAAAATGGTGGAATGAAAGTGTTCTCATTTGACGTTTTGGATATAGCGTGATATAGTGAAATCACTATTGAGCTACATAATGTGGTACGGAAATAAAGCACGTTGAATTAAAGGCTGTAAGCTTGTTATACATTCATGTCCTTTATATCCACCTTTTCATGTGGATTCATAGTTTCATTTTTATTTAGGAGGTACATGACATGCAAACAGGTAAAGTTAAATGGTTCAACAGCGAAAAAGGTTTCGGTTTCATCGAAGTTGAAGGTGGAGACGATGTATTCGTTCACTTCTCAGCTATCCAAGGTGACGGATTCAAAACTTTAGAAGAAGGTCAAGAAGTTTCTTTCGAAATCGTTGAAGGTAACCGTGGACCACAAGCTGCTAACGTTACAAAAAACTAATTAGCTAGCGATAAAAAGCATTCCGATTTTCGGAATGCTTTTTTTTATTCTTTGGAACTAGATTCATTTGAAGATAATTCACCTTTGAAGGTACGTTCTTCAAAATCATCAAGCATTTGTTCATATTCTTCATGCTCTTCTGTAGCGAAAACTTGTGGGTTTTTCCCGTACATATCCGTACCGATAAAGTTTTCAAAATCCTCCACGTAGCCTACGTTTTCTTCACTATTTACATACATGCCATTATAGTTTTTTGAATCTTGTCTTTCTAAATCAGACGGCGTTTCAGATGTTCCGTAATTTGCGACATCTTGCCACGCATCTTCCGCATCGTACTCAACAGAATTGTCCTCATCATGCTTGTGGAAAGAAGGAGACAACACTTCTTCTTCAACTGGTCGTGTATTCATATTTAACTTATTTGTCGCGTGCTGGATGCATGTTGTAGCAGTCGGCATTGCTTCCAATCTTTCAAATGGAATCTCTTCGCCAGACACTTCGCAAATGCCGTACGTACCCGCTTCTATTTTTTGCAAGGCATGTTTCGTGTCCTCAAGCTGTTTATGCCAAAGTTCAATAAGCCCGAAGTCTTTTTCCCGTTCATATAGCTCTGTAGCCATATCACCTGGATGGTTGTCATAGCTAGACAGTTCTCCTACTGAGTCACGTTCAGAAGCACGATCTGTATTTTCATGAGTTTGTATCGTTTGCTCTAGTTCTTGTTTTTGTTTTTCTAAAATGGATTTAAATTGACCTACTTGTTGTGGAGTTAACATAGTCGTCCACCTTCCTACAATTCAGTTTCTTTACATAGTATGAGCGTTGAGAGTAGGAATTATGAGATGAATTTTAGATATGAAAAAGGAGCCGCATAAGCAGCTCCTTTTATAGAAAGTATCCAAGTAATAATCCGATTCCCATTAGGAAACCGAAGATTGTATTTGTTTTTGCTGTTGCAATCATCGCAGGTACCATTTCCATCGGAATGCTTTTGCCGATAAAGCCTTTCGTCGCTTTAAATGCTTTCGGCGCACTTAAAAATACGATAAGCATCCATGGTGATACGATGCCCACGATAATTAAAGCAATTGTCCAAATGTAGGAAACGATGAACATCGAAGCAAGTACACCAACCGCTCGCTCGCGTCCAACGAGAATTGCTAACGTTTTACGACCGTTTTCTTTATCGCCATCCAAGTCACGAATATTATTGGCTAGTAAAATGGCACCAATTAAAATGGAGCTTGGAATAGATAGTAAAATGACTTCTGATGTTACAGTTCCAGTTTGAATAAAGAATGAAATCCCAATAATAATGACACCCATAAATAATCCGGCTGTCAACTCTCCAAATGGTGTATATGCAATTGGAAGTGGGCCACCTGTATAAAGGTAAGCAACGGCCATACAAACAAGACCGATTGCAGCAAGCCACCAGCTAGAATTTATACAAATATAAACACCTAATAGTATTGCGATGCCGAAAAATCCCAATGCTAAGTTAAGCACTGTTTTTGGCTGAATGCCATCGCGAACGATAGCGCCGCCGATACCAACTGAACCTTCGTGATCGAGTCCTCTTTTATAATCAAAGTATTCATTAAACATGTTTGTTGCTGCTTGAATGAGAAGACAAGCAAGAAGCATCATAAGGAAAAGAGGAAGATGTATTTGATTTATACCTCCGACCTGCATCGAATATGCTGTTCCGATGAAAACAGGTACGAAAGCGGCTGTTAATGTATGGGGACGTAGTAAACTCCACCAGATGCGCCAGCCTGTTTGCTTACTTGGCTTTGGCGCCGTAGGAGAGGAATTCGTTTTGACGTTCATTTCCATGTTGAATCCTCCTTTGGTCACATATTGTACACAACTAAGTGTAGAAAAAGCATCATTTAGTGTCAACGTTTATTTTCTAGGAAGAGAAGGTGAATTTCTCAGAAATGCTAAACGTTGACAGGCCTTTCGTTTGAGGTGTATCTTAAAATCAAGCGTAATTATGACTATTTTTCGCCCATAGGGGGGAGACAATTGTGATTCAAACGAAACAAAAAGGCTTGCAAGAAGTTCTTATTGCAGCTATCAAGCGTGCAACTAACGAAAAAACATTGGTTAGTTTTGTAAAACAAATAGACTGGGTGGATCCGCTTCTGTTCTATGCAGCAGGAAAAAGGATTTCATTCGAAAATAGATGTTATTTTGCAGACCCGGCTCAGCATGTAATATTTGCAGGAATTGGCTCTGTTTTCACTATAACAAATTCTTCTCATAAGCGCTTTCAAACCGCTCGCGACGAGTGGGAGAAAGTAAAAGAGAATGCATTTGTCCAAAGAGATGAATATGAATTTGGAACGGGTCCGCTTTTATTTGGTGGTTTTTCATTTGATCCAGAAAAAGAGAAAACGGACCTATGGAAAGAATTTAAAGATACGACATTTTCACTACCAGCATTTTTATTAACTGTAAAAAATGAAAAAGCATGGTTAACGATGAATACATTTGTTTCAGCAACAGATTGTGCAGAAACTCTTTCTAACGAAATGATTTCTTTAGAAGAGAAGATTTTGGGAGAGATTAAATGTGCGCTAAACGGATCGAAATTGACTGTTATTTCTAAAGTAGAAGTGGATCCGAAAGGCTGGATGAAAGCAATTGAAAAAGTACAAGATGAGATGAAGCAGGGTAACGTGCAGAAGGTTGTATTGGCGAGGGAGCTAAAAGTAGAGATGAATCATTCGATTGATTCTGCTCTTGTTTTAGAAGCACTTCGCATTGGTCAACCGGATTGTTACGTATTTTCTTTTGATTATAAAGGAGCATGCTTCTTAGGAGCGACGCCTGAGAGATTAATTCGCAAAGAAGATGAGAAATTTACATCGATGTGTCTTGCGGGTTCAATCGGTCATGGTCATTCTATAGAAGAAAGTAAGCGAAATAGTAATGCGCTTCTTCATGATGAAAAGAATTTAGCTGAACATGGGTATGTTGTTAACATGATCCGCTCGGTACTAAATGAACATTGCGAATACGTTAATATTCCGGAAAGCCCAGGTTTATTAACAACGAAAAACTTAATTCACTTATATACGCCTGTAGAAGCAAAAGGCGATGCGAGTCTTTTAACAATGGTAGAAGAATTACATCCAACACCAGCTCTTGGCGGGACACCTCGTTTGGAAGCGATGAAACTGATCCGTGATGTTGAATTGTTAGACAGAGGGTTGTATGGTGCACCGATTGGCTGGATAGATGATGAAGGAAATGGTGAATTTGCGGTTGCGCTGCGCTGCGGATTATTAAACGGCGAGAAAGCATCCTTATTTGCCGGTTGTGGTATTGTAATTGATTCAATCCCGCAGCTTGAATATGAAGAAACAAGTTTGAAGTTTAGACCGATGCTTGGTGCTTTGGAGGAATTAATGAAATGAACAATCATATAGAAGCATTATCATATTATTTAGGCGCGTTCGTGGATGAACTGACGCGTCTAGATGTATGTGATGTTGTCATTAGTCCAGGCTCACGGTCAACGCCGATTGCTTTACTAATGGAACAACACGAAGGAATGAACACATATTTACATGTAGATGAAAGATCAGCAGGGTTTTTCGCGCTCGGTATTGCGAAAGCAAAAAAACGCCCAGTAGCATTATTATGTACGTCAGGAACAGCAGCAGCGAACTATTATCCAGCTGTATGTGAAGCTTTTCATTCAAGGATCCCACTTATCGTCTTAACAGCGGATAGACCGCATGAATTAAGAGATGTGGGTGCACCACAAGCAATGAATCAATTTAATTTATACGGTACTTTTGTGAAACAATTTACAGAGATGGCACTGCCAGAAGCAAGTGAAGCGATGTATCATTACGCTCGTATGACGACGCAGCGTATAGTAGCAAATGCTTGTTTAGCACCGCAGGGTCCTGTTCATCTTAATTTTCCAGTTCGCGAGCCACTTATCCCTGATTTCTCACTAGAAAGCTTATGGGATAAAGGACGTAGTGAATATACAGGAGTAGTTCAGCAAGGAAACGCGGTGATGCCGAGTGAATATGTAGATTCTCTTGTAGGGCGCCTTTCACATATGGAAAAGGGGCTTATTATTTGTGGAGATGATAGTCATGCAGAAATCGCAATGTTTGCAACGCAACTAGCTGAAAAAACTGGCTATCCTATATTAGCAGACCCACTTTCTAATATTCGTAGCGGACACCACGATAAAACGATGGTAATTGACTGTTATGATACATTTTTACGAAATGAAAAGTTAAAAGAAACATGGAAACCGGACGTTTTAATTCGCTTTGGTGGTATGCCTGTTTCTAAATCATTAACGCAGTTCATAAAAAAACAAACAAAAGCAGTTCATATCGTTGTCGATGAATCAGGACAATGGAGAGATCCAGCTCTTGTTGCGACAGAAGTTGTGCAAGCAAGTGACATTGAATTCTGCAAGGCATTAATAGAAAAAATGCCAGTTATGAAAAAGAATGATTGGTCCCTAATGTGGCAACATATAAACGAAAAAACGAAGGAAACGCTTCGTGAAATGGAAACATATGAAACTGCATTTGAAGGAAAGGTTATTACAGATATTGTGCGCGTATTACCAGAAGACGCAACGTTATTTGCGAGCAATAGTATGCCAATTCGTGATACAGACTCATTCTTCTTCACATCGGATAAAAACATCCATGTGATGGCAAACCGTGGTGTAAATGGTATTGATGGAATCATTTCGACAGCTCTAGGAGCAAGCGTTATTTGCGATCCACTTGTATTAGTAATTGGTGATTTATCATTTTATCACGATTTAAACGGGCTGTTAGCAGCGAAATTACATGAATTAAACATAACAATTGTCGTTGTAAATAATGATGGTGGGGGTATTTTCTCATTCTTACCACAGTATGAGAAAAAGGAACATTTTGAATCATTATTTGGAACACCAATTGGACTTGATTATGAGCATGTTGTCAAAATGTACGGCGGTTCATTTAGCCGTGTAAATGGTTGGGAGCAATTCCGAGAAGAAGTTCGAAAAGGAACGACGACAGAAGGTTTACACGTTGTGGAAATTTGTACGAATCGTGATGAAAACTTAACATTGCACCGTACGTTATGGGCAAAAACACAGGACGTAATTACTACATCGTTGCAAGGTGAATCAAAATGAACGTAACGCTGCAAGGTGTATCGTATGAATATGAAGTAGTCGGAAGCGGGGAACCACTTCTACTTCTTCATGGTTTTACGGGAAGCATGGAAACGTGGCGTTCTTTTATCTCTTCATGGGGTGAGCAGTTTCAAGTTATTGTAGTGGATCTTGTTGGGCACGGAAAGACGGAGAGTCCTGAAGATGTTGCGCATTATGATATCCGAAATGTGGCATTGCAAATGAAAGAACTACTAGATTACCTTCATATTGAAAAAGCACATATACTTGGCTACTCAATGGGAGGAAGACTGGCGATTACGATGGCATGTCTATATCCAGATTATGTACACTCTCTTTTATTAGAAAATTGTACAGCTGGGCTCGAAGACGAAGCGGATAGAAAAGAACGTCGTGAAAAAGATGATCGACTTGCCGATAAAATTGAGCGAGAAGGCATAGAAATTTTTGTATCCATGTGGGAAAATATTCCGCTTTTTGAAACGCAAAAACGTTTAGCAAAAAACGTACAAGAAGCGGTGCGAAAAGAACGACTTGCTAACAACCCAAAAGGGCTCGCAAATAGCTTGCGCGGCATGGGAACTGGGGCTCAGCCTTCATGGTGGGATGAGCTGAAAAACTTAAAAATACCTGTTCTTTTAATGAACGGAGAATATGATGAAAAGTTCTTCCGCATATTAAAAAACATCGAAAACTGCGTGTCTGATGCGAAATTTGTCAAAATTCATGGTGCTGGCCATGCAATTCATGTGGAACAACCGGAAAAGTTTGATACAATAGTAAAGGGATTTCTAAAAACTATGCAGTGATACTTTTTTCAGTAAGAAGGAAGCCACGCTTATAGGTGAAATCAGAAATATACAAGGAGGTAGTTGTAATGGCTATTGAATGGGTAAAAGAAGGCAATTACGAAGATATTATTTATTCAACATACAATGGTATCGCAAAAATTTCGATTAACCGTCCTGAAGTACATAACGCATTCCGCCCAAAAACGGTAATGGAGTTAATCGATGCTTTTGCACAAGCTCGTGATGATGCAAATGTTGGCGTTATCATTTTAACAGGTGAAGGTGGACGTGCATTCTGTTCTGGCGGCGACCAAAAAGTTCGCGGTCATGGCGGATATGTAGGTGACGACCAAATCCCACGTCTAAACGTATTAGACTTACAACGTCTAATTCGCGCAATTCCTAAACCAGTTATCGCAATGGTAGCAGGTTATGCAATCGGTGGTGGACACGTACTTCATATCGTATGTGACTTAACAATCGCTGCAGACAACGCTGTATTCGGACAAACAGGTCCTAAAGTAGGAAGCTTTGACGGTGGATACGGAGCTGGTTACTTAGCTCGTATGGTAGGCCACAAGAAAGCTCGCGAAATTTGGTACCTATGCCGTCAATACAACGCTCAAGAAGCGCTTGATATGGGCTTAGTAAACACTGTAGTACCATTAGAAGAGCTTGAAGCAGAAACAGTACAATGGGCACAAGAAATTTTAGCAAACAGCCCAATGGCACTTCGTTTCCTAAAAGCTGCATTCAACGCAGACACAGACGGTCTAGCTGGTATTCAACAACTAGCTGGAGATGCAACGTTATTGTACTACACAACTGACGAAGCAAAAGAAGGTCGCGACGCATTCAAAGAAAAACGCAGTCCGGACTTCGGTCAATTCCCTCGTTTCCCGTGATCAAACCAAAAGCGGAAGCGGCTTGCTTAGAACAAGAGGGCGTTGGAACTCCTGACGTAGAGGCGCTTTTTGCCTCGTAGGAAGGCGTGAAACGACCGACTGTTCTAGCCGCTGTAGCTGGATGAAACCAAAAGCGAAAGCAGCTCGTTCAGAATGTGAGGGGGATGGAGCTTCTGACGTAGAGGCGCTTTTTGCCTCGTAGGAAGAAGTGAAGCCACCGAGCATTCTAGCTGCTGTAGCTGGATAAGACCAAACCGGAAACAAAACAACTAAGAGACTTGATATCATATCAAGTCTCTTTCTTTCATGAAAGGAGAATGAATGATGGAGACGATGCCAAATTGGTTAATGCAACGTGCATTTTTAACACCAGATCGCACTGCAATTGAAATAGAGGAAGAGAAAGTTACTTTTATGGAGCTGCATGAAAAAGTAGTATCTGTTTGTGAACACCTCACGCATGTTGGAGTGGAGCGAGGGCAAAAGGTGGCTGTTCTGATGAAAAATGGTATGGAGATGATTACAGTTATTCACGCCCTATCTTATGTAGGTGCAGTAGCTGTGCTTTTAAATACGCGTCTTTCAAGAGAAGAGCTACTTTGGCAAATGGATGATGCTGAAGTTGTTTGTTTAGTAACGGATCAAGATTTTGATGCTAAAGATGTTCCTGTTTATTCATTCGCCGAAGTGATGAATGGACCAAAAGAGGAAGCCTCTATACAAGAAGAGTTTTCTTTAGAAGAAGCGATGACAATTATTTATACGTCTGGGACGACAGGCAAACCGAAAGGCGTTATTTTAACGTACGGCAATCATTGGGCAAGCGCAGTCGGTTCGTCGCTTAATTTAGGACTTCGTGATGATGATTGTTGGTTAGCCTGCATGCCGATGTTCCATGTTGGCGGGCTATCTCTTTTAATGAAAAATATTATGTATGGCATGCGCATTTTACTCGTTCCGAAATATGATGCTGATTTTATTCATAAAGCACTTCAAACGAGAGGAGTAACAATTATTTCTGTCGTTTCTAAAATGTTAACTGATTTATTAGAGCGACTTGGGGCAGAGACATATCCATCTTCTTTACGATGCATGTTACTTGGCGGAGGACCAGCGCCAAAACCACTATTAGAAGCATGTGTAGAAAAAGGAATTCCTGTATATCAAACGTACGGTATGACAGAAACATCTTCGCAAATTTGTACGTTATCCGCAGATTATATGTTAACGAAAGTAGGATCAGCTGGAAAACCACTATTTCAGTGCCGACTTCGTATTGAAAAAGATGGCGTAGTAGTGCCACCATTTGCGGAAGGTGAGATTGTAGTAAAAGGACCGAACGTAACAGGCGGTTACTTTAACCGTGAAGATGCGACGCGAGAGACTATTCAAAACGGATGGCTTCATACCGGCGACCTCGGTTATTTAGACGAAGAAGGGTTTTTATACGTATTAGATCGCCGCAGTGATTTAATTATTTCTGGCGGAGAGAATATATACCCAGCTCAAATTGAAGAAGTGTTACTCTCCCATCCGGCAGTAGCGGAAGCTGGCGTTGTCGGTATGTCTGACGACAAATGGGGACAAGTACCAGCTGCTTTTGTTGTGAAAAGCGGGGCGGTAACAGAAGAAGAAATTCTTCACTTTTGCGAGGAGAAATTAGCGAAATATAAAGTGCCGAAGAAAGCATGTTTCTTAGAGGAATTACCACGTAACGCTTCGAAAAAATTGTTAAGACGAGAGCTAAGACAATTAGTGGAGGAGATGTAGGTGGAAATAAAAAAAGCGACACTGTATATAACAGAAATGCCACTCGTAATCCCGTTTGCTGCAAGCTACGGGACCTACGAAAAGCGTGAGAGTATCGTTATTGAATTAGAGGATACGGACGGGTACATTGGATTTGGGGAAGTCGTTGCATTCTCTGAACCGTGGTATACGGAAGAAACGGTGAAGACAGCGCTGCATGTACTGCAAGACTTTTTAATACCTGATTTATTAAAGGCTGAAATTTCTCATCCGAATGAGGTACCGGGTCTATTTCAACATATAAAAAGAAACCGAATGGCAAAGGCCGGAATTGAAGGGGCTGTTTGGGATTTATATGCGAAACGTCAAAAGAAATCGTTAGCGACATTGCTTGGCGGAACGAAGTCTGAAATTGAAGTCGGCGTTGTAATTGGGATCAATACAATTCCGGTTATGTTAAAACAAATCGAGAAGTACGCAGAAGAAGGATACGAGCGTTTTAAAGTAAAAATAAAACCGGGGCATGATTATGAGTTATTGAAAGAAATTCGTAAAGAGTTTCCGCATATCCCGCTAATGGCAGATGCAAATTCAGCATATACATTAGGGGATACGGAGAGGCTGAAACGACTAGATGAATTCCAATTAATGATGATTGAACAACCGTTAGCGGATTACGATTTTCTCGATCACGCGGAATTGCAAAAGAAAATTGAAACGCCGATTTGTTTAGATGAAAGTATTCATAGTTTAGAAGATGCACGCGTTGCGATTACGCTTGGTAGCTGCCAAATTGTGAACATTAAACCAGGGCGAGTGGGCGGATTAACAGAATCAATCCAAATCCATAATTATTGTATGGAACATAACGTACCCGTTTGGTGCGGTGGTATGGTAGAGATGGGGATTTCACGAGCGCAAAATGTTGCTCTTGCGTCATTGCCTAACTTTACGATTCCAGGGGATATATCTGCTTCTAGTAGACATTGGGAGCAGGATATTATTTGGCCGGAAGTGACGCTTGAGGGCGGGAAAGTGATGGTGCCGCAAAGTGTTGATGCTGAGTATGAAGTAGATCGCGGAAGATTGGCGGAAATCACGAAGCAGCGGATTGTTTTGGAGCGGTAAGTTGAGTTTTTCAAATAGCGGGCGGATTTTGTCGTTCATTGTCGGTAAGTCGATATATTTCAATAATTGCTGATATAATTTGAGTTACGGTCGATATAATTAGAAAATCGCTGATATAATTTTATTTACCAAGGTTACTCTAACGAGTAGCCTTTTTGTATTGTACAAATTGGATAGACTAGTTTACAATCGAGCGTATAAAAATGGAATGAAAAAGGGGGAGTAAAATGAAGCGCATTTCAATTTTAATAGCGGATGACGAGGCAGAAATTGCTGATTTAATTGAGATACATTTAGAAAAAGAAGGGTACCATGTTGTGAAGGCTGCGGATGGGGAAGAGGCGGTTCATATTATTGAAACGCAGCCAATCGACTTGGTAATTTTAGATATTATGATGCCGAAAATGGATGGGTATGAGGTGACGCGTCAAATTCGCACGAAACATCATATGCCGATTATTTTTTTAAGCGCGAAAACTTCGGACTTTGATAAGGTGACAGGTCTTGTACTAGGCGCGGATGATTATATGACGAAGCCTTTCACACCGATTGAATTAGTTGCACGTGTAAATGCACAACTGCGTAGGTTTTTTACGTTAAATCAACCGAAAGTAGCGGAGAGTAAATCTGCTTTAGAAATAGGCGGAGTCGTAATTAATCCCGAGCGTAGGACGGTTGATGTATATGGTGAGCAAATTGAATTAACGCCGAAAGAGTTTGATATTTTATATTTATTAGCGAGTCATCCGAAGAAAGTGTACAATGTAGAAAATATTTTTCAGCACGTATGGGCAGACGATTATTATGAAGGTGGAAATACAGTAATGGTACATATTCGTACGTTGCGGAAGAAACTTGGAGAAGATAAAAGAAAGGATAAATTAATAAAAACAGTGTGGGGAGTAGGTTATACTTTTAATGGCTAATATGATGAAAAGTTTTCGATTTAAAATGATTGCCTTATTTGCGTTAAGTATGGTACTTGCAGCAACTGTAACTTATATAATTTATAAAGGATTGCAGCTGTATTATAAAACGATGGTTCGCTACGAAGAGCCTTTAGCACAATTTAGGTCAATGGTAAGGGAATTTGGAGACATTAATTTCTTTTTAATTTTCTTTATTCCGTTATCTATTATCTTTTTCTTCTTTTTGACAAAATCGTATTTAAAATACTTTGATGAAATTTCTAATGGGATTCATCATCTTGCGAACGGTAACTTTACGAATAAAGTTCAAGTTTCATCAAATGATGAGTTTGGAAATATCGCGCGTGAAATAAATGTTGCAAGTGAAAAGTTAAAAGAAGCTGTTGAAAGAGGAGACTTTGCTGAAAGTAGTAAAGATCAGCTTGTTGTGAATTTAGCTCATGATTTAAGAACACCATTAACATCCGTGTTAGGATATTTAGATTTAATTCTTAAAGATGAAAATTTAACAAAAGAACAAATTAAACATTTCTCCACAATTGCATATACAAAATCGCAAAGACTGGAAAGTTTAATTGATGAGCTATTTGAAATTACACGTATGAATTATGGCATGCTAAAGCTGGATAAAAAGCCGATTGATATAAGTGAGTTGCTTATACAGTTAGAGGAGGAATTGTATCCGTTATTAGAAAAACATCATTTAGAAGCTAGATTGAATGTTGATCCTCATTTACCGATGCACGGTGATGGAAAATTGTTAGCTAGAGTATTTGAAAACTTGTTAACAAATGCCGTTCGTTACGGCTATGATGGACAATTTGTTGATATGAATGGGTATGTTGATAATGGAGAAGTTGTCGTACAAATTATGAATTACGGAGATAGCATCCCGGAAGAAGATTTACCGTATCTTTTTGATATGTTTTATACAGGTGATAAGGCGAGGTCAGAGAACCGTGGCGGGACAGGCCTTGGATTATTCATTGCGAAAAATATTGTCGAGCAACATAACGGTACGATTTCTGCTGAGAGCAATGTAGTTAGAACGATATTTGAAGTACGATTGCCAAAAGACGAGAATGTAACAATTTAATAAAAATTTAAACTTTACCCCACTTTTTATTTTAATAGTTTTTTCTATTCTATACGTAAGTTACGTTAAGGAGGAACTAGAAATGAAAAAGTGGGTATTTATTTCTTTTTTTATAGTATGCACAGTATGTGTAGGCTTTTATATATCACCGTTATTTCAAAAGGAAATCGACGTTAAAATTGTCGGGAAAGATGAGCTAGTAAAGGCGGCAAACACCGATGGGAAAGAGATTACGAAGGAACAAATTTATAAGGGCGATTTATTATTAGTTAACAGGGATTACCCAGTAAAAAAAGATAGTATTAGGTCTGATATTATAAATGTAAATCATAATAGTGAATTAGTGAGAGGCTATGTAATATTTGATAGAAATCTTCGTTTATCAAAGGATGTTGTGAAAAAGTTTTTGAACGTTGTCGATGCGGCTGGAAAAGAAAGTGTTAACCATTTTTTGATTAGTAGTGGCTATAGAGATTTCCAAGAGCAAAAACAGCTATATGAAAAAATGGGATCTGATTATGCACTTCCAGCAGGATATAGTGAACATAATTTAGGATTATCACTGGACATTGGGTCTACTCAAAAGAAAATGGAGAAAGCGCCTGAAGGAAAATGGATTGAAGAGAACGTATGGAAGCATGGCTTTGTATTACGTTATCCGAAAAATAAAAGTAACATTACAGGCATTCAATATGAGCCATGGCATATACGTTATGTAGGCTTACCTCATAGCGCAATTATGCAAAAAAAGAATTTCACACTAGAGGAATATTTAGAGTTTTTAAAAGAGGAAAAAGAGATTTCAACTGAAGTAGAAGGTAAGAAATATACTGTTTCTTATTATAAAATTTCTGAGAATATGAAAGTGAACGTTCCAGCAAACAAGCAGTATGAAATTTCCGGGAACAATATGGATGGGGTTATTGTGACGGTTCAGGAATAGAAAAAGAGGTTGTTCCGTTTGAAGCAACCTCTTCGTATATATAAGAAAGGGATTGATGTTTTTTGTCGGTAAATCGATATTCTTTGTCGAATCGTTAATATATTATAAGTTATGATAGATATAATTGAAAAATCGTTGATATATTGTAAGTTATGATAGATATATTCAAAAAATCGTTGATATAATTTCCTATACTATTAGCATTTTGGAGGAGCATCTTTTTATGTATTTTTAAACATTATAACGTTATATTTACTTCCCCCTTTTTTTGTGTTACGCTAAACGTGTGAAAGAGATATAAAAATGAAACTTTAATGTAAGCGTATTCTTATGGCTTCTTATAGAAAAGGGTGGAAGTACAATGACAGAACGATTCGTACTACGTAATGTGAAACGTGTGAACGGGGAAGAGATTGACATTGTAATTGAAAATAATAAAATCGCACAGGTGACGAAAGCTGGTGCTGGCGAGGGTGGAAGGATTCTTGATTACTCTGGTACTTACGTATCGAGTGGCTGGATTGATTTGCACGTTCACGCTTTTCCAGAGTTTGATCCGTATGGCGATGAAGTGGATGAAATTGGCGTTAAGCAAGGGGTAACGACAATTGTTGATGCGGGTAGCTGCGGTGCTGATTGTATTGCAGATTTAGTAAAAAGTAGAGAGCAGGCAAAAACGAATTTATTTGCCTTTTTGAATATTTCTCGCATCGGTTTAAAACGAATTGATGAATTATCCAATATGGAATGGATAGATAAAGAGAAAGTAATAGAAGCAGTAGAAAAGTATAAAGATGTAATCGTTGGGTTAAAAGCGAGAATGAGTAAAAGCGTCGTTTGTGATAGTGGAATTGAACCGCTTCATGTAGCGCGCTCTTTATCCCGTGAAACATCATTACCGATTATGGTACATATCGGTTCAGCGCCTCCTCGCATTGAGGAAGTTGTACCTCTTTTAGAAAAAGATGATGTTATTACACATTACTTAAACGGGAAAGAAAATAATTTATTTGATGAAGAAGGAAAACCGCTACCTGTGTTACTAGATGCAGTGAATCGCGGCGTACATTTAGATGTTGGTCATGGTAATGCTAGTTTTTCTTTTAAAGTAGCAGAGGCGGCGAAGCGTCACGGTATTGCCTTTCATACAATTAGTACAGATATTTACCGAAAGAATCGTATACACGGTCCAGTATATAGTATGGCTCACGTTCTTTCGAAATTCCTTTACTTAGGTTATCCGCTAGAAGAAGTGATTGATGCGGTTACGAAAAATGCGGCAGAGTGGCTTAAGAAACCAGAGCTTGGCCGTATTCAAGAAGGAGATATTGCAAACTTAACTTTATTTACGGTTAAAGATGAGAAGGTTACGTTAATTGATTCAGAAGGGGATCAGCGCATTGCTGAAAGAAGGATTGATACGAAAGGGGTTGTAATTAATGGGTCATTCATTGAATGCTAAGTACGGATTAAAAAGAGTAATTAATGCGAGCGGTAGAATGAGTATTTTAGGTGTATCTGCTCCTACAGATACAGTAATGGATGCGATGAAACATGGTGGACAAAATTATGTGGAAATTGCTGATTTAGTAGATAAAGCAGGAGACCATATTGCGAGAATTCTAGATTCAGAGGCAGCGGTCGTTGTGAATTCAGCATCGAGCGGAATTGCGCTTTCTATCGCTGGTATCGTTACAGAAGGAAATCGCCGTAAAAGTGAAAGACTTCATCAAGAAGTAATCGCGAAAAACGAAGTGATTATGTTAAAAGGTCATAACGTTCAATACGGTGCTCCTGTTGAAACGATGATTTACTTAGGCGGCGGTAAACTTGTAGAAGTTGGCTATGCAAATGAAGGGAAAGCAGAGCATATTGAAGATGCAATTGGTGAAAATACAGCAGCGATTCTGTATGTGAAATCACATCATGCAGTGCAAAAAAATATGATTTCTGTTGAAGAAGCATGGGAAGTTGCGCAGCGAAATAAAGTACCGCTTATCGTGGATGCAGCAGCTGAAGAAGACATTCAAAAATATGTGAAGTATTCAGATCTTGCTATTTATAGCGGTTCAAAGGCAATTGAAGGACCTACTTCTGGTATTGTGGGCGGTAAAAGAAAGTATATTGAATGGCTGAAAGTGCAATTACATTGTATCGGAAGAAGCATGAAAGTTGGGAAAGAAACAACTTTTGGTTTACTTCAAGCACTTGATGAGTACGGAGTAAAAGAAGATAAGAGCGAGCAAGAAAAAGAATTGCTACAAGTACTTATGCCGCTAAAAGAATTAAATGGTGTAAATGTAACGATCGTTCAAGATGAAGCTGGAAGAGCAATCTTTAGAGCACGTATTCATATTAACGAAAAAGAGTTAAATAAATCGGCAAAAGACGTTGTGGCTGCATTACGCGACGGGGAAATTGCAATTTACACACGTGATTACGGAGTAAGACAAGGGTTCTTTGATATCGATCCACGTCCACTTCAAGGTGATGACATACATGTAATTGAAGAAAAAATGAGAGCAATTGTAGGGGGAAACTAAAATGACAAACATTCAAAAACGTTTTTATAAAGGCCGCGTAGCATTAAATGTATTGGCAAACAATATAGAAAATGCGAAAGATATTTTTGAAGCAGCAGAAGGTTATGTAGTAGTGGGAGTGTTATCAAAAGACTATCCAACAGTAGAAGAAGCTGTTACAGCTATGAAAGCATATGGAAAAGAAATTGATGACGCTGTATCAATCGGACTAGGCGCAGGAGATAATCGCCAAGCGGCAGTTGTGGCTGAAATTGCGAAGCATTATCCTGGTAGCCATATTAACCAAGTGTTTCCTTCAGTTGGAGCGACACGTGCAAATCTTGGCGAAAAAGATAGCTGGATTAATAGTTTAGTATCGCCAACAGGAAAAGTAGGTTACGTAAATATTTCTACTGGCCCAATTAGTGCGGCTGGAGAAGAAAAAGCAATCGTTCCAATTAAAACAGCGATTGCACTTGTACGTGATATGGGCGGAAATTCATTGAAGTACTTCCCGATGAAAGGGCTAGCCCATGAAGAAGAATATCGCGCAGTTGCGAAAGCTTGTGCGGAAGAAGGATTCGCATTAGAGCCAACAGGCGGAATTGATAAAGAAAACTTCGAAACAATTGTACGTATTGCGCTTGAGGCAAATGTAGAGCAAGTTATCCCGCACGTGTACTCTTCTATTATTGATAAAGAAACTGGTAACACGAAAGTAGAAGATGTGCGTGAATTATTAGCAGTCGTGAAGAAGCTAGTTGATCAATATGCGTAAGAAAATTGCAGCGTTCGGCGAAGTAATGATGCGCCTGCAAGTACCTGGATATGAATTGTTGTCGCAAGCTAACACGTTAAATTACTCATTTTCAGGTACAGGTGTGAACGTTGTAGCGGCACTTTCTCACTTAGGGCATGAAGGGCTTCTTATTTCAACTTTACCGGAAAATTCGGTTGGAGATGCAGCTGTATCTTACATTCAAAAGTTAGGAATTCAAACTTCTCTTGTTTCAAGAGGTGGTAAATATGTAGGTATGTATTTTTTAGAAAATGGATTCGGTGCACGTGCAAGCCGCGTTACGTATTCGAATCGACTAGAAAGTAGCTTCAATACGGCGTCTGAAGAGATATACCAATTTGAAGAAATTGCTAAGGAAATTGATATCGTTCATTTTTGCGGTATTACACTTGCGATGAATGATACGGTGCGCCATCATATGAAGTCTTTAGCGAGAGCAGTTAAAGAAAACGGAGGAACCGTCGTTTTTGATTGTAATTATCGTCCATCACTTTGGGGAGAAGACGGATATGAACAGGCAAAACCGCATTATGAAGAAATGCTGGGACTTGCTGATATCGTTATGATGAATGAAAAAGATGCGATGTTCGTTCTTGGGATGAAAACAGAAGAGACGGAGCGTGAGGCACAGCTACTGGATCTCATTCCAAAGGTAGCTGAAACGTATCATATCGCTACAATTGCTGGTACTCATCGCTCTATTAACAGTGATAATACACATTCGCTTCGCGGGTTTATATATAAAGATGGAACGTTCACTTTTGCAAAAACACTTACGTTTACTGTATATGATAGAATAGGTGCTGGAGATGCTTATACGAGCGGAATTATTCATGGCGAGATAAAAGAGTTTGCATCAGAGAAAGCTGTTTCATTTGCGTCAGCAGCTGGAATGCTAGCACATACAATCGTCGGTGATACGCCAATGTCATCAGAGAAAGATATACTTCGGGCGATGACGGCATCAGTAGGTGATGTAGAAAGGTAGTGGGTGTAACAGTGAACGTAACGAGGAAAAAAGGACCATTATATTTACAAATAAAAAATATTATTCGTGATCGAATATTGCATGGCGTATATGCGATTCATACGAATATTCCTTCCGAACCGCAGTTAGAAGAAGAGTTCAAAGTGAGTAAAATTACAGTGCGAAATGCGATTAAAGAACTCGCTCAAGAAGGATATTTGGAAAAGAAAAGCGGTAAAGGAACGAAAGTCATCCGCAATACTTCTGCGACAAAACTGTCAAAGGGTAAGAAATTTACAGAAGTGTTAGTGGAAGAAGGATATAAAGTACAGAAGAAATTGCTAAAAGCAGAAATTGTGCAGAATGAAGAAGGAACAGTGCCATTTCGATTATTCGGTAAGGAAAGTTTTCGTATTGAACGTTTATATACGTTAAATGATGCACCGTACATTCATTATACGCACTATTTCTCAGCAGGAATGGTAAGTTCAGATTTATCGGATTTTGACTTGCAATCGCTTTATGATTTAGTTGAAGACCGAGGTATTCATTTAGAAAACTTCAGAGATGAATTCGCTGTTGGACTCGCGCCTAGTTTCGTTGCAGAAGCGCTAGGTGAAAAAGAGGGGACAGCGCTATTAAAACGCATGCGTTATTCTTACGATGAAGTTGGCGAAGTAATTGAATATAGCGAAGGCTACTACAATACAGAAATGCAGCATTATGTAGTGAATTATGACGTATAAAAAAGAGGGGATTTTCCCTCTTTTTTTATAAAGTAAGGAGAATGGGAGATGGATATATACTTATTAATCGTCACGTTACTTGCGATTGCGATTGTTATTTTAGGGGTATCATGGTGGAAATGGCATGCATTTATTAGTTTAACAGTTGCGAGTTTGTTTTTAGCTATCATGTCTGGACTGAACTTAACGAAAATAGTGACTACCTATGAAACTGGTGTTGGTAGTGTACTAGGGCATTTAGTTGGTATTTTAGCTCTCGGAACAATTTTAGGGAAAATGATGTCCGATTCAGGGGCCGGCATGCAAGTGGCAGATTTCTTTATTCGATTTTTCGGTGTAAAGAAACTACCTTGGGCTATGTTATTTGCAGGATTTGTTATAGGGATTCCAGTGTTTTTTGAAGTGGGGATCGTCATTTTATTACCACTTGTTATTTCCATTCGAAAAACGACGAAGCAAAATATATTATTAATTGCGTTACCTGTCATTGCAGGATTATCTATTGTTCACGGGCTCGTGCCTCCGCATCCAGGGGCGATGACAGCAATCGGTATTTATAACGCGAACTTAGGAAAGGTACTTTTATATTCATTAATTATCGCGTTACCAACAGCCATTATCGCAGGACCGATATTTGCAAAGTGGGTACATAAAAGGGTGATACCTGAAAATGAACCAGAGCTTATTCGGGTTACGACTGTCTCAACTGATTTGCCAAGTCGTAAAGTTTCATTCTTTATTATTTTACTACCAGTTGTATTGATGATTTTATCAGTAGTTGCACCATATATTTCATTACCGAAAAAATTGACTGAATTTTTCGTGTTTATAGGAAGTCCAGTAATCGCCTTACTTATTTCATGTTTCGCAGCATTTTATTTACTTGGTATCAAACAAGGTATTAATAAAAAGATGATTAAAAAATTAACAGATGAAAGTTTATTGCCTGTCGGTTCTATTATTTTAATAATTGGTGCAGGCGGTGGATTTAAACAAATATTAATTGAAAGCGGCGTTGGAACAGCTATTGCACAAATGGCAGAACATATTTCGTTATCACCAATCGTATTAGCTTTCATGGTAGCTGGTTTAATTCGAATTGCAACAGGTTCAGCTACAGTAGCATTAACGACAGCAGCAGGGATTGTTTCACCAGTTATTCAGCACATGTCTGGTGTGAATTTAGAGCTTCTCGTTATTGCAACCGGTGCAGGTTCATTAATGTTTTCTCACGTAAATGATGCAGGGTTCTGGCTTGTAAAAGAGTATTTAGGTTTGACGGTGAAGGAAACGTTTAAAACGTGGACGGTACTCGAGACATTGTTATCATTTATTGCATTTGGTTTTGCTCTTTTGTTGAATATGTTTCTTTAGGAGAGGAGATCAGATTTAAACGAATAAAACCTACAGAGGAAATGTAATTTCTCTGTAGGTTTTATTCGTTTTTTGTGCTTTCTATTACTTAATGGAACGGACATACTGATCTTCTCCATCGTCTTTGACAAAGACTCCTAGCTCATTCAAATCTTTGCGTAAATGCTTCTTTTTTTTCGAGTTTCCTTCTCGAAGGGCATTGCGTCTTTCATACAAAATAGTATTTATGCTTTTATTAAATCGCTCATCCTCTAATTTCCATAAGCTATACTCATGTTTATAAGGATCTTGTTCCACCCAGGGGAAGCCGTGCATTAAGAAAGTATCTTTAATTTTGCTTGGGGTAATGTCAGATGTTTCACGTAACCATTCTCGGTCTTCTTGATCAATGATAACCACTTGACGCTTATCTACAAAAACGGCTTTTACATTTAATCTGGTGATTTGTTTCTTTTGATCGTCCTTATTCACGTGAATGCTTTCCGAAGTAATGTTCATTTTTAAAGCTTCACTATAAATAATTAAAGAAAATAAAATTCCTGCAATAACACCAATTAGCATGAGGATAATAGGAAGCCAGAAGGGATTAATAAAATTTAAAAGTTCTATAATTTTTGAATCAGAAAAGAGAGGAATCTTTTTTATAATCTCTATTAATTTAGGTGAAAAATATCCAATAACGCCTAAAAGGATTGGACTTACTATAGCAAGTAATTTTTCTAAAAAACCTAATCCAATGACAGATGCCTTTTTCATGTGTAGTTCATCCTTTCATATATATTTTTTTAATCAAGGCATGTTTTAAACAGTGAGTTTCTTCACCATTTTTATGAGCTCATCTGAGTAATTTTCTATGGATATAGATGAATTTGCCTTCAGCATTCTTTCTTCGATTGCTCCTAAAATAAATGAAGCTAATGTGTCGGTTTGGAAAGAATCGGAAAACACGCCATTTTGTTGACCAGTCTTCAAAATATCTAATAACATCGTTCTAAGAGCATCCTCCTCTTCGTCGTCTTCGATTCTGTAATAAGGAACGTTCTCTTCATTTCTTGCATTAAAGACAATCTCAATTAAGGCAATATTATTTTTGTAATGAGTTTCTTGATAAGCCAAATGCGCTTCAATAAAAGCCTCTAGTTTATTTATTTCAGATTGAGCTAATAGCACTCGATTACTAATAAATTCATGTTGCTTGGCAACTAAAAATTGTAATGTGCGATTCATAAGGTAAAGCTTATCATTAAAATGATAAGAAATAAGTCCGGTACTAATCTTAGCCTTTTTTGCCACCTTCGTTAAGCTTAAGTTGTTATATCCAACCTCTTCTAATGTATCAATACATGCAAGAATAATTTGTTCACGCCTAGCCTCTGCAATAAAAGAATCAGTCACGCTATTCAACTCCTGATTTATATAATTTGAATGTATAATCAAAAAATTGATTGATCGTTCAATTAAATATTAGTAAGAAATTAAGAGTATGTCAAATGTTTTATGCTTACATCTGGATAAGGCTCATTCGCTTTTTAATAAAGCCCAATTCCTAAAACAAGCCCGTTTTTAGGTAAGCCAAGCTTCCTATTCGCCCTGAAAACATAATATAAATGGAATCCCCTCATTTAGAGCAAGGTGAACTTGTTATGAATGATACTAAAGGAGGAATAGGGTAATGAGCGAAAAGTGTGAACACAGACATGATGATTGTAACCGCAGACATGGTTGCGGAGGCGGTTTTGCGCTTCTAATTGTATTGTTTATTTTATTAATTATCATCGGTGCTAGCTGCTTCGGCGGAGGCGGCGGTTGTGGCTATGGTGGTTATGGCGGTTATGCTGGCGGCTACGGCGGATATTGCTGCTAATTATTAAAAACTATTGAAAATAGCCTTGTGCATATTGCACAAGGCTATTTTATTCATATTTTTATATGCTGTGATAATTTATTAATGTAAAGAGAACGGATTAAGAAGAAGAAAATGATCTCGATAATCCCGAAAAAGGTGAGTATGATACATGTCTCTTTTAATAAGGAGAAAGAAAACATGCTTTGTAAAAACTTAACCGCAAATAATGTGTGAACACCAGCAACGACATAAGGAACGAAAAATAAAATTCCTAATTGAATCGTTGCAGAGCGAAACATTTCTGATTCAGTTAAGCCAAGCTTTGTAATCGTAATATACTTTTGTCTTTCAGTTGTTAAGTCATTATACATACGGAAATATAAAACACTAGCTGCTCCGATAAAGAAAATAAAGCCGAGAAATGCCCAAATAAAGAATTGAGCGACTGCATTTCCTTTACTATGAACGAGTTCATCCGTAGCTGTATAAATATAAAATGGTTTAATGAAATCTTCTTCATTTTTATGTGCTTCATACAAGGTTTCTGCATCATGATTTAAGTTTTTTAATATATTTTTTGTTGGGACAATTGCATTTTCCCAATTTTCCACGAAGTAGTTATAGACTGTAATTGTTTCAATATGAGGAATCATATTTTCAATTACTTCATCTTGCATCACAATTAAGTGAGGTAATGCAAAGGGAGGCTCAATTCCTCTATTAATAAAACCTTTAATTTGAAATTCCTTTTTATTAGAGCCAAGTGTAATCGTGTTCTGCTTCGCAAATGGGTTAGACACGAGATTTAATAACACTGGTGAATAGCGAGAAATATTATAAACTTGTGAAGAATCGAGAGTGATTTTTGGTCTGTTTAATTGCTGTGCTATTGCGTTATAATCACTCATTTTCATAATGGCAATTGATTCTTTTGAAGCTGTATCTTTTAAAACGGTAAATTTATATTTGTCATATTGAAAATTAGCATTTGTAAGTTCAGTTTCAATCGTAGTAATATGCTTTTGTTCAAATGCATTAACACCTTCTGATGTATAGGTGAATGGTATTGGATATCGTTCTAGTATGGGTGCTTTCGTATTATTGTTTGCAGCAAATAACCCGATAATAATTGTAAATGCAAGTGCAGATAGCATAGAAACAATAAAGAGTACATTAATATTACTGCGTGTACGAGAAACTAAATCTGAAATCCATAACATATTTATTTGTTTTAAATAAAACTTTCTTCGTTTCTTTAAAATATAGATAAAGAGAAGAAATGTTTGTGAAAAAAATAAATACGTCCCAACTACTACAAGCGGTAAAATAGATAGCATAATTAAGAATACAGATCCATTTTGTGCATTTTTTTCCGTTATGTAGCCTTGCGGATAACCAGCAATATAATAGCATAGTCCTAAACAAGTTAAAGCAAATAGTGAAATCAGTATAGATGGTTTTTTTTCGCTCTTCTCTTTGTTAACGCCCTTAATAAGCTTCGTTGTTTTTCGAGTACGAATAAACATTGGTGTAAATGTAGAAACGATTAAAAATAAGATGATAAACGTTACGGTTGTAACGATAATCGCTTCTGTTGGCCAATATAAATAGAGACCTTTCGCATTTGTTAATTTCGAAGTGACTAATAAGAAAAAGTTAGAAAATACAAGTCCACCTTGAATGCCGATAAAGATAGACAATATCCCGATTATCATATTTTCAGTAAATAACAGTCTCTTTAATTGTCTCTGTGAGATACCGAGAATGGTGAGTATCCCGAATTGCTGCTTCCGTACATTTAAAAATGTTCCAATTGAATATAAGAGAAAGAAGAACGAGAACATAACAATCACAAGCTGTGCTGTACTAGCTAAATTCATTAGAGGATCCCGATCTTGAAAGCTTTGTACACTCTGTAACCGCGGGTGATACGCGTATACAGTAAATGAAAAGAAAACCATGATAGAAAACGCACTACTTACAAAGTAGGCGAAATATGCTTTCGAATTACGTGAGACATTTTTAAATGCGAATTGCCAAAATGTCATCCACGTCTTCCTCCTAATAATGCTAGAACATCTAATATTTCTTGATAAAATTTCTCGCGATATAATCCGCGGTGTAGTTCATTGTAAAGCTCTCCATCTTTAATAAAAATAACACGGTTACAATAACTTGCTGCAAACGGATCATGGGTAACCATTAAAATCGTTGCATCTTCTTCTTTATTTAATTTCGTAAATAGCTCCATTACGTCAATTGCCGCTTTTGAATCTAAGTTTCCTGTCGGTTCATCGGCAAGTAGAAGTGAAGGATGATGAATGACAGCACGTGCTACTGCGGTACGCTGTGCTTGTCCCCCGGAAACTTCAAAAATACGCTTGTCCAAAATATGATCAATTCCAAGCTTTTTTGAAATGTTATCAAGCTTTTCATCCATTTCTTTTAATGGAACATTATCTAATGTTAAAGGTAGTACGATATTTTCACCGATTGTTAGTGTATCTAGTAGGTTAAAGTTTTGGAAAACAAATCCTAACTCTTGGCGGCGGAAAATAGCTAACTTCTCTCTACGAAATGTGTGCGGTTTTTTTCCGTTAATCACGACATCACCAGAAGTCGGAGAATCGATTGTAGAGATAACGTTTAAAAATGTAGATTTCCCGCTACCAGATGGTCCCATAATGGCAACGAATTCACCTTTATCCACGTGTAAATTTATATTTTTTAAAGCAGTATGAGGGACTTTTCCCTCATATACTTTTGAGACGTTTTTTATGTGTAATACTTCTTCCATAGTAATCACCTTTCTACTTTTTAAAACTTAATGTGTTGTGATAATTTTTGCATATAAAAGGAACGAATTAAAAGGAAAAATAAAATTTCAACTGTTCCAAAAATCATAAGTACGACTGTAATTTCAGCGAAGAACGAGAGATGTAATATTTCTTGTAGCATCTTTGTCGCAAACATCGTATGGATTGATGCCATAATGTAAGGCACGAAGAAAAGAATCGCAAGCTGAATTGTCGCTGAACGTTTCATTTCAGTCTCAGTTAAGCCAATTTTCGTAATCGTTATATATTTTTCTTGCTCATTTGTTAAATCTGTATACATTCGGAAGTAAAGAACACTACCAGCACCGATAAAGAAAATAACACCTAAGAAAGTACCAATTAAGAAGAATGAGGCAACATTTAGTTTTTTCTTATATAGAGAATCGCTCGCTTCACTTGCATGGAAAGGTGGGTGCTCTGCTTGAATTGCTGCATTATCGTTATCAATTTTTGTTATAAACGATGAACCGATATTATGTGCTTTTTCCCAATCTGTAACTTTGAAGTTATATACACTCATTTGTTTGGAAACTGTGGATAAGGATTCTACATTTTCATCAGATAGTATGAGTAATTGGTATATTAAGCTGTTTGGGAATGGGCTATAACTTTTATATTCTTTCACTTGTAGTTGTAAATTGTTTTGAGTAAGTGTAAGAGTATTTTTCTTTTCTTCATTGTGAAGTGTTCCAATAACTTGATCATCTAAGTCTTTCATAAGAATATAAGATTCATTCTTATTTACCGTGAGTTTTTCCAAATTTAATGCTTTAGCAAGTACATTATAGTCACTTTGTTTAATTGCGTAATAGAGCTGCGTGTTATCTTCAGCTGAAGATACCTCATATATATCCGTTTTAAATTTTGTATAAGTAAAGTGCCCTTCATTAAATTTCTGCTCTAACCAGTTTAAATGTTCATCAGCTAATGTATTTTCAGTATGCGATAAATACGTAAACGGGAAAGGGTTTTGTCTAATTGCATCAAACTTTGTAAATTTCCCAAAACCGTATAAGAATGTAATCATTGTAAAAGCGAGTGTTGATAGCATCGCTACAATAAAGAGCATGTTAATGTTTGTCCGAATGCGCGCTGCTAAATCCGAAATCCAAAGCATATTAATTCGTTTCATATAAAACGTTCTTCGCGTTTTTAAAATACGAATAAGTAAAAAACTAATTTGTGAAAAGAAAAAGTATGTTCCAGCTGCAATAAGCGATGGGATGACAAATATACTAGAGACGGCGTATAAAAGCCCAATGATGTCACCTAGCGACATAAAATACAACGGATTTGCGGCTAACGCATATCCACATATTAAACACGTCGCACCAAATAGAGAGATGAGCACGGATGCTTTTCTTTCTTTTTGTTGTGTTCCTTCTTTTAAAAGACGTACGGCTTTTCTCGTACGAATGAGCATCGGTGTAAAAGATGATACGAGAATGAAGAGCCCAAGAAAGATGATGATAGTTAAAACGATAGCACTTGTAGGCGGATATAAATATAAACCAGGTACGTGTGTAATTTTGGCGGTAACTAATAAAAAGAACTGTGAAAAGACAACTCCAAGTTGAATGCCAAAAAATATAGAAAGAGCACCAATTAACATATTTTCTATAAATATGAGTCGCTTTAATTGTTTTTGAGATATGCCAAGTACTGTTAAAATCCCGAACTGTTTTTTTCGTACTTTTAAAAAGGTCCCGATTGAATACAGTAAAAAGAAAAATGAAAAGAACACAATGACAACTTCTGAAATTGTCATTAATATGTTCAGAGAATAATTCACGTCTGTCATATGCAATTTAGGATGAAATAAATAAACTGCAAATGAGAAAAAGATTGCGATGGAGAACGCACTGCTTACAAAATAGGCGAAATAAGCTCTGGCGTTCCGCGTCACGTTTTTAAATGCAAACTGCCAAAATGTCATTCACCTGAACCTCCTGATAGGGTGAAGATGAGAAGAGCATAAGAAATACTCTTTTCATCAAGTTTGTTTTAAATATTTTGTCCACTCGTGTATTGTGATAATTTTTGCATATAAAGTGAACGAATGAATATGAAAAATACGATTTCAACGAATCCAAAAATAATAAGAACGGCTGAAACCTCTTTGAACAGAGATAAACCAATTACATCTTGTAGCATTTTTGTTGCAAACATTGTATGAATGGATGCCATAATGTACGGAATGAAAAATAAAATACTAAGTTGAATGGTTGCAGATCGTTTCATCTCTGTATCTGTTACACCGATTTTAGAAATCGTTATATATTTCTCTTGTTCGTTCGTCAAATCCGTATACATTCTAAAGTAAAGAACGCTACCAGCTCCAATGAAGAAAATAACTCCTAAAAATGTCCCAATTAGGAAAAATGCAGCACTGCCTGATGTTATTTTGTATAACGATCCTGCTGATTCAAAGGAACGAATAAGAGGTCCTTCATACTGGGATTTATTTCGATCTTTTTGCACTTTTTCTATAAAATTATCAGCAATTTCATATGTCTGTTCCCAGTTTTGAATTTTGTAATTGTATGCTGATATATGCTTTACGGTGCTAGGTAAGTTATTTACGATAACATCAGGCAAAACTATCGTTTGATATGAAAAGCCAGATGGAATTGCATTCACATGCTCATAGCCTTTCACTCGTAATTTCGTATTTGTACTAGAGAGTGTAATGTAATCTCTTTTGTAGCTTTGCTCAAATTCGTTGAATATGGTGTTATAAGATGTCCCTGTTAGCACATATGCTTCGTTATCATCCATAAATAGTTGTTTCATTCGTAAAGAATCTGCAAGTTTGTTATAGTCACTTTGCTTAATTGCGTATACGTCATTATAAATAGCTATATCTTTATCTTCTTTTAGTGGTGTTTCATATATATCAGCTTTTATTTTTTGATAGGGGAAATGCTCTTTTTGTAATTGTTGCTCAAGCCAATTTAAATGCTCTGTAACAAAAGGGTTCGCATCATAAGAAAAATAAGAAATTGGAAAAGGAGAAGTTCTATTCACCTCTAGCTTAATAAATTTCCCGAATCCATATAGAAATGTAATCATTGTGAAAGCAATTGTAGATAGCATCGCTACAATAAACAGCATATTAATATTCGTTCGAATACGGCTCGCTAAGTCCGAAATCCAAAGCATATTAATCTGTTTCATATAAAACTTCCTTCTTTTCTTTAAAATATAAATAAGTAAGAAACTAATTTGTGAAAAGAAGAAATATGTTCCAATTGTAACAAGCGTTGGGATAACGAAAATACTTGAAACCATATATATAACACCGATTTGTGGGCTTACTGATACGAAATATTTAGGATTTCCAGCTAACGCATAACCACCAAATAAACAAATCGCACCAAATAATGAAACAAGTATGGATGGTTTTCTTTCTTTTTGTTTTCCACCATTTGTTTTTAAAAGGTGTACTGCTTTTTTTGTACGAATAAGCATTGGTGTGAATGCAGATACAATGATAAAAAGACTAAGGAAAACAATGGTTGTTAAAATAAACGCGTTAGTAGGCCCGTATAAATATATTCCTGGAACATGGGTAAGTTTGGCTGTTACTAATAAGAAAAATTGAGAAAAAACAACTCCAAACTGCATGCCGAAAAAGATAGATAAAATCCCGATTAACATATTCTCCATAAAAATAAGACGATGTAATTGTTTTCTCGATATTCCTAAAATGGTCAAAATACCAAATTGTTTTTTTCTAACTTTTAAAAAAGTACCAATGGAATATAGTAAAAAGAAGAAAGAGAAAAATACAATTACTACTTCTGAAAATATCATTAATCCTGAAATTTCAGAGGTCATGTCAAAGTTTTGTAATTTCGGATGGAATAAGTAAACAGCAAACGAAAAGAACACAGCAATGGAAAAGGAGCTACTTACAAAGTAAGCAAAATAAGCTCTTGAGTTGCGCGTGACGTTTTTAAATGCAAATTGCCAAAATGTCATAGATTATACCTCCGGCTAGAAGATATAGAAGTAGTTGTATTGCAAAAAATGTATGAGAGTGAGTTCTCATACATTTTGCTTGCATATGTTACGATCATGCTTCGGTCACCTTCTCCGTATGTTCTGCTTGATTATTTGCAGCGTTGTGGAAGATGATTTTAATCGTCGTTCCTTTACCAACTTCAGAATCTAGTTTGACAGAGTGACCTAAATAATCACAAATTTTACTTACAATATAAAGGCCCATACCAGTAGATTCTCCGAATGCGCGACCGTTTTTCCCAGTGTAAAATGGTTCAAATACTCTTCGAATATCTTCTTGCGGAATACCAACACCTTCATCGCGAACTTCTAAAATAATATCTTTTCCGTTTCGGTAAGCAGATAAGAATACCTTCTTTCCGCGTTCCCCAGAGTAACGAACAGCATTTGTCATTAACTGATAGATGATAAATTTTAGCCATTTCGCATCAGAAGCAACTTTTAAATCAGAATGGACTTCTAAAACAGGGAAGACACCATTACGAATGAATAGTTCTTTTAATCCGTTAATATTTTTTGTTACCGTATCTTTTAATGAAATCGTCTCGACATGGAAATCTTCATGGAAGTTATTTAACCTAGCCATGTATAAAGCCATATCAAGTCCTTGGTTTAGACGCTCTAATTCTTTTTTAAACTTTGGAATTAAATGCTCGTCTTCCATTTCTAGCACCATAAGCTGCATAACAGAAACAGGTGTCTTCATTTGATGTACCCAATGGTTAATGAATAATTGATGTTCTTGTTGTTTTACTTCATACGATTGTAGTTCTTTTTGGAATAGACGGTACTGCGTACGTACGAGTTCATTGACACCGTGAGGCATCGGAGCAGTTGCTCTTTCAATAAACGCATCTTCCATTTTTTCTGGTTGCTCACTTAATCTATGGTACATTCTACGATTGCGAACGTAACGATAAGCGAGGAAACAAATAAATAAGTATAAACTTAAAACGACGAAGTAAAATTTATTATTTTGAAATCCGTCTACTGCATCATAAAGAACGAAAATGATACCGAAGTTTAATACGTACAGTAGAAAAAATGCAAAATGATCACGTAAAAATAGCTTCATGCTTATTCACTCCAAGTTGCGTTAAAGCGATATCCAAGTCCACGTACTGTTTCAATAGAGTTCTCAATGCCAAGCTCATTAAACTTTTTACGAAGACGTGTAATGTTTACGTTTAATGTATTTTCCTCAACGAAACTTTCGTCATCCCAAAGCGCAGCTAATAAATCTTCACGGCTCGCTGTACGAGGGAATTTAGATAATAACATTTCTGCTAAAATTGCCTCTTTCTTCGTTAAAAGAACTTGTTCAGATCCAAAATGAATTTCTGGACGTTCAGGGAATAGTTTTAAACCTTCTACTTCAACGATACGTTCAGAAATATTTGGTGCATAATCACCGTAAATACGGCGTAATTGTCCTTTAATTTTTGCCATTACAACGTCGTAGTGGAATGGTTTTGTAATGTAATCATCCGCACCGCTTTCAATTGCCATAATTTGTTCCATCTCACCAGCACGCGCTGAAATGAAAATAATTGGACAAGTAGATTCATGACGAATTTGACGGCACCAGTAGAAACCATCGAATTTCGGTAAGTTTACATCAAGTAAAACAAGATGTGGTTTCACTGCGTTAAACGATTCCATAATATCATCGAAATTCTCCGCTACCACAGCCTCATAACCGTACTTCTGAATGTGAGATTGCAGTAATGATGAAATATTTGGATCGTCTTCAACGATTAAAATTTTATACATATGTATATTCCTCCTCAAAAAAACAATTGTAGCTATAGTGTATCATGTGTTTCAAGTCTTTTCATTATGTTGAAAGATAAGCTAGTAAACAGTATAGGTTAAAAGTGAGAAAAGTAAAAAGGGCGCTGGATGAAATTGACAAATAACGGTAATTGGTTTAATATTTAGATAAATATCTAAATGTCTAATTATCGAAAGGAAGAAAGACATTGAATCAAGCATTCAAAGCATTAGCAGATCCAACAAGGCGAAAAATTTTAGACTTATTAAAAGAAGGCGATCTAACCGCTGGTGAGATTGCTGAACATTTCAATATGACAAAACCAAGTATTTCACACCACTTAAATGCACTTAAAAATGCTGAACTTATTCAAGATGAAAAGAAAGGGCAATTCGTTATGTACTCTTTAAACACAACGGTCTTTCAAGATTTATTGACTTGGGTGTTTACATTTACGAATAAGGGGGAAGAGGGGAAATGAAAAAGCATCTTTTTGCAATCTTATTAATTGTTATAACTTGTTTAGCTTGGGCGTTTGCTTGGCCACATTTACCGGATACAATTGCAACGCATTGGAGCGGCGGTAAAGTAGATGGATATTCTTCTAAATTGTATGGAATGCTTTCTATGGTTGGAATTATGATTGTTTTATATATTTTTCTAAACGTGTTACCAAAGATTGATCCAAAGAAAGCGAACTACGAGAAGTTTTCTAAAGCTTTTATGATGATGAATAACGGGATACTACTGCTACTATTTGTAGGGAATATAGATATTATTACAAGTGGATTAGGATACAATTTATTCATTAATCGCGTGCCGGAATTATTAGTGGGTATTTTATTTATAGTCATCGGAAACTATTTACCACAATGTAAACCAAACTACTTTGTAGGTATAAAAACACCGTGGACATTAAGTAACGAAGAAGTGTGGAGAAAAACGCATCGTTTTAGCGGAAAGGTGTTTGTTGCATTGGGGATCATTATGATTTTAAGTGTTTTTGCACCAGTGGCGTGGAAATCTTTCGTAATGGTTGGAATTATTATTGGTGCAGTAGGATTAACGATGGGATATTCATATATTGCTTATAAAAAAGAAATAGGGGCCTAATAAAAAATTATGGGGGAGAGAGGATGAAAAGACACGTATTACCATGGAGTTTAATTAGTGGCATTGCAATTGGATGGTATATTGTATGGCCATATTTACCAGAACAAATTCCACGCCATTATAATGCAGCAGGAGTAGTAGATGGATATTTTTCTAAAATAGAAGCAAGTTCATTCTCGATAGGTAGTATGGTAGTGCTCTATATGATATGGCTAGTTTTTGGATTCATAAAAGATAAGTCTACACAGCAATCCAAAGTTCTTTCAGCGATTAATTATGCCATTCTCTTTATCGGATTTGGATGTAACATATTTGCACTATTAGCAGCGTCTAATTATATTGCATCGGGCTCAATTGCATTTAATTTTGGACTTGGAACATTGTTTCTTGTACTAGGTAATTACATGCAACAAACGAAGCCGAACGGGTTAGTAGGCATTCGAATGGACTGGACATTAGAAAATCCTGTAGTTTGGAGAAAAACACATAGATTTGCTTCGAGGGTATTTGTAATAGGTTCACTTTGTATATATGCCGGGGCTTTGCTTCCAGATCCATTTAATATTTTTATGGGGATTGGAATCATATTAATATGTATTATCGTATCAACAATAAAGTCATATAGTATTTATAAAGAAGAGTTGAAAATGTAAATAAAGCTGCTTTTCCTTTTAGGGAAGAGCAGCTTTGTTTTTTTTTATCACTTCTTCAAAACCGGTATCCAAATTTCACTTTTAAAGTTTGGAGAAGATATATCTTTCTGTTCATTCCACAATATTTCCGGTCCTTCCGCTAGTTCATAGTTCGAAGAAGGGAACCATTCAGAATAAATACGTCCCCATACATTTTGTAGTGCATCAGGAAATGGACCGACAGCTTCGAATATAGCCCATGTTGAAGCTACGACTTCGAGTTGTTTAAACTGCTCTGGACAATCCTTTGTTGTGGCTACTCCAATATAGTGATCAAGTTCTCCTTTTTCCTCCATTCTTCCTTCAGAAAAATTAGTAGAAGCACTAATAATTCCATTCGGTTCCATGTTTGAAAGTGACTTTAACATTTCAATGGACTCTGGGTTTAAACTTTTCCACATAGAAGCAATTTCTTCATTTACACCATTAAAAACGATTGGTACTCGTTTTGTAATACCTATAATTCGAAAGGGCTCTTTTTCTTCAATTCGATAGTTCATTTCATTTCCTCCTTGAATGGATAATTGGAAGGTCATTGGTGAATAAGCCTTCAAAGAATGGCTACTATTTCGGGCCTCTGAAGGTGTTATACCGTGCAAGTTTTGAAATGCACGAGCGAATGAATCTGGTGAGTTGTATCCATATTTTATAGCGATATCAATGACTTTTACATTGCTGTTTTTTAGTTCAAAGGCAGCGAGAGTAAGACGTCTACAGCGAATATATTCTGATAGTGATATGCCAGCTAAAAAAGAAAACATTCTCTTGAAATGATATTCGGAGCAGTAAGCTATTTTTGCGACTTCTTTAAAATCAATTTCATGTGTAAGGTTGTTTTCGATATACTGCATTGCAGCATTCATATTTTTAAGTGAATCCATATTATGACCTCCTCTGTACATAGAATAGCAGGAACGAAATAGCTCCATCCGACATTTCGTGCACAACTTTGTAGGTGCATTTTTTACCTTACAAAATTGTAATGTTCCTGTAAGGAGAATGAATGGATGGTATGATATCCCAATGTTATAGTAACAAAGTACTTTAATTCATTACGTTAACTTTTTGATTTCTTTACTTATGTGCCTTACATAACTGTCATGTTTGTGTAAGAAACATCGATAGTGGCAAGAGTAGAGAGTGTATATAGTTGAAAATAGAGAATAGAAGAAATGAGGGATGTCGAGATGAAAACAGTATTAGAAGCAAAAAATATTGAAAAAGTATATGACACGGGTGGTAATAAATTTGCAGCGTTAAAAGGTATTAACTTACAAGTAAAAGAAGGTGAGTTCGTTGGAATTATGGGACCTTCTGGTTCTGGTAAGACGACTTTACTAAATGTTCTTTCTACAATTGATAATGCGACGAACGGTGAAATTTTAATTGATGGAAAAGATATTGTGAAAATGAATGATGATAAGTTAGCGTTATTCCGCCGCGATCATTTAGGCTTCATTTTCCAAGATTATAACTTATTAGATACGTTAACAGTGAAAGAGAATATTGCTTTACCACTTGCGTTATCAAAGGTGAAAGCGAGTGAGATTGATCGCCGCGTTCTTGAAATCTCAAAGAAATTTGGTATTGATCATATTTTAAGTCAGTTCCCATATCAAGTATCTGGTGGACAGAAGCAGCGCTGCGCAGCATCACGTGCAATCGTTACGAATCCAAGTATGATTTTCGGAGACGAGCCAACTGGAGCGCTTGATTCTAAATCTGCAACAGATTTACTTGAAAGTATGAAGTCGTTAAACGAATATGATAACTCAACAATTTTAATGGTAACGCATGATGCATTTGCAGCAAGTTATTGTAAACGAGTTATTTTCATTAAAGATGGTGAACTATATAAAGAATTGCACCGCGGTGAATCGACGCGTAAACAGTTCTTCCAAAAAATTGTTGATGTAATGTCTTCTATTTCTGGGGGTATGGCTGATGACCTTATCTAGCATTGCCCTCCGCAACATACAGCGGAACTTTAAAGACTACTTTGTATATTTTGCATCTATGATTTTTAGTATCGTTATTTATTTTACATTTAAAGCACTGCAATACAATTCACAAATGGAAAAAGCTGCAGAAGCTTCAAAAAAAATTAGCGGAGCGTTCCAAGTTTCAAGTGTCATGCTTATCATTTTCGTAGCAGTGTTTATTATATATTCGAACGGTTTCTTTACACGTAAACGTAAAAAAGAAGTTGGCTTATATTCGTTATTAGGTATCCGTAAAAGACAAATTGGTAAAATGCTCTTTTATGAAAATATGTTAATGGGATTAATGTCTTTAATTATCGGTATTGCGATTGGTAGTGTCCTTTCAAAATTATTCCTTGAACTGCTAGTAAGCATGATGGGATTAAACTTAAATGTTCATTTTGAAGTACCGATGGCTGCCATTATTGATACAGCACTTATTTTCTTTGTGATTATTTTATATACATCACTTCAAGGATATCGTTTAATTTATCGATTTAAGCTAATTGAACTTTTCCGCGCCGAACGTGAAGGAGAAGCAATGCCAAAAGGATCAGTTATTATGGCATTAATTTCAGTTGTCTTAATTGGTTCAGGTTATTTCTTAGCATTAATGTTCATGAAAGCTGTTAAATATGCAGACTTTATGGTCGTTGCATTATACATTTTATTAGCGACAGTAGCAGGGACTTATTTACTGTTTATGTTCTTCACAGTATTTGTATTGAAACGTGCAAGAAATAATAAGTCAGCGTTTTATAACGGTATGAATATGGTAACGACGTCGCAGCTACTATATCGTATTAAAGGAAATGCAAAATCACTTGCGACAATTTCTATTTTAAGTGCGGTAACATTAACAGCGGTTGGTACGTCAGTTACGATGTATTACAACACATTTACGCAATCAAAAGCAGTTGCACCATATAGCTATTCTTATGAGAAAAAAGATGCAGCGCTTGATAAGAAAGTAAATGCGATTTTTGCAGAAGAGAAGAAAGATCATCCGATTAAAGATCAATTTGAAATTGAGACAGTTCCTGTAAAAGGGAAGTTTGAAGGAGATAAAGTTGATTTCATCTTTAATATGAACTACAGTATCTCAGAGAAATATCAATTTATGTCTCAATCTGAATTTAATAAGCTTGCTAAGAAAATCGACGCAGAAACAGTGAATGTAGCTGCTGATGAAGCATTTATATATGATAGTTCGTATATTGAAGGACATGAGTTTAGTCCACAATATAAAGGAAACAAAGCAGTATTCCAAATTGGGAACGAAACGAAACAATTAAAAATCCAAGGTGCAAATGACGTTGCGATTACAAATTTAGGTGAATTAGTTGTTGTCGTTTCAGATGAAATGTATGAACAAGCGAAACAAGCATTTGGAACACGTATTGTAAAAAATATTGATGTGAAAGATGAGAAAAACAGTAAAGTGTTAACGGAAAAATTAACAAAAGTGATGCCAGCTGGTGAATCAGAAATGGTGTTATCATTTAGAGATTTCTACACTGGTTTCCATATGGGGCTTGAAGGAACAGGATTAATGATGTTTATTGGAATGTTCTTAGGGCTTGTATTCTTACTAGCAACAGGTTCTATCATTTACTTTAAACAATTAACAGAAGCAAATGCTGATCGTGAGCGTTATGTTGTACTTCACAAAATAGGGGTCACAAAACAAGAAATGAAAAAAGCTATTGCAAAACAAGTAAGCTTTATCTTTGCAATCCCGTTAGTAATCGGAATCCTGCACAGCTTGTTTGCATTAAAAGGTTTAGGGAACATATTACCATTTGAAATTATGATTCCGCTTCTAATTAGTATCGGAGTATACGGCGCTATTTATATTGGATATTACTTCTTAACTGTTCGTTCTTATTATAAGATCGTGAGTGCGAAGTAATAAGGGGCAGCTATCGCTACAGGCGATAGCTGTTTTTTTATTCTTCATAAAATCTTAAGAAACTTCCTCAATTTTTATTAAGAAACGATAGTTATACTTAGACACAAGTTAAAAACTACCGAACGAATGAGGAGAGGTTTATATGCAACTCATAACATTCTTACATGAATTTATGAAACATCCGAAACATACTGGTGCAATTGCGCCAAGTTCAAAAATATTAGCAAAGAAAATGGTCGATGTAATTGATTTTAATAAAGCGAAATGTATTGTAGAGTTAGGGCCTGGTACAGGGGTCTTTACGAAAGAGATTATGAAGAGAAAAAAGAAGGAAACAATATTTCTTCTTATTGAAATTAATGAAGTGTTTTGCAAAGAGCTAAAGAGAAAATTTAAAGATGAGCAGAACGTCATTGTTGTGCACGGTTCAGCTGAAAATATAAAGAAGTATATGGAAGAGTTCCATATAGAATGCGTGGATTACGTTTTATCGGGATTACCTTTTACTTCTTTACCAGAAGAAGTTTCAAAACGTATTTTAAACAATGTAATGGAAGCGATACATGAGAATGGTGAATTTATTACATTTCAATATTCACTTGTGAAAAAAGGATTTATACAGCACTTCTTTCCTGAAATTACGCTAGAGAAAGTGTGGCTCAATTTCCCACCAGCGTACGTCTTTAGCTGTAAAAAAGAGCTAAGGAGAGCGTATGCATAATGGAATTACATGAATTATTATCCTATATTGAGCAGTACGGTTATTGGGCATTATTTTTCTGTTTATGGTTAGGTATTATCGGTATGCCAATTCCAGATGAAATGATTGTTATGAGCGGAGGATTTATATCTTCATTAGGTATATTAAATGTTATTCCTGCGTTTTTATTAACGTATTTAGGCGTTGTGTCCGGACTTTCTTTAGGCTATATATTAGGGAAAATATTTGGTACAAAAGTACTTGATAAGCTAATGAAAAAGAAAAAAGCAAAGTATGTTGTGAAATCGCAAGAGATGGTAGAGAAGTATGGTCATTATGCATTAGTTACAAGTTACTTCATACCAGTTGTAAGACATGTTGTACCGTATTTAGTTGGAATGAATAACATGTCATTTAAGACGTATGCTTTGTATTCTTATACGACAGGATTTCTTTGGACACTCGTTTACTTTGTGCTAGGTTCTTTATTTGGACAACATATTGAAAGAATTGTAGCAGTTGCGATAGAGTATGGTGTGTATTTTGGCGGGAGCATTGCATTGATTGTGAGTGTGTTTTATTTTTACAGACAAAAAAGAAATACAGTGATGAGTAAATAAAGGAGGCGGCAGCCTCCTTTTATTATTAATATGGATTTATTTATCGAAGTGCTGATGCAAAGCCCTGTTACATTAAGAAAAAGTTAAGAAACCGTACGAGTTTTTATTAAGAAATGCTCTCTATACTTAGAAAGGTCTTATAGAAAAACATAATGAAAGGCGGAATATAGATGAAAAGATTTATTTTAGGATCATTACTTGTCATCATAGCAGGAGCGGCATATTTGTTAAATGGGAGTGCTACAGTAGATTCCATGAATCCGTTTCTTAAATTAGAATATCGTTATGCGGTAATTGATAACGATGGAAAAGATTTAGGTGGAAATAAAGGCCGTGCATACACAGTGAACACATATGATAAGGATGGAAACGAAAAAGAGATAACAATTGATGGAGTGGATACATTGCAAAAAGGTTCCTACTGGCATGTAATTACGAGAGGAAAGTCTGTGCACGATAAGGTACAAATAGAAGAAGAAATAATTCCTGATGGCGCGAAGGTGAAGTTAGGATTGTAAGTATAAACCCGGTTCTAGATGAGAGAATCGGGTTTGTTATTTTATGGTAAAATGATAAAGGGGGAGGGCGAGAGGTATGCTACTCATTGTTAGCCTTATATTAATTGGGATTATGTGCAGTATGAGAATAGTATCCTTACATATGATAGAGCGACAAATGATAGAAGAGCGATATGTATATTGCCCAAAATGTGATGCGGAAATTAGAAAAGGGAATTCGGCTCCTTTTTGTTCGAAATGTAATTTAATATTTTAGAGAAGGTAAAAAGGCAAAAACGAACATATTTCGGTTCGTTTTTGCCTTTTTTAATGAAGAATAAGAACAATTTTTCATTTCTCACTAATAACTTTTACAGTTACCTCCGCAGGAATAGCGTATTTTTTTAATAAAATCATTTTAAATGAAATTATTTTGGAGCTACATACGTTGAAACGTAAAATTGTTACTTATTTGTATCTATAACACTTTAAAGTGCGTACTTTTTATTGTGTTGTAGATAAGACATAATTACATACGTGAGAGGGAAATGAGTAGTGAGGAGCTAAAAAGCATCTATGTTATTTTTCATAACTATCGTACTTTGATCGGCCAGTCCTTGTCACATTAATTGATATTCATTAAACATTTTTAAATAGATTTTAGGAGGAGATTTTAAATGAAAGATTTATTAAAAGGTACACTTGGTTTTGGTACGGCACCACTAGGTAATATGTACCGCAATATTCCGGAAGAAGAAGCAATCGCAACAGTGGATGCTGCTTGGGATAATGGTGTTCGTTACTTTGATACAGCGCCACTTTATGGATCTGGTTTAGCAGAGATTCGTCTTGGTGAAGCACTATCGAAAAGAAATCGTGATGAGTACTTCTTAAGTACAAAAGTAGGTCGAATTATTTCAGATGAATTAGAAGATCCATCTACACGTGATTTAGGTGAAAAAGGCGGACTGTTCGAATTTGGTCGTAAAAATAAAATTATCAACGACTACAGTGCGGAGGCAACTCTTCGTTCTATTGAAGATAGTTTAAAACGTTTAAAAACAGATCGTCTAGATTTTGTTTATATTCATGACGTAGCACAAGATTTTTATGGAGATGAGTGGATTTCACAATTTGAAATTGCTCGAACAGGAGCATTCCGTGCACTTACTCAATTGCGTGATGAAGGTGTAATTAAAGGCTGGGGCCTTGGAGTAAATAAAGTAGAATCAATTGAACTTATGCTGGACTTAGAAGAAGCAAAACCAAATGTTTCTTTACTAGCTGGTCGCTATTCATTATTAGACCATGAGCGTGCGTTACAACGCGTAATGTCTGCGGCTGTAAAAAACAATATGGACATTGTTGTTGGTGGACCATATAGCTCAGGTGTTCTTGCTGGAGGAGCTCACTTCGAATACCAAAAAGCGTCACCAGAAATCATTGCAAAAGTTAATAAAATGAAAAACCTTGCAGATCGTCATGGAATCAGTATTAAAGCTGCTGCTTTACAATTTGCATTGGCTAATCCAGCAGTTGCTGCTGTTATTCCAGGTGCAAGTAAACCGGAACGAATTGCAGAAGACCAAGCTGAATTAAAAACAGTGATTCCGGCAGCGTTCTGGGAAGAAATGCGTGAACAAAAACTAGTTGCAGCTAATGCACCACTACCAATCAACGTTAAATAAAAAGGAGAGTAATTAACATGGCAAAGACTATTACATCTATTCAAATTCCAGCTTCACCTAAGCAAGTATGGAAATTAATCGGAGGTTTTGATGCACTTCCAGATTGGTTACCGTATATTCCTAGCAGTAAAATAACTGAAGGCGGACGTGTACGCCATTTAGCTAATCCTGATGGCGATGCGATTGTAGAGCGTTTAGAAGCATTTAATGAGAAAGAACGTTACTACACATATTCAATTATGCAAGCACCATTCCCTGTAACTAATTATTTATCTACAATCCGTGTTAAAGAAGGGAAAGATGCTAACACATCATTAGTTGAATGGTCTGGTAGCTTCACTCCTGTAGAGGTTACTGATGAAGAGGCAATTAATCTATTCTATGGAATTTATAAAGATGGTTTAGAGGCGTTACAACAAGCATATTTAGCTTAATTAATTTATTAAACAAAAAAATAGAGTGAGTATTTGAAAGCCTGCAGTGTAACAGCTGCAGGCTTTTTATGAGTATAGAATTTCTTTTTAAGAAAATATATCTATACTCAATGCTGTTACTTAAAGAGAACATCACGAATTATAATAGAATGAAGAAACTGTGGATGTAAAGAGGGCAGAAGCACATATAGATCGAGAGCGTGACATCGTCCTTTGAAAACTCGGTGTCACGAAAAAAGAAATGAAAAAGGCAATCGCAAAACAAATGAGATTTATCTTCTTTATTCCTTTAGTAGTTGGTATAATACACACTTTATTTGCACTAAAAGGATTAGCGACAGTTATTCCGTATGAAATTGCAGTTCCGTTACTAATTAGCATCGGTGTGTATAGTGTTATTTATATTGGTTATTATTACTTAACGGTTCGTTCTTATTTTAGGATTTTTTGTTTATTTCACACTAATAAACAAGGTGGATATTACACTTTGTTTACAATCTATTTTTGTATAAATATATTGTAATTTGTTTTGAGTGATTATGAAATAGAAAATGGAAAAGTGTCGATAAATAGTCGGAGTAGGTATTTTTTCTTTAAAATCTTATGTTCTTTAGTTGAGTTTCTTTTTAGAATTCATTAGATTTTTAATAAAAGTGAGTAGTGCTAATTAATAGGTAGTATAAATCTTGAAGTGGAAATAACTAGAGGTTAACGTAGAGTAATATATATTAGAAACACTTGCTACATATTTCTTAAGAATTTCAAAAAAGATTAGTAGAATGTGCTTAGTCATTCAGCTTTGCTTTTTTATTACCCAAAAATATTGTAGTGATTTAAAGTGAAAAGGGAGCATATTAATGGAGACACAAATCGTTATTGGAGTACCTGGTTTATGGAAATCTAGAACAGAATTAATACAAGAAGTTGTGAGTAAAAGTAACTATATATTAGCGGGAAATGTGATGCACCATAAGGAGAAAGAGATTGGCTTTGAAATTGATATATATGAACAAGACCCTTCTTTGAGAGAGGCTTTCTTCTATGCAGGTGGGGAGCGTTTTGATGAAGAATTGCTTCAGGAGTTGGAGAAGCATACTTATACAGTGTATGTTATTGCAAAAGTTGACGATACAGAGAGATTACAAGAAGTAATTGATGTAGGAATGGAACTTTTAAATGCAGGTGGACTTGCTTTAAAAGTTGAAACAGCAGGTGTGGCTTATTCGAAAGAAGAATGGCAAGAGCTTGCAGAGAATAAGGAAATATTCCCGATGTATTCGCACCTTGTAACTTTAGTTGGAGATGAAGAGGACGGTTACTATTCATGTGGAATGCAAGCATTTAATCTACCAGACGTTGTTTTAGACGGAGGGATAGATCCGGAAGTAGCTGTAGATTTATTAAATGATTTTAACCTACATAATATATTGGAAAAACCTAATTTGAAAGATGGAGATACAATTAGTTTCACAGAAGATGCTCCAGTGTATCTTTTATCTCATTATATAGATAAACGTTATGAACAAGAGGATCCATTTTATAATCCGTGTGGGGTATGGAAGTTAGAGAGTGCTTCGGCAAAGAAATCTATCTTTCAAAAATTGGGGAGTGTGCTAAAAGGATGGAAAAATACATAAAAGAACAGAGGAGTATATGTGATAAATATAAAGCGGAGTATGTAGAATCTCCGAATGACTTGAAATTAGGAATAGCGCAAAATGTGAAAGATGGTATTTTTCCGATTAATGGGTTACGAATGCCTATAGAAAACGGAACGACAGGTTGGTACATTTGGGCTGGTGAAGAAATGGGGACAGAAGAAGATTTCTTTCTTCCTTTACACGTTCAACATATTGATGAATGGGCACCTGAAATAAAGAAGTATTTAGGGTTACCACCTGGTTGGAGATTTTTAATTGCTGGAGATTACGAGGACGTGTGGTATGATCCGAATTTGTTTGATGAAGATTTAGAAGAGGATGCAGATGAATGGGAAGAAAATATGCTAGAAGAGTATGGATGGTACATGCATAGCATATTAGCAGAAGATATTGATGGCATCCATGCTAATTATCATACGAATGGTCTAAGAGAGAACCTTAATCATCAAGATTTACAAATAACATTAAATATGGATCCTGAAGTCGCGCATAGTGTTTTTTGTTCCATAATAGAAGAAATAAAGAGCGGAAAAAAGTTTGAACAAGGGATTGAGTATACGAATATTATTGAAGGATATCCCATTATTATGAAGTCTTTCGCAGAGATGGATCGAGAAGTTTTGAGGGTTTTATTACCTGATGAAAGAGGGATTCTTCCTACGAGTCCAGAGTGTGATAAATGTTATAAGACTCAATTGGATGATATTGAGGAGAGTTGATAAAAAAAGAGCTGAAACTATTCAAGCTCTTTTTTCATGGCTATTTATGTCCTAAAATATGCTCAATCTCATGCAAACTTAATTTACTTGCCTTAGCAATCGTTTCAAGTGGTATACCAAGATCATACATATTTTTAATCATTTGAATTTTTCCCTGTTGAATGCCTTTTTCAATGCCTTTTTCAAGCCCTTTTTCAATGCCTTTTTCAATGCCTTTTTCAAGCCCTTTTTCAATGCCTTTTTCAAGCCCTTTTTCAAGTCCTTTTTTAATTCCTTGTTCCATTCCTCTTTTTATTCCTTCTGTCTCTGCATGGGCGAATTTTGCTGCTTCATCCATTAAAACTTTCTCCCTTGCGTCATAGGCTTGTCGGAAAGAAGAATCCTGACTCATACGTTCCCATTTATTTATTGCTTTTTGTAAAATAGGGTCTTGGTTCATAGCAATATCCTCCAATAGTTTAGTTAAGTGCTCATCCTCATTTGCTGAAAGCAATAAAAGCCAACGAACAAATGGATCTTTCCACGGATTTACTTTTTCTTCATGCCATTGTTCAGTTAACTTTGGAATTTCTATAATGTGGATTTCTATGTCTTCACTCAGGATTTTTTTTTGTTGTGTATTCCATAATACGCTCGTTGTATGGAAGGCTGGGTGTTCCGAAAACATTGCGAAGTTTAGTAAGTTTATGGTGATGGTTTTGTGAAGTGCACTGTAGGGCATCCCTTTTTGTAGTTGAGATGTGTATAGCCTTCCCCAATAATATAAACTGCGTTTAACCATATCGTGATTATTATTGAGTTGTATTTCTACATTAACTTTTGTTCCTGTGTCTAATGTCGCTGAAATGTCTAAAATAGATAACTTATCCTCTTCATATTCCCTGTGTAAATGTGGATCTTCTAGTTGTAGAGAAGCAATGGGCGACTCTAAAGACTCTTGTAACATAGCATTTAAAAATGCAATTAGAATATCTTCGCTACCATTCGTACCAAACAATTGTTTAAATGCAAAATCAATGCGTAAATTAACTAACTGTTGGTTGAACAAAGTTTGTCCTCTCCCTTATATGAAGGTACTTCTTTCCTTCATTGTACATAAAAAGAACTAGAGTATGCAAACAAGCCATTCTTCTATTTTTTAGTAGTTTTATTAGAATGTCACAGGTAAGTATGGTTATGTTATACTCTAGTGAAATTAAAAAAATATTTTTGTTTATATCGGGGTGAAGATGATACATATGCAAAAAGATATTTTAAAACTATTAGATAAAAAGCAAAGTAACTATGAATTTCCTGCCTTTGATAATGAATATATGGATATTTCGCAAGTGAAATTCTCTCTTTTCTTTAAAGATACTAAAGATTGGTTAATGGTGTTTCAACTTGTTGGTGTAGGTTCATTAGGTGTATGTAATGATATTCAAGTATATGGAGATAGAATTACTCATTCAATGGGTGATGATTGCATTTTACAATTAAATGATGGCAATTATGAGTTATTTAATGATGAAGGTGAATTTATGCCGAATATTTATAACGGCAGTTTAAAAATTCGTGAGCAGCATTTTGAATATGAATTTACAGAAGAGGATTATATAAATAATGGAATAGAAGTACAAACGACAGAGCATTATCCAACATACTTTATGCGTATGCTTGCTACTAATGAAGAAGTTAGAACATTATTATGGTGGAGTAAAGAAGAGATTTTAGAAGAGTTCGGTTTAGAAGGTAATTGGGAACTAGCGTATGAAACGGAAGAATGGAAACATGTTGAAGACGAAAAAGTAAGTGAAAATGAATTCTTCCAATCAGTAGCCGCTGCAATAGAGAAGAAAGATCCACGTATTATTGTGAAGAAGGATTCTAACACGCATTGGAGAAATTGGGTAGCGTTTGATTGTGACTGAAAAGGATAGGAGAAAGAATAATAAATGAAAAGAAGAAGAAAATCCGGAGAAAAAGTACAAATGCATCGTTTTGCACTACCTCTATGCTACGGAAGTGAAGCACCATATTATTATTACGAGGTAGCGCCCCATGAAAGAGAGGAACGCTTCCATTTAACATCAGAACTTTGCGTAATGGACGATGAGCATTACTTTATTAGAGGTTGTTTAGAGATTCCTATCATTGACTACCACGAAAACTTCATATGGACTGTTTGGGTATCACTTAGTAAAGAAAGTTATGATGAAGTATTAGAAAAGTGGGATGAGAGAGGCCGAGAAAATAGTGATCCTTATTTTGGGTGGTTATCTGTAGAAATACCAGTTTATCCAGAAACATTAAATTTAAAAACAAATGTACATATAAGAGAAGTTGGAACGGCACCGTATGTTGAATTAGAGCCAACCGAGCATCCTTTAGCAATCGAACAAAGAAATGGAATTACTTTAGAGAGAGTTAAAGAAATACAAGAAATGATTCAAAGACATAGCTAGATTAGAAGAGAAAAAACGAGTGCTAGCACTCGTTTTTTTCTTTACACAACCGCAGGATTATAAATCATCGTAAAGTGTCCTGGTAATAATTCAATGTGACAAGGTGTATGAAGCGAACTTTCTCCATCTGTATCTACTTCTTTTTCTTCTTTCGTTTCAATATGAATGGATTTTGCTTTTACGTGGAAGATGTCATTTTCATTTGAATCCTCGAATAGTTTCTTTCCGATGTAATCTTTAAATGCTTGAATACCTGTTGATTTGACTACGAAAATATCAAGTGTTCCGTCATCACATTTTACGTTCGGAATAAAGGATGGAATACCACCAAGATATTCACCATTTCCAACCATGACAAGGACAGCTTCGTCTTCATATACTTGTCCGTCATAAGTAATTTTTACTGGGAATGTTTCAGCATTTTTTACAGTTCGAATTGTGCTTAAATAGTAACCGATTTTACCAAGCTTTGCTTTTTCATCTGCATCGATATTGTTTGATACTTCAGATACGAGACCAATCCCCCAGAAGTTTAAGAAATGTTGTCCATTTGCTTTTGCAACGTCAACTGGTTTTATATGTTCTTTTGTAATAAGTTTTGCCGCTTCTGCAATGTTTTGCGGAACGCCAAGTGTGCGAGAGAAGTCGTTGCAAGTTCCGCCTGGAATGATTGCAAGTGTAGGTCTAGTTTCAAGAGGTGCTAAGCCATTTGTGCATTCAAATACAGTGCCGTCACCACCAAAGACGATAATTAAATCTACTTTACTAGCAAACTCTTGGCAATATTTTGTTGCATCACCTTGCTTTTTCGTATGAAGGATATGTAAGTCAGGAAAAGCTGCGGCAAGAGGTGGTACGATTTTTGTTAAATTTGTATGTAAGTCACCTTGACCAGCTTTCGGATTTACGATGAGGAGTACTTTTTCAAATTTTGTCTTTGTCATTTTTTTCTCTCCCTTTGTCTTTTACGAATTGTGATAGAAAATAAACTTCCACCAGTAATTGATGAAAGTTTATTTTATTATATTATTCCGTTACAACTGAAGCGATAAATGGTAAGTTACGATATTTTTCCGCACAGTCGATACCGTATCCAACGATGAATTCGTCTGGAATTTGGAAGCCAACATACTCAGCTGTTAAGTCTACTTTACGACGTTCTGGCTTATCAAGTAATGTACAGAACTTGAGTGCCTTTGGTTTATGCATAAAGAAGTGGTCTTTTAGGAAATGAAGTGTTAAACCAGAATCGATAATGTCTTCTACGACAATTACGTTTTTGCCAGTAATGTTTACGTCGATATCTTTTAGTAGTTTCACTTTTCCTGTTGTTTCTGTTTGATTTCCGTAGCTAGATGCAGAAATAAAGTCAATTGTTACATCGTTTTTAATGTGACGAATTAAATCAGCAGCAAATACGAATGAACCTTTTAATACTGCGATAACTACGATTTCTTCTCCTTCAAAGTCACGTTCGATTTGAAGTGCTAATTCTTTAACTTTTGCTTGTAATTGTTCTTCAGAAATTAAAGTGTCTTTTATTTCAATATTCATTGTAATCCTCCTACAGTGTAAAACTTATGAACATTTCGACTGTAAAGGATAGAATAGAAAAAGTCAAAGGAGATAGTAATTTTTTACAAAGATAACGACAAAATCATCTGATGATATGATATACTAAGTATATTAAGAAAACGCTTCCATAAAGGGTGAATATGATGAAGAAGAAACAGTACACAAGTGTAACATTTATAAAAGCATTACTTTTAACAATTGTTTTTGGCCTGTTGGCTTACGTAATTGATGTACCTGCGATTCGTATTTCATTAATTGGAATGACTTTAGTATTAGGAGCAATTTCGCACGGTATGATGTCGCAGCTAAAAGAAGCTGGACTTGATGATATGAGAGATCATATAGATAAAAAGTAAGAAACCTTCATTATATAGAGTGAAGGTTTTTTTGTTTCTTACAAAAATGTAAGGTAGTTGTAAGGCAAATCGATAGTTGCATAATAGCATTTTGGATAAACTATGGGTGTAAGGTAAAAGGCAAGCATATTTTAGGTAAATTAAGTTTTAGGCACTCTATATGTGAAAAAGGAGTAGGAGGGCATGGAGAAACGTTGGACGACCTTTTCTTTTTTAGCGACTAGTAACACCGTAATGCTAGATGGAAAAATGGATTTTTTGCACTTGTTTGATCGTGAAGATGATCATTCTTCTTCTAAATTTACAATGAAATGGAATAAATGGAGCGAGAGTTGTAGGTTTGAAGAAGAGGCCCCTAACGAAGAGCAAAAGATTATTTTAACAAACCCTATTAAAGCGTGGGTTGTTCAACGTCGTAAGTGTAACGTCAAAAATCACTTCAAGAAAACTGAGCCGAGACAATTAGTTATCGCTCCAACCCGTTCTACTTCCAAATCACGCGAAAGTAACATGTAAATAATTGAGACACACACCCGAAAAAAACATCGTACATATTGCGATGTTTTTTTCTTTTTCTACAATGAAATCTTTAAATGAAATATATTTCATCTGCATCTTATATTTATATCTCTTGCTTATTCTAGTAATACATCCGGTGCGAGTTGATGAGAATAAAATATAAGGAGAGAATGAAAATGAAAAAGAGACTATTACCAATTTGTGCAATGGCACTTTTAACAGTAGGATATTCTTCAGTAGCGAGTGCAGATACTGGAACAGTAACAAAGGAAGAAGCGCAAGTGCAACAAGATAAAGCTAAAAAAGAAGAAGCAATTAAGGAACAGCAAAAGAGTGATGAGGAGAAAAAGCAAGCAGCGCAAGTACAAGAAAAAAGTGATATGGCTAAAAAAGAGGAAGCAATAAAAGCTGAGAAAAAAAGTGAAGAAGAGAAAAAGAGAATAGCGCAAGAACAGTTAAAAAACGATATGGCAAAAAAAGAAGCAGCGATAAAAGCCGAGCAAAAGAATGAAGTAGCTAAAAAAGAAGTAGCAAAGCCAGTTGTACAAGGTGAAAAATTACCAAATACAGCATCAAATAATGTAGCAATGATGGGATTAAGTGCATGTCTTGTAGCGGTAGGTACATTATTTGGTTTGAATCGTCGCAATAAGATTAAAGCGTAAATAAAATATTTTCCTATAAAGAATGGGATAATTTCATATATTAAAAATGGTAGGTTACTCCTACCATTTTTGGCATGGAGGAATGAAGAATGAAGTTACTCAATTATATCGGTATCATATTGATGGCTATAGGGCTATTCATGGGATCCTATTATGCTGTGGAATGGTATAAAGGAAGAAGCTCTGCCGGGCAATTAACTGCAGAAGAAATAAAGAGTCTTAAAAATATACAAGATACTCAACTTTCTCGTGAAACACCTGTAACTTCTCAAGTGCCTTCTTCTCAAACAGAACATAAAGAAGGAGAAAAGGTAGCGATGTTAAACATACCAAAAATAAAGAAGAAGTTTTCTATATATTGGGGAGCGGATGATACGACTTTGAAAAAAGGAGTGGGTATGTTCGTTAGTGATTTAACGACAACTCCATCTGGAGGGGGACATACTGTACTAAGTGGGCATCGAGATACTGTATTTACAGATTTAGGAGAGTTGAAAGAAAAGGATACCCTTGTTTTAGAGTATGATAATAAAACGTACACATATGAAATTCAAAAGACATGGATTACTCATGCGGATGATCGTACTGTTATTATAAAAAAAGAAGAACCGATATTAACACTGACAACTTGTTACCCATTTAATTATATAGGGAATGCACCAGATAGATATATTATCGAGGCGAAGTTAACTGGCAGTTATTCAAAGTGAAATTATAGTTTCTGAAAGCGGGAGGGGGATATATAAATTATGTCAAAAAATATTTTAATTGTTGAAGATGAAGACATATTACGTGAAATATTAAAAGATTATTTTTTAAGTGAGCAATATGTAGTGTTTGAAGCGAGGGACGGGAAAGAGGCTTTAGTTGTATTTGAAGAAGAAGAGGTTGATTTAGTTATTTTAGATATTATGTTGCCAGAACTCGATGGATGGTCTGTTTGCCGAAGAATTCGAAAGACGTCCGAGGTGCCTATTATTATGCTGACGGCGCGCGTAGATGAAGACGATACGTTACTCGGTTTTGAACTTGGGGCAGATGACTATGTGACGAAGCCGTATAGTCCGCCAATTTTATTAGCAAGAGCGAAACGATTATTAGAAAGTAGAAAAGCATCGAAGAAACCTTTAGAGAACGAAGATGATACGTTATCGATTCATGGCATCCATGTCCATTTTCCGTCGCGTACTGTTACTGTTGATGAGGCAGATGTTAGTTTAACGCATACGGAGTTTGAAATATTGGTGTATTTCATGAAAAATCAAGGAATCGTTTTAACGCGAGAGCAACTCATTTCAAGAATTTGGGGATATGAATTTGCTGGCGATGATCGAACGGTGAATAGCCATATTCGTAATTTAAGAAATAAATTAGGAGAGAAAGCAAAGTATATTACAACTGTAGTACGCACAGGTTATAAATTTGAGGGCAATGTATGAGGAATGGAATTGTACTAAAATTATTTACTCTTACAACAGCATTATGCATGTTAATTTTAGCGACGATATTTATTGGACAAACGATATTTTTTAAACAATATTATGCGAATCGAAAAGTGGAAGATATTAAAGTGAATTTAAATTCCTTTGAGAAGAACTATTTAAATCATGCAGGAAATGCAGAAGAAATTCAGAAACTAGAGCAAGACTTTTTAAGAGAAAATAATACGTGGATTACGACATTAGATAAGAACGGGAATTTAAAACATGCAGATGATTTTTATTTTGAGGTAACGATAGATCGTAGGCAACAAAAGAGCTTTGGACAACAAATATTTAAAATTCCTTTAGGCAATCTCGTCAATATAGAGGAGATTGATAATAAATTATCGGAGCATTTTTTAGGGCAAGAAATTTATTTTTCTGGAGTGAGAAAAGAAGATAGTTTTATTCCATTCTCTTTTTCTTTATCTAAGCAGAATTTAAGCGGATCTAATAAACCGTTAGAAAAAGCATTTAATGAGAAAATGAGTAAATTAAATGAGGAGAAAAAGAAAGCAGCTGTGGAACAAGTTGGTAAGGAAAAGAAGCCGGCTGTTCGGGAGCAAGCTGCTCAAGAACCAGATGTTTACATAGGAGGGCGTGTTACGAAAGTACAGTTTCCAGATGTAAAAGGCCCCGTAAATCCAATTTATAAAAACACTTTATTTTTGGATAGTATAAAAGAATTTCAAACGGATGTGTTACTAAAAGAGAGTAATCAAATAGAGTATTCAATAAAGACAATGGACTACGAAAAGAATGATATAAAATATAAATTATTAATGAAACCAATAAAAGAAAAAGACGGATCGGTAACATATATTTATGCGATGGCTTCTTTACAGCCGGTAGATGAAGCTGTACAAATGGTGCAAGATTATTATATCTATATCATTGCATTTGTAGTCGTTCTTATTTTTTTAGCTTCGTTCTATTACTCAAAACAAATTGCAAAGCCATTATTGAAAATAAATGATACAACAAAGAAAATAGCGCATTTAGACTTCACAGAAAAAATACCGATTACTTCGAAAGATGAAATTGGAGATTTATCGAAAAATATTAATGTGCTATCAAATAAACTCCATTCGCATATTGGACAGTTAGAAGAAGATATTGAAAAGGAAAGAAAGTTAGAAAAGACGCGAAAAGAATTCATTTCTGGTGTTTCACATGAATTAAAAACACCGCTAAGTATTATGAAAAGCTGTATTTCTATTTTAAAAGACGGGGTAGCTGAACATAAAAAAGAGTATTATTTTCAGGCAATGGAGAGAGAAGTAGACAAAATGGATACGTTAATTTTGGATATGCTTGAGTTAGCTAAATTTGAATCTGGTACATATAAAATGAAAAAAGCTTCGTTTTATATTGATACAGTAATTGAAGGTATATGTGAACATCTATCTGTGGAAATAGAGAAAAAAGAACTTCATATTCATAAAAATATAAGTTCATTTGAAGTGATTGCAAATCAAGGCCGGATTGAACAAGTCATCGTGAACTTCATTACGAATGCTATACGATATACACCAAATAAAGAGGATATTATTATTTCTACAATAGATGAGAAGAATCGTATAAAAGTGTGCATTGAAAATAAAGGTACTCATATTGAAGAAGAGCAATTAGATAAAATTTGGGATCGTTTTTATCGCGTGGATACAGCTCGTCAGCGTTCACAAGGTGGGACGGGGCTTGGGCTTGCTATTTCAAAGAATATTTTAGAACTACATGATGCTGAATATGGGGCAGAAAATACAGAAGATGGTGTATTATTTTATTTCTATTTACCGAAAAAAGCGTAGACAATATGATCTATGCTTTTTTAATTTATTTTCATATTATCTTTACCTAATCTTTATTTTTAATCAGTATAATTTGTTTAGAAAATGAGGTTATGTAAGGAGTCGATGAACCGTGCATAGCAATTGGCTAAGTATAATGGTATTTATTTTCTTTTGCGCATTTATTGTATTTTTAATTGATATTACGATATGAAAAAAGAGCGCTCATTAAGCGCCCTTTTTTTGTGTATTCATTTGATAAGCACTGATGCTCTTGAATAAGCGTGGTGAAGTGATAAATAAAAATATAAGTAAAACGGTACATAAAATAAAAGAACCAAGCATTGTACTTCCATTTACGATTAATGAATATAACACAGCCGATTGACCTTTCGGCGCATATTGTCCCCAGAAAATAATGCCGGCAATAAAGTGGCAGAAATAGCGAGCAAAGCTACCGATAAATGTAGCAAGGATAATATAAGCAAGGACTTTCTTACCCTGATTTTGTTTTGATGAAGGTTTGTCTTTACGGTTACCTAAATTTGATTGTTCTAAGCTATTTTCATTGGATGTTAAAAGTGCTTTTTGAATTGGACGATAGAATAAGCCAGCAAATCCGATAAAAGCAAAGGCAATGAAGTACTCAATGAATGCTTGAACAGGTGTTAAAATATAAGCATCTCCCACGACAATTTGTAATAGTCCCCAAACTAAACCGCCTAAGAAAGCTGATTTAAAGCCCCAGCGGTAAGCAATAATAAAAATAGGAATCATAGCGAATGAGATAGAACCGCCTGTTGGAAGTTTAAGTGATAATGGTAAAATATCGATAATCATGGCGAAGGCTGCAAGAATAGCAGATTCGATCATCGCTTGTAAATTGGTGTTACGCATGTTGTCTCCCCCTAAATCCAAGTTGTACAAAAAAGAATAGATATCATAGGAGGATACGAAATACGTAAATAAAAATGAGGTATGTATTTCGGACGTTTGCACAATCCCTGCGTTAGCATTAACTAACAGGTTCGAAGGGTCGGAACGAAGTGTTCCCTCTCAGCGGCATGGCTCCCCCAGTGATAACGAAATTCTTTATTTGTTATTGTTTATTGTAAGCGAAATGGATGAGAATGGCAAACGAATACAGTATGACAATAATTGAAATAGAATTGTAGCGAAATGTTAATAAATATGAAGCAAAAGGGTATAGTACAAGAGAAATTGGGTGTGGTATAATTTTTTTGAAAATAATTATCATTCTCTTCTGAGGGGGAAGGTTATGAGCTTAGTAGATATTAAAATTGGAGAGAAAGTGTTAGTAAAAAGTATTCAGTCTTTAGATCAGCTATTAAAGCGTAGACTAGCTGCTTTCGGTCTTGCTGAAGGAAGCGAACTTCGCCTGAAACAGAAAGCGATGTTCAAAGGTCCTTGTACATTGGAGTGTCGTGGACAGTTAATTAGTATTCGTCATTGTGACGCGAAAATGATAAAGGTGGAATTAGCGTGAATAAGGTAGCTTTGCTAGGGAATCCGAATACAGGGAAGACATCATTATTTAATGCACTTACTGGTTCTTATGAATACGTAGGAAACTGGAGCGGTGTAACAGTAGAAAAAAAGGTTGGTAAATTAAAAGATAGACAAGGAACATTAATTGATTTACCAGGTGTTTATGATTTAAATCCAGTTTCACGTGATGAAGGTGTTGTAACAAACTTTCTATTAACAGAAGAATTTAATCATATGTTAAATATCGTAGATTCCTCGCAGTTTGAAAGAAATATGCATTTAACGTTGCAGTTACTTGAATTTGGTAAGCCAGTCTCAATTGGTTTAAACATGGTTGATGTGGCGAAGCAAAGAGGAATTGTCATTGATGTAAAACGATTATCAGAGCTATTAGGTGTAACAGTCGTTCCTGTTGTTGCAAGAAGTGGAAAAGGCTGTGAAGAACTGCTTACGACTCTTAAAGAAAATGACAAAAAAGAGAAAAAGCCATTCCTTATTTCATATGGTGTACAAATGGATGAAGGAATTGGAGAAGTAATTGCTCTTTTAGAGACAGCGAATTACGAGCATCCGAGATGGTTAGCACTTCAATTTTTAAGCAATAACGAAGTAGTAGAAAAAGAAATGAAAGCATTACCAATTTATAAGGAACTCATAGCCATTCGATCTCGCTTAGAAGGAAGACTTGATTGTACGTTAGAAGAGCACATTTACAAAACTCGTGAAGCGTATATTGAAAAGTTAAAAACAAATGTTATGAAGCATGAGAAAGAAGGAAAAATTCCTTTTTCAGAAAAAATTGATAGATTAATTACACATAAAATTTTAGGACTTCCAATCTTTTTAGCAGTTATGTTTTTTATTTTTCAGGTTACGTTTACGTGGATTGGTACACCTTTATCGGATATGTTAGATGAGTTTTTTGGTGGCCAGCTTACGGATTGGGTGACGGCTGGACTTACAAGTATTGGAGCTTCTGATTTTATTCAAGCACTAGTTACAGAAGGTATTATTGCCGGTGTTGGTGCTGTATTAGTATTCGTACCACAAATCTTTGCACTATTCTTTTTTATTTCATTATTAGAAGACTCAGGGTATATGGCGCGAATTGCAGTTGTTATGGATAGAATTATGGAGTTTTTCGGCTTAAACGGAAAAGCTTTTATTCCGATGATTATCGGTTTTGGATGTAACGTTCCAGGTATCATGGCTGCGAGAACGATTGAACAGGAAAAAGAACGTTTACTTACCATTTTAGTAACACCATTTATGTCTTGTTCAGCACGATTACCTGTATATGCATTATTTGCGGGCGTATTTTTCCCGCATAGTCAGGCGACTGTTGTATTTTCTTTATATGTTGCAGGGATTGTTCTTGCGTTATTAGTTACAAAAATTATGTCTCTTACAATTTTGAAAGCGGAAAAGTCTATTTTCGTAATTGAATTACCGCCTTACCGTGTGCCACAAGCAAAAACATTATGGCTAAGCACGTGGGAGAAAGGAAAAGGATTTGTTCGTAAAGCTGGTACATTCATCTTTGGTGGTTCGGTTGTCATTTGGTTATTAAACTATGCAGGTCCATCAGGATTTGGTGTTGATATGGGAGACAGTTACTTAGCGATGATTGGTGGATTTATCGCACCACTATTTGCACCGCTCGGCTTCGGAACGTGGCAAGCTGCAGCATCCCTTTTAACAGGATTTTTAGCGAAGGAAGTTGTCGTTTCTACAATGGCAATTATTTATGCAGTTAAAGAAGATGTGCTTGGAAATGTAATGGGAGCACATTATACAGCATTATCAGCTTATGCATTTATGTTCTTTATTTTATTATATGTTCCGTGTTTAGCGACGGTAGCTGTTATTAAACGTGAAACAGGATCAGCGAAGTGGACGATTTTCTCAGTCGTTTATCCACTCGTAGTTGCTTATGTATTAACGCTCATTATATACCAAGTTGGATCCTTACTCGGATTCTAGAAGGAGATGTATTGTGATGATGGTCAATATTATAATTGGAGCTATCATTTTTGGTTATGCAGCATATACGTTAGTTAATTTTGTAAAGAGAAGTAAAAAAGGAAAATGCGCGGCATGTTCTTTAAATAAGTCATGTCAGTCGCAAACTTGTAGCCCGGATATGGAGCAAATTGCTCATAATAAATAGAAAAAAGCTTTGCGAATTTCGCAAAGCTTTTTTGTTTTACTTTTTAATTTTTACAAGTTGAGAAGCTTCTACGCCTTTGTAACCAGGGAATTCTTTACTTGGGTCTTTATCAAATTTTAATACACCTACAGATTTTTCATCACCTTTTACATTGCTGTAAGTTGCGTCATCGACAATCGCATACATATCTGTATATGCACGACCACTTCCGATAATTGTGTTGCCTTCATATTTTAATTTTGCCCCATCAAGTGCAGCATTTTCTACTTTTTCTTTTGCAAATAATACACCTTGTTCTGTTGTTACAGCTGGTAATTTATCAAGTGGTTTCGTGTTGTCTTTTTCATCAACTTTGCTAAGTAACTCTTTTTTCACTAGTTCTTCACCAGTTTTCTTATCCATTACAAGAACTTTTTTACCATCTAATGTTGTCATTTTCATTTTATAGAAGTCTTTTTCTTTCACTTCTTTTTTGTTTTTATCTGTAATTTGCTGAACTTGTTCTTCTGATCCGTACAGTACAAAGCCGTTCGCTTTTTCTCCTAATAAAGAACAACCTGATAATGCTCCAAGTGAAATAGCTGCTGCTAATCCGATTCCTACTAATTTTTTCATGATGATTTCTCCTTTTATATGTTTTATAGTAAATACAATTTTTGTATCGTTGCTTACATGCGAAGAAGCTTGTTTGTTGCTTCTGATATTAGTGTATAAGAAATATCGGAATGCAACTATCGAGTTAGCTTACAGTAACATTACACTTATGTAATTTAGTGAAATTGCACAAAAGTAAGTTAATTTCAAAGAGGGATAATGAGAATATATTAGAAATACAATATTGTATATAGAATGTCATATTATAATGGATGTATTTTGGAAATAACATGTAAGGACATATTAGTTTTGTTATAATAAACACATAGGCTGTAAAATGAATATTCTTTACTGTAAAGGGAGATTTTTCAGTTTTCCAAGTAGTGAATTTGAAATATGAGGTATATCATAGGAGGAATTTAGATGTCTGTATTTAAACGATTAAGAGATTTAACAATGTCAAATGTGTATTCGTTAATTGAAAAAGCGGAAGATCCAGTTAAGATGACTGATCAATATTTACGCGATATGCAAGCCGATGTACAAGAGGCTGAGAAAAGTGTAGCAGCTCAAATCGCACTTGAGAAGAAATTCAAAATATTATTTGAAGAGCAAGAAGCACTTGTGAAAAAACGTGAAGAGCAGGCTCATATGGCTGTTCAAGCTAATAACTTAGATCTTGCGCGTCGTGCATTAGAAGAAAAACAAAATGCAGAGCAAAAAATGAATGAGTATAAAGCAAGCTACGAGCAAAATAAAACTGCTGCTGATAACCTGCGCCTAAAGCTAGAAGAAATGCGTAAGCAATTAACAGAGCTGAAAAATAAACGTGAAACACTTGTAGCACGTGTAAATGCTGCGAAAGCACAGAAAAATATTAATCAGGCGATGTCTGGATTTGATTCAAATTCAGCAAAAGCTGGTTTAAGCCGTATGGAAGAGAAAGCCCTTCAATTAGAGGCTGAAGCGGAAGCAAGCGGTGAAGTTTATAAGAAAGAAAAATCATTAGATGATGAATTCGCAAGCTTAAACAAAAATTCTGCTGTTGACGATGAATTAGCTCGTATTATGAAGCAGTATGAGAAATAATATAGAATAAAGACAAATGAACCGACATGTCTAAATATATTCATGTCGGTTTTCTATTATATTTTAGAGGAGGTTTTGCAATGACATGGATGAATGTAGTTGCCATGCTTGTATGGACTGGAGCGAGTGCAGTACTTTTATTTGCAATTATGTGGGTTGATTCAATTTTTACAAAATACAATGATTTAAAAGAAATCAAAAATGGAAATACAGCTGTAACAACTCGTTTTATTATGAAATTATTTGCACAAGGGTACATTTTATCTCAATCGATAACGAAAGCAAATGATTTATGGCAAGCACTTCTTGCATCAGCAGTTTCTTTCGTTATTTTATTAGTGGTAGAAATGTTTATCGAATTCGTATTAAAGAAAATGTCTGGTCTTGATTTAGAAGAAGGTACGAAAGAAGGTAGCGTTGCACATGCGATGTTAGCCGGATCATTACATATTGTTGGTGCACTAATTTTAGGTGCTTGTTTATAAAGAGAAAAGGAGGGGTAGATCATGAGTTTATTTAAACGAATTAAAAATATAATGAAAAGCCCAGAGCCACCGAAGCCGGAAAAGAGTCTTTTAACGTTAGCTCCTGGCGATATGATTGAAGTTTCATTAGTTATGTATGAATTAATTGGGAAAACGAGTATGCATTCGCGTAAGGAAATTGTTTTGACATTGCAAGATGGAAAAGATATTCGTTATTTAAAAATTGAAGACCGAGAAAATACGTATTACAAATTATATACTCCAATTGATGGTCGCTTAGATTCAATTGATGAAATTCCGACGACAATTGAAATGGATGATACCGAGTATCATATGGAAGAACAATATAACGGACGTGTTGTTGTGATGGGAAAAACTCCATTCTCAGCTTCAGAAGAACAGTATATATGGGAATTCCAATCAGATAATCGGAAATTATTGCGTATTGAATGGCAAAATGGTCGCACAATGATGTATGAGGGAGAAGCAATCATTCCTGCTGATGTACAAATTATAAGAGCAACGTAAGGGGGCGTAATCATGTCAAACCGATTGTTTACCATGATTAAATCGTTTGTGATCCCTATACTTGCTATCGTTATATTACTTGTTGTTGCTGGTTATGCCTTATCAGGTTGTCAAGGCGGGCAGACAAAGTCGATTCAAGACCGTTATCCACTTGAATCTGTTGCCAAGGAAGGTAAACAAGAATCTTACGTGTATAGGGCCGCCAATCGGTCAGTTCCTGAAGTCGCAAAGGAACTCATTAATGAAAGAGAACCGCAGCAAGCATCTAAAGAAGACGAAAATCAAATGTTCCTCGTTTATTCTGATAAGATTTATAACCTGCAAAAGGATAAAGAGAAACCATCTGATACGTTAATTGAAATAAGTAATAAAGAATTTGTCCGTCAAAATTACCAACCGTCCTTCTTGCAAGGATATATTATGGGTAGCATATTAAACGATATATTCGGTTCACGAAAATCATCATACGGTGATTATCGAGGATATAACGATAGACAAAATCATAAACCAGTTATTCCAGAGAGACCACCTACAAAAGAAGAAAAGAAAACCCCACCTCCAATTACGAAGGAAGGGAAAGGGTCTATCATTAAGCGGGGCGATAATGTAGATTCGAAACCATCAGTAGGTGATAAGGGAAGTATTACTGAAAAAGGAAGTAATACGACGCCCCCACCTTCTACTGGAAGCAAGGGTAAGATTACAAAAACACCAGGCGGTTCAAGCGGATCAGATGTGAAGCCAAAATCATCTATTAAAACGCCGCCAAGGAATACATCTCCTCCGAAAACGAGGGTCGGTGGTTCAGGAAAAATTACGAAGAGAAGATAGTGTAGAGACCGAAAAGTGGAATTTGCTTTTTGGTCTTTTTTTGTTATGGGAATTAATTCCTCTCATGTGGTACGATTTAGGCATAAGGGAGGAATTAAAAATATATCAGCGATTATTGAAATATATCGACTTACCGACAAAAACTGACAACGATAGCAACTTAATAATAAAAAGAGGGTGTGCCAAAATTTTGGCACACCCTCTTTTTCATAACGATTAATGAATATCACGTTTCTTAAAGTTACCGCCTTTTACTTCTGCTACGTCATAAACTGTAATAAAGGCGTGTGGATCGATTTCATTAATAAGTTCTTTCATTTTACTTTCTTCTAAACGGTTAATTACACATGAAATTTCTTTAAACTTCTCTCTTGAATAACCACCGTATACTTCGTTATATGTTGCACTTCGGCCTAAACGATCGCGAATTGTTTCTACCATTAATTCAGGCTCTTTTGTAATAATTTTAAATGCTTTTGAACCACTTAAACCAACTTCAACGATATGAATCACTTTCGAAGCGATAAAGTAAGCAATTGCCGAAAGGATAGCTCCTTGCAGGCCGAATACCGTTGATACGAAAATAAATACGAACATGTTTAAGAATAAAATAAGGTCACTCGTTCCAAATGGTAACTTACGAGAAAGCAATACAGCAAGCATATCGATTCCATCTAATGCCCCACCGTTACGTAATGCTAGTCCCATACCAAAACCGATGATAATACCACCAACAACTGTAACTAATAATGTATCGCCTTCAATAATAGCTGGTATTCCGTGCATGACAACGGTACCTACTGCTAATGAAGCAATTCCGATAATAGAATAAATCGCAAAGCTTTTACCGATTTGCTTATACCCTAACCAAACGAAAGGAATGTTAATAACTGCGATTAGAGCTCCTAATGGCAATCCAAATAATCTTGAACTAACGATACTTAAACCAGTTACACCACCGTCTGATACGTTATTTGGAATTAATACTGCTTCTAATCCGTACGCTGTGATAAATGCCCCAATAATAATCATCAAAGCTTTTGAAGCAATTCTTAGCTTATTGGGCTTGTTTTTGATAATTTTCTCCATATAATTTCCTCGTTTCAAACTAGTTTCTTATTTGTTACGTAATTCACACCTAAATTTTATTTTAACATTTAATTTGAAAAAATTCTCCTTTAATGGATGTATGCAGGGAATATTATCACCATATTATCTTTAAAATATTTTTGAAATCAGTATAAGAAATCCCATCCTTTCAAAGGATGGGATGCTATTAAGAAAATATAAAACTAAGTACTGATACGAATAAAGCGAAACCTAAAATAGTTCCACATATTTTCATATGGCGCTTGCGTCCCATTACGACAATCGCAACATATTCACGAATCATTGCGTTAGGCCAGTAATAAAATGCAGTTTTTGACCCGATTCCTTGGCTATTAAGACCAGCTTGTCTAGCGTATATACCAGCGCGGAAAAGGTGGAAATTATTCGTTGTAAAAATACTTTTATATTTACCTTCAGGTTTTAAAGAATCCATAATTTCTTTAGAGAACAACATGTTTTGATATGTGTTTACAGAGCGATTTTCCTGGACTGTATGTTCAAGAGGAATTCCTTTTTCAACAGCATAATTTTGCATTGCCTCTGCTTCCGGAAGACCTTCATCTGGACCTTGTCCACCAGAAAAAATAATTGTTGGTGGTGTATTAACAGCGGCTTGTTTCCAATAGAAGTCAATCGCTTTATTAATGCGGCTTGCAAGTAAGGGTGGTACTTTATCATTAATTAAGCCGCTACCAAGAACGATGATGAAATCTTGATTACGTCTTGGTCTGTTGAATTGGTATAAAAAATATGCACTTAAGAAGTTAGATAAGTGTATAAAGAAATATATGCTTATAAGAGAAATAGCTGCAAAAATAGGCTCTAAATGCGATGAAACCAAACTTGCTGGATTTATAATAGGGAGTAACATAAAGAATAACATCCCTAAAGCAGCAAGGAGTGTTAAACAGTTAGTGAACCGTCGTCCTTCTCGCTTCATTAAAATTCTAGCATTAAGAAATAGCCCAAACATTAAAGCAACAATACCGAAAGGAAGCATAATGAGAAGTGCTAAAAAAGGTAAAAATATAATGTAGCGTAGGACATCACTATCTGAGTTCAATGATACAATCACACAAAAAAGAAGGAAAAAACAGATAAAGGCATTAAATAAAAAGCCGTTTATTATTTTTCGCGGATCTTTTAAATATGAGATAAGAAAAATAATAAATAATATAAGAGGAATAATTCCGAAATACATCATAAATATAGTACACCTCAACTTGTATAAGAATTTGACATACCTTTTATATTACATGATTTTATAAGTGAAAATGAAAGAAAAAGGATTTTGAATTTTCTCAATAAAATATATCGATACGTATGTTACAATATATTCAAAGCGATATATTAAAAGTAAAATGGTTGAAAAGGCACTCAGTAGAGTGCTTTTTCTTTTTGTATGCAATTGTGCATATTATATTTTTTTTCAAATGAAGAGGATTACAATATAAGTTGTAGACAGACTTTATAAAGCAGAATTTCATACAAACATTTCCCTCTACTTTTTGTATCTAACAATCGTATAACAATAAATAATTCTGTTTTATAGTGTCTGTTTTTGAAAGGTGTCTTTTTTGAAGGCACCTTTTTTTATTAGTATAGATAGTTTACACTGTTAGCATAGTGTAAACTATCTATACTAAACATTAGCAATCTTCCGTATAAATATTATCAATTTACTATATATTCCAGTGGTGTTAACCTACATATGAAAGGCTTTCTTTTTCAAAATATTACCCCTAATAAAATTTTGAAGAAGTCAACTGTCTCCAAACTTGTCTTTATGCTTAAAGAAAAAGCACTCAAATTGAGTGCTTTTTCTTATTGAAACATGCTATTTTTCTAGGCGATTTTCATAAAATAAAAGTAAAGAAATGAAAGTGGGTGACAAAATGCCGGCAGTTGTGGAAGGTGTTATTATTGAAAACTGCAATGGAACAATTAATGTAGGTGACAAATATAACGTACAGCCGATTGAAAAGACGAAGGCTTATAATGGATCGGGATCATCAAATACAGGAATGAAAGTACAAACGTTTAGCGGGATTAGTACAGCTGATGTATGGGATAATGATGCGAATGATCAGGGGATACAGTTTACTTTATAGTACAGTATGTAAAATTGCATAAAATGATGAAGTTGCCCTATGATACAATCTAGCTGTGAGCTGTTAATGATTCTTCTGTAGTATAGTTGTTAGATTAGAAATATAACATCTTATCGAAAATCATACGTATAAAAAAGACACTTCAAATGAAGTGTCTTTTTTTACCTTAGTGATACCCTTTAGCAGAGTCTTTATGAATTTTATTTTTAAATATACTGTAGCTCCAAAGCTGATATCCAATAACGATTGGTACCATGATCATTGCAACGAAGAACATAATTTTTAAGTTTAATTGACTACCAGCTGCGTTGTATAACGTTGTACTGTATGCATCGTTAATACGAGATGGTAACATTCTTGGGAACATACCTGCAAAGCCAGTTGTCATAAACATTGCGATTGTTAGGCAAACGAATGTGAATGCAAGGCCAATTTTATGTTTGTACACCATAATTAGTGCGAGTACACTCATTAGCATTGCAAGTACTGGAAGAATGAATAGTACCGGATATTCCGTAAAGTTTTGGAATAAGTTTGTTCGATTAGCAGTCGCTACATAGAAAATAGCTAAAATGATAGCAGCTGCCATTGAAAACGGTCTTGCGATTTTATAAGCACGATCAGATACTTCACCAGTCGTTTTAATCATGACCCAAAGGGCACCGGATACGACAAATATAGCAGTGAAGAAAAGACCACCTAATATACCGTAATGGTTTAGTAAGCTAAGTAAATTTCCTTCATAGCCATTTTTTCCGATTTGTAGTCCGTAATACAAGTTAGCAAATGTAACACCGAATAAAAAGGCGATTAAGAAACTGCCAATTGCAAATGCCCATTTACAAGTTTTTTGCCAAATTGGTGAATCATCTTTATGCATGAATTCCAGTCCAGCGGCACGAGCAAATAGTGCAAGTAATACTAAGAATAACGGTGTATATAAATAACTAAACATATTAGCATATGTGACTGGGAAGGCAGCAAATGTTGCGCCACCAGCTGTAATTAACCATACTTCATTACCGCCCCAGAACGGGCCAATTGCTTCTTGTAATTGATTTCGTTCTTGTCGGTCTTTCGTAACGAAGGGAAAAATCATTCCGTTACCAAGTGCATACCCGTCAAGAATGAAGTAAACTGTCCAAATCACGCCCCATAAACCGAACCAGATGATTGCAAGCATATCATGAGACATGAGCCACACCTCCCTCAGTAGCAGGTTCTTCTAATGCGGCAGGTCCTTTTTTCGCGAACTTCAGCATTAAGTATACGTCTGCGATTAAAAGTAAAGTGTAGAATAAAATTAAACTAATTAATGAGAACCAAATTTGCGGGACAGATATAGGCGATACAGATTCTGCTGTACGCATTAGTTTATATACTGTCCATGGTTGGCGACCTACTTCAGCGACAATCCATCCTGCGTTAATCGCAATATAAGGAAGTAAGACAGACCATATTGTAATTTTTAAATAACGTTTTGAGTTTTCTAGTTTTCCTTTTCGGTTTAAATAGAAGCCATACCAAGTTAATGCCATAAAGAACATACCGAGTGCAACCATTAAGCGGAAGCTATAATACACGAGGTTAACATTTGGACGTTCATCTTTCGGAATATCTTTTAAACCAACAATTTCGCCATCAAATGAATTTGTGTAGAAGAAGCTTCCGAGTTTTGGAATCGTAAGGAATTCAAAGTTCTTCTCATTTTTTACATCAGGAATTTGAACAATTGAGAAGCCTTGTCCTTTTCCAGTTTCCCAAACTGCTTCCATCGCAGCTCCTTTTGCGGGTTGATATTTAGCTGCTGATACACCAGATTGATGTCCCATAAACGGTGTAATTGTTGCGGCGAATAAGCCTAACATTAAGCCGAACTTAAATGATTTTTTGAAGAATTCAACTTCATTTTTACGTAATAAGTGATAGGCACTAATTGCCATAACGAAGAAAGCACCAACAATATAACAACCAACTACAGTATGGAAGAACATATTCCAAGCGTATGGATTCGTAACGAGTGCCCAGAAATCATTTAATTCAGCGCGGCCGTTACGTACTACGTAGCCAACAGGGTTTTGCATAAAGCCGTTTGCTGTAATAATCCAAAGGGCGGAAATATTTGTTCCAAGTGCAACCATCCACATGCAGAAGGCACGGAACTTTGGTGAAATTTTGTCTTTACCGAATAACCATATTCCCATGAAAGTAGATTCTAAGAAGAAGGCAACAAGTGCTTCGATTGCGAGAGGTGATCCGAAAATGTCTCCCATATATTTGGAGTACTCAGACCAGTTTGTTCCAAATTGGAATTCCATTGTAATCCCGGTTATAATCCCCATTACGAAGTTAATTGTAAATAATTTACCCCAGAAATTTGCCATTTTGCGGTATGTTGGATTCAATGTGCGGGCGTATTGAGTTTCCATACATGCCACCAAAATAACAAGTCCGATTGTCAAAGGTACAAATAAAAAGTGATAAAAAATAGTAATTGCAAATTGAAAACGACTCAGTAACAGAACGTCGGACATAATAAATATTCACTCCTTTTTTACATTATCTACAATCAGTTTATAGTGAAAATACGTTTAAAGTATGTGAAACTTGTTACAAAGCTGTGTGTATATTTTGAAAGAATTATGTCGATTATCTGAAAATATCTTATTTTTACTATAAAGCGATATCCTTTTTGAGTTTTTCATATTTTGGTACACTATTTATGTAGTGTAAATGAGAGAAAAGAGGGTTCCTTACTATGAAGTCATTAGAAGAGATTTTGCAGTACAATGAGAAATTTGTTGAAGAGAAAAAGTATGAAGAGTTTGTAGCGGGGAAATTTCCAAACAAAAAGATGGTAATTATTTCTTGTATGGATACACGACTTGTTGAACTATTACCGAAAGCGATGAATATGCGTAACGGCGATGTGAAAATTATTAAAGTAGCAGGCGCTGTTATTTCACATCCATTCGGAAGTATTATGCGTAGTATTTTAGTTGCTGTATATGAACTTGGTGCTGATGAAGTTTGTGTAGTTGGTCACCACGATTGCGGTATGGCAAAAATTCAGGCAAGCAGTACAATTGAGAAGATGAAAGAGCGCGGTATAACAAATGAGAAATTAGATACACTCCGTTATTCTGGAATCGATTTAGAAAGATTCCTACAAGGGTTCTCTAGTGTAGAAGAAAGTGTAGAACATAGCGTATCGATACTTCGCAACCATCCGTTACTTCCAGAAGAAGTACCTGTTCACGGTCTTGTTATCGATCCTGAAACAGGAAAATTAGATTTAGTTGTGAATGGTTACGACAATTAAGAATTTACTTTGTCATCCTTTTTATCTGGGACAGGATCAAATCCTCCCGGGTGGAAAGGGTGACATTTTAATATACGCTTACAAGTAAGCCAAAAACCTTTGAGTGCACCATGTTTTTGAAACGCCTCTAATCCGTAATGAGAACAAGTCGGATAAAAACGGCATGTTGGTGGTGTCATCGGAGAAATGAATTTTTGATAAAAGCGTATAATCCCAATAAAAATCTGTTTCATAACGGTCTCCTTTTCAGCATATTCTTAAAGTATTATAGCACGACTGTACATAATACTTTACTAATGTGCATTTCCGTTATATCATATTGGATATAACGGAATTAAATTAAAAGCGGGAGAGATGTTGTATGCCATCAGTAGAAAGCTTTGAATTAGATCATACGATTGTAAAGGCACCTTATGTAAGACATTGCGGAGTTCACAATGTAGGTAGTGACGGTATTGTAAATAAATTTGATATTCGTTTCTGCCAACCGAATAAACAAGCAATGAAACCAGATGTTATTCATACGTTAGAGCATTTATTAGCATTTAATTTACGTAAATATATTGATCGTTATCCGCATTTTGATATTATCGATATTTCACCGATGGGCTGCCAAACAGGATATTATCTTGTAGTAAGCGGAACACCGACAGTACGAGAAATCATTGATTTATTAGAACTAACATTAAAAGATGCGGTTCAAATTACAGAAATTCCAGCTGCAAATGAAACACAATGTGGTCAAGCGAAGCTTCACGACTTAGAAGGAGCACAACGCTTAATGAACTTCTGGTTAAGCCAAGATAAAGATGAACTTGAGAAAGTGTTTGGATAAAAAGGAAAACTGCCTGTGAAAGGGCAGTTTTTTTATTGTACTAAGAGCGAACATACTCTTCTTTTTTATGAAAATATATTAGATACTCCAACATATAAAACAAAGGCAGAACCGAGAAAATAAACAAATGCTTTTGCTTTTTCCCGTTTCTTCATTTCATCAATTCCAAAAAGGATAAACATAATACTTAAAAGGATAAACACGTAAGGTAAAAGAATAGTGAAGTTTGCAAAGAAGCTAAATAGGGCGAGAGAAAGAGCGATAGTGGCGATTATAATTTGAATGTTTTTTAACATGGAATCCCCCTTAAGTAGAAAGAAATGGTTACTGAGAGAAAATAATTATAAATGCTAAATTGATCGAAATTTTATTCTACATGTAGCGAAAGAGTTTGATATTAAAAAGAAGAATATGAGACTAGAAACGAAAAAAATACGGGATACTCATTAATTCCTAGAAGAATAAAGGAACAACTGAGAATAAATTGTACGTATGGGAGAAGTGAAAAATTATCGGTAAAATGGACATAAGTGCTTAGAGTGAGTAAGAGAAGCATGAAAAATGCTAAAAAAATCCGTAATATAGTTAGAGTTAGCATCGTATAGCCCCCTTTAGACCATTTACTAGAATATTTCTGTGAAACCAATAAATAAAGCAGCGGCTCCTGCTAGTAGAGCGAGCACACTACCTCCTGTTTGCTGTTTTAATATTTCCTCTAAACTTATGGTGAGGGCCATACCTCCTAAAAAGATGAACATATAAGGGATTATTTCTCTATTACCAGTAAAAAATCCATAGATTGCTATAGATAAGGCAATAAGTGATAAAGTAATCCGTCCCCATTTTAGCATAAAAGACCTCCTCTATTTTATGTAGGTAATAATGAGAACAATCCAAATGAAAGCACCGGCAATAATACAAATAAGTCCAGTTGCTGATTCCCTTTTCTTTATTTGTTCAAATGCGATGAGAAACATTAAAGCCCCTAATAGAAATTGTGAAAGAGGTAAAGAATTATTTTGACCTGTATATAATCCAATTGCCGACATAACGATCACAGTGAGTGCTACTATGATGCGAAGTATACGAAGCATATTAGGAATTCTCCTTATTCTTTTTTGTATAAGGATTGTCTTCTAGTTTATCGACGGAATGTTTATAAGCATAGCCTTTATTAATTGTCATGACGGAGAGTACGAGGATGATTAGGACGATGATAATACCGATAATTAATATTTTGAACATAAAATCCCTCCTTTTCTTTATTTTACATAATTTTGTAATTGATGAAAACAATAGAAAATAAAAGGATGAAAGAAGGGTGTTACATGGAGACGAAAAAAACATATTATATATCAATAGGAAACGGTCAAATTTCACAAGTGAAGACGGCGGATACGTATAATTTTGAGATTTCCGCAAATGATGAGGAAATTACGAAATTAAGAGAGCACTTTGATCAAGCATATGTAGAAGATTTAGGGTCATTTGTACGCTCCCACGTTCCATTTGTTGAGTATCATCACGATTCAAATAATGACCGATATGATGAACAACTACAAAAAGCATATAAAATGATTTACGATTTAGGAAATCATGAGACGAAAGAATTAGTCGCACAAATGGGAATAATCAATGGATTGTAATTGGATAATATTATGCAGAAAAGCGAGAATATGCTACAATTTGTGGTAGGAAAAACTTGTAACCATCAATAGGGGAGTAATGGCATGTACAAATTTAAAGATTATTACCACAACACTGTACAATTATCGTTTGAACGTTATCCATTTTCTCCTGAGCCAAAGCATGTTTGGGTTGTATGCCGGTACGGGGATCAATGGTTATTAACGCATCATTTACGTCGCGGTCTTGAATTTCCAGGTGGTAAAGTAGAACTAGGGGAAACACCGGAAGAAGCGGCAGTTCGAGAGGTTCATGAAGAAACCGGCGGCATAGTTTCTGATTTAACTTACTTAGGACAATACAAAGTATCTGGAAAAGACAAAATAATCATTAAAAACATTTATTTTGCAACAATTAGTGCGGTAGAAGAACATACGCATTACGAAGAAACGAAAGGGTCTGTTTTATTAAAAGACATTCCTGACAACATTAAAACGAATAGAAAATTTAGCTTTATAATGCGCGATGACGTATTAGCGCGTACGATGAAACATATAGAAGAAATCGGCTGTTTTACGAAGTAAAGTAGCCGGTTTCTTTTTTTGTATGTAAGAATAAATGTAAACATATCTTTACATTATTTTGGGGATATTATACAATTTTGTAAAGATATATTTACATTTTAGGAGGGGGAAGATGGATAAAAGAAAAGAAACGACTGTTACTGTTTCGATGGTTAAATTAAACTTTTTTTTATTTTTTATAATAATTGCTTTGTCGTTTGGAATTGGTTATTTGCATATATTTCTTTCAGGTGGGGTTCAAGTCGAAGTTACATTATTAACGATGTTTCTTTTTATTATCGCAATGATTGTTCTCGTTTGTATTCATGAAGCGATACATTTAATTGGCTTTCGCTATATCGGAGGTGTTCCGTGGAGTGAACTAAAATGGGGCGTTAATTGGAAATTAGGTGTTGCATATGCTCATTCTAAACAGGCGGTTACAGTAAAGCAAATGAAGAAAGTGTTAATGCTTCCGTTTTTACCAACTGGAATTTTGCCAATTGTATTGGGATTAGCTATGAATCTGGAGCCACTCTCATTTTTAGGAATTCTACTAACAGCAGGGTGTATCGGCGACATTGCCGTATATCAAAAAGTTTCAAAGTTTCCAGATGATGCGCTAGTAAAAGATCATCCGAGTAAACCGCAGTTTACAGTATATGAATAATAAGAGGAGGCGTTTTTGAACAACTGCCTCCTCTTATTATTTTTTGTCGGTAAATCAATATATTGTGAAAATTGTTGATATAATTTAATTACTATTATTGTATTTTTATCTCCACCTCCACCTCTAAAAACGAAAGCACCTCCAACAAATCATCTACGATACGTGAATGCTTAAAATCACCCCAAAACGAATCTTTTTTCCAAACACCAAGAATCCCTACTTGTTCAGAACCAAGCACATCGTTTTCTGGATGATCTCCAATATAAAGACATTCTTCTGCCTTCACATCTAGTCTTTGCAAAGCACGTTCGAAAATTTCAGGATGAGGTTTTTTAATTCCTTCAGCTTCTGAAACGAGAATGGTGTTTGTATACGTATGTATATGTAGTGCTCGAAGGTTGCTCATCTGAAATTCAGTAAAACCGTTTGTGATAATACCAATTTTAATGTTTCGCTGTTTTAACTGTTGAAGTAGTTCATGCGTGTTTTTGAAAGGAATACAATGATGTTGGAAGTTTGTAATATAGTCGTGTAGTAGTTGCTCTTGCGTTAAAGTAGTAATGTTGTATTCGGAAAGGAGAGTAGCATATACTTTATCCTTCCACGTATAGCCATTATTATCGAGTTCAAGAAATCGAGAACAATACTCTGATTTCTCTATACTCATCAAATGTGAGGAGAAGCGATTATATTGCTCATAAATAAATTGTTCTAAAGATTGGCGCCGATCTAATAGTGTTCCATCTAAGTCGAATAAGATTGCACGAATCATGAGAAGCCTCCTTGGAGTTTTTATAATTAATTATCGCATATTCGCAAAAAAATGATTATGATATTTTGTAGAATGGAATAATGGGGGATTGTATGAAGAAACTGTATGGCAAGTTAGTGTGTTGTATTATAGCAAGCAGTTTAGTTGCAGGATGCGATAGTGCTATCGAGGTTACGAAAGAAAAAGAAATTTGTAAAACAGAAGAAGAGTGTACGCAAATAGGAGATAAAACATTACAAAAAGTATATAAAAAGATAGAGGGACTTTCAGAACTTGAAAAAGTAGAAGATTATGACATAGAAGAGTATGAAAGTGTGAATATGAAAGAGGCGGAACAGAAAAAAGAAAAGGATGACAATTATTTCTTTTTAGCTTCTTATTATATCGATGGTGATGAAATTGTAGATCCTTATTTTGAGAAATTGGATCGTAAGAGATTGAATAAAGTTTTTGCAGATGACGAAGTAGCAAAAGATGATTTGTTAAGTCAGCGACAAGATAGAGAATATCATGAAACCTTATGGGACATGTATCGCACTCTCGTCCCAGTGAAATATCGTGAGAATATAACAGGATTTGGTCTAATAACGGATGGTTATGATGGCGTTGTTGCCCATGTCATGCCAAGTATAGATGACCCGAGAGATTGGGTGCTTAGTTTAGACGTGCTTGATTCTGGGGTGAATATAGATGAAGTGATGAAAACATTAATTCATGAAACGGCTCACGTATTAACGATTGGACATAAACAAGTACCAGTGGATAGAAAGTATTTAGAGGCGTTTGATGAAGAGAAAGACATTTCATCATATCGAAATAAATGTAAAACGGTGTTCGTGAAAAATGGATGTGTGAGAAAAAGTTCGTATATTAACCAATTTTATAATGAATTTTGGAAACCAATTGAGCAAGAGTGGACAGAAAAGAAAGTAGAAGAAAGTGAAGAGGCACAAATTGAATTTTATAAAGAAAAGCATGATGATTTTGTATCGCTATATGGAACAACAAATGTAACGGAAGATATCGCAGATACATTTACAGCGTTCATTTTACAAGATTCAAAAAAAGTGAAAGAAGGAACAGAGTTAAAATATAAGAAAATTGCTTTCTTCTATCAGTTCCCTGAGCTTGTAAAAATGAGAGCGGAAGTGCTGTCAGGATTATATGATGTTTCGAAAACGATAGAACAACAAAGTGGAGACTAATGTGAGTTATGCTTTCGGTATAGTTTCGTTAAAGAAAAGCGTGAAGAATTTTTAATTCTTTGCGTTTTTTCTTATGTTGATAAAATTGAAAATTCTGTATTTTTATCAAAAAGAAGAAGGAACTGGAGGCACAAAAGAGAATTAGTATAAAAATGTCACAATTTAGACACAATTATAATGCACGTGTTGTAGGGACTATAAGTTTACTCTCGAGGAGGTAATGAAACGTATGAAAACGATTCTTGCTGTTGCTGGTCTCATTTGGGTAATGTCTCACGGTTTTCCGATTTTTGAAGGGGAGCAAATTCGTAGTGCTTTGAATGAAAAGTTTAATGATTATCATGTGATAGATCGAAAAGATAATGTCGTTACAGTACGTGTGAAAGACTGTTTCCATACAGTTACGGTTGCGGATGGAAACATTACAAATGAAACGAAAATGTGTGATAAAAGGTAAAAGAAAGAAGCTGACTATAGCGCACTGTTTTGAGTCAGCTTCTTTTTCTTTTTCCAATTAGAATTTTTTCAAATGCCTCAACAAATACATACATAAGAGTTGCAAGAACACATGTGAGTAGTACGCTAAGTAAGACGAGTGTGAAGTTAAAGACTTGGAATCCGTAGCTAATTAAGTAGCCAAGTCCTTGTTTGGAAACGAGAAGTTCTCCGAAAATAACACCAACCCAGGATAAACCAACATTTACTTTTAACGTTGAGATAATTGCTGGAAAGGATGCAGGGAGAACGACTTGCTTATAACATTGCCATTTATTTGCGCCAAATGTGTCCATTACTTTTATATAGTTAGAATCGACTTCTTGAAATGCACTGTAAATAACGAGAATGGTAATGATGATGGAAATGATTACTCCCATTGCGATAGAAGATGAAATGTTTGGACCGAAAATAACGATGATGATTGGACCGAGTGCAACTTTTGGCATTGCATTTAGGACGACGAGGTAAGGATCAAGTACGCGGGCTAGAAGTGGCATCCACCAAAGAAACGTGGCAATAATAGCACCGAGTACCGTTCCGAGAATGAAGCCTACTCCTGTTTCCAGCAATGTCGTCCATATGTGGACCCAAAGTGAACCGTCGATCCATTTCGTTAAGAAGAGATCCCAAATACTCGAAGGAGAGCTAAAGAGTAAAGGATCAATCCATTCTTTTTTGCTAGCTATTTCCCATAGTGCAAAGAAAAGAATAAGTAGTAAAAGCTGTAATGAGCGAGCAATCCAAGCACGCCTGCGTTCTTTCTTTCGAAATTGTTCATGTAGTTGTTTTATATTATCCAAGTCGTTCCAGCTCCTTCCATATATCTTGAAAGAGGGCTGGGAAATCGTAGTGATGGCGTGCTTCTAACGGTGATAAAGAACGGATACTTTCCGGGACGATAAAGATTTTCGCGATTTTTCCAGGATTCGCTTGAAGTAAATAAATACGATCACTCATCGCAATCGCCTCTTCAATATCGTGAGTAACAAGTAGTGATGTTTTCTTATATTTATTTAGTAAGTTGAAAACGAGTTCTTCTAGTTTTAATTTCGTTTGATAATCGAGTGCGGAGAATGGTTCATCTAGTAATAAAATTTTCGGATCAGTTGCTAACGTTCGAACGAGAGCGGCACGTTGACGCATACCGCCGGATAGTTCACGAGGATATTGTCCTTCTACCCCATGTAGACCGACTTGCTTTAAAAGGTTTAAAGTATGTTCTTTCATTTGTTCATCATAAATCCTTCGAATATGAAGTCCAAGCATAATATTTTCTTCAATCGTTTTCCACGGGAATAAGTAATCTTGCTGCAACATATATCCCATAGATGATGTTTTCGTTGTAATCGGTTCACCATCTAAAAAGACGATACCGTCAATTGGATCAAGTAGTCCAGCAATGATTGAGAGGAGCGTTGTTTTACCGCAACCACTTGGACCGAGTATAGAAATAAATTCGCCTTCTTCCACTTGTAAGCTCATATCTTCAAGAATAAGTTTGGCATTCTCTTTTGCAAAAAAACAGTGAGAAACGTTACGTATTTGCAAAAAACTCATACACTTCGCCTCTATTTCTTAATAACGCTTTCGGCAATTTTTGTATTGACGAGCGCTTCATGTGGGACTTCTTTTTGTAATTCACCAGCGTTTTTCATAATAGTTTGGAGCTGTTTCCATTCTTCTGCATCTAATAGTGGATTTGTCGCATAAGAATGTTGCTTTTTATACCGTTCAATTACTTTTACTGTAATGTCTTTTGAAGTGTCTTTAAATAGCGGGGAAACAGTATCAGCAATCTCTTCTGGACTATGTGTATCAACCCATTGCTGTGCTTTATAGAGCGCACGTGTGAACTTTTCAGCAGCAGCTTTATCTTTCTTTAAGAAACTTTCTTTTGCCATGAATGTTGTATAAGGAACAGTACCAGATTCATTTCCGAATGAAGCGACGATATAACCTTTACCTTCTTTTTCGAATATGCTTGCAGTCGGTTCAAAGAGCTGGACAAACTCTCCTGTACCAGATGCAAAGGCATTTGCAATATTAGCAAATTCGATATTTTGAATTAAGTTCGTATCTTTGCGAGGATCAATACCATTTTTCTTTAAAACGTATTCCCCAACCATTTGCGGCATGCCGCCTTTACGCTGTCCTAAAAATGTAACACCTTTTACGTCATTCCAATTAAAAGAGTCTAGTTTTTTACGTGAAACTAAAAATGTCCCATCTGTTTGTGTAAGTTGTGCAAAGTTAATGACAGGGTCTTTCGCTCCTTGTTGATGAACGTAAATAGATGTTTCAGAACCGACGAGAGCAATATCAATTCCGCCAGATAATAGGGCGGTCATCGTTTTATCGCCACCAGCTGTTGTTTGTAGGTCAATATTTAGTCCTTCATCTTTAAAAAATCCTTTTTCAATCCCGACATATAATGGGGCATAGAAGAGAGAATGGGTAACTTCGCCGACGCGAATGTTTTGGGTTTGTTCTTTCGTACTTTCTTTTTTACTACTACAAGCAGCAAAAGTAAAAACAGCTAGTAATATGATGCAAAAAATCGCGATTAATTTTTTCACTATATAACACCTCCCAGAAGTCACTCTACAAGCATGATATGTAGGTAAGTGCCCATATGTGAGTGTAGATAGCAGGAATTTTTTTGGAGGTAAAGAAGTACAAATATAAGGGGTGATAAAATGGAGAACGAATACGATGATAGCGTACATTTACATCTTGATTATTTCGGGACAGAATGTGATATGGAATCGATTGCTTATAAGAGAAAGAATGAAGACGTATGGGATGTGTATTTTAATTTTGGAGTATACGGTATTCAGAAAGACGATGTAGAGTTAGGGAGATTTATGGACGAATATGCTGGTCATTACGTTTTTTCTGTACATGCTCGCGATCTTAGCTGGGAATTTGGAAGTGCCCAGTTTGAAGAGTGGGTTTTGAAAAATCGGATAGTAGAAAAAACGCTACAAAAATAGGAGGAATTTTGTGATTGGATTTCTCATCTTATTATTTATTTTTGTGGCCGGATTTTTTATCATGCAAATGCTTATTTACCAATTTGCAAAGAAAAACATCCATAAATATACAAAAATAAAATGGTTTCATATGTGGCTACATATGAATATGAAAAAAGGCCCGATATTAGATTTTTTTGATTTTGTAGTTACAGTACTCGTATGTATCGTATGGAAAATAGGGCTGCTTCCTTGTATATAATACACATGCTAATCATCTTCTCTTTTATCATAAAATAACGAAAAGAACCTGTCTTGTGGCGGGTTCTTTTCGTTATAGTAATAGTTGTAAAAAACTTGCATTTATACATAAAACAGTGAGTAGTGTTGTGAAAGATATTTTGACAAATACAGAAACACATACATACGGAATTAAAGTGTAATTACAGAATGGACAAATTGGCCGTGTGTAAAGTGTGGGGAATAAGAAAGAGGTCGTCCAACGGTGGACGACCTCTTTCTTATTATGCTTGGTTAGTGCGGAAGAATGGAAGTTTCTGCACAATGTGAATTAATCCGTATGCAAGAATTAAGCACATAAGAGGATTAATGAAAAATCCATAGCGATTAATTGCTAAGAATAAGTTTGAGAAGATAATGTAAATAATAGAACTTGCTACTAGCATCATAACGCGTTTATGTTTAAATGAATTTAGCATGAAGCAGAAGCTGCTCAAGAATGTACCGATGATAAACACTCTATGACATAGTTGCATAAAGTTGTGAATACGGTATTGGTCTACAGCAGGAGCTGTTTTGAATAATTCAATTGTTTTACCGACAGTGAACCAAGAGAACCAATAAGTGAAGTCCGTCTTAAATCCGTTCTTGATTAATTCTTTTGCGTATGCACCTTTGTCATCTAAGCCTTTAGCTCTCATTTCATTTACTATATTTTCATATCCAATTTTATTAAATGGATCTGCACCGGCAATTAGTGGATCTGCACCTTGGGTTGAGAATAAAATAAATTGGTTGAGTGCTAAGTAGTTACGAACAACCCATGCGCCAATAATAAAGAAAGGTCCGATAAACCATAACAATCCGATTCGAATGGAGTCTTTAAATCCATATGTAAATAACACAACAAGAACAGGAATGAGCATCATTGGAGCTGGATTTGGACGGAACATAAGTAAAATTGAAACGACAATTCCAAACCATATATGGAATTTCACTTTATTGTATTTCCATGCGAGAACAAATACATATACACATAACGCCAATAAGAATATAGATGGAACTTCTGTTAGCAATGTACGGAAGTATGTATAGTTACTTGGATAAATAGCATATAAAATACTTGCAACAATTCCATAAATGTTTTTTTCGAACAATTCTTTTCCTATTAAGAATACTAATAGCACTGTGCAAAGGTTCATGATCATGTTAATAACAGTTGCTACGTAATAGTAAGGAATTGATGTAATATCAGAAATAATCATAGCGCCAGCTAATAGTAATGGCTGACCTGGTGTAATATATGCATTTTTTCCTGGAACTTCACTAGGTTCTAAATACACATAACCAAATACACCATGTTTTAATAGTTGTTCAGCTGTTAACGAATAGTTAAAGGCATCATTTGCACCATATGTTACTTTGACTAACTCTCCATCTAATCCCGGCTGTTTTACTAAACAAAAAACGTGCAACAGGAAAGAAAGCGCCAAAATTACATATACCGCTTTAGGCAAACTCTTAAACTTAGTAAGCAAAAATGAGCAACTCCTTTTTTATTAATTCTTTCGTATTTTTATGTGAAATCTTTAATAGTATTAAGGATTTCCAAAACATAGTTATTATATCATAAAGTGGAATGCTGAAATTAAGTTTTTCAAGAATGAGTAATTTGTATGCCACAATTTAACTGTTGATTAAGGGAATATTAAGACAATACATTTATGATAGAAACAAGTATGCAGACGAAATATGTAATATATGTTATTTTAATAGAAATAGTTCTTTCGATGCGGGGGAAATTAAGACATAGAAACGAGGGAATGAATTGAAGTATGGTTCTACACTTTTTCATCTTCCAAAAAGAAATATATTAATTTCTAGCATTATAAGTAGTATGGTGACTTTATTAGTAATAACTATGCTGTTTATGATTTTAAAGGTTTTCAATTTAGACATGATGAAAGATCATTTAAATCAAAAGCTTGTTTTAAGTGTTATGATGATTTTCGTATGGGGCATAACGTTTTATATTACGCATTTCAATAAAAAAGAGATGTCTATACTTAGAGCATCCCTACGAGTGCATTTTATATTATTTTTGCTAGCTCATACAGTAGCGTTATTTTATATTGTCATGCAAGTTAATATGAGTTTCATAGAGGCAATGAATTGGATTTACTTTTATAATATGCAGTTTATATTAAGTTTTGTAGTAATTTATGCAATATATATTCTTGTATATAATTTAATAGGTAAGGTTTTTCTAAGTATGGTTTTAACGAGCTGTACGTTAGTCATTTTATGTATTGTGAATTATTTGAAGCTTATTTTCAGAGGTGATCCGTTATATCCTTCTGATTTTACACAAATTACGCATATGCAATCTGTTATACCGATGGTGATGGACTATTTTAGTTGGAGTTATATTTTTGTCATTATCTTAAGTATCGTAGCTTGTATTGTAGCAGGGATATATATGAGAAGGTATATTCAAAATGTAAAGATTCATCTAGGAATAAGAGCCTTATTAGTAGTAGGATCTATTTTTGTTCTATATGCGTACGGTAATTTTGCGAATACATTTATGAATAAAGTATTTCAAAAATCAGGTGTAGATTTTGTTTTGTGGAATCAAAATGAGAACTATGCTTCAAATGGTTTTGTACTTGGGTTTATTAGCAATTTAGATACAACAGTTATGGAAAAACCAAAAAATTATTCTAAAGAAAATATGCTTCAAATAGCAAACGATATAAAAAAACAATATAGTGGAAATATAGGGAGCCAAAAGAAAAAAGAGAAACCGAATATTATTTTTGTAATGAGTGAATCGTTTTGGGATCCGACGAAAGTAACTAACCTTTCTTTTAGTGAAGATCCTGTACCAAATTTACATCATTATATAGAAAACTTTCCTGGTGGACAAACTATTTCTCCTACATTTGGGGGAAATACGGCGAACGTTGAATTTGAGGCATTAACAAGTTATTCAATGAGTTTGTTAAAGCCAGGTTCTATACCATATCAGCAGGTTATTACAAATAAGAAAGAAATTCCATCAATCCCTACGGCGTTGAAAAAAGAAGGTTATTATACAAGTGCAATTCATTCATTTGGTCGCACATTCTTTAAACGTGATGATGTATATAAGGTGTTAGGGTTTGATAAGTTTAATGCAGAGGACACGATGGAAAATGTGGATATTGATGGAGATTATATTAGTGATTTAGCGATGAGTAAAGAGATAATTGCTGAGTTAGAGAAACAAAAACAACCTACATTTATTCATGCAGTTACGATGCAAAATCATTTTCCATTTACAGAGGGCCGATTTGGTGAAAACCTAATCGAAATTAGCGGTCTAGAAAATGAAGACTCAAAGGGAGAATTAGAGACGTATACAGAAGGATTAAGACGTTCAGATGAGGCTCTTCAATATTTAATAGAGCAACTAGATAATTTTGATAGACCTACATTATTAGTATTCTTTGGAGATCATCTTCCATCATTAGGAACAAATAAATCTTTTTATAAAGAAAATGGGTATATAACGAATGAAAAAACACCGAATGAACGTTTAGCCATGGCGCAAACACCGCTATTAATGTATGCAAACTTTGATATGCCAAATGATAATTTAGGTTTAGTAAGCCCAATTCATTTTTCTAATCTTATTTTTGATTATGCAGGATTAAATAAATCCTTATTTTATCAATTTTTATCGGAATTTTACAAGGAAATACCAGTGCTTAGAGATGAATTAAAAGTTGATAAAAATGGAGAAGTAATCAATGATTTAACAAAGAAACAAAAAGAAATGTTAGAGCAATATAAAATGCTCCAATATGATTTACTCGTCGGAAATCAATATAGTAAAGATATCCTCTTTAAATAAAAGAAACAAAAAGAACTTGTATAACGATACAAGTTCTTTTTTCATAGTATTTAACGGGGTAACCAGACAAGCTGGGTTTAGGGAGTATTACCTGTACATTTAGTATATATGAAAATGTAATCGTTTTATTTGTGTATTTGTGAGAAATATGTGAATTTTATGTTTTGTGAAAAATCGATTGTATTAACTTTCGTTCTTGTATTGCAGTTGTTATGCATGTAAAAATTTTATCAGTTCTTTATTTAATTCATCCGCTTGATCGATTGGTGAACCATGACCACTATTTGTAAGAGCATGTAACTGAGAATTTTTAATTCGTTGTTGCGTAAGCTCGGCACTTTTGTAAGGAATTAGTTGGTCGTGAACGCCGTGGAAGATTTTTGTTGGGACGTTAATTTTATTTAAATCTTTCGTTACATCTTCATTTGCAGCTGCTTGTAAAATTTTTATAAGGGCATAAGAAGCGGACTGCATACCGAGATAAGAAAACCATTCAAGGGTTGCAGCCCCTAAGTTTCTATTAAAAAAGGATAAAGATACATCATTTAAAAATTTTGGTAAATTAGCATACATTTGATTAATGAGAGCATCTGCTTGTTCTTTCGGTACACCGTAAGGGGACTCTTGATTTTTAACGAAAGAGGGGGAGACAGCGTCAATTAATGCGAGCTTAGAAATGCGGCGCCCATTATAGCGAGACATATAGCGAATAGAAAGAGCACCACCAACTGAGAAACCGACTAATGTAGCGTTCTCTACTTGAAGTGCTTCCAGAACAATTGCGATATCATCGGCTAATCGATCATACGTGTAACCAGTCCATGGCTTATCAGATTGCCCATTCCCTCGTATATCCATGGCGATACAGCGAAAGCCATGCTCTGGTAAAACATTGAGTTGATATTGATACATTTGATGATTTAAAGGCCATCCGTGAACGAAGAAAACAGTCTTACTACCTGGACCAGGATTAACGTCTTGCACAAAAATATGCACATCTTTCTCGACAGTAACAAACATAAATTTCCCCCTATTTTATGAATATGCTCTATCCCAAAAGCGTTGTTTTGTCATAGCTTTAATAAATTCATTTGCTAGCCTCGTAGGGTCTTGTTCTATTAGAACACCAGGCTTTCCTTCGATATTTAAAGATTGAATAATAGAAGAGCCGTTTTGGAAGGAGCCAATCGGCTTAAAGTGATTATATGATTCTACGACAAATGAACTTGCTTTGTTAAGAAAATGATCATCCATCTCTCCGCCGATAAGAAGTAATCCATCATAAAGGAGTGGTGAGCCTGTTAAGAAAGTATCATTTACTTCCCACTGTCCATTTGGCGTTCCCTGCACTATGCCTAATCGTTCTGAAACGATCACTGGCAGTTAAAGAGTTTTCATCGTTTGAAATTTTAATATCTGTATTTGTTGTCATCTCCTTTCCTTCATTTTCACGCATGAAAGATTGGAGTTGTTCGATCTTTTTATTTTTTTTGCCATCCATAAAAAACACCTCCCATAATATACGTATTAATGATCATAGATTTTATGCTCTGTATATAGTCTAAATATATTGCGTTTTTGGTACGATTTTCCTCAAATGTTCGATTTATCTTTGTTTGTCTATGAAAATCATTTATTATAATAAATGGTATTCTTCGAGATATTATTTTGAAGGGGTGTTGAAGTGAAAGAAAGTTTTCTATCATATAAAGAAGAAGAAAGAAATGCAAAAATCCTTTTATGGGTGTTATATGTCATTGTTATTGTATATCAAATTTTCTATGCAATCGTATTAGAAGATAAATCAATAATGGATAAGGGATACAATATAATATGGCAAGTTATTTGCGGAGTAGCAATACTGTGCGTGAATATATATTTAATGAAAAAAGAGAAGGCAAACCTTGTTAAATATGCATGGATATTTGCATACATAGGGATAGAACTCGCTAATATATTTTCGTATGTTTTTTATAATAAGGCGGCGTTTGATGCGACAAATATAATAGAAATTATTCTCATTTTCTTTGTACCTATATTTTTAAATAAAAAATTCTATGTGTTTTTACTTTCCTCTATTGTAGGAAAATATTTAATTTATTTATTTGTATTAGAGGAAGTAAAAGCATTTATGTTCCTTATTATGTATACACTTATGTTAATAGCTGCATATATCATTTTAAACCGATTTTTACAATATCTTTCAGCTGTAAAGGAAAGTATTGCGATTGCTAGTGAATCACAGAAATTAGCAGTAATCGGAAAAATGGCAGCGACGGTTGGACATGAAATTAAAAATCCACTTGCTTCATTAAAAGGATTTACGCAATTACAACGAGAGAAGCATGAAGAGGATCCTATTTATAAACGTATGATTTTTGAAATAGAAAATATGAATAATATGATAAGTGAGTTAATGGAAGTTTCTACATGCAAACCTTCTATTTATAAGAAACATGATGTAGGAAAAATTGTATTACAAGTAATAACAAGTCTTCGTGAAAAAATAGATGAATTAAACATTCAGTTTATTTCTAATGTGGAAGAAAAAACAATAGAAGTTGAATGTGATGAACGAAAAATAAGAGGAGTCTTTTTATATACGATAAAAAATGCTTTAGAGGCAATGGGACAAGGTGGCATATTACATTTACAATTAGAAAATAAAGGGAAAGAATATGTAATGATCAGTGTGATCGATAATGGTCATGGTATTAAGCAAGAAAACTTACCCCGTGTTACAGAGGCCTTTTATACAACGAAACAAGATAAAATTGGTCTGGGACTGACGGTAGCGAATCGAATTGTCGCCGAGCACCTTGGTGAGTTGCATATTTCAAGTGAAAAAGATACTGGAACGAGAATAGACATCATTCTCCCAAGGAAGTGTGGAAATACTGAAATCCAAGTGGAAGAAAAGCTAGGAGTTACCATATGAATAAAGGCTATATATTTAAAAATGAAGAAATAAAGGCGCTGAAAGCATTTTTAAGTTTATTTTTTATTATATTTTTCGTATATGATCTTGCCTATGAATTTATCGTACCGTTAATCGGTGGAGAGCAAGAAGGTGTAGGAGAGTTTGAAGATGGTTTAGGTTTATGGCTTTACTTTTTGATGGTGGTATTGTTTTGCATTGGAATATACTTTATGAAATGGAAGAATGCTTTTGCGGTAAAGTATATTATTCTAATTGGCTATAATGTATTAGATTGTATCCATAACATTATGATTTATTATGGTAGCGATGCAGAATTTGACGGTGGAAATATAGTAGAAGGATTTTTTATTTTGTTTGCACCAATCTTTGTGAATAAAAGATATTTCTGGTTAGTTCCAGCGATACTTATCGGAAAGTATGCTCTTACAGGAATCATTATTCAATCTTCTCTCGTTTTAATCCCAATGGCATTATATAGCGTATTTACTATCATATGTTGGATTATATTTTTAAGGGTTCAGTCTTACGTTCGTACGCTTGAGATGATGGACAAAGAAATAAAACAGACAGAAAAACTAGCAGCTGTTGGAAAGATGGCAACGGTTATTGGTTATAAGATTAGAAGACCTTTAGCAAACTTAAAAAAACTTGTGAATAAACAAGCAGACAAGCATCCAGAGGATAAAATTTATAGTGATATTATGAAACAAGAAGTAGATCGGATTCATATAATTGCTACAGAACTTAGTGGATTTGAGAAATCTAAATCACTAGAATCAGAAACTCATAACATACAAGAAATTATCTCTTATGTTATTCGAGTTATGGAAAAGCCTGCTTTAAAACAAGGAGTCCACATACAGGGTATTTACAGTAAAGACTTACCATCAATTACATGTGATGAAAAACGATTAAAACAGGTCTTTTTTAATTTAATCAAAAATGCAATTGAAGCAATGTCAGTTGGCGGAACAATTACGATTAAAGTTACTGTAAAAGATGGAATCATCGTTCAAGTGAAAGATGAGGGATGCGGCATTCCGAAAGATAAAATTCCAAAGTTAAATGAAGCCTTTTATACAACGAAAGAAACAGGAACTGGTCTAGGTTTAGTAGTTACAGAAAAAATTATTAAAGACCACAACGGTAAAATGAGTTTTGAAAGTGAAGTTGGGGTTGGAACGACGGTTGAAGTTATGTTACCACTGCATTAACTACAAAAAACATCACTTATTTGGAAGTGATGTTTTTGTGTTCTTCTTAGGTAGACGTTCTAACAAAGAGGGCGATAACGAAAAATAATATATTGATAGTGTAAAAAGAAAATAATGGATGTTTTACTATGAAAAATATATAATGGCTTTGTCTGTTATTTGTTGTAGTTCATTTATATTTCTATTTGTTGACCCGAATCTCGGGTCTTTTTTTTATGAAATGAATTGCTATATGTCAGTGATTAGAAAAATAGAATATATATTCATGCTGTAATACTGGTAGCACCAGTAAACTCGGTGCTACCAGTAGGTTCGTTTTCCGGCACAACGAAAGCATTTACGTTGGTACAGGTGGTGCTTTCGCATTTCTCTATTTTTCTGTGGTCGATTGTATTGTGTATATAAATTTAAAAAATGATAGCGTTAGAGCCACCATTTCTCCTGCGGAAGCAAAATAACATCCACATCAAAATTCTCTTTAAACCAATCATACATCAATGTCTCTTTCACTAAATATTCAGAGGCAGAGTGTGACACACCAATTAGAGACATATTCGTTTCTTTTACATAATCCATAATGAGCGAGTATTTATGTCTGCCGTAATCATTGTCGATATGGCAATGGATTTCTCCTGTAATATATGCTTCAGCACCTTTTTCTTCTGCTTCCTTCATTAAAGATACAACATCGCCACATCCAGCGATAATTGCGATTTTTTTGATGGAATCATGTCGTTTACCTTCGAAGTCTGTGTAAGGAATCTGGAAGAGTTGTTTTAAATGTTTTTGGAGTGCTTCTGTTGATGTTTCATCTATTTCACAAATAAGGCCAACTGGTTCTTGCTCTGGACCTCCATATGCAAAGTCGTCCACTACAGTAGAGTTTAATGCTTTTGCAATTGAAATACTCGTTCCATGTGTTTGATGAAAATCCATTGGTACGTGACATGTATATATAGAAAGTTGTTTTTCTTTTATTCCTTGCAAATATTTTTCAGGAATTGGTATGAAACCGCGGCCTGATCTTCCAAGCGGATCACCGCACTCCATTACAAGGGGATGGTGCATAAAGAGTAAATCACCGGGTGTGGATTGTGAAATGAATGTTTCAAGAACGTCATCTGTAGGGAATACAGCTAAAAATACTTTGTTTACATTTTCAGATCCGTGCATCATAAGGCCGTTACATAAATCTACAAAATTTGCTTCGAAAAATTGTTGCCAAGGAAATTTGATAGGATCATATACGGCTGGGATAAATCGACTAAAGGCACTATCTTTTCCGTATTTTTCAATTTGGAATAAGTGATCGAGTGATTGCTCTATTTTTTTTAAGGCTGGCATGTTTGATAATCCTCCTTAAGATGATTCTTGCTTTATGAGTTGTTTGTATTCTTCGTAGCAAAATAAGAAGCGGATAGGAAACAAATAAAACCTAGAATCCAGCTAATAGAAGGAGAATAGGGAAGTACATGCTGTAATAGCATTCCGCTAGAAATGAAGAAACTACTAAATACACCTAATAACATGGGATATCGTTGTAGTTTGAAGACAGATAGTAAACATCCTTTCTCCTGCATGAACTACTCATAAAAGCTCGATTGCTGAAACTTTATCACATACATTGTATATTAGTCTTAATTTTCTGTATATAACTTTTAAGAAAAATGGTGATACAATATATGAATGATAAGAGAAGAGAGGATGAAGATTAACATATGTACGTTACTGTAACAGAAGCAGCATATAAAAAGATTATGGATACGATTCCAAGTGAAGCGAAATATATAAAGTTATTTTATGATAATGAAGGTTGCGGTTGTGTTATGAGCGGAATCATCGATTTAGTAGCTGTAGCAGAGAAAGATGAGCGCGATGTGGATATTGAATCAAGCACAATGAATTTTATCGCTGATCGTACAAAGCTTGTATTTATGGACGATAAGTTAACGGTTGATTGGCATGAAGGTGGAGGAACTTTTCAGTTGAAGAGCCCAAGCCAGTTTTATAATCCAAATATGAAATTACACGTTCGAGTATAGTAAAGGTGAGTCCAAAATGTATTTTGGACTCACTTTTTTTATTTTATAAGTCGCTATTATTGTCGATAAGTCGATATATTGAAAAAATCGCTGATATAAATGGAGTTGCGCCGATATATTCAGAAAATCGACGATATAATTTCATTTACCAAAACGTTTCATATAATAAAAAGATTTTTTCACATAATGAAATGTACATGTGATTGAATTTTCTGTATAATCTTCTTTGCGGAGGGGATACGCATGAGAAGATGGGGAATTGAGTTATTAATTTTAAGTGTTGTTATTATTTGGGGGATTAACTATACAATTGCGAAGTATGGACTTTTAGAATTTACAGCAATTGAGTTTACTGCACTTCGTATGATGGCGGCGGCACCGCTTCTGTTACTCCTTACCTTTTGTATTGAAAAGTCGGTTTATATGGAGCGAACGGATATACCTAGATTAATTATCGTTAGCGTTGTAGGTATTGTACTGTATCAAACGTTATTTATGGAAACTGTCAAATATACATCCGCTACAAATGCCTCTTTACTCATTTCTATTTCACCTATTTTTACAACTGCATTTGCGATTTTCTTGAAACAAGAAAAGTTTTCTTCTCGAAAGTTAATCGGTTCTATGACTGCCTTTGTTGGTGCAGCCTTAGTTTTAGTAGCAGGACATTCACTTACTAGTTCTTTTTATGGCAATGGAATTGGACTTATTACATCAATATGCTGGGGGCTTTATCCTGTTTTAGCAGGACCATTAATTAAAAAATATTCAGCATTACGTGTTACTGCATGGTCTGCATTAGTGGGTGCGATTCCGCTATTATTGTTAAGTGGTCCACATGTGTTTGTCATGCCATTTCACATTACTCACGGAATGACACTATTTGCTTTACTATATTCTATTTTCTTTGTAACAGTATTTGGTCTAGTAATGTGGTATGTTGGTGTTCAAAAAATTGGGGCGTCACATACGATGGTATATATGTATATAACGCCGCTTGTAGCGGTTCTATTTGCAGCTGTCTGGGCAAATGAATATGTATCGTTTCAACAAATCATCGGTGGAATTATCATTTTTGTCGGTCTATGGTTTGTGAAATCGGAGAAAGTAAAAGTTCATTCTATTGCAGGGGAACCTATATCAAAATAGGAAAACAGATCACCTATGATCTGCTTTCCTATTTTTTTATTTTTGGTAAGAAGATGAGAAACAAGATAGCAGTAATAAGTGGAATTAAGTTTAAAAATGGAATACGGAAGAGTGTAATAAGAATAATACCTGGAAGAAGAACACCGAGGACAGCGTAAAAAATGCTATGATTTTTCGTGTACCAATACAATGAAAGTCCAATAAGTGCAGGGATAATGAGGTGAATGAGAGCCATTAAAAAATAAATCATTAGACGCCCCCTTTATTTGTGTGCTTATTACATCATATCCGTATGTTCATAGATTGATATCATTTTTTTCATAAATGGACGAAAAAAGTTTGAAAAACCGTCACAAAATATGAGAATATGATGTTTGAAATCTTGTATAATATTATTTTCTAAAAACATTTAAACAACATAAACATACTGTTTATGTTGTTTTTAATTTGAATGAAATGAATGTAAGGAATATGAATTTGAAAGAAATTTTTTGTTGGATAGATAAGAACGAATGAAGAGAGGTACAGCATGATTAGTATGTCACTAAGATCATTTAAAATCCAATCGTATTATATACTAGGTATTTTGTTACTAGGTTGGATGTTAACGCCGTTTTCAGCACACTTTTTAGGCGCTGGAATTGGGCTTATTGTAAGTATGTATTGCGTTTGGCTTTTAGGCAGAAGAATTGAGAAGCTTGGAGATAGTATTGTAAAGAAGACGAAAGCACCGACACTCGGTATGTTTAACCGTTTTGCAGCTGCCATTTTGGGTGCTATTATTATGTACGAAATTGAGCACCACATGGTTATGTGGGCGTTTGCAGTAGGGATTATGGGTGGGTATTTCTTAATCGTTGTGAATTTAGGTTACTATAGCATGAAAGATGAGAAAGAACTAACAAAGAGCTAAAAAGATAAAAGACTTCTTTTTAGATGGAATAGATGATCCAGTCACGAATAGAAGCGGTCAGGGCCTTTTTTAGCCCCATACGATGTGAAACCCGAGAGATGTAGTGAGTAGGGATATAATGTATATATTCGAAGCTGTAATTTTATAATCTAGGTCACAGATGAAGAGATTAGCGTTTCACTTTATATAAGATATAGAAAGAAGCTTACGTTTTCACGTAAGCTTCTTTTTTATGTAAGTGTGTGTAACCGTTAAGCCGCATTGGGTTTTGTCGGTGAGTACGCGAAACTTTACGGTTACACGACACTTATTCATATGAGTAAAGGGTTATTCCAACAGAAAGTTTTAATTTAAGCGATTGGACCGCCTAAGTTAATAATGTCTTCAGATACGCTGTCGAACTTTTTGAAGTTAGCTTTGAATTCATTTGCAAGTTCGATTGCTTTTGCTTTGTAAGCAGCTTTATCAGCCCAAGTTTGTTCAGGCATTAACACTTCGTCAGGTACACCTGGTACGTGAAGTGGAACTTCAAGACCGAAGATATCATGTTTAGCTGTTTCAGTTTTTGCAAGTTCACCGTTTAATGCAGCTTGAATCATTGCACGAGTGTAACCTAAGTTCATACGTTTACCAACGCCGTATTCGCCACCAGTCCAGCCAGTGTTTACTAAGAATACTTTCGCATCGTGTTTCTCGATTTTTTCACCAAGCATTTCAGCGTAGCGAGATGCATCAAGTGGTAAGAATGGTGAACCGAAGCAAGTTGAGAATGTAGCTTGCGGAGAAGTAACGCCGCGCTCTGTTCCTGCTAGTTTACTAGTGTAACCACTTAAGAAATGATACATAGCTTGCTCTTTTGATAACTTACTGATTGGAGGCAATACGCCAGATGCATCAGCAGTTAAGAAAATAATTGTATTTGGGTGTCCAGCAACACTTGGCAGTACGATATTGTCGATCGCATGCATAGGGTATGCAGCACGAGTATTTTCTGTTAAAGTAGTATCGTTGTAGTCGGCGATACGTGTTTGGTCATTAATGATAACGTTTTCTAAAACAGATCCAAATGTGATTGCATCGAAAATTTGTGGTTCTTTCTCGTGAGAAAGGTTTACACATTTCGCGTAGCAACCGCCTTCAATATTGAATACACCGTTATCAGACCAACCGTGCTCATCATCACCGATTAGTTTACGGTTTGGATCAGCAGATAATGTTGTTTTACCTGTTCCAGATAAACCGAAGAATAGTGCTACGTCGCCTTCTTCACCTACGTTTGCAGAGCAATGCATAGAAAGAATATCTTGTTCAGGTAATAAGAAGTTCATAATAGAGAAGATTGATTTTTTCATTTCTCCAGCGTATTCTGTACCACCAATTAGTACGATACGTTTTTCGAATGAAACCATAATGAATGCTTCAGAGTTTGTACCGTCAACAGCTGGATCAGCTTTGAAATTCGGTGCAGAAACAATTGTGAACTCTGATTCATGAGTTGTTAATTCTTCTTCAGTTGGACGAATGAATAATTGATGTACAAATAAATTGTGCCATGCATATTCGTTAATAACTTGAATTGGTAGGCGGTAATTGCGGTCAGCGCCTGCAAATCCTTTGAAGACGAATAACTCTTCTTTTTCTTTTAAGTATTCTAAAACTTTAGTATATAATTTATTAAAATGTTCTTCAGAAATCGGTTGGTTCACAGCTCCCCAAGCAATTTTGTCAGCAACCGATGCTTCTTTCACAATAAATTTATCTTTAGGAGAACGTCCTGTATATTTTCCAGTTGAAGCAGAAACGGCACCAGTCGAAGTTAATTTCCCTTCATTTCGCATTAATACTTTTTCCACTAATTGCGGAACACTTAGTTGAATCTGTGCATTGCTTCCGTTCAATAATTCGTGTAAACCAATTTGGACATTCACAGTACTCATATTTATATACCATCCTTTTCATTTAATGAAATATTTCTCGTAATCCCCAACAAGAGTATAACACAATTATATAAATAATGTATACTATTTATTTCTTTTTGTTTGTGTGAATGCATTATTTCCCTATTAATATTTCATTTCAGGCGTATTGAGAAAAACTTTCAGGAAAATGTGAATATTAATTGACAAATGAATATCATTTCTTTAGTATAGGTTGGGACGGATACTCTCTTATCCCGAGCTGGCGGAGGGACAGGCCCGATGAAGCCCAGCAACCTCACTTGTAGTGGTAAATACAGGTGAATAGGTGCTAAAACCTGTGCGAGGCTACAGGTCTCGAACGATAAGAGCGAAGGGCAAAAAGCAGTATGCAAGTAGCAAATTAAACCTTTCCTCTATGTAAAGTAGGAAAGGTTTTTCTGTATGCTTGTGTGGGAGAATAAATGTATGTCGCAGTTTGTGGCAAATTAAGGATGAGTTCCGTACAATATATACAATTACTGTAGGGAGGTTTACCACATGACAAAAAAACGTCATCTGTTCACATCTGAGTCTGTAACTGAAGGACATCCAGATAAAATTTGTGACCAAATTTCTGATTCAATTTTAGATGCGATCTTATCAAAAGACGCAAATGCACGTGTAGCTTGTGAAACAACTGTAACAACTGGTTTAGTATTGGTAGCGGGGGAAATTACGACTTCTACTTACGTAGATATTCCAAAAATCGTTCGTGAAACAATTCAAGGCATTGGTTACACACGCGCAAAATACGGATTCGATGCAGAAACTTGTGCAGTTTTAACATCTATCGATGAGCAATCTGCTGACATCGCTATGGGTGTTGACCAAGCGCTAGAAGCACGCGAAGGTCAAATGACTGACGCTGAGATTGAGGCAATTGGTGCAGGAGACCAAGGTTTAATGTTTGGTTTCGCATGTAATGAAACACAAGAGTTAATGCCACTTCCAATCTCGCTTGCTCACAAATTAGCTCGCCGTTTAACTGAAGTACGTAAAGATGATACATTATCATACTTACGTCCGGATGGAAAAACGCAAGTTACAGTTGAGTATGATGAAAATGGTAAACCAGTACGTGTTGATACTATCGTAATTTCTACACAACATCACCCAGATGTTACATGGGAAGAAATCGATCGCGACTTAAAAGAGCACGTAATTAAAGCTGTAGTACCAGCAGAATTAATGGATGGAGAAACGAAATTCTTCATTAACCCAACTGGCCGCTTCGTAATTGGTGGACCACAAGGTGATGCTGGTTTAACAGGACGTAAAATCATCGTTGATACTTACGGTGGATACGCTCGCCACGGTGGCGGTGCATTCTCTGGTAAAGATGCAACGAAAGTTGACCGTTCTGCAGCATATGCAGCTCGTTATGTTGCGAAAAACATCGTAGCAGCTGGTCTTGCTGAAAAAGCAGAAGTACAACTTGCATACGCAATCGGTGTAGCACAACCAGTATCAATTTCAGTTGATACATTCGGCACTGGTAAAGTATCTGAAGACGTACTAGTAGAGCTAGTTCGTAACAACTTCGATCTTCGCCCAGCTGGTATTATTAAAATGCTAGACTTACGTCGCCCAATTTACAAACAAACAGCAGCTTACGGCCACTTCGGACGTACTGATGTAGATCTATCATGGGAACGTACAGACAAAGCAGCAGCTTTAAAAGAGCAAGCTGGTCTATAATATATGAAAAAAAGCTTTGCGCGGTGAGCGCAAAGCTTTTTTTATTTCGTTTTACTTATAATTTGAATACATGATTTGCAATATACTTCTCCATCTAGCTCAATATACTTTTTCATATTAGTCATGCCACTTGCTGGAAATGGCATATGAATCCATGCCTTTTCATATGCTTATATTTCCTTTTCACATGATTTACAAAGGATTGATTTCTTCTGGAACATATGTAATCAACCTTTCATTTGACGTGCTTTACCTGCGCAAAATGCACTACTTAGTAAAAATAGTGTCGCGAATATAATGCTTACTAATGTAGCGTATGGAATTGCGCCTTTTAAGGAAAAGCCGACAGTGATTGAAGCGATGAATAAGAGGATAAATGTTGTTGTTAATTTTTTATAAAGTTCCATACTATGTAGACCTCCAATTTATTTTTTAGTACAAGTTTTAAAATTGAATTCTATTATGTAGAAAATATAAAGAGTAGCTAAAGAAGTGTAGTCTAGGAGTATAAGAAAGGGCACTTTCCTTTTTGTGGGTTAGTATACTTATATTGTATCATGGCGCATGATTGGCTTCATACATAATTGTGTAAAGGTATGTATGATAAAATGAAGAAAAGTCTTTAAGAAAGGAAAGATAAAAAATGAGTGTAACTGAACATAAAAAACAAGCTCCAAAAGAAGTGCGTTGCAAGATCGTGACGATTTCCGATACACGTACGGAAGAAACAGATAAGAGCGGACAACTATTACATGAATTGTTAAAAGAAGCGGGACATAAAGTAACTTCTTATGAAATTGTAAAAGATGATAAAGAAAGTATTCAGCAAGCAGTGTTAGCTGGTTATCATAAGGAAGATGTAGATGTTGTATTAACAAATGGCGGTACTGGTATTACGAAACGCGATGTCACAATTGAAGCAGTATCAGCGTTATTAGATAAAGAAATTGTTGGATTTGGTGAGCTGTTCCGTATGATTAGTTATTTAGAAGATATCGGAAGCAGCGCAATGTTAAGTAGAGCGATTGGTGGTACAATTGGGCGCAAAGTAGTCTTCTCGATGCCAGGGTCTAGCGGAGCGGTTCGCCTTGCGATGAATAAATTAATTTTACCGGAATTAGGTCATATTACATTTGAGCTGCATCGCCAATGAGTAAGTATGCTGGAATTGTATTAGCAGGTGGTATGTCGAGTAGATTCGGTGAGCCGAAAGCGTTAGCAATTTGGAAGGGAACTACTTTTGTTGAGCATATTGTGAAAGTGATGGGAAATACTTTGCAAGACATTGTAGTAATTAGCCATACTGATATAAAAGAGCGAGTAGAGCAATTCGTACAAGTACCTGTTATAGAAGACATTCCGCACTATAAAGGGAATGGACCGCTGGCCGGCATTGTATCAGGAATGGAATACATAGAAGCAGATTGGTACGCTATTATGCCTTGCGATGCACCAAACGTGTCGCATGAATGGTTTACCATTTTACTAGAGCAAACGAACAATGAATATGATGCGGTTGTACCTATTATTAATGGAAGAAAACAACCGCTACTTGCGGCGTATCATAACCGCGTGAAAGAAAAGATTTATGCTTTACTTCAGGAAGAAAAAAGAAGTATGGGGCAGCTTTTATCACAATGTAATGTGAAGTATGTTTCTGGAGAAGATGTACAAGCGAATGCGGATTGGTTTATAAATGTAAATACGAAAGAAGAATATGTGCAGGCTCAAAAAGACCTTTCAAATGAATGAAAGGTTTTTTTGATATACAGAATTGGGGAACAATTGCTGTATAAAGGTATGTGAGTGAGTTGATTTTAAGGGGAATTCTTAAAATCATTATACAGTTAAAACACTGTATAACCATATATTAATTTTTATGGGTTTTTATTACAAGTCTGTTTAGTTATGTTTATTTTTGATATAATTAATATAGAAATAAAACAATGCTTAACCTTATGTATCATTTATTAAACTAAAATTTATGACCATGTAATAAACTCCCTTCGTTTTTTGAAGGGAGTTTTTCTATTTAAGCAAGCAACTCTGATGCGTTATGCTGAAGGACTTCTTCATATTGGTTAAGCAAGCCACGAAAGATCTCATCCCAGCTCTTTGATTTCGCAAAAGATGAAGCTGCTATTCCCATCTGCTCAAGTTTTTCTTCATTTTGTAATAAAAAATAAATGGATGATAGAAATGCATCTTCATTTTTAGGCGGACAAAGAACTCCCGTTTTTCCATCTGTAATAATATTTTTAACCCCGCCACTATTTGCACCAATAACAGGTGTACCGCATGCGAGTGATTCAAGTACGACATTTCCGAATGTTTCAGTAGCTGATGGAAATACCATTATGTTAGAACAAGCATATGCTTCAGCTAAATCTGCACTTTGTAAATAGCCAGTAAAAGTGATATTTGTTTTCGGAACAGCTTCACGTAAACTTGTTGCTAGAGGACCGTCTCCTGCTATAAGCCAATGAATGTCGCTTCGAGTATGTGCTGATTTAACGATAAGATTTTGCAACGTATCAATATCTTTCTCAGGAGCAATCCGTCCAACATAGGAAAGGACGTACTTCGCTGTAATATTATATTTTTTTCGGAATAGGTCTGTATTGTAAGATGGATGAAAGAGATTGCAATCTACACCACGTCCCCAAATAGAGAGGGCCTGAAAGCCTTTATGTTTTAATTGATGTAATGTTTCAGGAGAGGGTACAAAATTTTTTTGCATATGACTATGAAACCATTTTAAATAGTTCCACAGCATATTGGAGAGGAATTCGATTTTGTAATAACGTAAATAGGCATCGAAATCAGTATGATAAGAACCGACAACTGGGATGTTTAACTTTTTTGCATAATACAATCCACAAAGTCCCATGTTGAAAGGTGTGGCAATGTGAATAATGTCAGGTTTAAAGGAAAGTAGTTCCCGTTTAATGCGCGGAGTAGGAAAAGAAAAACGACATTCTGGATATAATATTGTTAACGGGATACTTCTCATCTTATTCACATTCGCTACAAAATTATCTTCAGCTGTATGCTGAGGGGCGAAAACAGAATAGGCGATCTGTTCTTTCTGAAAATATCGTGTTAATCGCTCTAACGTTTTCGCAACCCCGTTAACTTGTGGCGTAAAAGTATCGGTAAAAATGGCGACTCTCATCATATCACTCCTTTATGTGAAAAGTGGGATGAATTGATAAAAAGAGATGATGCCAGAGCAAGTGCCAAGGCACATACCGACGAATACATCTGACGGATAGTGAAGTCCTAAATAAATACGTGAAATACCAACGCATAATGCTAACGGTAATAGGAAAGCAAGTAAGCTTGGATTATAGCAAATAAATGGAATGAAGACAGAGAAAACGGCTGTTGTATGACCAGACGGGAAAGAGTGGTCTTTTAATGGATGGACTGGATATTTTGCATCCTGAATTGTTAAATAAGGACGTTTTCGTGGATACCATCTTTTTAATATTTGTACAGGAATATGGCTAATTGCTAAAGAAATAGCAGTTGCAATTGCTGCTTGATGTAAAGTACCTTTTGCAAAAATTAAAAAGAAAAGTGTGAGTGCGATGGAGAAAGTCGCGCCACCGATATGAGTAATATTGCTGAAAAAGATATTTAATGTTTTTTGATCAAAGTAGCGATTAATTCCTTTGAAAATGTAACATTCTATTTTATATAATCCACTGACCTTCATGAAAATTCTCCTCCCTCGTTTACATATATATGGAGATATTAGCTTTTATTTTAATAAGATTTTGTTGAGGGAGTAATAATGTTTTGTAAAGAAAAAGTTAGATTTTATATAAAAAAAGCTGCCAATCTTATGGCAGCGGAAATTTACTTCTGTAATGATTTATAATATTGACCTTTTTCAACGTATTGCGTGCGAATACGCTCCATATCTTTACGGTCTTCTGCTGTTAATTCACGAATGACTTTCGCGGGACGACCGAAAGCTAACGTGTTTGGTGGAATTTTCTTTCCTTGTGAAACGAGGCTTCCAGCGCCGATAAAAGCTCCTTCGCCAATTTCAGCACCATCTAATATAATGGATCCCATTCCAATTAAAGCATCTTTTTTAATATGACAACTATGTAAAATAACTTGATGCCCAACTGTAACATCATCTTCTAAGATAAGAGGATACTGAGGGCTTTGGTGGAGTGTACATTGGTCTTGTACATTTACTCGGTCTCCAATGATCGTTGGTGACACATCACCACGGATGACTGTATTAAACCAAATACTTGATTCCTCGCCAACGTAAACATCGCCTGTAATCGTAACATAGTCAGCGATAAAAGCACTACTCGCAATTTTCGGTTTTTTTTCTTTGTAAGGATATATCATGTAAAGTCTTCCTTTCCTAGAGACTAGTTTTAGTGTATCAAATTATGAGAAAGAGTGAAATGGAGGAGAGCCGTATGTGGAATTATGAAGCGGAGGAAGCAAAGGCTGTCATTGTTATTGTGCACGGCGCAATGGAATATCACGGACGTTACGAAGCCGTTGCGGAAATGTGGAATCATATCGGCTATCACGTCGTGATGGGGGATCTTCCGTCACATGGAACGACTTCAAGAAATAGAGGACATATTGATTCATTTGATGAATACATAGAGGAAGTTAAATTATGGGTGAAAGAAGCAAGAAAGTATAGGTTACCTATTTTTCTATTCGGTCATAGTATGGGTGGTCTTATTGTCATTCGTATGATGCAAGAAACGAAGAGAGAAGATGTAGAGGGTATTATTTTGAGTTCGCCTTGTTTAGGGGTAGTGACTGGACCCTCTGCTCCGCTTCAATTTGCTTCAAAAATATTAAATGTTGTGGCTCCAAAATTGCAATTTGCAACGAATCTTACGGTGGAAATGTCAACACGTAACCACGAAGTGAGAGATGCAATGGAGAATGATTCTTTGTTCTTGCGCAAAGTATCAGTACGTTGGTATAGTGAATTGATTAAGTCTATCGAAATTGCTCATAAAAAAATAGATGATTTTCCAGATGTTCCGCTCTTGCTAATGCAAGCTTGTGAGGATAAACTTGTAGATAAAACACGTGTCCGCACTTGGTTTGATAATGTTAAAATAAGTGATAAGGCTTTTAAAGAATGGCCGAATTGTTATCACGAGTTATTAAATGAGTATGAGCGTGATGAAATTTTGAGTTATATTCAGTCATTTACTGAAATGCATGTCAATAATATAGTAAAAACAAACAAATAAATCATTATTTGTACATTTAATAGAGGAGATGAAGGAAGAAGTGAACGTACCGAGTAATCCCATAACGCTCATGGCGAAAGTATACCGTGATGTGTTTCCGGTTGTACACCATGAGCTAGCGATGTGGAAAGAGCGTGCCTACCATATTCCGAATGATGAGCTTCATAGTCAGGCAATCGCAAGTATTGAGCATAAAACGTTTCATTGTGAGGGCGGTGGCATTTTAGCTCTGCTAGCAAATGAACACCGAGAAGAATGTATTCGTTTTATCGTAGCGTATCAAACGATCAGCGACTATTTAGATAATTTATGTGATCGCAGTACATCACTTGATCCAAATGATTTTGCCGCACTGCATGAATCGATGTTAATGGCATTATCACCTGAAGTAGAAGGTGGCGGTAATTATTATCGTTATCGTGATGATCAAGATGATGGTGGTTATTTAGATGAACTTGTTGAAACATGCCAAGATGTTTTAAAGAAAACGAAGCACTATGACAAAATTGCTCCTGTTCTTCATGAACTTGCTTGTTATTATTGTGATTTGCAAATTCATAAACACGTGAAATTAGAAGAAAGAGAGCCGCGCCTGAAAAATTGGTTTGAAGCACATAAAGAAAACTTACCTGAGATGAGTTGGTTTGAATTTTCAGCATGTGCCGGTTCTACACTTGGAATTTTCTGTCTTGTAGCATATGCATTTCATGATGAGTTACATGATGAAGATATTGCGAAAATTAGACAAGGGTACTTCCCTTACGTACAAGGACTTCATATCTTACTTGATTATTTCATTGATCAAGAAGAAGACCGTATAGGCGGAGATTTGAATTTCTGTAGTTATTATGAAAACGAGCAAGCGATATTAGATCGGATGAAACACTTTGTAGAAGAAGCGGAGAAGAGCATTGGTGATTTGCCTCATGCGAAGTTTCATCGCCTTATAAGCCGAGGGTTACTTGGTATTTATTTATCAGATCAAAAAGTATCAGCACAAAAGAATATGCACAAAATGGCACGGCGCATTGTAAAGTACGGAGGCCTCACTTCACGATTCTTCTATTGGAACGGGAAGATGTACCGAAAGAAAACAGCGCAGTGATGAAGAAAACCACTCATGTAGAGTGGTTTTCTTTTCATTATGATCGTATTTTTAAAAATACATATATAAGAAGTTCAATTGCAAAAATAACTAAAACAGATAGTCCAAATAAAGGCATGACAGCGCCTAGTATCACCATCATGATAAAGAAAACGAATATACTTTTCTTATCTCTTTGTTTTGGAGGTGCGGCTAATTTTCCTTTCGGCTTTCTTGCTAACCACATTTTTATTCCGTAATAAATGAGAAGTAGTAGAGATAATGTCGTTAGTAAGCATAATATTTTATTTGGCCATCCGAATAAATGTCCTTCATGAAGCGGGATACCGTAAGTGAACCATTGTGCAAGTAATCCATAATCACGATAGTCCGTTTTTGAAATGAGCTCCCCGCTATATTGGTCAAAGTAAGCTGTTATCTCTTCATTTGGTGCAACATGCATACCTGTAATACCAGAACCGCTCGATTTCGAAACAGTGAATACACCTTTCGGATCAGCTGGTAGTGAAATAACATATGGCTTCTTTATTTCAATTCCTTTTTGTAATTCATCGACAGAAATTGCTTTCGGTTCATTTGAATTTGATTCAGGCGGAGCTTCTTTTCTTGTTGCCCACGGCAATTCTTTTACCTTTGATTCAGGCGGAGCCATGTACAATTTTGGATATCCGAGTGATTCATTTGACGATGCGATTTTATAAATTTGGTTCCCCATAAATCCTGACCATGGCAATCCAGATGCGACTAGCAGAAAGAGAGGAATTGTAAATATAATACCGATAATAGAATGACGTCTTTTTGCTTTTTCTCGCTTATTGGATGATGGTGTGTTTTTGAATTGTCGTATACTCATGTACAATCCGGTTACGATTAAAAAGATTGTCCAGCATGCCGCGAGTTCTACAGTATAGTTTACGACAGTGCCACCAACTAAAAGAGAACTATGTAATTCCCTCATTATATTGGCAAACGTTTCACTTGCATTTTGATCCCCAACAATTTGATTATTGCTGTCTAAATACACATATTTTTGTTGCCCAGTATACTCATTTGCAATGGTAAGTCTCGTATTATAATCCCCATTAAACTCACTAATTTTCGCCACGCTATAATGTGGATATTTTTTCTCTGTTAAGGAAATAGAATCAGACATCGAAATAGATTCTGTTTGAGCACTCTTCCCAAAATATAAATCTTTATAGATGAAATCTTCAACTTCCTCCCGAAATAAATACCCAATTCCGCTCAGTGACAACGTAATAAGAAGCGGCGTAATAAAAAGCCCAGCATAAAAATGCCAACGCCAAAAAATGTAATGAAGCGAACGATTTACTTTCATACTTTCAGTTCCCCTAACCTTCCCTATATGAATAACTACTTATTTAATATAGCGAGATTAAGTGTGATTACTTTGAAAGAATTGTGAAGAAAGTTAAAAGTTTTTAGGATGATTTTCATAAAACATAAAACACATTTCAAAAGGGGTGTTTTCTATGTTTATGAAGATTTCTTTGTATTTGATAGATACATCCTAACAACCGCATTAGCAAGACATTGAGAGGAATCAACAAAATCCTCACTCGCCACCACATTCAAATCGGTGCATGCGATAATTACCGTATCAACTTCCTCTCTCAATTGTAAAACGAGCGCATTCCACAATTCGCGAGCTTCTTCAACCTCCCCAGATTTAATATAAGTAATGATTTGATTAATCATTTCCTGCCATTTTTCATGATGAATGTACTCTATATTACGTTTTGCAATCCCATCTTGGTAAATCCCAGCTTGAACAGTTGCTTCTGTTGCGAGAAGAGCGACTCTTTTTGTATTTTCAGGAATTGCTTGTAACGTTTCATCGACTATATTTAAAATCGGGATAGAAAGCGAACGCTGTAATTCTTCAAAATAAAGATGCGCCGTATTGCACGGCATAGCGATAAAGCTTGCGCCAGTACTTTCAAGTTTTTGTGCTCCTTCAATAATTGCTTTTTTCATCGCTTCGTGATCAATAGGGCGATCCATGTAAAACGGTGTTGGGCACGAATAGATCATCATATGAGGAAAGTCCATATCATACTTTGCTCCGTATATTGTTTGGCACTTTGCTACAACTGTATCGACGAATGGCCCAGTTGATTTTGGTCCCATTCCTGCTAGTATTCCGATCATTGTTTCGTCTCCTTTAAGAATGTTTACATCCATTATATAGGTGAATAACAAAAAGACGTGCAATGAATGCACGTCTTTTTTTGTTATGTTTTGTCGAACAATCGATATATCCGAGAAATCGTTGATATATTGTAAGTTATGATAGATATATCGAAAAAATCGTTGATATATTATCGCTTCTCAATCGCCACAATAAATGGCGGGTTATTTTGTTGATTAATGAAGCCATATCGCAGTACGTGTGCTTGTTTTTGGTCTAGTTCTTCGGCAAATTTAAGTACAGCGTCGCGTTCTACTTGTCCTTCTGGATGTCCGTGGTAAATGACAAGGACGATGATACCTTCAGGCGCCATTACGTCTAATAATTGCTCAATCGCCGAGATTGTTGAGTTCGGTTTTGTGACGATATGCTTGTCTCCGCCTGGAAGGTAACCTAAGTTGAAAATTGCGCCTGTTACTTTTCCTTTTGCATCTTCTGGTAATATGGATAGAAGTGTATCGTGACTATCGTGAACTAAAACAGTACGTTCGAAAAGTTCTTTTTCTTTTAGACGAGTTGTTGAGCTTTCAATTGCCTCTTTTTGAATATCAAATCCAAATACTTTTCCGTTATCTCCAACGATTTCAGCTAGGAAGCAAGTGTCATGGCCGTTTCCTAAAGTTGCATCTACAGCGTAATCGCCTTCTTTTACTGCCGTTTGCAGAAGCGAGCGAGCAAACGGTAATACACGTTCTAATTTCATTTTTGTTTCTCCTCATTTGCATATTTTCCTTGCCAGCTTCCGCGGCGTACAAATTCTGCATCAATGGAATTTAATACTTCCCATTTATTTAAGCTCCACATTGGACCAATAATTAAATCAGGCGGACCGTCACCTGTGATGCGGTGCACAATTACGTCTTCTGGAACCATTTCAAGTTGGTCAACAACGAGACTTACGTAATCCTCAAGAGAAAGGAACTCGAGTTGTCCTTTTTCATATTGCTTCACCATTGGCGTTCCTTTTAATAAGTGAAGTAAGTGGATTTTAATTCCTTGTACATCAAGCTTCGCTACTTCACGAGCTGTTTCCATCATCATGTCGTAATCTTCAAGTGGAAGGCCGTTAATAATATGAGAACAAACTTTAATGCCGTGCTTACGTAATTTATTTACACCTTCAACGTAAGAAGGATAATCGTGAGCACGATTAATAAGATTTGCAGTACGTTCATGGACGGTTTGTAGTCCGAGTTCAACCCAAAGGTAAGTGCGTTTATTTAAGTCCGCTAAATATTCAACAACATCGTCCGGTAAACAATCTGGACGAGTCGCAATAGAAAGACCGACAACGTCTTTTTCTGCTAGAAGCGGTTCGAATTTTTCTTTTAACACTTCAAGTGGTGCATGTGTATTTGTGTACGCCTGGAAATAAGCGATACATTTTCCGTCTTTCCACTTTGAGCGCATTTTTTCTTTCATTTCATGATATTGCGTTATAACATCATCGCGGCGATCGCCAGCGAAGTCACCAGATCCAGCAGCACTGCAAAATGTACAACCGCCATAAGCAACTGTACCGTCACGGTTCGGGCAATCGAAGCCAGCATCTAATGAAACTTTAAAGATTTTTTCACCAAATTCATTTCGTAAATGATAATTCCATGTATGATAACGTTTATTGTCGTTTGTATATGGAAAAGGGTTTTGAACCTTCATTACTTTCCCTCCTAAGCCGAGTCAAAATGAAACAAAATCCATTATAACATACTCATAAGGTTCAGATGGAAGGGACACACTAAAGGGGAATTGAAGCAAGGAGGGACAATTATGGCAGAGCGTCAATCACTTGAATCGTATATTACACAAGCGGAACAAGCGGTGGAATATGCGAAAGAACAATTAGATCTTGGTATGAGACAAGAGCATTATAATACGATGGAGTATTCAGATGCGCAGTTACAATTAGAACAAGCGTATAACGATTTACAAACGATGCAACAACATGCGAATGATGAGCAACGTGAGCAGTTAAATAGAGCACGTATGGCAATTCGCCAATTGCAACATCAAATGATTATTACACCGCACTAATAAGGAGTGAATGTAATGGCGAAACGTTCAGATCAAAATAACCCAGAACAAAAAACGCAAAATGGACATAACGCTGAGTTTTCGAATGAACTTGATCCGATTGTTCAAGTAAAACAGCGTAATAGTAAAAAAGGACAACCTCAAAAATCGAAACAATCAGAGTAGACCAGGTCGCAATATGACCTGGTTTTATTTTGCCATATGACAATAATGTAAGATTTATGTAAGGTTTGTCGATAGTTGTGAGCAGCTTTCTCCAGTAGAGTAAGAAAGGATTAAGTTTTATACAAGGAGTTGCTTTATGGGGAACAATATTATAAACAAGCGAATTGATGAGTTAGATTACATTCGCGGCTTTGCACTACTAGGGATTATTTTAGTAAATATTCTCGCACTACTTAACATTAAAATTCCAGATCCTAGCACAGTGGATGCTAGCTATCAAAGATTTTTATACTTATTTGTAGAAGGTCGTTTCTTCTCAATCTTCTCATTCTTATTTGGAGTGGGATTCTATATCTTTATTTCAAGAGCGATTGCGAAGGGGAAAAATGGCTATGTTTTATTTTTACGCCGCTTAGTTGCACTATTTATTTTTGGTTTAATTCATCAAATGTTTCAGCCTGGAGAAGCACTAGCGTTATACGCAATTTGCGGGTTAATCGTTTTACCGTTTTATAAAGCGAAAAAAGAAGTGAACCTAGTACTAGGACTTATTTTGACAATTGCCTTCAGTGTAATGGGAGTTAAAGAACTATTACCACTTGGTTTAATTTTATTAGGACTTGCTGCAGGACAATATCGTGTATTTGAAAATCTTTCAAAAAACATAAAGCAAGTCGCTATTTTTACAGGTATTATGTTTGTTTTAAGTGTCATAGCTGTATGGTATCAATATGGGCACGTTCCTGCTGATCCATTTGTAAATATGATACTTATGAATGAGGACGGAACAATGGACGCTGCAAGCCAATTTTTAAAAATTGGTGTTACAGTGGGACCAATTATTTCAGCTTTCTATGTTGGAGCATTAATTTTATTACTTCAATTAAAACCAGTTCAAACATTGTTAGCACCACTGAAATATTATGGCCGAATGGCTTTAACGAATTATATTGGACAAACGGCAATGATTTTAATTGCAGGCAGTGTATTTAACTTTGCAGAAAACTTAACTTACATGCAGACTTTATATGTATGTATTGCAATTTATGCAATTCAAATTGTGTTTAGTGTAATTTGGATGAAAATCTTTAAAATGGGTCCATTAGAATGGATTTGGCGAGTTGTTACGTATTGGACGGTAACACCTTTAAAGAAATAAAGAGAGAAGTGGGCTGTTCCTTTTTTGTGGAGCAGCCTATTTTTATTTTCAGCTTTTGTAGTTGCACCGATATATTTGAAAAATCGCCGATATAATTTCATTTACCGATTCAATATGTCACTAATATTCAAAGTAGTAAAAGCCAAACTTACACGCCCACCTTCTTTATATTACAAAAGTGTAAGGTAAATGTAATGTTAACAAATAGCAGTTCACTTCCAAAAGGCGCAAAATAGGTAATGGAAAAACAAGCGTAGGAGGATATATATGACGAAACCAGTTGTAGACGTGAAAAACGTCCAAAAAGTGTACGGTAAAAAAGGTGAGAACCAATCACATGCGTTAAAAGGTGTTTCATTCTCAATTCAAGAGGGTGAGTTTGTAGGGATTATGGGACCATCTGGTTCTGGTAAAACGACATTATTAAACGTAATTTCAACACTTGATAAAGCAACGGGCGGCGTTGTTGAAATTGCGGGTACGGATATTACGAAAATGAAGCAAGGTGAGCTTTCTGATTTCCGTTCACAAAAATTAGGCTTCATCTTCCAAGACTTTAACTTATTAGAAAACTTATCTATTTATGAAAACATCGCACTTCCACTATCTCTTCAAGGTGTCGCGTCACGTAATATTGGACCGAAAGTAGAAAAGGTAGCTGATATGTTAGGAATCTCAGCAATACTTCAAAAGTATCCATCTGAAGTATCTGGTGGACAGAAACAACGTTCAGCAGCAGCGCGTGCTTTAGTGCATGAGCCTGCAATTATTTTAGGGGACGAGCCAACAGGAGCGCTTGATTCTAAAAATGCAACGAGCTTACTTGATGCGATGACAAACTTAAATAAAGATCAAGGCGTATCTATTATGATGGTTACACATGATCCGTACAGTGCAAGTTACTGTCAGCGTATTTTATTCATTCAAGATGGTGAGCTATATAAAGAAATTCACCGCGGCGGTACACGTGAAGAGTTTTATAAAGAAATTTTAGATGTGCTTGCGGACTTAGGCACACAAAAAGCGTAAGAAAGGAGGTTCTAGAGCATGTTATTCAAACTTTCCATGTCAGGGCTAAAGAGTAAGCTAAAAGATTATATCGTCTTACTTGTTGGTCTTGTCATGTCGATCTCAATTTTTTATATGTTTCAAACGTTAGCACTAAATGAATCATTTCTTGAATCTAATTCAGTGATTAAATCAATCGGATTTGTATTCCAAGCAGGTTCATTTTTATTAGCAATCATAACGTTCTTCTATATTTTATATGCGAACTCTTTCTTACTATCTCTTCGTCAAAAAGAGTTTGGTATGTATATGATGTTAGGAGCAAAAAAGCATAAAGTTACATTACTTATGTTTATTGAGACAATTGTATTAGGCGCCGCGTCTCTTGCAATTGGAATTGCAGTTGGTGTAGGACTTGCAGAAGGTATCGGTCAATTATTAATGAAACAATTAGAATTTGCTGGTGAAGGCTATAAAGCATTTTACCTCCCATCTATGACTGTTACTTGCATCTTCTTCTTTGCATTATTTGTACTATCAGCAATTATGAACAGTATTAAATTATCACGTATTTCTGTATTGCAACTTGTACATGCAGATGCACAAACAGAACGTGTTGCAGTAAAAGGGAAAATGACAGGTTTAGTTGCCTTCCTTGCGGTTATTTTATTAGGAATTGGCTATGCATCAATGATTTATATGGAAAAATTAAGAGAGATGGGAATCCTTATTGCATTAATTACAACAACAGCTGGTACTTACATGTTATTTGGATCACTTCTTCCAGTTATTATTAAAAAGTTAAAAAGTAATAAAAAGCGTAGTGAAAAAGGACTTAACGCTTTTACATTTGCACAATTAAATTTCCGTATTAATAGCTTAACAAAGGTACTTGCAACAGTAGCGATGTTAGTTGCTCTTGGAGCTGGTGCAATTTCAGGTGGTATGGCGTTTAAAAATAACGTTATAAAAATGGTTGATGGTTTAGTAATCTATGATTCAGTAGTTCATAATCCGACAGCTGAAGAAAAGAAAATTTTAAACGGTATTACATTTAAAGAGAAAAGCGAATATCGTTACAAAGTAGATGATAAATACGTTTACTATGTAAAAGAAGATTTAGAGAAAAATCGTCCTTTAGTAAAAGATATGGAAAATATGAAGTCGATGAAGGATTTAGTAAATACGAAGAAGGCTTCACAGGAATTACCAGTAGGTGCAGTTTCTAGAGAAATGAATGAAAAAGATGCGAACGCTAAAGAACTTCCAGAAGAATGGGTAGATGCTTTTAGCACAATTCATCCATATTATATATACGAAGATCATGCAATTAAAATTGTAGATCAAAAAATGTACGATGGGATAAGTGGTAAAGAAGGTATAGCATTTATCGGAAAAGCAGATGATTTCTTAACATATACAAAAGAATGGAAAAAACTTGACGAGTTGCAATTAGATAAATATAAAAATGTAACAGCTGAAAGAATGAACAGTAAATATCAATCTTACGACATGTTCTATGGTGTTGCGAGCGGAACAGTGTTTATGGGCTTCTTCCTTGGAATTGCTTTCTTAGCAATGATGGCAAGTTGTTTAATGTTCAAAATTCTTTCTGGTGCATCAAAAGATATTACGCGTTATCAAATGCTTCGTAAAATCGGGGTGCGCCGTGAATTATTAACAAAATCAATTTATAAAGAGTTATTCTTAGTATTCCTATTCCCAGCAATTGTAGGTATTGCTCACGTATTAGTTGGTATGAATATTTTCGGATTTATTTTACTTGATCCGTACTTCCGTATTTGGGTACCAATCGTAATTTTCTTAGTTATTTACACGATTTATTACCTTATTACAGTTCAATTGTATAAAGGAATTGTTCTTCCGAAAGAAGATTAATAATAAAAACCGAGCAAAAACGCTCGGTTTTTATTATTTTCAGAAAAAACACTTTAATGTTACTGAAATATATAATATAATGCAAGTAAGTAACGTAATATAAAAGTAGAAGTAGCTGTATAAGGAAAGGAGGAATCCAATCTGTAGAAAGAAGCTGAACTTTTATCCCCACATTTTTTACCGCAACGTATTTATACAATCGTAAGTTTCCACATTGAAAGTTTTCAGAACCACCTGAGTATATTGTGAAAATAATGGATAACACATGGAAATCTCATAGCATGATAAGGTAAAATGGACAACATAATGAGAAAATTACCGTTCATAAGATGAGGAGAATACATGTATGGAAGTTGTAGAGGCATTAAAAGATATAAGCCAAATTGAGGCTATGAAAAAATATTTAAAAGAGCACTCCCAGCGAGATTATCTTTTATTTGTTATTGGAATTAACACAGGATTAAAAATTACAGAACTACTTAGTATGAAATTTGAAGATGTATTAAATGAAGACGGGACTGTTAAAGAGTTTTATACTCTTCCTGTGAAAGATGAAAAATTTAAACAAGATATTTATTTAAATACAAAAGTAAAAGAAGCGCTTTTAGATTACGTACAATCTATTGGCGTTAAAAGAGAAAATTACGTATTTCAATCTAATAAAACGCCAAATTCAATTACGCGCCAACAAGCGTATCGTGTAATTCATAATGCTGCAGAAGCAGTTGGAGTTGTTGGTAAGATCGGAACAAATTCAATGCGGAAAACGTTTGGATTTCATGCGTACAAAAGAGGGATAGCGATTGCGTTATTGCAAAAACATTTCCATCACGCGACTCCATCAGAGACGCTAAAGTATTTAGGCATCTCAAAGGATGAGACCTTTAAAACGGAGATTGATGTCGATTTATAAAAGCCGTAACTAAAAGAATTAGGAGGCGGAAAATATGAATATTAGAGAGAGTGAACTGCCGGGTATTGGATGTAAGTTTGAAGTGATTACAAAAGGTAATGAAAAGATGGTTATCGTTATTCATGATGATGGCCGAAGAGAAATATACCATTTTGATACTGATCATGAGGAGAGTATTTCAAGCGTCTCTCTTCGTGATTCCGAAGCGAGACAAATTGCAGCTATATTGGGCGGAATGGTATATAGACCACAAGCTTTAGATACGATTGAAATGGCCTTTGAAGGATTATCAATTGAGTGGTTTAAGGTGGAAAATAATGCACCAGTCGTACAAAAAACAATTGGTAGTTTACATGTCCGAAACACATATAATGTAACGATTATTGCCATTTTGAAAAAGAATATGAAGAAGTTCTTTAATCCAGGCCCAGATTCTATCATTGAAGCTGGCGATATGCTTGTATTATCAGGTGAAAGACATGAAGTAAAAAGAATTATTAATGAGTTACTTTCAGTAGGAGGGGATTCATAATCGATGGATACTTTAATCTTTGAAGTTGGGACTGCGTTAGTATTAGTCGCTTTTGCAGCTATTCTCGCTGCAAAGTTAAAGTTCTCGATTATTCCGTTTCTCATTATACTCGGTATGCTAGTGGGGCCACATGCGCCAGATTTAGGGCTTATCGATTTAAGATTTATTGAAAGCGGAGAAGTTATTTCCTTCCTCGGCCGTGTTGGCGTTATATTCCTCTTATTCTATTTAGGCTTAGAATTCTCAATTAAAAAATTAATTAAATCAGGAAAATCAATTGCTTTTGGGGGAACTGTTCATATATCGCTTAATTTTATATTAGGTTTACTTTACGGATATATAATGGGTTTCCCCTTATTAGAAACATTAATTATTGCTGGGATTATAACAATTTCATCGAGTGCAATTGTTGCGAAAGTAATTGTTGATTTAAGAAGATCTGGTAATAAAGAGACGGAGCTAATTTTAGGAATCATTATGTTTGATGATATCTTTTTAGCCGTATATTTATCAGTCGTTTCAGGATTAGTACTCGGAGGGGCAACGTCACTTGTAGGGGCTCTTACATCTATTTTAATCGCAGTAGGGTATATGCTACTATTCTTTGTAGTTGCTAGAAAAGCTACACGATTTTTAAATAAAATGTTAGATATTTCGTCCAATGAAATTTTTATTATCGTAATATTCGCTATTTTGTTCTTTGTAGCAGGATTTTCAGAAACGATTCATGTCGCGGAGGCGATTGGAGCATTATTATTGGGGCTCGTCTTTTCTGAAACAGAGCATAGTGATCGAATTGAACAGCTCGTTGTTCCGTTTCGTGATTTCTTTGGAGCTATATTCTTTTTCAGCTTCGGTTTAAGTATAGACCCATTTTCACTTGGAGGAGCAGTGTGGTTGGCATTAGGAGCAGTTTTCATTACTCTTATCGGTAATTTTACTGCTGGAATGGTTGCGGGGCGTAAAGCTGGGTTATCGCATAAGGCTTCTACGAATATCGGTTTAACACTTGTATCACGCGGAGAATTTTCCATTATCGTCGCGAATATTGGAATTGCGGGCGGCTTAATGGCAACTATTAAACCATTCTCAGCTTTGTATGTTTTAATATTGGCATCGTTAGGACCTTTGTTAACGAAAGAATCTGGGAGAATATATTTCTTATTAGATAAAATATTTAAATGGAGCGCTAAAGAAAGTGCGAAGCGAGAAAAGGAAGTTGGATAGTATAAAGAGGCTGCATGAAGTTCATGCAGCCTCTTTATACATTGTTACTGTTGTCATTTTTTGTCGGTAAGTCGATATATTTTAATAATCGCTGATATAATCCAAGAAGCAATCATTATAATTTCATTAACCGTCGAACCATTATCTGAATTTCATCAACTATTAATCAGTTGCCTTCCTATTTAAAAACGACTACAATTTTACTGTTATATATATGAACGAAAAAAATAGAATAGGAGGGGAAACTATGCCAAGGAAAGTATGGCTATTAGTAGCTGGGATGATTATTAATGTCACGGGTGCTTCTTTTTTATGGCCTTTTAATACAATTTATTTGCATGATCACCTAGGAAAATCTTTATCTGTGGCCGGAATGGTATTAATGATCAATTCGCTTACTGGTGTAATCGGAAACTTGCTCGGCGGTGTTTTATTTGATAAATGGGGCGGTTATAAATCAACTTTAGTAGGGATCGTGATTACACTTGTATCGATTTTAGGTCTTGTGTTCTTCCACGGTTGGCCGTTATATGTTGTGTGGCTAGCGTTAATCGGCTTCGGTTCTGGAATGGTCTTCCCATCGATGTATGCGATGGTTGGTACGGTTTGGCCAGAAGGCGGAAGACGGGCATTTAATGCGATGTACGTTGGACAAAATGTTGGTATTGCAATCGGAACGGCATGTGGTGGATTAGTTGCATCGTATCGTTTTGATTATATTTTCTTAGCGAATTTTATTTTATACTTTGTTTTCTTTTTAATTGCTTTTATTGGATTCCGCGGTATGGAAGACAAGAAAGAGCCAGGAGTGCAAAAAGAAGTCGAAACGAAAAAAGGGTGGTCACTTACACCTGGATTTAAAGCACTTCTTATCGTGTGTGTAGCATATGCTTTATGCTGGGTTACATACGTACAGTGGCAAGGAGCGATTGCAACACATATGCAAGAATTGAATATTAGCCTTCGTCACTATAGTTTACTATGGACGATAAACGGAGCGATGATTGTTTGTGCGCAACCACTTGTTAGTATGCTAATTCGTTGGATGAAGCGTTCTTTAAAACAACAAATTATGATTGGAATCTTCATTTTTGCGGCGTCATTCATTGTGTTAAGTCAAGCGCAGCAATTTACGATGTTCCTCGTTGCGATGGTAACATTAACAATTGGTGAGTTATTTGTATGGCCTGCGGTTCCAACGATTGCAAATATACTTGCACCAAAAGATAAATTAGGATTTTATCAAGGTGTCGTAAATAGTGCGGCGACTGTAGGAAAAATGTTCGGACCGGTCGTTGGCGGAGCAATTGTGGATTTATACAATATGGAAGTATTGTTTATAGCAATCATGGTAATGCTTGTAGTAGCGCTTATAGCAACGAGCATTTATGATAAACGAGTAAAAGTAGAAGAAACAGTTGAAGAAAAAATTGCAGTTTAGTTTGACGGAACATGTAACATGTTTTAGAATATATTTAAATAAAACAACCTTTAGAACAAGGGAGATAGCTCGGCTGTCTTAAGATGAATTCGTTAGTTATTAAGAGTAACGATTAACCGAGAAGTCCTCGCTTTAAGTAAGCTCTTAAGAGATACTAGGTGAAGGATAGTTCACTTAACTTATATGTGTAATAACAGTGAGAAGGAGTAGTAGTAATAGAAGCTGGTTTAGAGAGTTGACGGTCGGTGCAAGTCAATCCACGTTTCGTTATGAACTCGCCTTTGAGTTGCAGTTGTGAAACTAATAGTAGCAATTGCCGTTAATCCACGTTACGGATCTAAGCGAATGTATATTTGTACATTAATTTAGGGTGGTACCGCGGGAATCTATAACCTCTCGTCCCTTTCTAGGGATGAGAGGTTTTTTGTATTTTGGGCGGTGAAAATAAATAGAATTTCAAGGAGGGTATCTCATGAGCTTTAATCATCAAGAAATTGAGAAGAAGTGGCAAGGGTACTGGGAAGAGAATAAAACATTCCGTACGCCAGATGAGACAGAAAAACCAAAATTTTATGCACTAGATATGTTCCCATATCCATCAGGTGCAGGCTTACACGTAGGACATCCAGAAGGTTATACAGCGACAGATATTTTATCTCGTATGAAGCGTATGCAAGGATATAACGTTCTTCATCCAATGGGATGGGATGCATTTGGTCTTCCAGCAGAGCAATATGCACTTGATACTGGAAACAGCCCAGCTGAATTTACAGAGCATAATATTAATACGTTCCGTAACCAAATTAAATCATTAGGTTTCTCTTACGATTGGGACCGTGAAGTAAATACAACAGATCCAAACTACTATAAGTGGACGCAATGGATCTTCCTAAAACTATTTGAAAAAGGCTTAGCTTACGTTGATGAAGTACCTGTAAACTGGTGCCCAGCACTTGGTACAGTACTTGCAAACGAAGAAATCATTGACGGTAAGAGTGAGCGTGGTGGACATCCAGTTGAGCGTCGTCCGATGAGACAGTGGATGTTAAAAATTACAGCTTACGGAGATCGTCTATTAGAAGATCTAGATGAGCTTGATTGGCCTGAAAGCTTAAAAGATATGCAACGTAACTGGATCGGTCGTTCTGAAGGTGCAGAAGTACACTTCAACATCGATGGTACAGACGAGAAATTCACAGTTTTCACAACGCGCCCTGATACATTATTTGGTGCAACATACTGTGTACTAGCTCCAGAACATGCACTTGTTGCAGAAATTACAACAGCAGAACAAAAAGAAGCGGTAGAAGCTTACATTAATGCTGTAAAAATGAAGAGTGACCTAGAGCGTACAGAACTTGCGAAAGAGAAAACTGGTGTATTCACTGGTGCTTACGCAGTTAACCCAGTAAACGGTGAGAAATTACCAATCTGGATCGCTGACTATGTTCTTGCAACTTACGGAACAGGTGCTGTAATGGCAGTTCCAGCTCACGATGAGCGTGACTATGAATTCGCATCAGTATTTAATCTTCCAATGAAGGAAGTTGTAAAAGGCGGAGATATTACGAAAGAAGTGTACACAGGTGATGGGGCACACGTAAACTCAGCATTCCTTGATGGATTAAATAAAGAAGAAGCAATCGCAAAAATGATTGAATGGCTTGAAGCAACGAGCGCAGGAAATCAAAAAGTAACGTACCGTCTACGTGACTGGTTATTCAGCCGTCAACGTTACTGGGGTGAACCAATTCCAGTAATTCACTGGGAAGATGGTACAATGACAGCTGTGAAAGAAGAGGAATTACCATTAGTTCTTCCGAAAACAGAAAACATCCGTCCTTCAGGTACAGGTGAATCACCACTTGCTAACATTGACGAGTGGGTAAATGTTGTTGATCCTGAGACTGGTAAAAAAGGTCGTCGTGAAACGAACACAATGCCGCAATGGGCTGGTAGCTGCTGGTACTACCTACGTTACATCGATCCAAACAATAGCGAAGCACTTGTAGATCCTGAAAAAGTAAAACAATGGCTTCCAGTTGATATTTATATCGGTGGTGCAGAACATGCCGTACTTCACTTACTATATGCTCGTTTCTGGCATAAAGTATTATACGATATCGGTGTAGTTCCAACGAAAGAGCCATTCCAACAATTATTCAACCAAGGTATGATTCTAGGTGAAAACAACGAGAAAATGAGTAAATCAAAAGGTAACGTTGTAAATCCTGATGATATCGTAGCAAGCCACGGTGCAGATACACTTCGTCTATACGAAATGTTCATGGGACCATTAGATGCTTCAATTGCTTGGTCTGAAAATGGTCTTGACGGAGCTCGTCGTTTCCTAGACCGCGTATGGCGTCTATTCGTTCAAGATAACGGTGAATTAAGTGAGAAAATTACTGACGCACCAAATAAAGAGCTTGAAAAAGCTTACCATCAAACAGTGAAGAAAGTAACAGAAGACTATGCAGAGCTTCGCTTCAACACAGCGATTTCTCAAATGATGGTATTCATCAACGATGCATACAAAGCTGAAACACTTCCAAGAGAATATGTAGAAGGTTTCGTAAAAATGATTGCACCAGTTGCACCTCATATCGGGGAAGAGCTATGGAGCAAACTTGGATACAATGAAACAATCACATATGCAAGCTGGCCAACATTTGATGAGTCTAAACTTGTAGAAGATGAAGTTGAAATTGTTGTTCAAGTTATGGGTAAAGTTCGCGCAAAACTAACAATGAGTAAAGACGCATCAAAAGAAGAAATGGAACAACTTGCACTTGAAGCAATTCAAGACCAAATTGAAGGGAAAACAGTTCGTAAAGTAATTGTTGTTCCTGGAAAACTTGTTAATGTTGTTGCAAATTAATTTATTCTAAATAAAAGCTCAGAGTATGTATACTCTGAGCTTTTTTGTGTAGAAAATAATCTCTGGATCACCCTAGTCTAAGTTTTCAATTATTCCAATACGTACAAATAAAAGAGCGGAATTCCAATACAGACAAACACCTATTTTTCTATAGGAAATATGATAAAAAAGGTAGGCTAAATTGAGTAGAAGAGGTGAAAGGAATGAAAGGGATGGACAATAATGCACCACATGGCTTTTTCGGAGGTGGATCGGATAGTTATGAACAAATGATGTTAATGGGAGGCGGACAACAAGGATATGGCGGAATTCCGAGCTGGATGGGTGGAACACCTGGAGGATTTTCCACATCAGTAGCTGGAGCACAAACAGGAATCCCAACATTAACAGGAGGATTTCCATCATCAGTAGCTGGAGTGCAAACAGGAATCCCAACATTTGTAGGCGGAGCAGCCGGAGGAGTACCAGTAGGCGTACCAACTACATTCCCATCTTTCGTTGGAGGAGTACAAACAGGATTTCCGGTACCGGGAGTAGGTGTTGTGGCAGGCGGAGTAGGTGGTTATCCACAAGGTTTTTACGGTCACCATGGCCACCACGACGGTCATCATGGACACCATCATCAAGGTCACCATGGCCATCATGGACATCATCACCACCAAGGTCACCATGGCCATCATGGACACCATCACCACCAAGGTCACCATGGCCATCATGGACATCATCAACAACAAGTACATCACCACGGCCACCATCATATACATCCGCAGGCTGTTCTTTATCAAACTCACCAAGGCCAACATGGTCACCATGGACATCACCACCAAGGCCACCATCATGGACACCAAGGTCACCACCATCACCAAGGTCATCAAGGCCAACACGGTCATCATGGGCACCAAGGCCACCATCATGGACACCAAGGTCAACAGCACCAACAGCACCAACAGCACCAACAATATCAGCAATATCAACAACAACAATCTTCTCCTTGGACAGGTGGAATTGGAGCAGGAGGAGCAGGGGCAGCAGGAGCAGCTAGTATTAGTGGAGCAGCAGGACACGCAGGGCACGTGGGTCATTAATGATTGGCAGAAAAAAAGCCATAATAAAAAACTGCTAGGAAATCCTAGCAGTTTTTTTCAGCTTCTTGACGCTGACGTTCAATTTCAGCACGAAGTTGTGGTTCTGGTGCTTGCCAGCCTTCAGGTTTTAGAATTTTACCGTCACCTTCGCGGAATCGAGGTTTCCCGTCAGGGAATAGTTTTGCCATGTTTGCGTTATTTACAATTTCGAATCCTTTATCAGGACGTACGCCCATTTCGGCAAACGTGCCGAATGCAAAGTAAATAAGGTCAATCAGTGCATCATATTGATCTTCAACAGTCGTTGCTTCTAGAAATTCTTCTAGCTCTTCTTGCATAAAACTCGCACGGATTTTTGCACGTTCTTCTGTTAATTTTGTTGGAGTATTTGTCACAGGATGTCCGAATACTTCATGCATTTTCGCAACAAGTTCGTATCCTTTATCTAAACCTTTTTCGTTTGTCATGTTGTTTCATCCTTTCTTACGTTATGCCGAAGTTTATTGTAACATAAGGTGATTATGAAATGAAAAGAACATCTTATCGAAATAAGATGTTCGCTCGTTATTCTTCTTTTTTTATTAAAAGCGATGAAATAAGATCGATGCCAAAAATACCGACGAGTAACATTGGTATAACGACAAGTAAGTAACGTGTGAAGGAAACATTTTTTAAGTATGTATGAGCAAATAAAAAGACGCCGAGAAATAAAATACCATTTAAAATAGGCTTTACTAATTTTTTAGACATAAGCTCCCCCATAAATATCTTCTCTCTCTATTTGATAATAAAAAACTCCTCTCTCCGTTGTATCATGCTGGAGAGAGGAGTTCAATCATTTCTCATTCAATAACACCAGAATTTGTAATATTTACGGTGTATTTTATATGAACCGGAACATCTTTATACATTTGTCTCCATTCTTCTAATTTGAATGGGCGATAATGTTGTTTATACTTTGCACCTAGCCCGAGAGGATCGACGCCTAAAGATTTAAATTGCTTAATTAACTTAGCAGCTTGTTTATCTAATTGTTTTTGGACATCTTTTTCAATGTTTTTTGTGTTCTTGTTATTTTCTAAGTTAATTTGTTTTGATAGTTCTTGAATACGTGCATCAAGACGAACGTGAATGAAAAAAGAAGGCTTTCCGTTTTTAATTTTTATATCGTAAGTTGGAACAGAACGAATATTATTAATCATTACGTACGCAGAATCTGTTTTAAATTCATGTGAATCTAATTTATGTTTCTCTAATAGTCCTTTAAATATGAACATATCTTTTTCCGCAATTTTACCGATATATTTATCTTTTTTAAAAAGGCCAATTCCGGTAATTTTTATTTTATCACCATGCTTCTTTAGAATGGGAATATAGTAGTCTTTTCCTTCTTGATAATAGCGAAATGCTCCTATATGTAGATTATCCGCTGGTAAAGGTCCGGTCTCCATGTTATGTTCTAGCAATTTTTTTATATAAATTGCAACGTTGTATGAAGTCGAATATTTGCCCTTTAAAAGTTCAGTACCATTCCCATCTAATAAAGCAGCATATAAAGCGTTCCCTATATTCACATCTCGAAGTAATGTATCGAATGAAGTAGACATTCCTGTTTTGGCAAGCCTTATTGTATATAGAGCGACACGCATTTGTCCGCTAGCAAATGGTTGAGAAGACTCTAAAGATGTGTCTGCTTTTACTTGTTTTACTGCATTTGCACTGCCTTCAAAAACTTGAACTTTATTTCCTTTTTTCTGAATGGGACAAACGAATGTCACTTTTACTTTATTATCTTTTGCGACATCAAAAACGCTTCCTTGAATAAGTTGTACATCATCGATAATATTTTTTTGTAAACATCCAATTAGACTGAAGAATGTTATACAAGAAATAAGTATTAATTTGCTTGTGCTTTTGATTTTTTCCATTTTCTTTTCACCCACACAATAATAAATAGGATTGGGATGTATACATAAATGAGCCAAAAACTAACTTTTGATACATTACTAATAAAGTTATTAATATCGTGTCTGTTGGTTAAAAGTTGCGAAACAATGAGAGTGATAAAGATAAAAGCAATTAAAATACCCCTTTGTTTTACACGGAATATTTCATGTGTTCCTCTCATTGACGCCCATAAAGGGAGGATGAAACTTGAAATAATAACGAGTGCATAGCCTGAAATTGCAATATATTCGAGTCTTTCTATAAATGGTAATTGAATGACTTGGGTCATAGAAAGTTGGGCCCATATCGTTTTTAACAATTGTTTTTCACTAAAAAATGCAAAGGCTAAAAGGGTGCTAAATAAATATAGAAGATTTGAAAATAGTGCTCCAAACTGAGCGTATTTATGAGATTGCATAGGCTTTTTCACAAATGGATACACCATGAGGTAAATTTCAAAACCGGTCATACTGTAGATTGACAGTTGAGCGGATTTTAAAATGTCTGAAAAAGAATGTGTGAATATAGGTAGTAAATTATCCCAATGTGAATATTTCAAAACGAATAAGCTTAGAAATAAGTATCCTAATGTACCACCAACAGAGATGACGCAAATACCGGTAATTACACGAAATCCAGAAGAGATAATGTAATAGCTAACTAAGCATAAAAAGAGTGTTAACATAAAGGTGGAAGCGGTAGGAAACATCCATACTTGAATAATTTCAACATATGTTCGGATGACCGAAATACTAACGATTAAAAAATAAGCCATAAAGATGATGCTAATGCCATTTCCTAGCCATTTTCCAAATGTTTGCCGATGTAAATCAACTAAATTCCCATTTGTTTCTTTTAATAAGACATACATCATCCATATAAGAATATGGATGAAAATTCCTGTGATTATAACTCCCATCCATCCGTCGTATCCAGCGGCCTTTGCGATGATTCGAGCGAATCCGAGAACTCCAGCACCAAACTGTGCACCGTGAATTAAGAAGAAAACAAAGATAGGAGATATTTGATATTTTTCTTGAACTTTACTCATCAATGCACCTCATTTCTCAATCATCAAAATCTGATCTATGTTTTGTTGAAATTCCTTTCGCTGCTTTTTTTACATGTTGTGGTCTTGCTTGCACATCTCTCGTATCAATCATTGTTAATGGAAAACGAATCCAAGAATCTTTAACTGATTGTTGCCTTGTCGGATAAAACAAAGCGTACGGCTTACGTAAGGAAGTAAGTCTAAAGAGATGAGTAAATAAAAAGATAAATCCAAGAGAAATTCCGAGCAATCCGCCTATTTCTGCAAACATAAGAAAAGGAAAGCGTAGTAATCGAACAGCGTTTCCCATTTTATAAATAGGTGTAATAAAGGAAGCGAGTGCTGATAGTGCAACGATAATTAATAAAATGTTACTCGTTAAACCTGCTTGTACAGATGCTTGTCCGATTACGATACCCCCTACAATACCGAGCGTTTGACCAACTTTCATCGGTAACCTCGCGCCAGCTTCTCTCAGTAAGTCGATTGCAAGTTCTAAAAAGAGCGCTTCAATTAAAGGTGGGAATGGTACTTGTGCCCTTGATAAAATTAAAGTTTCAAGTAAATCACTTGGAATAAGTTCATAATGATAATTTAAAACTGCAACGTATAACGGTGTAGCGCAAATTGAAAATAGAACGGCAATTAATCTTAAAATCCTTGAAAATGTAGCGTACATCCAGGAGACGTTATAGTCTTCTGGTGAAATGAAAAAATCGAAATAGGATACAGGTGTTAGTAAAACACTTGGAGAACCATCAACGAAAATAGCGATTTTTCCATCAATTAGTGCTTTTGTAACTCTATCAGTGCGTTCTGTATTGATATAGAGAGGGAAAATCGATTTTTCACCCATCAATTCTTGTATATAAGCACTATCATTAATTTGATCATATTCAAGAGCGCGTAATGATTCCTCGAGAAAATCTACATTATCTTTTTCAGCGAGGTTGTCTAAATACATCATGACAACTTTTGTTTTGGAAAACTCGCCAATAATCATTTCTTTTGTTTGTAAATCTAAAACAGGAAGACGCTTTCGAACTAAATTAATGTTTGTATCAATATCCTCTACAAAACCTTCTTGCGGACCAATAACAGTTGATTCGTTTAAAGGAGGGGTTGGTGCACGATAATTATCAATTGCAATGTTTGCTAGCATACATTTTTGATCTTGCTGATTCAATTGAATAATCGCATGCCCCTTTAAAACCATATCCTCAATTTTTTGTAAGTCGTTCGTAATTGTAATGCCGCTCATTGGAATATGTTCTTTCAGCTCTTCTAGTGAAGCATTAGGTCGTTCCAAAAGAGTAGGCATTAAATATTTTTGTAATTTCTCTCCATCAAGCGAAGGACGATAGTAAGAAATCCAATAAGGCATCGTTTCATCGTCGGATGTATGATAATTCACAAAATCACTAGACCTTTTCAGCTTCTCTATTAAATTTTGTAAAGAATGGATACGGTCTTTTTCTGGTTTCGTAAAATCATAAATACTATTACCTTTAGAGTTTTGCTGCTGCTGTCCTTGAGAAGATTCGTCTTGTTTAGCATTTTGTTGTTGATCCTGCTCGGAGCTGTTTTGCTTAGAATGTTGCTGTTGCCCTTGCCCTTGCTCCGAGTTGTCTTGCTTAGAATGTTGCTGTTGTTCTTGAGAAGGTTCGTCTGGTGTAGCACTTTGCTGCTTATCCTGAGAAGAATCCTCTTGTGTAGCGTTTTGTTGCTTATCCTGAGAAGAATCCTCTTGTTTAGCACTTTGTTGCTTATCCTGAGAAGAATCCTCTGGTTTATCGCTTTGTTGCGTATCCTGAGAGGAATCCTCTTGTTTATCGCTTTGTTGTTTATTCTGAGAGGGATCCTCTTGTTTATCGTTTTGTTGCTTACCTTGAGAGGAATCCTCTTGTTTATCGCTTTGTTGTTTATCTTGAGACGAGTCCTCCTGTTTAGCACTTTGTTGCGTATCCTGAGAAGAATCTTTTTGTTCGTGATTTTTACCTTTATTATGTTTCATACTTCTAGTCTGTTCTTTGTTATCATCCTCTTCATTGTTAGAATGCTGCTCCTGATTATCTGTTTCGTTTGCTTCTGGTTTATTTGATTTTTTTTTCTTACGTAACCAATTCCAAATCATGTGTATACCCTCTTTAATCTTGTAATATAGTGCTATTTTGTGGCTAATTTTGTATATTATTCATTTATTTATGAAAAGAAGAAGGAGATTAGTTTGCATGGAAAAAAATCTTTAGTAAGCAGTTCATACTATAACGGGAAGAGGGAGAATCTGTGCAAATTGTAAAAAAGGAGAAGTTTGTTTTAAAAGGGTTTACGTTTGAAAATGGCAGGGAAATTCCTGTTCAAATGGGATACGAGACATATGGTACGGTAAATAGAGAAAGGTCAAATGTGATTTTGGTTTGTCATTATTTTAGTGCAACAAGTCATGCGGCAGGAAAATATACAGTGCATGATGAGGAGTCTGGTTGGTGGGATGGGCTCATTGGACCTGGAAAAGCAATTGATACAAATAAGTATTTTGTTATATGTACAGATAATCTTTGTAATGTGCAGGTGAGAAATCCATATGTGATTACAACAGGACCGAAATCGATTAATCCAGAAACTGGAGAAGAATATGCTATGGATTTTCCGGTTTTTACATTTCTTGATATAGCTCGTATGCAATATGAGTTAATAAAAGGTATGGGAATTTCAAGATTACACGCTGTAATTGGACCGTCGGCAGGGGGAATGATTGCACAACAATGGGCGGTTCACTATCCACATATGGTAGAGCGGATGATTGGCGTTATTACGAACCCACAAAATCCAATTATTACGTCAGTAAACGTAGCGCAAAATGCGATTGAAGCAATTCAACTGGATCCAAGTTGGAAAGGTGGAAAATATGGAGAAGAGCAGCCGATAAAGGGGCTTCATTTAGCAAATAGAATGATGTTTATGAACGCGTTTGATGAGCATTTTTATGAAATGGCATTTCCTCGTAATAGTATAGAGATAAAACCTTATGAAAAGTTTTCTACACTAACATCATTTGAAAAAGAGATAAATAAAGCGACATATAGAAGTATAGAGTTAGTAGATGCAAATTCATGGATGTATACTGCAAAGGCAGTTTTATTGCATGATATTACACATGGTTTTTCTTCATTAGAAGAATCTCTTTCTAACATAGAAGCGAATGTACTTATGATTCCATGTAAACAAGATTTGCTTCAGCCGTCTCGTTACAACTATAAAATGGTAGATATTTTGCAAAAACAAGGGAAGTATGCGGAAGTGTATGAGATAGAAAGTATAAATGGGCATATGGCGGGAGCATTTGATATTCATTTATTTGAAAAGAAAGTTTATGAATTTTTAAATCGGAAAGTATCTAGTTTTGTTTAGAAGACAAATGATGGGGAAAAGGTGCAATGTTTGTAGTAGGCACCTTTTTTTACATGATTTGTAGACGGAAAATATATGTGGCAATTGCTATACCGAAGAATGCGATACTAAGCAATAGAAATAAGAATGACATTTCTTGGGGTGATTTTATTTTTTTAGTATTTTTCATACTAAGAGTAATAATTGCAGCGATTAAGAAAATGATGCCCATTATGAAAAGGGAAAGTGTCATTTTCATTGGCTCCTTTCATAAGACAAGTATATTGAGGATACAATGCAAGAGTTATGTTTGTAAAGAATAAGTTTTGCGAGAAAATTGAGAAATAGTTTTTCGATTCTTTGCGTTCTTTCTTTTGCGTGCTAAAATTGGTAGAGAATGTTTGTGAAAAAGAAACTAAAGGTTTTATTGTATATAAGGAGGAACTACATATGACAGAAGTTAAAACAATTACTACAGAAGAGGTACAAGAGCGTTTAGAAAATGGAGAAACGTTATTTTTAGTAGACGTAAGAGAAGATGAAGAAGTAGCGGCAGGAAAGATTCCAGAAGCTGTACATATTAAAATGGGCGATATCCCACATAAAGTAGATTTCTTTAATAAAGAGAATGAATATATCTTTATTTGTCGTTCAGGAATGCGCAGTGAAAATGTATGTCATTATTTAAATGAGCAAGGATTTAAAACAGTGAATATGGTTGGCGGTATGCTTCAATATGAAGGTGAAACGAAATAGTTAATAGTTAAAAACTTGAAACGAGTCTGTTTCAAGTTTTTTTCTTTTGCATACAGTATAAAAAGGAGGAGGGGTAAATGGGGATTAATTTGCGTAAAGTAAAAATTATTAATAATACAGGAGCTGTTAATGTCGGCGACTGTTATGATATCTCGCCTTTAGCTGTAGCAAAAGTATATGCAGGTGCTGGAGGGTCGAGTGCGGCTATTTTTTTAAATGGGAAAAGACAGCCAGAAGCAGTCATTAGAACATCAGTGTTTCTTCCGCCGTTAGCAACAAGTACACGTACATTAGGTTCATAGAGGAAAGGTAGAGTGTAATTATGCCTGCTCATATAAAAGAATTTGTTATTGTGAATAACACTGGGAATATATTTACCGGTGATAATTTGAGTGATACTTCATTTACTGCTTCGAAATCATATAGTGGTTCAATGGGGTGCACTTGGATTGATGTTGTTACAGTAATAGGGACGGAGACGAAGCTTTGTTTACAGCCGGGTGATTCGGTGACGACAACATATACAAGAGGCACTCCTGCTGGTACTGTAACAGGAACAAATATGGGGCAAAGTGTAAATACATCGGGTATAGCACAAGCTGTCCCTAATACAGATAATATGGATTCAATTGCAGGACTCCCTTAAGGAATTAAGGGAGTTTTTATTATTTAAAATAAAAATAGTCTTGGAAATTATTTTTGTAAATAGATTAAGAAGAGGCTTATTTATTATGAAAAAGACGGTTTGTAGGTGGTGAAAGTGTGAAGAATCGTGATAATAATCGGAAGCAAAATTCGTTAAGCTCTAATTTTAGAATTCCACCAGAACTTATTGGGCCTACTTTCCCCCCTGTTCCAACTGGATTTACAGGTATAGGGATTACTGGTCCAACCGGTCCACAAGGCCCAACAGGACCTCAAGGACCAAGAGGATTACAAGGTCCGATGGGGGAGATGGGCCCGACAGGACCTCAAGGTGTGCAAGGGATACAAGGATCAGTTGGTCCAATAGGTGCAACTGGACCAGAAGGACAGCAGGGGCCACAAGGACTGAGAGGACCACAAGGAGAAACTGGAACGACAGGACCTCAAGGTGTGCAAGGGTTACAAGGTCCGATTGGTCCAACGGGAGCGACTGGGGCACAAGGTATACAAGGGATACAGGGATTACAGGGGCCAATTGGAGCGACGGGACCTGAGGGATCTCAAGGAATTCAAGGCGTCCAAGGGTTACCGGGTGCAACTGGTCCACAAGGAATACAAGGAGCACAAGGGATACAAGGAACACCAGGACCGAGTGGAAATACAGGTGCAACCGGAGCGACTGGAGCAACTGGTCAGGGGATAACAGGCCCGACTGGAATAACAGGTCCAACTGGAATAACTGGACCATCTGGAGGACCTCCTGGTCCGACGGGGCCGACTGGTGCGACAGGTCCGGGTGGCGGACCGAGTGGAAGTACAGGTGCGACTGGAGCAACGGGGAATACTGGGGCTACAGGAAGTACAGGGGTAACAGGAGCAACGGGAAGTACAGGTCCGACTGGAAGTACGGGAGCACAGGGCTTGCAAGGAATCCAAGGGATTCAAGGACTAATTGGGCCAACAGGTCCAGAAGGTTCGCAGGGTATTCAAGGTATTCCGGGTCCGACGGGAGTAACTGGTGAACAAGGAATACAAGGAGTTCAAGGTATTCAAGGGGCAACGGGAGCCACAGGAGATCAAGGTCCACAAGGTATACAGGGGGTTATAGGGCCACAAGGGGTAACAGGGGCCACAGGAGATCAAGGTCCACAAGGTATACAAGGAGTACCAGGGCCATCAGGAGCAACAGGGCCACAGGGAGTTCAAGGGATACAAGGTCCGATGGGTGATATAGGACCAACAGGTCCAGAAGGCCCAGAGGGACTGCAGGGCCCGCAAGGAATACAAGGTGTGCCAGGGCCAGTTGGAGCGACGGGTCCAGAGGGTCCCCAGGGGATACAAGGCATTCAAGGACCGGTAGGAGCAACAGGCCCACAAGGCCCACAAGGAATTCAGGGAATACAAGGTGTGCAAGGGATAACGGGAGCAACAGGAGTACAAGGAGCAACTGGAATTCAAGGGATACAAGGGGAAATAGGAGCAACGGGTCCAGAGGGGCCACAAGGAGTGCAAGGTGCTCAAGGGGCGATTGGTCCAACCGGTCCGATGGGGCCACAAGGAGTGCAAGGAGTACAAGGAATTCAAGGAGCGACGGGTGCACAAGGAGTGCAAGGTCCACAAGGAATTCAAGGAATCCAAGGTCCGACGGGGGCAACAGGAGATATGGGAGCAACTGGGGCGACAGGGGAAGGCACTACAGGCCCAACAGGAGTAACTGGTCCAACAGGGGTAACAGGCCCGTCTGGAGGACCAGCAGGACCGACCGGCCCAACGGGGCCATCAGGTCCGGCGGGAGTAACTGGTCCATCTGGTGGACCACCTGGCCCGACAGGAGCAACCGGGGCGACAGGAGTAACAGGAGATACTGGGGCGACAGGCTCAACTGGAGTGACAGGAGCGACAGGAGAAACGGGAGCAACCGGAGTGACGGGTTTACAGGGTCCGCAAGGAATCCAAGGTGTGCAGGGAGAGATAGGTCCAACAGGGCCACAAGGTGTTCAAGGTCCCCAAGGAATTCAAGGAGTAACGGGGGCCACAGGAGATCAAGGTCCGCAAGGGATTCAAGGCCCACAAGGCGACATAGGTCCAACTGGCCCACAAGGAATTCAAGGCCCACAAGGTTCTCAAGGAATCCAAGGAGCGACAGGGGGAACAGGAGCACAAGGCCCACAGGGAATCCAAGGTCCGCAAGGTGACATAGGTCCGACTGGGTCACAAGGTCCAACTGGAATCCAAGGGATACAAGGAGAGATAGGTCCAACCGGCCCAGAAGGCCCAGAGGGACTGCAGGGCCCGCAAGGAATACAAGGTGTTCAAGGGCCAGTTGGAGCAACGGGTCCAGAGGGTCCTCAGGGAATACAAGGCATTCAAGGAGTGCAAGGAGCAACCGGCCCACAAGGTCCACAAGGAATACAGGGAATACAAGGTGTGCAAGGGATAACGGGAGCAACTGGAGCACAAGGAGCAACTGGAATTCAAGGGATACAAGGGGAAATAGGAGCAACCGGTCCAGAGGGGCCCCAAGGAGTGCAAGGAATACAAGGGGCGATTGGTCCAACCGGTCCGATGGGCGCACAAGGAGTGCAAGGAATACAAGGGATTCAAGGAGCAACAGGTGCACAAGGAGTGCAAGGACCACAAGGAATTCAAGGAGTGCAAGGTCCGACGGGAGCAACAGGAGATACGGGGGCAACCGGAGCGACGGGAGAAGGAACTACCGGTCCAACAGGAGTAACCGGTCCAACAGGGGTGACTGGCCCGTCAGGAGGACCAGCAGGACCGACCGGTCCAACGGGGCCATCAGGTCCGGCAGGAGTGACAGGTCCATCAGGTGGACCACCTGGCCCGACAGGAGCAACAGGTGCGACAGGAGTAACAGGAGATACCGGGGCGACAGGCTCAACTGGAGTGACAGGAGCGACAGGAGCAACGGGAGCAACCGGAGTGACGGGTTTACAGGGCCCGCAAGGAATCCAAGGTGTTCAAGGAGAGATAGGTCCAACCGGTCCACAGGGTATTCAAGGTCCCCAAGGAATCCAAGGAGTAACGGGGGCAACCGGAGCACAAGGTCCCCAAGGAATTCAAGGCCCACAAGGCGACATAGGTCCAACCGGCCCCCAAGGAATTCAAGGTCCACAAGGTCCTCAAGGAATCCAAGGAGCGACAGGGGCAACCGGGGCACAAGGCCCACAGGGAATCCAAGGTCCGCAAGGTGATATAGGCCCGACCGGCCCACAAGGCCCCCAAGGAATTCAAGGCCCGCAAGGAATTCAAGGTCCGACGGGAGCAACAGGATCAACCGGAGCGACAGGCCCACAAGGGATTCAAGGCCCACAAGGAATCCAAGGCCCGCAAGGAATTCAAGGTCCAACGGGAGCAACAGGATCAACCGGAGCGACAGGGCCACAAGGAATTCAAGGGCCACAAGGAATCCAAGGCCCGCAAGGAATTCAAGGTCCAACGGGAGCAACAGGATCAACCGGAGCGACAGGGCCACAAGGAATTCAAGGCCCGCAAGGAATCCAAGGAGTAACGGGGGCAACAGGAGCAACCGGTTCACAAGGTCCAACTGGAGATACAGGTCCAACCGGAGCTGGAGCCACTGGAGCGACCGGGGCGACTGGAGTTAGTACAACTGCAACGTATGCATTTGCGAATAATACATCAGGAACCGCTATTTCCGTTTTATTAGGTGGTACGAATGTACCATTACCGAACAATCAAAATATTGGTCCAGGAATAACCGTTAGTGGTGGAAATACTGTATTTACAGTTGCGAATGCAGGAAATTATTATATAGCTTATACAATTAATTTAACGGCAGGATTAGTTGTAAGTTCTCGTATAACTGTAAATGGCAGTCCGCTTGCGGGAACGATAAACGCTCCGACAGTGGCTACTGGTTCATTTAGTGCAACAATAATCGCTAACTTGCCTGCTGGAGCTGCTGTTAGCTTACAGTTATTTGGAGTAGTTGCAGTAGCTACATTATCTACAGCAACGCCAGGGGCTACCCTAACTATTATTAGATTAAGTTAATAAGCAAAAAACCTTGAAACTTTTATGTTTCAAGGTTTTTTTATCTTTGTATTTGTAAGTAAACCTCGTTAACCAGGGGGGAGTGGATCCCCTCTAATTATTTAAAGTTTCACTTTATTCCCTTGAGCAAAAACATCGTAGTTCGAAAATATATTATAATAGAATGAAAAGAAAGAAATTTGGCAGAAAGGGAGGGTGGCGATGCAGGAGATGGTTAAAGATTTTTTTGGACGCCCACTTCAAGATTTACGTATATCTGTCATTGATCGTTGCAATTTTAGATGTACATATTGTATGCCAGCGGAAATATTTGGGCCAGATTATGCTTTTTTGAAAGATGAGTTTTTACTAACTTTTGATGAAATTGAGCGTTTGGCAAAATTATTTGTTAACATCGGTGTACGAAAAATTAGAATTACTGGTGGTGAGCCACTACTTCGTAAAGATTTAACAAAACTTATTGCACGTCTTGTGAAAATTGATGGGTTAATAGATATAGGGTTAACGACAAATGCTGTACATTTAACGAAACAAGCGAAGGCATTAAAAGAAGCTGGATTACATAGAGTGAATGTTAGTTTAGATGCGATAGATGATGACATATTTAAGAATATTAATGGTCGAAATATTAATACAAAACCGGTAATTAAGGGAATTATAGCAGCTAAAGAGGCGGGGCTGGAAGTAAAGGTAAATATGGTTGTAAAAAAAGGGATGAACGATCATCAAGTACTTCCGATGGCTGCGTATTTTAAAGAGCAAGGAATCACGCTTCGGTTTATTGAGTTTATGGATGTTGGTAGTACAAATGGGTGGAATTTTGATCAAGTCGTTACAAAACGAGAATTGATTGAGATGATTCATAAGATGTATCCACTTGAGCCAGCCGAAGCGCATTACTTTGGTGAAGTTGCGAAGCGATATCGGTACGTTGGAACAAATGTTGAAGTTGGTTTTATTACATCTGTTTCTGAGTCATTTTGTGTCTCTTGTACGAGGGCGAGAATTTCGGCAGATGGAAAGTTTTATACGTGCTTATTTGCGACAGAGGGTTTGGATGTAAGAGAACTTCTTAGAGGAAATCTTTCGGATGAGGAGTTATTAAGTGTTATACAAGATGTATGGATGAATAGAAAAGATAGGTATTCGGATGAACGAACAGAAGAAAGTGCAAAAAATCGTCCGAAAATCGAAATGTCTTATATAGGAGGATAAGAAAGGGGGCTATCGCATGCAGGAGCGATATTCAAGACAAATATTATTTTCTGGTGTTGGAGAAGATGGACAGAGAAAAATAAGAGAGAAGCATGTGCTTATTATTGGTGCTGGTGCTCTCGGTGCGGCAAATGCAGAAGCGATTGTTAGAGCGGGTGTTGGAAAAGTAACGATTGCTGATCGTGATTATGTAGAATGGAGTAATTTACAAAGACAACAACTATATACAGAAGAAGATGCAAAGCAGTATAAACCGAAGGCGGTAGCGGCAGCAGAGCATTTAAGAGCAATTAATTCTGAGGTGGAAATAACTCCTGTTGTGACGGATGTAACGGTGCAAGAAATGGAAGAATTAGTGAATGATGTAGATTTAATATTAGATGCGACAGATAATTTTGAAACGCGTCTTCTTATTAATGATATTTCACAAAAGTATAATATTCCGTGGATATATGGTGGGTGTGTCGGAAGCTACGGAGTAACGTATACAATTTTACCAGGGAAAACACCGTGTTTTCGCTGTTTAATGGAGCATCCAGCGAGCGGTGCAACATGTGACACAGCTGGTATTATACAACCGGCAGTACAATTAGTAGTTGCGCATCAAATTACGGAAGCGCTGAAAATATTAGTAGAAGACTTTGGTGCGCTTCGTGAAACGATGTTATCGTTTGATCTTTGGAATAATCAACAGATGGCATTTAAAGTGAATAGGCAGAAAAAAGATACTTGTTTATCTTGCGGAAGGTTACGTACATATCCGAGTTTAACATTTGAAGGACAAACGAAAACAGAAGTGTTATGTGGGCGGAATACAGTACAAATTCGCCCGGGTGTGCGGAAGAATTTTAATTTAGAAGAAATTAAAAAACGCTTACAAAGAAGCGTAGAGATAAAGGCGACACCTTATTTATTATCATTTCCGGTAGAAGAATATCGTTTTGTTTTATTTACAGATGGCAGGGCGTTCATTCATGGGACGAATGATATGAATGTAGCGAAAAGTTTATATGCAAGATATATAGGTTGAACCTAAAGGAAACCCTTTAGGCTCAACGGAGAGAGGATTATGAATTTCTCGTATAATCTCCACTTTTTCCACCTGTTTTTTCAAGTAAGTACGTTTCGCCGATAATCATACCTTTATCGACAGCTTTACACATATCATACACAGTAAGAGCGGTAGCGGAAGCAGCTGTTAAAGCTTCCATTTCAACACCGGTGCTACCTTCTGTTTTAACTTTTACTTCAATGAGTAAACGATATTGTTCTTCTGATTGTTTCCAATCGAAAGAAACGTCAACACCTTTTAATAATAAAGGATGGCACATTGGGATAATATCAGAAGTACGTTTCGCGGCCATAATGCCTGCGATTTGCGCAACTGCTAATACGTCACCTTTCCCAATTTCATTGTGAGAGATTTTATCGTAAATTTCTTTCGTAACGACAATGCTAGAGCACGCAATTGCTGTTCGAACGGTTGCTTTTTTGTCGCTTATATCAACCATTTTTGCGCGTCCTTGGTCATTGAAATGTGTAAATGAAGACATGGAATTCCTCCTTGAAGTAATTTCTATTGAATATATAAAGTTTAATCGAGATAAAAAAAATTGCAAATATGAGGTGAGAAACGATGGTAGAAAAACGAATTCCAATTCAAGTTGCTAAGGCAGTAGAACGGGTAATGAAATATGCGAAGCATGGTGAAGTAGAAGAAATTTCTATTACGGAAAGTTACGGGAGAATTCTCGGGGAAGATGTTGTCTCAGATCATGACGTTCCTCATTTTGATCGTTCCCCTTACGATGGTTTCGCCATTCGAGCAGAAGATACGAAAGAAGCAACCCAAGAGAATCCAGTTGAATTTGAAGTAATAGGAGAAATCGGGGCGGGTTCCGTTTTTTTAGAGGAAGTAGGAGCTTTTGAAGCAATTCGCATTATGACAGGAGCAGCTATTCCAGAAGATTGCAATGCAGTCGTAATGCTAGAGCTGACAGAAGGGTTTGAGAAGAACGGGAAAACATATATGAAGTTAAAACGCCCTTTTAATAACGGTGACAATGTGTCGTTTAAAGGAGAAGATATAAAACAAAATCAAGTTCTCGTTAAGAAAGGTGTTGCAATTAATCCAGGTGTTGCGGCCTTACTAGCAACGTTTGGATATAGCACGGTGAAAGTTGTAAAACAGCCTGTTGTCGGTATTGTAACGACAGGAAGTGAATTATTAGAAGTACATGAGCCGTTAGAACCGGGGAAAATTAGAAATAGTAACTCGTATATGATCGCAGCTCAAATTATGAAAGCTGGCGGGAAAGTTCGTTATTATGGTCAACTCGCGGATGAGTTAGATGCATGTTTTACAGCTGTTCAATCAGCGATCGATGAGGTCGACATTTTAATTACAACAGGCGGTGTATCAGTAGGAGATTATGACTACTTACCAGCTATTTATGAAAGATTACAGGCAAATGTACTCTTTAATAAGATAGCCATGAGGCCCGGAAGTGTAACGACAGTAGCTGAAGTTGATGGAAAGTTACTCTTTGGTTTATCAGGAAATCCGTCTGCTTGTTATGTAGGCTTTGAATTATTTGTGCATCCAATTATAAAAACGTATTTGTATGCGAAGGAACCTCACGTATATAGAGCGGATGCTATTTTACAAAAAGATTTTCCGAAGCCAAATCCATTTACTCGTTTCGTAAGAGCGAACGTAACAATTGTGGATGGGGCGTTACAAGCGATGCCGGTTGGTTTAGATAAATCGAGTGCGGTATCTTCACTTGCAGATGCGAATGCTTTTATCGTGTTACCCGGAGGAACGAGAGGATTTGAGACCGGAATGAAAGTATCCGTATTATTGTTAGAGCACTCTGAGGGATGTGAGTGGCCATGGGCGAAGCCCCTTCAATCTTACAAATAGTAGGGTATCAAAATAGCGGAAAAACGACACTTGTAGAGAAAATTGTGCATGCATTAGCCGAAAGCGAAATGAAAGTTGCTACAATTAAACATCACGGGCACGGAGGTTTTCCAGAAGTAGCGCAAAAAGATAGCGAAAGACACCGTAAAGCTGGTGCTGTCGTAAGTAGTGTAGAAGGTGCTGGATTACTTTCACTTTCTTCACTAAGAAAGAAATGGTCCTTGCAAGAAATTATTCGCTTATATGAGTTTTTTAAAGTGGATACAATTTTAATAGAGGGCTATAAAAAAGAGAACTACCCGAAAGTAGTGTTACTTCGTTCTGCGGAAGATGCTGAGCTTTTACATAAAGTAGAAAATATAGTGGCGGTTATTACGTGGTATGATGTCCCAGTAAATATACGAGAAGAATATAAAGTATTTCATATAACAGAAGAAGAGTTGTACATAGACTGGTTTTTACAAACGGTTAGGAGTGCGAAATGACAAATACATATTATGAAGTAATTGATACAGAAATCTCGATTGAAGAGGTAACGAAGAAAGTAATTCGACGTGAATGCGGTGCTGTTACAACATTTATTGGAACGGTTAGAGAGTTTACGAAAGGGCGTCGTACATTATACTTAGAATATGTCGCTTATAAAACGATGGCAGAAAAGATGCTAGAGAAAATCGGCCTGGAAGTGAAAGAGAAATGGCCGGGTACATATGTTGCGATTACACATCGCATCGGTACGTTGCAAATTTCTGATATAGCGGTTGTTGTTGCTGTTTCAACACCACACCGTAAAGCGGCTTATGAAGCGAACGAATATATTATGGAACGCATAAAACAAATTGTTCCGATTTGGAAAAAGGAGTTTTGGGAAGATGGTGACTCATGGATTGGTGATCAATTAGAAAAAACACCATATCCGGCGGGAGAGCCTGGGAAGGAGCTATAAGTATGATTCGAGTATTGTTATTTGCGCACTTGCAAGAAGAAGCAGGGACAAGTGAATTACAAATAGAGAAAGAAAATATTACGGTTGCACAGTTAAAAGATGTTGTTGCGAACGAATATAATGTACCAGTTTCAGAGCCAATTATGGTTGCGATTAATGAAGAATATGCAAATGAAGATGACAAGGTCCAATCTGGTGATGTTGTTGCACTAATCCCACCAGTGAGCGGTGGTTAATATTGGATTCATTAAAACGACTTTCCTATATAGGGAAAGTCGTTTTTTTATGGCAGTTTTGAGAACACTAATCTATAGAACAAGGAGGGAATTATGAAAAAAATATGTGTAGTTATGACAATGCTATGTGCGTCTTTTTTCTCTTCTCCAAGTGATTCTTTCGCGAAAGAATCAAGAGAACAGCTTTTAGAGAGTGCATTATCAAATAGGTACTATTCAGTTATTAGACAAGTGACAGAAGATCAATATGAATGTGCTTCAGTCATAAATATAAAGCGTCTCGGCAAGAAAGATGAATTTGTTCCTAGGTATGAAGTGAAGCTACAATTTCTTACATTTCAAGGAGCGCATAATCCCCCGAACGATAAAGTTACGCTTACTTTGGAAGACCATTTAGATCACGTAAAGATAAAGAAAGTGGAGCGAGAAAAGAATGTTTCTGACGCTATTGCAGAAAAAGTTTGTGAACGGGAAAAAGAAAAAATAAAAGCTCACTCTAATGACTTAGAGTGATAACCTATGCATTTAGTAAAGAAAGGTAATGAGTGATGGATATATTTTTAGCGATTTTACCAGCTATATTTTGGGGAAGTATTGTGCTATTTAATGTAAAACTGGGCGGGGGACCGTATAGTCAAACGCTCGGAACAACGTTTGGAGCACTTATTTTCTCAATTGTTGTTTATATTTTTATGAAGCCAGTATTAACACCTACCGTTATCGGAGTTGGAGTTGTGTCAGGTTTATTTTGGGCGCTTGGTCAGGCAAATCAATTGAAAAGTATTGATTTAATGGGTGTTTCGAGGACGATGCCAATTTCAACAGGACTTCAATTAGTCGCGACGACTTTATTTGGCGTTATCGTATTTCATGAATGGTCCACGACAATATCGGTCGTCCTTGGGATTTTAGCGCTCGTTTGTATTATTATCGGTGTTATTTTAACATCGCTTCAAAGTGAAGAAGAAAAGAATGCAGAGCAAGCAGCAAACTTTAAAAGAGGTATCGTAATTTTATTAATTTCAACAGTCGGCTATTTAGTTTACGTAGTAGTGATTAGACTATTTAACGTAGATGGTTGGTCAGCTTTGTTGCCACAAGCAGTTGGTATGGTGTTAGGTGGGATTTTGCTTACCTTTAAACATCATCCATTTAATAAATATGCAATTCGAAATATTATTCCAGGATTAATTTGGGCAGCTGGAAATATGTTTTTATTCATTTCGCAGCCGCGTGTTGGAGTAGCAACAAGTTTCTCGCTATCGCAAATGGGAATTATTATTTCCACGCTTGGTGGGATCCTTATATTAGGTGAAAAGAAAACGAAACGTCAATTAACGGGTATCGTTGTCGGTATTGTTTTTATTATCGCAGCCGGAATTATGTTAGGTATAGCCAAAAGTTAAAGGAGGTATGGAAATGTATAGTGATTTAGCAGGGAAAGTTGTCGTTATTACAGGATCAGCAACTGGTCTTGGAAGAGCGATGGGAGTGAGGTTTGCTAAGGAAAAAGCGAAAGTGGTTATTAATTATCGCTCACGAGAATCAGAAGCGAATGATGTGTTAGAAGAAATTAAAAAGGTAGGCGGCGAAGCGATTGCTGTAAAAGGTGATGTAACCGTCGAATCAGATGTTGTGAATCTCATTCAATCTGCTGTGAAAGAGTTTGGTACGCTTGACGTTATGATTAATAATGCAGGGATAGAAAACGCGGTACCGTCGCATGAAATGCCGCTTGAAGATTGGAATAGGGTAATTAATACAAATTTAACAGGTGCTTTTTTAGGAAGTCGTGAAGCGATTAAATATTTTGTAGAACATGATATTAAAGGTTCTGTCATTAATATGTCTAGTGTTCATGAGAAAATTCCGTGGCCACTATTTGTGCACTATGCAGCGAGTAAGGGTGGTATTAAACTGATGACAGAAACGTTAGCGCTAGAATATGCGCCAAAAGGTATTCGAGTAAATAATATTGGACCAGGTGCAATTAATACGCCGATTAATGCAGAAAAGTTTGCTGATCCTAAAAAACGTGCTGACGTAGAAAGTATGATACCGATGGGCTATATTGGAAACCCTGAAGAAATTGCAGCAGTAGCAACTTGGCTCGCTTCTTCAGAGGCGAGTTATGTAACGGGCATTACGCTATTTGCAGATGGTGGAATGACGTTATATCCATCGTTTCAAGCTGGGCGTGGGTAATAAAAAAGGACGAAGAGATAAAACTCTTCGTCCTTTTTTACAAAAAAAAATAGCGGCCAGCTATTTTAAATTTAGTGATTAATTGTATCTTGAAGAAATTCTGTTGCTTGATGTTCAGAAACATTTTGTACGAGTGCAACTTCACTGATCATCATTTTTCGGGCGTTATCTAGCATTTGTTTTTCACTCGCATTTAAAGTTCTCTCTTTATTGCGGCGAAGTAAATCCCGAACAACTTCTGCGCTATCTTGTAAATTGCCGTTTTTCATTTTTTCCATATTCATTGTATATCTTTGTTTCCATGAGAGTGATGGGTCTGACTCCCCGTTTTGAAATTCAAGAAGTATATCATCTAACGTACCTCGATCAACGATATAACGAATACCTGATTTTTTTAATTGATCCATCGGAAGCATTACTTGCATATCTTTACTAATGATGCGTATCACACAATATTGACGTGAAGTACCTAATATTTCTTTCTCTTCAATTGCTTCGATGATTCCTGCACCGTGCATTGGATAAACGATTTTATCACCAATTTGAAACAAATCATCCACCTCCATATGTGGTAACCACTTTTAATGATAGCATACGTATGTAAAAATGTCAAATTTTATATAATAACATAATATTTATATTCGAGTCAATAAGGTAAAGTGCTTTTTTTGTATTTTTTTCGGGTTTTATTTATAGTGATTTTTTTAGAAAAATAGTACAGGTGAAGAAAGAAGGCATATCCACTTATTTTTAAGCATAAAATGTAAAAGCGCTAATACAATATACCTAAATCCGTTCTTTGCAAAGGAGGGAGAGAAGGTGGGGCGCACAATAAAAATTGATATTACAAATAAAGTTGTAGCTAAATTTAGACCAAATTATTTGGAATTATATACGAGTAAATTTATGATAGGTAAGTTTTATGTCTATACTGAAGATAAAAAATATGTGTTAGAAGACGGATATATATATGAGAATGGAAAGTTTTATCGCATCATAGATACGCACCGTGGCAATAATCAAGCGGCGGAGGGCTGCGATCTAGGATGGTGTTAACATGATTCGTGTGAAAGTTTTTGATGAAAGCCACGAAAAAGACTTAGAAGACGCTGTGAATGTGTTTTTGAAAAAGATTGATGATAGCAACTTTGTAGATATTAAGTATCAAGTTGGTGTTTCTATTAACGACGATGAAAACCAAATTTATTGTTTTTCAGCAATGATCGTTTATAAAGCATAAAAAAGAGCTGGCTCACCCAGCTCTTTTTTATGTTTTATGTTGGGACAACATGTGTCGGTAATACGTTCATAATAGATTGGGTTGTGCCTAATTTCTTTGTCGTTAAAAGAGGCTCCCCTGTTTCATGGTTTTGGGCATCTTTACACATACCAAGGTGATAACGATCACCTAAAAATGGATCAATATAAAAACCGTTTTTGAATACTTTATCATTTGGATGTTTTTCATGATGAATATCAGAACAGTTGATGCAATAGAACATCGCTTTCATCCCCTTTTTATTTTTGTTTGAAAAAAGTGAGTCGGTAGTCATTTCGCTCCTGAGGAAATGTTGAGGAGAAGAGAAATAACTACCTACTCAAATGGTGGGCATATTCCTTCTGACTTTGTCATATCTCGCGTATTGTCCCTTGAGGGAAGGAGGAGAGACGAAGTACGCATGATATAAGTAAGGCGCTTCTTTCAATATGAATGATGGAGTTTCATGTTGAGAGAAGTTTTTATTTTGTATTGCCTTTGTGAGTATATTATGAGGAAATGCTAAGAGGGTGTTTGTCCTGTTGAAAAAATGTTGAGAATTTCTCAACAGTAAAAGAATTAGCGTTGACATGAAACTAAAAGGTGTTATATTATCAAAGTATAACCAAAAGGTGTTATGTTGTAACGCCGAGTAAAGGAGAATGAAAATGGAACAACAAAATACATTAAATGATATTAAACAAACAATCGTTTTTAACGCGTCTATTCAAAAGGTATGGAGTGTAGTATCAACTGCAGAAGGGATTGCGTCATGGTTTATGCCAAATGATTTTGTATTAGAGGTAGGACATGAATTTCATGTGCAATCACCATTTGGGCCATCACCATGTAAAGTATTAGAAATTGATGAACCAAACCATTTATCTTTCTCATGGGATACAGATGGCTGGGTTGTTTCATTTGATTTGAAAGACTTAGGAGATAACAAAACAGAATTTACGTTAATTCACGGCGGCTGGAAACATCCTGATGAAATTCTTCCGAAAGCAAATGCGAAGAGCTCTATTATTCGCGATAGAATGAGCGGTGGTTGGGTAGCGATTGTAAATGAAAAACTGAAAAAGGTTGTCGAAGGCTAAGTGTCCTCGTCAGCAGCGAAATATGATGTATTTCAAGCAATTGCTGATCCAACCCGCCGAGAAGTAATACGGTTATTAAGTGACAAAGAGTTACCGATTTCCAAAATAACGGATCATTTTCCGATGAGTCGTACTGCGGTTGTAAAGCACCTTCATATTCTTTCAGAAGCGAATTTAGTAAGTGGAAGAAAAAGCGGAAGAGAGAAGATATATCGTTTGCATCCAGAACCATTAGAAGAATTACAACAATGGCTCTCGTATTATGAACGTTTTTGGGATAATAAATTATCCATGCTGAAACATATTGTGGAGAATGAAGAATAAAAAGGATGACCAAAATGGTCATCCTTTTATTGTTGCTCACTTGTTTGTGTAGCTGGCTTTAATAAGAGCCAAGCGATAATTAATGTAAATACTGCTAATACGAAAGTGCTCATATAAATGACGTGTACGCTTGATGCTAATGCAGATTGCGATTCGGTTACTACGTTTGCTGTAGTACCGCCGTGTCCGCCAGATACAAGATCAAGGTTTTTAATACCACGTGCGTGAATCATCGTATTGAAGATTGTACCGAATATTGCAGCACCTAACGTTTGACTAAATGTATTAATAAATGTGTTTAAACCAACAGCTGTTCCGCGTGTATGAGCTGGTACAGCTGCTTGAATTGTTACCATGTAAATCGGTGTCACAAGCCCCATTCCTAAGCCGAATAATCCGACTGCTACATAAATAAGGAACGATGGTGAATTTGTTGATAGTGTAAATAATAAGAACGTAGCGACTGATAAAATGCTAGCTCCAAGTAAAATGATTTGTTTCGTTTTTAATTTGCCTACTAAGTTACCAGAGAAAATAGCGCCAAATGTCCACATAACAGGAATTGGCATTAAAATAAGTCCAGCTTCTGTAGCGTTTTTCCCTAATACACCTTGGCTCCAAATTGGAAGGTACATTGTAATACTAATAATCATTGCGCCAGCAATAAGAGTTAATATATTTATCGTAGATAATGTACGGTTAGAGAAAAGTGCTAGCGGAATTAATGGTTCCGGAGATTTCTTCTCGATGAATAAGAAAATAATAAATGAAATAGCGGCAAAGATTAATAGGCCGATAATTGTCATGTCTCCCCAGTTTTGCTTACTGCTACCTGTTAATAATGCATATAGTAGAGCGATTGTACTTAATGAGAAGACTGTTGCACCAAGATAATCGATATGATGCTTAGCAGGTTTAATAGATTCTTTGTAGTAAATTGCAATCATTAAGCAAGCGATAATTCCGAATGGAACGTTTAGGAAGAAAATATAACGCCAAGAAAGGGAATCAACTAAAAATCCACCTACTAACGGTCCGATAACACCGGATACACCCCAAACGGCACTCATCCAACCTTGTGCTTTCGCGCGGTCTTTCGCTTCGCTATATAAGTCTCCAATAATCGTCATTGTGATGGGCATAACAGCACCAGCACCGATACCTTGAAGCGCGCGGAAGAAGATTAATTGTTCCATCGATGTAACGACTCCGCAAAGTGCAGAACCGACTAAAAAGATTGTAGCTCCGATCAGTAAAACTTTTTTACGGCCAAATAAATCAGCGAGCTTTCCGTATATTGGAGTCGAAACAGCTGTTGCAAGCATATAAATTGCATATACCCAACTAACAAGTTCGACGCCTGACAAATCACTCGTTATACGAGGGATTGCTGTACTAACAATCGTTCCTTCTACCGCAGAAAGAAACGTCATTAACATTAAAGACATCATGACTTTTTTTCTCATTTGTTTTCCCCTTACCCTTTTTTAAATATTCAACAATATAAAATATAAAGGTACTAAGGTATATAAAGCAACAAAAAAGCAATGGGAAGTTAAGTGGAGCCTATATTTGTCGTTTCTTGTCGGTAAGTCGATATAAGTTGCAGAATCGCTGATAAATTTGGAAAATAGCCGATATAAGTTGCGGAATCGCTGATATATTTGTGGAATCGCTCATATAATTTCATGTACCTATAAAAAAAGAAACAGGAATCCCTGTTTCTTTTTTTAATACTGCATTTTCGCGTTTTCTCCAGCTGTCGTTCCGGCAATTCTACCAGTAACAAGGGCTGATGTAATATTATAGCCACCAGTATAACCATGAATATCAAGAACTTCTCCGCAGAAATATAAGCCGTTCGTAAATTTAGAAGACATTTCTTTCGGATTAATTTCTTTCACGGATACACCGCCGCCAGTAACGAATGCTTTTTCAATTGACTGCGTACCATTTACATTCACAGTAAACTCTTTAAAGTCTTTCACAAGTGCACGAATCTTTTCGTGAGAAACTTGTCCAGCTTGTTCGCTGCCGTCAATTTCATTTTTTTCTAATAAGAATAGGAAGTAACGTTCAGGAACATAACCTTTTAAAACGTTTTTAATTCCTTTTTTCGGATCTTCTTTCATTTGTTTCAGCATGCGCTGAAATAGTTGTTCACTATTTTCCTCTGGCAATGCATCAATACTCATTTGTATTGTATTCGTTTTAAACTTTTTCAGTGCTTTCACGACGAATTGGCTACAGCGAAGAGCAGCAGGTCCAGATAGGCCGAAATGAGTGAAGAGCATGTCCATTTTGTGAGAAATGATAGCTTTTCCTTTCGGATTTAATACACTTAAGTTTATATCACGTAAAGCAAGACCTTGTAATGAGCGGTCACGTATAAACGGCTCGTTTGAAAGGATAGGTACTTCTGTTGGGAATAATTCTGTGATTGTATGACCCGCTTTTTCAGCCCAAGCATATCCGTCTCCAGTAGATCCAGTTTGAGGAACTGATTTTCCGCCAACGGCGATAACGACGTGATTTGTTTCTAACACTTCGCCTGTTTGCAGTATAACTGCTTTTGTTTGACCATTTTCATATTCAATTGTTTCAACAGGCGTATTTGTACGAATTTTTACACCTAAGTCTTTTAATCGTGTTAAAAGTGCGTCTACAACAGATTGTGCTTTGTTTGACACAGGGAACATGCGACCGTGGTCTTCTTCTTTCAATTTAACACCGAGATTTTCGAAGAATGTAATAATATCTTCATTATTAAAAATAGAAAAAGCGCTGTATAAGAAGCGACCGTTTCCTGGTATATGTTTAACAATTTCATCAAGTGGTAGACGGTTCGTTACGTTACAGCGTCCGCCACCAGAAATTGCAAGTTTACGCCCAAGTTTATTTCCTTTATCAAGAAGTAAGACATTTGCGCCTTCTTCTGCAGCACCAATTGCAGCCATTAGCCCAGAAGGACCGCCGCCGATGACAATAACATCATAATGCATAATATATCGACCTCATTTTCTACATTTCCTGCCTAAAAGAATAGCATGTTTTCCCTTAAAAGAAAAATAGAGTGAAGTACTGCTTAATGAGAGAATTGTGGTACAATACAAAAGTTAGAGTTCAGCACTATCCTGCCATTTGTAGGCGATAAGACTAAAACCTCAAGATTTAGGAGAAGTAAATAGGGAGTCTGTTAGCCTGTAAATGCTCGAATGGTTCAACTAATAAGGAGTAGGAGAGAAGTCTCCAACTAATTATAGTTTCACTTTATGTAGATGTAGGAGGATTTTTGTATGTCCGATTCGAAATTTCTGCGCGGAACGCTTATTGTTACGCTAGGGACATTTTTAGTAAAGTTCTTAGGCATGATTTACGTCTTTCCGTTTCATGCATTAGTAGGAACAGAAGGCGGAACGCTCTATACATATGGATACATTCCATATACGATCTTTTTAAGTATCGCAACGGCAGGTGTGCCACTTGCTGTTTCAAAATTTGTTTCCAAATATAATGCGCTTGGCGATTATAAAACGAGCCGGAGAATGTTCCGCTCGGGAATGGTTATGATGATAGTAACAGGAGTTCTTTCGTTCCTAGTACTGTACATGACGGCGCCATTGTTTGCAGAAGCGATGCTTGGTAAACAAAGTATACACAATAATGTAGGAGAAGTTACGACGATCATTCGTCTTGTAAGCTTCGCGCTTATTGTTGTACCAGCAGCGAGTTTAATTCGTGGTTATTTCCAAGGTCACCAGTCTATGGGACCAACTACCGTTTCACAAATTATTGAACAAATTATTCGTATCGTCTTTTTATTAGCAGGTAGTTTTATCGTTATTAAAGTACTTGGCGGTACAGTTGCAACAGCAGTTGGAGTAGCGACATTTGCTGCGTTCGTTTCAGCGGTTGGAGCACTCGGTGTGTTAATTTGGTACTGGCTAAAACGTAAAAAATATTTGGATCAATATTTAATTGAACAAACTGTACCAGAATCAACAGTAAGCACCGTTCAATTGTTTAAAGAGTTATTTGCATATGCGATTCCTTACGTTGTAATTGGGTTAACAATTCCTTTATATCAACAAATTGATACATTGACATTTAACTCAATTATGCAGGCGATTGGTCAAGGTGATATCGCAGAGCGAGCTCTCGGTATTTTCACAATGTGGACGCATAAGTTAATTATGATTCCTGTATCACTTGCAACAGCGTTTAGTTTAACGCTTGTACCAGCAATCACAAAATCATTTACTGAAAAACAATACCGCTATTTGAAATTACAAATTACACAAACATTCCAGGCAAATATGTTTTTAACATTGCCAGCAGTTGTCGGTATTTCTTCACTTGCATATCCAATTTATACTGCGTTTTACGATTCAGATCCACTAGGTGGACAAGTATTAATGTGGTATGCACCAGTTGCGTTGTTATTCGCTTTATTTACAGTAACAGCAGCAATCCTGCAAGGTATTAACCAGCAGAAGCATGCGATTATTGCGCTTATAATGGGCGTTATTTTGAAATTTGTATGTAACGTAATCTTTATTCGTTATTTCGGTACAGTAGGAGCAATTCTAGCGACAGCAGTTGGTTTCTTAGCTTCTGTTTGGTACACAAATCAACAAATTAAAAAATACGCACACTATTCATTCGGTGTTGTATATAAAAGAACATTCCAAATTGCAGTACTGACACTTATAATGGTCGTTGCTGTAAAACTATCACAATGGATTCTATCCTTCATGATTTCGCCTGATGGCCGTATTGGTGCTCTTATAACAGTTGCGATTTGTGCAGGTATTGGCGGTCTTGTTTACGGATTGTTAGCAATTCGCACAGGAGTACTTGAAAGAGTATTTGGTGGAGAAGCATTAGATAAAATTCAACGTAAACTTGGTAGTAGATTTAAAATAAAGTTGAAATCAAGAGGGGCGTAATTACGTCCCCTTTTCTATGATAAATAAAGAAGGTGAAAAACGTGAGATTAGATAAATTATTAGCAAATATGGGATATGGAAGTAGAAAAGAAGTAAAGAAATTATTGAAAGATGGCGTTGTGAAAATTGATGGAACGCCAGTAAAAGATGCGAAAGTTCATGTAAATGTAGAAGAGCAAGAAGTTATGATTCACGGTGAAGTTGTGGAATACAAAGAATTTGTTTACTTAATGATGCATAAACCACAAGGTGTTATTTCAGCGACGGAAGATGATAATCATGAAACAGTAATAGATTTATTAGAATTAGAAGATGCAATCTTTGATCCGTTCCCAGTTGGACGACTTGATATCGATACGGAAGGCTTCTTATTGATAACAAATGATGGGAAGTTATCACATCAATTATTATCTCCGAAAAAGCATGTGCCGAAAAAATATTATGCACACGTTGCAGGAGTAGTAACAGAAGAGGATGTAAAAGAATTTGCTAAAGGTGTTATTTTAGACGATGGCTATGAAACAAAGCCAGGTGCACTTACAATATTGAAAAGCGATGATATTTCTGAAATTGAGCTTGTGATTACGGAAGGGAAATTCCATCAAGTGAAGCGTATGTTTGAAGCGGTAGGAAAAAAAGTAGTCTACCTAAAGAGAACAGAGATGGGTCCGTTAGTATTAGATGAAGAACTAGAACTTGGACAATACCGAGAGCTAACAGATGAAGAAGTAGAAATGTTAAAAACATATCAAGTAGATACTGAAAAGTAGTACCTTTATAGGCGCAGAAAAGACCCCTTTCTAATTATTAGAAAGGGGTATGTATTTATTTACCATACAATTATTTTTCGTTATGAGGTCATTCTCACTTTCTTTCCTGTTGTTGTCCACTTACCGCGGCAAGGGCTATACACGAGTTCATTAAACTGCAACACATTTAGATCACGTTGTATCGTTCGCGGTGTGATCCCGAACTCATCTACAAGGTCTTTCGTCGTTACCGTTCCGTTTTCATTGATGTACATATAAATTGATTTAATGCGTGTTAGCATACGAGTAGTTGTAGGTTTCAAGAGAAAACCACTCCTCTACTAGTTTTTTTGACCCCATTCAGGAAAGAAGGTCGTTACTACCATTGTACTCTACATGATAAAATTCATGCTTTAATCTACTTAAATTTTACAGAAATTTAACAAATATTCATATAGAAAAATATTGGTAGTTGACATTGTATATATGGTCAGTCAACTAACACATAAAATTCTACGTAAAACGCCAAATTCCTGCAAATTTTTTTGAAAAAACAAAAGAAAAACTAATAAGAAATATCTGAAATATTACAATTGTTCGGTATTTAGTTTTCGTGTATGGCATAAGAGATTTCTGTTTGTTATGATGAAAGAAACAATATAGTGAAGGATGGATGCGTGATGTCAGCGATTAATTGGACAGAAGAAGTTGCAAAACGAAAAGATGATTTAATTCGTGATACACAACAATTTTTACAAATTAAAAGTGTATGGGAAGAAGAATCTGCGAAAGAGGGCGCACCATTCGGTGAAGGTGTAGAAAAAGCTCTATCTTTCATGTTACATAAAGGAGAAGCTGAAGGTTTTGCTTCTAAAAATTTAGAAGGATATGCAGGTCATCTTGAAATGGGACAAGGAGAAGAATTAGTAGGTATTCTTTGTCACGTTGACGTTGTACCAGAAGGAGATGGCTGGACGACTCCCGCATATAGTGCGGATATTCGCGATGGAAAGATTTTTGCACGTGGTGCAATTGACGATAAAGGCCCAACGATGGCAGCATATTATGCAATGAAAATTGTGAAAGAATTAGGCTTACCTCTTTCAAAACGTGTTCGTATGATTATAGGAACAGATGAGGAAAGCAATTGGAAATGTGTAGATCACTACTTTAAAAATGAAGAAATGCCAACAATTGGTTTTGCACCGGATGCAGACTTTCCAATTATTAATGCAGAAAAAGGAATTTCTGATATACAAGTTGTGCAAAATGGTAGTGAAGAGAAAAAAGGTACATATGAACTTGTTTCATTTGATTCAGGGCGCCGTTTAAATATGGTTCCTGATTTTGCAGAAGCAGTTATTACAGGAGAAGATGTAAATGCACTTACAGTAGCATATGAAGAGTATTTACAAACTGCTAAAAAAATAGGGAAATCGACTATAGAAGGAAATACAGTGACGTTGCAAATAGAAGGAATTTCAGCGCATGGATCTACTCCTGAAAAAGGAGAAAATGCAGGTTTATTATTAGCAAACTTCTTAACTACAGTTTCACTTGATGGAAAAGCAACTGCATTTGCGACATTTGCAACAGAAACATTTACTGGTGATATTTTTGGTGAAAAAGCTACTATTGCTTACAAAGATGAAATTAGCGGTCCGTTAACAGTGAATGTCGGTCGCATTTCTTATACGAAAGAAAACGGTGGTAACTTAGGGCTAAACGTACGTTACCCAGTTACAACTAACTTTGAAGAAACAATTGTGAAGTTGAAAGAATATGTTGGTACGCATGGTTTTGAAGTGGCTGACTATTCTAATTCTCGCCCACATCACGTCGATAAAGATCACGTATTAATCCGTACGTTACAACGTGTGTATGAAGAACAAACAGGTGAAAAAGCAGAACTATTAGCAATCGGCGGCGGTACTTATGCTCGTTCATTAAAAGCTGGTGTGGCATTTGGCCCGCTATTCCCTGGAAAAGAAGAACTTGCGCATCAAAAAGATGAGTATATCGAAATTGAAGACTTATTGAAAGCAACAGCAATTTACGCGCAAGCAATTCATGAATTAGCGAAGTAATGGATATATAAATAATGTCCGCTCTCTATTTTGGAGAGCGGCTTCTTTTTACCTGAATGAGATAAGAAAGAAAAGCAACAATAGAAAAGAAGGAGAAGATGTACATGGAACTGCATTATTTTGTCGCAATTACGTTACCGAATCATATAAAAGAAATGCTGTCTAACTATAAAGAGGATATGCAAGAGGAATTACAATTTCGTTCATGGGTACATAAAGAAGACTATCATATTACCCTTTCATTTTTAGGGAGTGCAACGGGGGAACAATTAGAGGGAATAAAGAATGGATTAAAAACAATTGCAGAAACAAAAGAACTATCGTTCACATTACAAGGTTTTTCAACGTTTGGTAGGGAAGATCAGCCTCGTATTTTTTGGGCGAAGGTAAGTGAGAATCACGATTTGTTTCAGTTGCAAAAGCAAATACATGCCATTTGTGAAGAAAATGGATTTTCTCTAGAAACACGCCCATATCACCCGCATATTACCGTTGCTCGTAAATGGATAGGAGAAGAAAAGTTTCGTTTAGAAAGTATAAAAGAAGTGCCTGAAATATCATTTCAAGCAGATACAATTACTTTATACGAATCCCACGTGAAAGAAACCCCGAAGTATAAATCGATTGCTGAAATAAAATTACAAAAATAGAATGTTGAAAACGTTTTTTATGCAGGTGAATATACTATAGAGAAGAATGGAGTTACTGTATAGAGTCTTGTTGATAAGAAAAGCCTTATCATTTGCAGCTCATTTTATCTCGCCTAATTGGTGAAGGCTAATAATAAGTGAGGATGGAGAAATTTTCTCGCTCATTAAAGTTTCACTTTATTTTAACTTTGAGAATGATGGTGATTTTTTTATGTTGAAAGTAAAACGTCCATTTGATGCCTATTTAGATGAAATGAATAAAATTACAATTTTGCTCCCACATGCGTATGGAACAAGTCGGACATTTCGTTTGCAAGAAGGAAGTAATGTGAAAGATTTACCGATTGCTCATACTATTGCGCTTCCAGATGCAACGAAGTATGAGTGCTTTATAGAAGAGCCGCTAGATGTGGGGAAGTATTATACAGTACGAGATGAACGGAATGAAGAAACTGATTTACAAATAGGTGCTGTTATTCGAACAAAAAGTTTCGATGAAAAGTATTATTACGAAGGTACAGATTTAGGTGCTGTTTATCAAAAAGAAGAAACGACATTTAAAGTATGGGCCCCAACTGCAAGGCTTGCGAAAGTAAGAATTTATAAGAGCGATAAAGAATATACCGATCATGAAATGTACAGGGGAGAAAACGGAGTTTGGATTCAAACATTACAAGGTGATTTAGACGGAGCACGCTATACATTTCTTGTTTGTATTAATTTAATATGGAACGAAGCTGTGGATTCTTATGCAAAGTCGGTGACGGTAAATGGAAAACATGGTGTTGTTATCAATTTAGAAAAAACGAATGTAACAAGACGAGAGGGATTACCAACATTACAATCAATGACAGATGCCATATTGTATGAACTGCATATTCGTGATGCGACTATACATCCAAATAGTGGAGTAATTCAAAAGGGAACATATAAAGGATTGATGGAAGAGGGAACAACAGGACGGAATGGGACATTAACAGGGTTGTCCCATATAAAAGATTTAGGTGTTACACATGTTGAACTATTACCTTTATATTGTTTCGGTGGTGTAGATGAGGCGAATCCTTCGTCCGCCTATAATTGGGGATATAATCCATTATATTACAATGCACCAACAGGATATTATGCTACAAACCCCTCTGATCCGTATAACAGGATAGTTGAGTGCAAACAACTAATTGAAACATTTCATGAACAAGGTATTAGGGTGATTATAGATGTTGTCTATAATCATGTTTATGAAAGAGAGCTATCATCATTTGAAAAGCTTGTTCCAGGATACTATTTTCGTCATGGTGAAGATGGTATGCCTTCTAATGGGACGGGAGTCGGAAATGATATAGCGTCTGAACGGAAAATGATGAGGAAATTCATTGTAGAGTCTATTTTATATTGGCTTACTGAATACAATGTCGATGGATTCCGATTCGACTTAATGGGAATTTTAGATGTTGATACGATGAATATGATAGAAAAAGAAGTGCGAAACATAAAACGAGATGCTTTGTTATTAGGAGAAGGATGGGATTTGCAAACACCGCTTCCTCGTGAGGAAAAAGCAACGTTAAATAATGCGAAGAAAATGCCACATATCGCGCAGTTTAATGATCAATTTCGTGATGGGATAAAAGGGAGTACATTTCATATAAATAAGCGTGGTTTTGCATTTGGTGGGCATGTAGACTGTAATCATTTGCAGTATATTGCAGCAGGAAGTCTTTTAAGTATGAAAGAAACAGGGCTGTTTCTAGAGCCAGCGCAAAGCATTAACTATGTAGAATGTCATGATAATATGACGATGTGGGATAAACTAGTGCGCAGTAATGAAGAATCAGAAACGATTTTGAAAAAACGTCACCTGTTAGCGAGCGCAATGGTTATTCTTTCACAAGGCATCCCTTTCTTACACGCAGGGCAAGAGTTTTATCGTACGAAGAAAGGAAATGAAAATAGTTATAATGCAAATGATGAGATCAATCAATTAGATTGGGATCAAAAAGAGAAAGAGATAGAGACCGTTAACTATATAAAAGGTTTAATTGCGATTCGTAAAGAGCATGGGGCATTCCGATTACAAAGCGCAGATCTTATAAAAAAACATATGACTTTTTTACAAACATCTACAGAAGTACTTGCATATCACCTAGAGCATGCAGAAACGTTTGGGCCATGGAAAGAGATTATCGTCTTATTTAATAGCGGTTTAGAAGCTAAAACTGTGCAACTTCCGAATGAAGCAACGTGGCATGTGTTAGTAAACGAAAACGAAGCGAAAATAGAGCCAATTTCTTCATTTAGAGGAAAGGAACTTAAGCTCGCTCCAATTAGCACGTATATATTGACGATAATGTGACAAATCGCTACTTGACGATGAGAATGTAATAAATGTAGAATTGACAAAGGTGACGATTTTGATAAGTTGTCATTCTATGACAGGTTTTGTAAAATAAAATAGAGGATTTTTGGCTTAGGCTAATTTTTCTTTTCATTTACAGTAAAATATATGAATCCACAACATGTGTAGAAATGTTGCGGTTTTTCTTTTCATAACTATAAAAGATAAGGATTTGTTAACGGGTAATGAATATGGAATGGTTGGAACAATTATTAGGAAAAGAGTGGAGTCTTGTACCGGCTGGTGGAGTAACGGGCGATGCATATATTGCGCAAAACGGACAACAGAAGTTATTTTTAAAGCGGAATACATCGCCCTTTTTAGCGGTATTGTCAGCAGAAGGAATTGTTCCAAAATTACTTTGGACAAGAAGGGTAACGAATGGTGATGTAATTTCTGCTCAAAAATGGCTTCCGGGACAGAAGCTAGAGCCAGAGGATATGAAACTAGAACGTGTTGCGAAACTTTTGAAGAAAATACACTCCTCTAAAGCGCTTGTACAGATGATTCAAAGACTTGGGAAGCAGCCGCTTCACGCACAAGAGTTATTACAACAACTGCAACTCGTTTTAAGAGGAGATATAAGGGATGATGAAACAATTCAGCAAGGCCTTCAATATTTAATGGATTCATTAAAAGCTATTGAATACAATGAATTCGTTGTATGCCATTGTGATGTAAATCATAACAACTGGCTATTGTCGGATGAAGATGAATTGTTTTTAATTGATTGGGATGGAGCTGTAATTGCTGACCCAGCTCTAGACCTCGGTATGTTATTATATTGGTACATTCCGCGCCAGGAATGGAGTGAGTGGCTCGGTTACTATGATATTGAAATGGATGAATCGCTGCTTAGGCGTATGAGATGGTATGTGATAGCACAAACGATTTTGTCTATTCAATGGCATACAACAAAAAAACAGCAAGCAGAAGCTGAATATTGGCATCAATATTTACAGCAACTACTTGCTTCAGAATGATACTTAAGAAAAATTGTCCATTCCAGCAATCCACTGAGTAAGTTGTTCTTGATTATTGGAAATATGGTTGTCCAAATTAGAGGAAGATTTACCCGATTGACTATAAGAATATACATCGTTTAGCATTGTTTTAGCGTCACTACTTATATTATCGTTTGCGAGTAACGATTGAATGAGGCGCTCTAATTGCTCGCATTCTGAAACTGTCCCGCAGCAATCACTTTGGTGGTTGACTAAAATATCTTTCAGCACTTCTAATTGATGTTGTTGATTAATTGGCATGAACGGATCATCCTTTCGATTGTTTTTCTCTTCAAATGTAAGAGAAAAAGCTGTTTCGTCATGGAATGTTTAATGCTGTATGTAGTTTTTATCAAAATGGTACATCTTATACTTGAAAGAAACGGACCGAGTGCTCGTACGTACTTGGTTTTTTGTTTGGTAGATTGATTAAAAAAGAAAGAAGGAATTATTCCTTTAAAATAGCTATGTAAAGAGAGGGAAACATCTATGCGTTTAAGACATAAACCGTATGCAATGGATCGAATTAATGAATATTCACATATCGTAATCGGAAACCCAGAGGAGCGCGCTGGTAGCTGGAAAGAAGTATTTGGAAACGAACAACCAATTCACATTGAAGTAGGTACAGGTCGTGGCCGCTTCATGTATGATATGGCGAAAGCGAATCCACATATTAATTATATTGGAATTGAAAAATTCACAAGTGTTGTTGTAGATGCACTTGATAAATTAATTGAAGAAGAATTACCAAACTTAAAGTTAATTAATAAAGATGCTGAAGATTTAACAGTTTTCTTTGCGAAAGGTGAAATTGATCGCGTTTATTTAAACTTCTCAGATCCATGGCCAAAGAAACGTCATACGAAGCGTCGTTTAACGTATAAAACATTTTTACGTAATTACGAAGAAGTGTTAGTAGAAGGCGGAGAAATTCATTTCAAAACAGATAACCAAGGTTTATTTGAATATTCTCTTATGAGTATGGCTGAGTATGGTATGTTACTAACGTACTTAAGCTTAGATCTTCATAACAGCGACTTTGAAGGTAACATCATGACTGAATACGAAGAGAAATTCTCTAGTAAAGGTCATCGTATTTACCGAGTTGAAGCAAAATATCGTACAGAGCCTATGCAGTAATGCGTAGGTTTTTTTACACCTAAAATAATCAGAATTTTATGCTAAGATTAATTAAAAAGGGGGATGTGTAATGGAACAGTTACAAATTGGAGATATAAAAGTAACGTGGTTAAAAGGCGGGAATACACATTTAGATGGAGGAGCAATGTTTGGAGTCGTGCCGAAAGTACTTTGGTCACGTAAATATAAACATAATGATACAAATCATATTTATTTACGAACAGATCCGTTACTTTTGCAAACAAAAGATGGAAATATGCTCATTGATTCCGGGATAGGAAACGGTAAGTTGAATGAGAAGATGAAACGCAATCAAGGTGTAACAGAAGAATCATCGGTTTATGAATCATTAGAAAAATTAGGATTAAAGCCTGAAGATATCGACTACGTCTTGATGACACATCTTCATTTTGATCATGCATCTGGTCTAACAAAATGGGAAGATGATCACCTTGTACCGGCATTTCCAAATGCGAAAGTTTACGTAAGTGAAACAGAATGGAATGAAATGAGGAATCCAAACATTAGATCACGTAATACATATTGGAAGGAAAATTGGGAGCCAATTGTAGATCAAGTTGTTACGTTCCAGCAAGAAATAGAAATTACAGATGAAATCAAGATGGCACATACGGGTGGGCATAGTGATGGACATGCAGTTATTGCTTTAGAAAGCCAAGGAGAAACGATGCTTCATTTAGCAGACCTATTGCCGACGCACGCGCATCAAAATGTATTATGGGTAATGTCATACGATGATTATCCGATGACCTCGATTGAAAATAAGCAAAAGTGGATGAAGTATGGTGCTGAAAAAGAGGCATGGTTTACGTTTTACCATGACGCATATTATCGAGCTGTGAAGTGGAATGAGGAAGGTCATATCGTAGAAAAAATAGAACGGAAAACGAGTATAGAAGCATAAAAATAGGAGGTTGTTCCATCATATTTATTGGAGCAGCTTCTTTTTTATTGTCGGGTTTTGTCGGTAAGTCGATATATTTAAAAAATCGCTGATATAATTTTAATCAATACCCGCAATTTCAAAAAAATAAGAGGTTCACCTAATGGGAACCCTCCGTTTTATGCTGCTATAACCTCTAAAACAGTACCTGTTTTAGCATCAACTAAAAATTCAAATCGTTCTTGTATATCATCTAACATTGTTGTAAGACCGCCGCGATAAACTTCATATGCGACATCATATTTTTCAAATGTCTCTGGAACCATATGTACCCAAGAGCCAGTAATTTCACCTTTATGACTTAATGCTTGTTTCACCATTTTCAATGCTTTTTCTGAAGAAATATGGGATTGTTCTTGTACTTTGTTTGCAACGAGATAACCAGCTGCGAACCCAACGCCAAGACCTGCTACTAAACCTTTCCAGCTCATATATTCACCTCAATTCTATAAAATAAAAATAGTGTACCAATAATAATTATAAAGCAAATACAGCTAAAAAAGAAGAAACTAGAAACATTTCGAAAATTTCGTTACAATAAAAGAGGTATTCTACTAAGGTTTGAAAGAAGGGGACTTCGTGAATAAAGAGACATTGCAATTATTTCGTACGTTAACAGAATTACAAGGTGCATCAGGTTTCGAACATGATGTACGCCGTTTTATGAAACAAGAATTAAGCAAATATGCGGATGAAATTGTACAAGACGGTTTAGGTAGCGTATTTGGTCTGAAAAAAGGGGACGAAACTGGCCCGCGTGTTCTTGTAGCAGGTCATATGGATGAAGTAGGTTTCATGGTTACGCAAATTACGAAAAACGGAATGCTTCGTTTTCAAACGTTAGGCGGCTGGTGGAGCCAAGTTTTATTAGCACAGCGTGTACAAGTTATGACGAAGAATGGTCCTGTTATTGGGGTTGTTGGTTCTATTCCTCCTCATTTATTAAGTGACGCGCAACGTGCAAAACCGATGGATATAAAAAATATGTTAATTGATATAGGTGCAGATAGTTATGAAGATGCGATTGAAATTGGTGTAAAACCAGGACAACAAATCGTGCCGATTTGCCCATTCACACCGATGGCAAATGAGAAGAAAATTATGGCGAAAGCTTGGGACAACCGTTATGGATGTGGTCTTGCAATCGAATTGTTAAAAGAATTAAAAGACGAAACATTACCAAATACATTATATTCTGGTGCTACTGTACAAGAAGAAGTAGGTCTTCGCGGAGCGCAAACCGCTGCAAATATGATTCAACCAGACATTTTCTATGCGCTTGATGCAAGTCCAGCAAACGATGCATCTGGTGACAAAACGCAGTTCGGTCAATTAGGAAAAGGTGCCCTTCTTCGTATTTACGATCGCACGATGGTAACACATAGAGGAATGCGCGAATTCATTTTAGATACAGCAGAAACAAACAACATTCCGTACCAATACTTTATTTCACAAGGTGGTACAGATGCTGGTCGTGTACATACAAGTAACTCTGGTATCCCATCAGCAGTAATTGGTGTTTGTGCACGCTACATTCATACACATGCTTCAATTTTACATGTTGATGATTATGCAGCGGCGAAAGAATTAATTACGAAGCTTGTAAGAACAACAGATAAAACGACGTTAGAGACAATTAAGAATAACGCGTAGAGAGGAAGAAGGGCTGAAGAGCCTTTCTTTTTTTAGCTTGAATAGATGACCCATCCATGAGTGGGAGCGGTCAGTGCCTAATTGGTGCTCGAATGGTGTATTAAGACCCTGGATAGGAAAAGAGAGGAAGGCTGTTTTTGTTTTTGAAGACGGTAATGTTGTTAGAAAAAACCTTCTTTTTTAGATTGAATAGATGACCCAGCGATGAGTGGGAGCGGTCAGTGCTTAATTGGTGTTCGAATGATGTATGAAGACTCCAAGTAGGAAGTGAGAGGAAGGCTGTTTTTGTTTTTGTTTTTGAAGACGGTAATGTTGCTAGAAAAAACCTTCTTTTTTAGGCTGAATAGATGACTTGGTGATATGTGGTAGTGGTTGATGCTTAATTCGTATCTGATAGGGATATTAGAATAGAATGATGAATTTTTATAGAGGTGAACGAAATGAAAGTAGTAGTAGGATCAAAGAATAAAACGAAGGTTGGCGCTGTGGAGAAGGTTTGGAAAGATGCTGAAATTACATCTCTTTCTGTTCCGTCAGGAGTATCAGCTCAGCCTTTCTCAGATGAAGAGACGATGCAAGGAGCGATTAATAGAGCGAAGCGAGCGCTAGAGGAAGGAGAAGCTCCAATTGGTATTGGGCTAGAAGGCGGCGTAATGAAAACGGAGCACGGTTTATTTATGTGTAACTGGGGCGCGCTAGCAACAATGGATGGGAAAGTATTTGTGGCCGGAGGAGCGCGTATTACGTTACCAGACGATTTTTTAGCACCTCTTGAAGATGGTAAGGAATTAAGCGAAGTGATGGAAGAGTTTGTGCAGCGAAAAGATATTCGTAGTCACGAAGGTGCTATCGGTATTTTTACAGATGATTATGTCGACCGCACGGAATTATTTGTACACGTTGTTAAGTTGTTAGTTGGGCAATATAAGTATGACAAAAAGCAAGCATAAACCTTGCACCGTACGCGATGTATGGTAGTATAAAAGAAAGATTATAACATGAAAAATGCACCCGTTAGAGGAGGAAATATAGATGAAGTCATTAGAAAGCATGGAGCAATTCCAACAGTTAAAAAATGAAGAGAATGTAGTCTTTATGTTCTCAGCAGAATGGTGCCCAGACTGCCGCTTTGTAGATCCATTTATGCCAGAAGTAGAAGAGAAATATAGTGATTTCTCATTTTACTATGTAGATCGTGATGAGTTTATTGATCTATGTGTAAAATTAGACGTATTTGGCATTCCGAGCTTTGTAGCGTACAATAAAGGTGAAGAAACTGGTCGCTATGTAAACAAAGATCGTAAAACACAAGAACAAATCGAAGAGTTCATTGAAGGTTTAAAATAAGGCAATTTGCCAATTGAATTGTAAAACAACCTCTACCTTCGCGGGGGAGGTTATTTTTTTGGAAGGGAGGAAAAAAGAGATGAAGATGACAAGTAAAAAGATGAAAGATGAGTTAATAAAGAAATTATCTCGCCCAGAATGGGACTTTCAGTATGATAGTGAGAAAGAAGTTTTACGTATTGAACAAACAGACTCCAAAAAAGGTATTAACGTATCGCTTCCAGGAGTTGTGGCAAAATGGGAAGTGAACAAGGAAAAGGCAATTGAAGAAGTTGCTTATTACGTACAAGAAGCGCTAATTGCGATGCATAAAGAAGAAAATAGCGGAGCGAAAATTTTACCTGTTATTCGCTCTACTTCTTTCCCGAAACAAGCAGAAGAAGGAAATCCGTTTATTATGACGGATCATACGGCGGAAACACGTATTTACTACGCGCTAGATTCGAATAAAACGTATCGACTAATTGATGAGCGTCTATTACAAAAATTAGAACTTACAGAACAGCAAGTGCGTGAAATGGCATTATTCAACGCACGCTCATTAGGTTATGAATTTAAACAAGACACAGTAGCGGGTAATACATTCTACTTTTTAAACACAAATGATGGGTATGACGCGACTCGTATTTTAAACGAATCGTTACTACAATCGATGCGTGAAAAGATTTCTGGTGACATGGTTGTTGCTGTTCCTCACCAAGATGTATTAATTATTGCTGATATCGTCAACGAAATCGGTTATGATATTATTGCACAAATGACAATGAAATTTTTTGCCGAAGGGCATGTTCCGATTACATCACTTTCATTCGTATATGAAGATGGAGAATTTGAACCAATCTTTATTTTAGCGAAAAATCGGAAGAAGACAGATGGAAAAGAGAAAGGATGAACGAAGTGAACGTTTTTTACAACCTTGAAGGAATTGGTGACACTTTAATTGTTGCCTTACAAGATATTACTTTAGAGAACCGTACTTTTGATCGCAAAGGAGATGTTGCACGCGTATATGATCGTGAAAGCAATGTAACAGCAGGATTCAACATCTTTAATGCATCTTCTTACTTAGAAGTAAAAGAAACAGGCAACCTTACATTAACGAAAGAGCTTGTAGAGAAAATCAACGAAATTTTAGCGAAGAATGGCTTTGAAGAAACAGTAGAAGCAGATCTTTCTCCGAAATTTGTTGTAGGCTATGTAGCTGAAAAAGAAAAGCATCCAAATGCTGACAAGCTAAACATCTGTAAAGTAGAAATCGGTACAGAAACATTACAAATCGTATGTGGTGCACCAAACGTTGATGCAGGACAAAAAGTTGTCGTTGCAAAAATTGGTGCTGTAATGCCAAGTGGTATGTTAATTAAACCAGCAGAACTTCGCGGTGTTCCTTCTTCTGGAATGATCTGCTCTGCACGTGAATTAGAGCTTCCAGATGCTCCACAAGAAAAAGGTATTCTTGTATTAGAAGATAGCTTTGAAGTTGGACAAGAGTTTAAATTTTAATTGATATAAGAAAAGAGAGGTTGTCCTTTTGGGCAGCCTCTCTTTTTGTTTTGTCATTTTTTGTTGGTAAGTCGATATTCCGTGTCGAATCGTTGATATATGTAGAGTTACGATAGATATATTTGAAAAATCGTTGATATATGTAGAGTTACGATAGATATATTTGAAAAATCGTTGATATATGTAGAGTTACGATAGATATATTTGAAAAATCGTTGATATATGTAGAGTTACGATAGATATATTTGAAAAATTGTTGATATATTGAGAGTTTTGACAGATATATTCAAAAAATCATTCATATTATAAGGATGTCACCTTTTTTCTTAAAATCTATATTGTATTTTATAAACAAACTAGTTAAAATTTAGAAAAATAGAAGGGGATAGACGTATGAAACAACAAATAAAAATCGCAGAACTTCTAAAACGAATTGAAACTTCAAAACAGCAAGATATTGAGCTAGGTACTTATGAAATATATGTGTTTAGTGAAAGTGAATTAGAAAAAGGACAAATCGGTTACCGATACGATAAACATAAAAATTCATTAATAAGTGAAGAAAACGGAAAGTGGCAAGAAGGATGGATTACAATTGGATATGAAACGGATATGGGCGATCCAGTTTTCGTAAATATAGATGATGACGCTTATCCGGTTTATACTGCAGAACGTGGTACAGAAAAATGGCAGCCAGTTTATATTGGAAATATGGATGAGATTATAGGGCAATTATAAGAAAAACTTTGAATCTGGTGCAAAGTGATGGGAGAGAAGTATGAAGTATATAAAAATAATGAGCATGATTGCATTCATTGGAATATATATGGCCGGTTGTTCACAAGAGCAGCCGAAAAAAGAAACTACATCTTCTATACAAGAGAAAAACAAAGATACCAAAGAAGACGCACCGGTAGAAAAACAGCAAGAACAAGAAATAAACGAAGAATTGCAAGCAATTCAAACGAATGAGCAAGTAGAACATAAGCAAGAGGAAGTATCATCTGAGGAAAAGAAAGAAGAAACTACGCCAGTACAGCCAACTGAGCAACCAGTGCAAAATAATGAACAAAAAGTAGGGAGTAATGAAAAACAAGAGAAGTTTCTCGTCGTTATTGATCCAGGACATCAACAAAAAGCGAATTTAAATTTAGAGCCAATTGGACCAGGGGCAACAACGCAAAAATATAAAGTGACAGACGGTACAACAGGTGTTGTGACGAAAAAGAGAGAGGCTGTACTTGTATTAGAAATGGCTTTTTTATTAAAAGAAAAGCTTGAAGCAAAAGGGATACAAGTATTAATGACGAGAACATCACAAGACGTTGATATAAGTAATAAAGAACGGGCGACATTCGCAAATAATCATAAGGCGAATTTATTTTTACGTCTTCATGCAGATGGTTCTGAAAATCCAAACGAAAGTGGGTTTGCTGTATTGACGCCGGCAGAAGGAAGTCCGTATACGAAAGAGATTTATGCGGAAAGTCTTCAAATCTCTCAAATGATTGTAAATAAAATGAGGGAGAACCAGCAAGTAAAAGTAAATGGAATTAAATTTCGGGATGATCTTTCTGGATTTAATTGGGCAAAGGTTCCTGGTGTGTTATTAGAACTTGGGTTTATGTCAAACCATGAAGAAGATAAAAAATTATCTGACCCGCAGTATGTAAATTCTTTATTGCAAAGTGTAACGGATAGTATAGATGCATATCGGAAGAGTAAAGCTTAAGCGCAGTCTTACATGAAAGGCTGCGTTTTTTCATATGAAACACTCGTAAATTAGAATATTGTGGATAAATATGACATGCTTAATTTTACCTGCACTTTTTGCCGAATGCTGATACAATAAAGGATGTTACTATTTAGTAGAAAGAGTGGTAAGCATGTTAGATTGGATGAAAAAGCTGTTTAACAAAGAGGAAGAACAAACAGCGATGAATAAAGAAGTACCAAAGCAAATTGAAAGTCAGCCGAAAATTCCTCGTGTAAACCACTACACTGAAGCAAGAGAAGCACAAATGGCAAGTAGGAATGCAGGTAAATGCCGTTTTCCTTTAGTACCGGATAATGGGTTCGATGAAGAGGATGAAAGCGAAGTAAATCGCTTCGAAGAACAACCTATTCAAGGAGTAACATATGAAGAACCTACTGCCCAAAGAGGAATAAAGGTGGAAAGAAGCAGACGACCGTATGTGGAAAAGGTAGTTTCTACATATGAAGAGCCGGAAGTGCAATATGAACCGGTGCGGGAGTCTGTCGTTAAAAAGGCATCTGCACCTTCGCAAGAGAGTAACCGTAGACCATTTCGTCCAACAGAAATGATTTCGCCAATTTATGGATATAATCGTCCTTCGGTAGAGAAAAAGGAAGAAAAGCAGGAGGAAGTAAAGGAAAGAGAAGACCTTGAAATATCTGTAGAGGGTAAATCAGTCGTTGATGCATGGTTAGAGAAAAAAGGATATAAATTATCTGATTTCTCAGAAGGACAAGCACCAACTTCTTCTAGTCATAGAGCTGCTAACCAGCAAGGAGAGCAACAATATGAAGAGAATAAAAAGGAAGAAAAGTCAGTAGTTGATCAATGGCTAGAGAAAAACGGTTATGAAATTGAACGCCAAGTGCCTTTAGTAGAAGAAAAAGAAGTGATTCAAGAAATGAGTACACCGCAGGAAGTTTCAGCGGATGAATTACTTCATAAAACAGTAGCTGAGCAGATGGAAAGTGCTAAGCTAGAAAAAGATGTAGTGGTGTTAAACGAAAACAATCTACAAGAAGAATTAGTAGCTTCTAAAGTAGAGCACGAGGATACAATATTATCAGAAGAAATTAAACGTAACACAGAAATAAAACAACCTACTATTGAAGTAGAAAAGCAAGCTCCAGAAGAATCAGTGATTGTCAAAGCAGAAGAAAAACTTGAAGAAACAATCATTGTGGAAATACCAGAAGAAGTGTCAAAAGTAGAAGTAATTGCAGAAACGGAAGAGCTTGAAGAAGTAGTTATGGAAACAGAGGCACCTGAAGAAGTGGAAGCAGAAGGGTCAGAAGAAGTGGAAGCAGAAGGGTCAGAAGAAGTGGAAGTAATTGCGGAAGCGAAAGAGTCAGAAGAAGTGGAAGTAATTGCAGAAACGAAAGAGCCAGAAGAAGTAGAAGTGATTGTAGAAACAGAAGAGTCAGAAGAAGTGGAAGTAATTGCGGAAGCGAAAGAGTCAGAAGAAGTGGAAGTAATTGCGGAAGCGAAAGAGTCAGAAGAAGTGGAAGTAATTGCGGAAGCGAAAGAGCTAGAAGAAGTGGAAGTAATTGCGGAAGCAGAAGAAACAGAAGTGATTGCAGAAACAAAAGCGCCTGTAGTAGAGACATTTGTAGCACTTGAGGAAATTCAGCAAGAAGATGAAGCAATTGAACAAAAGAGTGAATTCATACATGTTGCTGAGGCTGATGAACAAACGAAGAAAGATGTTCAAAGCTTTGCGAATGTTTTAATTGCAGAAACAGAGGAAAATAGACGAGTTGTAGAAGAAGCACAGGTCGCAGAAGAGCAACGAGTTGTAGAAGAAGCGCCAGTCGTAGAAGAGCAACGAGTTGTAGAAGAAACACCAATCGCAGAAGAGCAACCAGTTGTACAAAAAGAAGAACCAAAACGTGAGAAAAAGCGCCATGTACCATTTAATGTTGTTATGTTGAAACAAGATAGAACACGATTAATGGAAAGACATGCAGCTAGAGCAAATGCAATGCAGCCTTCTGCTAATGTACGAGTAGAGAATAAGCCAGTACAACAAGAGGTAGCAGAACCACAAGTGGAAGAACGCCCAGTGCAGCAAGTAGTAGCAGAACCACAAGTGGAAGAACGCCCAGTGCAGCAAGTAGTAGCAGAACCACAAGTGGAAGAAAACCCAATGCAGCAGGTGGTAGTAGAACCACAAGTGGAAGAACGTCCAGTGCAGCAGGTGGTAGTAGAACCACAAGTGGAAGAGCGCCCAGTGCAGCAGGTGGTAGTAGAACCACAAGTGGAAGAGCGCCCAGTGCAGCAAGTAGCAGAACCACAAGTGGAAGAACGCCCAGTGCAGCAAGTAGTAGCAGAACCACAAGTGGAAGAGCAACCAATGCAGCAAGTAGTGGTAGAGCAAGTACAAAAGCCAATTTCAAGTACGGAAGTACAAGAGAAAGCATATGTTGTAAATCAAAGAGAGAACGATATGCGAAATGTATTGCATACACCACTGACATATACTGTTCCACCATTAGCGCTGTTGTCGATTCCACAGCAATCAGCGTTAGATAATACAGAATGGTTAGAGGAGCAGAAAGAATTATTAGATACAACGTTTAATAATTTTCACGTTGGCGCACATGTTATTAATGTATCGCAAGGGCCAGCGGTAACTCGTTTTGAAGTACAGCCAGACCCAGGTGTGAAAGTAAATAAAATTACAAACTTAAGTGATGATATTAAGTTAAGTTTAGCTGCGAAAGATATTCGTATTGAAGCGCCGATTCCAGGGAAGAGTGCAATTGGAATTGAAGTTCCAAATAAAGAAAGCAAGCCAGTATTTCTTCGCGAAATTTTAAGAAGTCCTGTATTCACAAAGAGTGAATCACCGCTTACTGTTGCGCTTGGACTTGATATTTCAGGGGACCCAATTGTAACGGATATTCGAAAAATGCCGCACGGACTTATTGCGGGTGCAACGGGTTCAGGTAAAAGTGTGTGTATTAACGCGATTTTAACGAGTATTTTATATAAAGCGAAACCACATGAAGTGAAGTTAATGTTAATTGATCCGAAGATGGTTGAGCTTGCACCATACAATTCTGTTCCGCATCTTGTAGCACCTGTTATTACGGATGTAAAAGCAGCGACAGCTGCATTAAAATGGGCAGTTGAGGAAATGGAACGCCGTTATGAATTGTTTGCACACGCAGGTGCTCGTGATTTAACTCGCTACAATACGATTGTAAGTGAGCGAGAAATTCCAGGAGAGACATTACCTTATATCGTTATTGTCATTGACGAGTTAGCCGATTTAATGATGGTAGCACCTGGTGATGTTGAGGAAGCGATTTGTCGTATTGCGCAAAAAGCACGTGCTTGTGGTATTCATTTATTAGTAGCGACGCAGCGTCCATCTGTAGATGTTATTACAGGTTTAATTAAGTCAAACATTCCAACGCGTATTGCGTTTACTGTATCATCTCAAGTTGATTCGCGTACGATTATTGATATTGGGGGCGCGGAGAAATTACTTGGCCGTGGTGATATGTTATTCTTAGGGAACGGTACATCTAAACCAGTTCGTGTACAAGGTGTATACGTATCGGATGATGAGATTGAAAAAACAGTTGATCATGTGAAAAAGCAAATGAAGCCGAATTACTTATTTAAGCAAGAGGATTTATTAGCGAAAACAGAACAAGCTGAGTCGGAAGACGAATTGTTCCTTGATGCATGTCAATTTGTTGTAGAACAAGGGGGAGCGTCCACATCTTCTGTACAGCGAAAATTCCGCATCGGTTATAATCGCGCGGCACGTCTCATTGAAGAGATGGAATCGCAAGGAATTATTTCTGAAGGTAGAGGAACGAAACCGAGAGATGTCCTTATTTCTGAGGATGAATTTGCCGCTATGCAGGAAACAAATGTATAGTAAACGGTTTTGCTGTATACTAAGAGAAAATGTTGGATAGTAAAGTAGGGAGTAAAGCGACATGAAAGAAATTGAATTAAAATTAAAAGGTGAAATAAATAGACTAACAAATAAAACATTTAAATTTGACGAACGTGTTGGAGAAGGTTGGTTCTCTGCCGTTTACTTTTTAAAGACTAGAGAAATCATCGAAGAATTTCGCCCGAAAAGTGTTGTAACGATGCAATTTTTCCAAAAGGAAAATGCAGTTCTTTGCGGAACGGATGAAGTAATTGCATTGCTACAAACATTCGCTAAAAATCCTGAGGAACTTGAGATTAACTCTTTAAAAGATGGCGATAAAATTAGTCCATTTGAAACAGTGTTAACAATTCATGGCCCTTATGAAAATTTCGGATTTTTAGAAGGTGTCATTGATGGGATTTTAGCTCGTCGTACATCGGTTGCGACAAACGTATATAACGTTGTCCAAGCTGCGCGTAGCGTAGATAAAGAAAAACCAGTTATTTTCATGGGAGACCGTGATGATCATTATACACAACAAGCTGGTGACGGTTATGCAGCATACATCGGAGGTATGAGCGCACAAGCGACGCATGCGATGAATGAATGGTGGGGCAAAAGTGGTATGGGGACGATGCCTCACGCATTAATTCAAATGTTTAATGGTGATGTTGTGGAAGCGGCAAAAGCATATCATAAGAAATTCCCAGAAGATGAATTAGTTGTATTAATTGATTACAACAATGATGTCATTACAGATGCACTTCGCGTAGCGCGTGAATTTGGATCAACATTAAAAGGTGTACGTGTAGATACGTCCCGCACGATGATTGATCAATACTTTATTCGCCACCCAGAAGTACTTGGAACATTCGATCCACGCGGTGTAAACCCATCGCTTGTATTCGCACTTCGTAAAGCACTTGATGAAGAAGGATTCCAGCATGTAGACATCGTTGTAACTGGTGGATTTGATGAGAAGCGTATTCGTGAATTTGAAGCTCAAAACGTACCTGTTGACATATACGGGGTAGGAAGTAGCTTATTAAAAATGAATATTGGCTTTACTGGTGATAATGTAGAACTAAATGGGAAACCAGAAGCAAAAGCTGGTCGTAAATATCGTCCAAACCCACGTTTAGAGCGTGTTCAATTAGAAAAAAGAGAAGAGATGTAAAAGAGAGAAAAACTGATAGGTGATTGACCCTATCAGTTTTTCTGTTATCATAGTATAGCGGCTTCTTTTTTGCTATAATGGACTTATTATGGACATATAAAGAAGTACGTACGAGTTTATCCTGATAAGTGAAGGGAAAGAATAACTTCACTACATCAAAAATGTATGATGATTACCAAAATAAGAAAAGATTCATATACTGTCTTATAGATAGGCCGTTGTATTAGTTCGAAATGTTGGAGGTTCTTTAAGATGACAGTTTACCATTTTGTAGGAATTAAAGGAACAGGAATGAGTTCATTAGCGCAAATTCTTCATGATATGAAGCATACTGTTCAAGGGTCTGATTATGAAAAGCGTTTCTTTACACAAACAGCGTTGGAAAAGCGTAGTATCTCGATCCTTCCTTTTGATAAGAATAATGTAGAAGAAGGACAAGTGATTATTGCAGGAAATGCATTTCCTGATACGCATGAAGAAATCGTAGCAGCAAAAGAATTAAACATCCCAGTCCATCGTTACCATCATTTCTTAGGTGACCTGATGAGCCAATACACAAGTGTTGCTGTAACTGGTGCACACGGAAAAACATCAACAACAGGTTTGTTAGCCCATGTAATGCAAGGTGCACACCCAACATCTTACCTTATTGGAGATGGAACAGGGCATGGGGTAGAAAATAGTAAGTATTTTGTATTTGAAGCTTGTGAGTATCGTCGTCATTTCTTGTCTTATAATCCAGACTATGCAATTATGACGAATATTGATTTTGATCATCCAGATTATTTTGCAGACATCAATGATGTATTCAGTGCATTCCAAGAGATGGCATTGCAAGTGAAAAAAGGCATTATTGCATGTGGAGATGATGAAGAACTTCAAAAAATTCAAGCGAAAGTACCTGTTATTTTCTATGGATTTGGAGAAGATAATGATTTCCAAGCACGCAACATTCAAAAGAGAACAGATGGTACGATATTTGATGTATTCGTTCGTAACACGTACTATGATACGTTCAAAATTACAGGATACGGCAATCACAGCGTATTAAATGCGTTAGCAGTAATCGCGCTTTGCCATTATGAAAATGTTGATGTAGAAGCAGTAAAACATCAATTAACAACTTTTGAAGGCGTAAAACGTCGCTTTAATGAAAAGCCGATGGGAGAGCAAGTAATCATCGATGACTACGCACACCATCCGACAGAGATTAATGCAACGATTGAAGCTGCTCGTCAAAAACATCCAGAGCGTGAAATTGTCGCTGTATTCCAGCCACATACATTCTCACGTACAGAAAAGTTCTTAGATGAGTTCGCAGAAAGCCTAAGCAAAGCTGACCAAGTATACTTATGTGATATTTTCGGATCAGCACGTGAAAACAAAGGTGAATTAACAATCGAAGATCTGCAAAAGCGTATTGACGGTGCAGAATTAATTACAGATACAACAACGGATGTATTAAAGAAACATAAAAACGGCGTTCTAATTTTCATGGGCGCAGGTGACATCCAAAAATTCGAAGCGGCTTACGTAAAAGAAGTTCAAGTTGCAGAGAAATAATAGAAAAGACGCATAGCTTGGCTGTGCGTCTTTTTTATGTTGTCGTGGTTGTGCATTAATGTTGAAACGTCGATATATATGGAGTTGTGTTCGATATATTTCAAAAATCGTTGATATATTGGTACGCGTTTTGAAATATAAATGTTAGAATAATAAGAAAACTAAAAAGGGGACTAAAAAACATGTTCACACTCCGAGTAGATGACGAAATCGAACTACAATTACTAGAAAAACATCATAAAGAGGAATTATATCAATTATTAGATCAAAACCGTAATCATTTACGGAAATGGCTCCCTTGGGTAGATGGGACAAAATCTGCTGATGCTTATGATGAAATTTTTCCGATGTGGTTAAAGAAGTTTGCAGAGGGAGACGGTTTTGAAAGTGGTATACGTTACAAAGGAAAGCTCGTTGGGATGGTAGGCATTCATCCAGTGAGCTGGGGGAAGAAAGCGACGAGTCTTGGGTATTATCTTGCAGAAGATGCTGGCGGGAAAGGTATTATGACGCGTAGCGTAAAGGCTGTACTTCACTATGCATTTGAAAATTTAAAGCTGAATAAAATTGAAATTCGGTGCGGTGTTGGAAATGCGAAAAGCCGCGCAATTCCAGAACGTTTAGGATTTAAGTTAGATGGTATTTTACGAGATGAAGAATGGCTATATGATCATTTTCATGATATCGCTGTATATAGTTTACTAGCTTCAGAATGGAAAGAGATTCGATGAACGAGAAGATTCGTATTGTTCCATATGAAAGTACGTTTCAAGAGGAAGTAGTAGATCTTATCGTTCATATTCAGCAAAAAGAGTATAATGTTTCAATTACGAAAGAAGAGCAACCTGATTTACTTGAAATAGGAACATTCTATCAAAAGGATCACGGAAACTTTTGGGTAGCAATTTATGATGGTAAAGTAGTTGGAACAGTAGCTTTATTAGATATTGAGAATCATCAAGTAGCGCTAAGAAAAATGTTCGTACAAAAAGAGTTTCGCGGAAAAGAATGGGGTGCATCACATATGTTGCTTCAAACAGCAATTTCATGGGCTGAGGATAAAAAATTGAAAGATATTTACTTAGGAACAACAGTAAAATTTTTAGCGGCACATCGTTTTTATGAAAAGAATGGTTTTCAAAGTGTGAGTATAGACGAGTTGCCGAAAAACTTTCCGGTGCTACAGGTAGATAAGAAATTTTATAGGTACATTGTGTAAAAGGTCATTTAGAAATGGCCTTTTTCTATGAACTAAAATGGAAATAGTGGTATAATTTGGATTAGGGGGGTGTAGGTATGAACTTTCCAATTCAAAGAAGTAAGTCAGTAGTCATTTTCGTTTGCCTTACGTTAGTTTTTATGTTTATATATCCAATTGTCATGCTTTTCACTAATAAAGCGCATTGGATGTCAGCGTTGATTGGGATGGGTTTATGCTTCATTGTAAATGTACCACTCGTTTGGGAAGTATTTATTAAAAAACATAAAGTAGAAAATGGCGTATTAAAGTACGGTATTTTAAATGATGATATTGTATTAAAAGATGTGAGAATTATACGTCAGGTCGGAAAGTCTCTTGAAATTACGACGAATGCATATAAAGTACATATGGTTGCGATGCCGCAAAATATGGATGAATTCTTGGCGCTTATAGAGAAAGAAAATCCACATGTGAAAATAGAAATGGTAGGAAAGAAATGAAATATGTAAAACCTTTGTTTTGTTTAGAAATATTATTTGTGCTTGTTGGTTGCACTAGAGTATATATGAAATGGGATCTTCCTTTATATGTTCCGATATCAATCGGTACTATCGCAGTGGCACTTTTATATTATTTTCATTTTCAGCAAACAAAAAGTAAGAACAGTAGCTCGATATAGAGTGAGGATAATAAAAAAACGCTCGGATATAATTCTAACGGGTTCGGATTAGGAGTACAATAACTTAAATAGCGTAATAATTTTAGGTTCAAATCGTATATGATTTGAACCTTTTGTTTTTGTTGATTTAATAAGGTTTATTGGTAATTAACGTATTGACAATAGCCAATATCATATGTTTGGAAATCATGCTAAAATAGATTCCGATATTGTTGCTACACCTGCTCAGAGGCTTCGTATAAGTAGAAAAAAATATGAGTTAAATGATATTATCTATTTAAGAAAATCATTTCTTTCAAAAAGAAGGGGGATTGAGATGAACACAATGAAAAAAATAATAAAAAAACTATTTTTTAGCGATTTGGAAAAGTTTAGCCAAAGTCTTGGATATTCTACTTGGAATGAGTTAATGGACAATTCCTTTCACATATTCATTATCCCTCCCGATGCAGAATGGTTTGCAACCCAATTACCTAATAAAAATTGGGCAGTATGGAATGATGAAGGACAACCTCCTTTCGAATATAAAGAGTTCGTGAAATGGGCAGAAGCTATACGGTATTTAAGAGATATTTTTGAAAAGAATGGCTACCCAGAGGAGAATTGGGAACCAGAAGGTTTTGAACAAAATGACGACTGTTATTCTCAAGAACCTGGTAAAAACAAACGTATAGAGGATTAAAAAGACATCTTGTTATGTTGTCTTGAAAACAGAAAAAAGCATCTGAAATTGATGCTTTTTTCTATGCTATTAAATGTATTAGTTTAGGTACAAAATTCAAGCTAAATCAGTTGTTTTTTGCATTGCTTTTTCTGATTTTGTACCTCAAAACCGAACCCGTTAACATAATTCCGAGTGTTTTTTATTATTTTAAGTTCTCTGGGTTTAAAGCTTCTAATTCAGGTACAACGAAGCGCCCGTCTTTACGGATTAGTACGTCGTCAAAGTAAATTTCGCCGCCGCCGTATTCAGGGCGTTGGATACATACTAAGTCCCAATGGATGTTCGAGTTGTTACCGTTCCATGCATCGTCGTAAGCTTGTCCAGGAGTGAAGTGGAAGCTGCCATCGATTTTTTCATCGAATAGGATGTCTCCCATTGGATGTAAGATGTATGGGTTTACGCCGATTGCGAACTCACCAACGTAGCGTGCGCCTTCGTCTGTATCGAAGATTTTGTTAATGCGTTCTGAATCGTTTGCAGTTGCTTCAACGATTTGGCCGTTCTCGAACTTAAGTTGTACATTTTCAAATGTATAACCGTTGTAAGGAGATGGTGTGTTGTAAGAAACTGTACCGTTAACAGAATCACGAACTGGTGCAGAGTATACTTCACCGTCTGGAATGTTTAAATGACCGGAGCATTTAATTGCTGGAATGTCTTTAATAGAGAATGTTAAGTCAGTTCCAGGACCAGTTAAACGAACTTTATCTGTTTTATTCATTAATGTAACAAGGCTGTCCATCGCCTTATCCATTTTACCGTAGTCTAAGTTACATACTTCAAAGTAGAAGTCTTCGAAAGCTTCTGTACTCATTTTAGCAAGCTGTGCCATAGAAGCATTTGGGTAGCGAAGAACAACCCAGCGTGTTTTTGGAACGCGAATGTCTCTATGAACTTTTTTACCAACTGTTTGGCCATGAACTTTCATACGCTCACTTGGAACGTCAGCTTGTTCATTAATATTATCGCCAGAGCGAAGGCCGATATAAGCGTCCATGTCTTTCATTACGCTTGCTTCATATGCAGCGATTTGTTCGAAATGTTCTTCAGTAGCACCCATTAATAAAGAGCGATCTACTTGATGATCTTTTAAAGAGACGAATGGGAAACCACCAGCTGCATATGCTTCTTTTACAAGTGCAGTTACAAGTTCTTTTTGTAAGCCAAAGTTTTCAATTAATACTTTTTCACCTTTTTGTAAGCGGATAGAGTAGTTAATTAAATTGTATGCTAACTTTTCAATACGTGGATCTTTCATATGTAAAGCCTCCCTACTAATTATGTATCCTCTCCTATTGTAACCTACTTAGTGGAATTTGTTGAATGATTTATGTTACAGTTAACGAATAAGTATGAAAATTCTAATGATGAGATAGGGATTAGAATGAAACGGAAAATGATTGTATAATAGGGGAAAGTATGAAAAAGATAAAGGAAGTGATGAAATGCAAGTTCTTTTATATGTAAGTGCGGCTATTATCGCGGTTGCTTTCGCAGTATTAGTAGTGTATGTATGTAGAACGTTGTTATCGGTTCAGAAGACGTTAGAAAACGTTGCAAGCACGTTAGAAGGTTTAGAAAAACAAATGCAAGGAATTAGCGTAGAGACAGAGCAATTATTACATAAAACGAATGCGTTAGCTGATGATATTCAACAGAAGTCACAGTCATTAAATAAAGTGGTAGCGGGTGTAGATGGGATTGGAACGACAATCCAATCTTTAAATACGAAGCTTCGTAATGTATCAGACTCTGTAACGGACGAAATTGAAAATAACGCTGATAAAGTAGCGCAAGTTGTACAGTGGAGCAGTGCGGCGATTGAAGTATACAATCATTACCGTGCGTCGAGACAAGAGAAGAAGGTTGAAAAAGAAGAGCGTAAATTAGAAAGAATTGAGAAAAAAGCTGAAAAGAAAGAGAAACGCTCTAGATTTCGTATGAGAGGTGAATCGTGATGAATATGACAAAACTTGAAACAATTGAAGAGCTTGAAGTCTTAGTAGAAAAGAACGAGCCGTATGTTCTTTTTAAACACAGTACGACATGCCCAATTAGTCACGGTGCATACACAGAATTTCAAGCGTATTGCAGCGAAGAAAGAGAAGTACCAGCGTATTACTTATACGTACAAGATGCGAGAGATGTGTCAAATCGTGTTGCAGAACAATACAGTATTAGACATGAATCACCGCAAGTGTTATACATAAAAGATGGGATGGTAGTATGGAATACATCTCATTGGAATATTAAAAAAGATGCTTTAGAAGAGAATATAAAGTAAAAAGAAGCAAGCTAAAGGTGCTTGCTTCTTTTTTTTGTTTTTGTTGAAATATATTTAGTGGTACACTATTAATAGTTCAAACTAAATAACTAGATTGTTGAAAGTAGGTTTTAAGTAATGAAGAAAATGGCATTATCCTTCGCAGTCGTAAGTTTATTACTGGGAGCTTGTAGTAACAATAGTAATACGATTAGTAAGAAGGATGAAGTTATACAAAAAGATACAAAAGAAAAAAGTATGATTCCGAGAACTGCTGTTTCTAAAGATTATTATAGAACTGTTATTCCTTTAAAAGAACAAAAGGTTATTAATACAGCTAATATAAAAACAAATTCTAAATTAGATTTAGCAGAGTATGAAAATGGTTTAATAAATATTGCAACGCAGCAATTTGATACAGAGAGTCACGTACTGCAATTAAACCAGTATATTCCAGAGAAACTAATTGATGAACTAGTTGCGAAAGTAGAAGCGCCAGTTTTGACAAATATTATAGAACAAGATTATTTCGGAAAACAGAATTCAAATGAATTAAGTTTATCTGGTGTTATGATTGGCTTAGCTATGTCTTCAAGTGTATCGAATGAAGAGGCTATGTCTAAAGGGACTGAAGTTGCTAAACAACTTATTGAAGCTATTAACAAAAATGATAAATATAACAAATCTCCAATTACGTTTGCTATCTTTAAGCAAGAAAGTACAAGTTCTTTAAAAAATGGTACGTATATTGCTAGTGCTACTGTTCAAAAGAATGATACGAACCTTGGAAATTGGAGTACGATCGATGAAAAGTCGTATTCATATCCTTCTGATGAATTTACACAAGCACATGGAGAAGATAATACAAAAATAAATAACTTTGCTAAGGAAATAAAAGGTTTTTCTAATGGAGATTTTATTCCAGTCAACGCTAAAGTTTCTTATAAGAAAGATCAAATGGATACATTAAATATGAATATTGTTATTAAATATAACGGTAAAACAGAATTAATGGCTCTTACCCAATTGGCTGCTCAAGGCATGTTAGACAAATTGCCTAAAGATGCGAAAGTACAATTACAGATCAAGTCTGAGAGTAAAATTGAGGCCGTTATTATAAAAGAGAAAAACAGTGATAAACCGTTTGTTTCCTTCTTGTAAAAAAAGACAGTATGTAAACTGTCTTTTTTTTATTTTAAATGAAAATATATAATGTTTTTTGATAGTAATTCCTTGCTGTATATCGTGTGACAATCGTATATGTATCAGCTATAATAAATTATCTTAAAAAAGTAACATATAGGAATTTGAAAGAGGTGGCTTTCTTATGGCATCACAACAATTAGGTCGTTTACGTTCTGAAATTGATCAACTTAATTTACAAATATTAGAGTTACTAAACGAAAGAGGTCGTCTCGTACAAGAAGTTGGTAATTTAAAAGAAGTACAAGGTGTGAAACGTTTTGATCCTGTACGTGAAAGAAATATGCTGGATTTAATTGCAGAGAATAATAATGGTCCATTTGAAACTTCGACTTTACAACATATTTTCAAACAAATTTTTCAAGCTGGTTTAGAATTACAAGAAGACGATCATCGTAAAGCATTACTTGTTTCTCGTAAGAAAAAAACAGAAGATACGATTGTTGAAATTAATGGTGAAAAAATTGGTGACGGAAATCAGCATTTTATTATGGGACCGTGTGCAGTGGAAAGTTATGAACAAGTACGTCAAGTTGCTGAAGCAATGAAAGGGCAAGGTCTGAAATTAATGCGTGGTGGTGCGTTCAAACCACGTACTTCACCGTATGATTTTCAAGGTCTTGGATTAGAGGGATTACAAATTTTGCGCCAGGTAGCAGATGAATATGGTTTGGCTGTCATTAGTGAAATTTTAAATCCGAATGATATTGAGATGTCATTAGATTACGTTGATGTTATTCAAATTGGTGCTCGCAATATGCAAAATTTTGATTTGCTAAGGGCAGCTGGTGCTGTGAATAAACCAGTATTATTAAAACGTGGTCTATCAGCAACGATTGAAGAATTCATTAATGCGGCAGAATATATTATGGCAAAGGGAAATGGGAACATTATTTTATGTGAACGAGGTATTCGCACGTATGAAAGAGCGACGCGTAATACGCTTGATATTTCCGCTGTGCCGATTTTAAAGAAAGAAACACATTTACCTGTCGTTGTCGATGTAACGCATTCTACAGGGCGACGTGACCTTCTCTTACCAACTGCAAAAGCAGCGATGGCAATTGGTGCAGACGCAATTATGGCTGAAGTACATCCAGATCCAGCTGTAGCTTTATCTGATGCAGCGCAACAAATGAATATACCGCAGTTCAATGATTTTATGAATGAATTAAAATCATTTGGAAGTAAATTATAAAAACTTTTAATGAGCTGTTCCAAAAAGGCATTTTGGAACAGCTTTCTCCTATTGTATAGCGACTGTCATTGTCGATTTTTGTTGGTAAGTTGATATATTTAAAAAATCGCTGATATAATTAGAGTTGCGGTCGATATATTTGGAAAATCGCTGATATATTTCGAGTTACAGTCGATATATTCGAAAAATCGCCGATATAAATTTCATTTACTATCGTACTGCTTAAAATAAGATTTCTACTAAGGAAACATCTATTTTTTTACAAAAAATGCCCTTTTTTCATAAAAAATACGAAAATACGAGAAAAGAAGCGAATTTTTTCGAAACTTTTGCGGGAAAATATTGTATGAGCCTGCGTTTTTATCGTATCATTAGTAAAAGGAAGAACTCGGGACGATTGGTGGCATCTGCAAATAGAGTTGATGTCTTTTTTTCATTCAAGTAACCGATACATAAAAATAGATAACAAAAATAGAAGGAGTGTGCGATGAGATGAACGTAACAATATATGATGTAGCGCGTGAAGCGAACGTTTCAATGGCTACCGTATCACGCGTTGTGAACGGTAACCCAAATGTAAAGCCTACAACAAGAAAGAAAGTATTAGAAGCAATTGATCGTTTAGGATACCGCCCAAATGCGGTAGCACGTGGACTAGCAAGTAAGAAGACAACTACAGTAGGTGTTATTATTCCTGATATCTCAAATACGTTTTATGCAGAACTAGCTCGTGGAATTGAAGATATCGCAACAATGTACAAATATAACATCATTTTAAGTAACTCTGACCAAAACAAAGAGAAAGAGTTCCATTTATTAAATACGATGCTTGGAAAACAAGTGGACGGAATTGTTTTCATGGGTGAAGATATTACAGACATTCACATTGAAGAATTTAAAAAATCTCCAGTACCAATTGTATTAGCAGCATCATTTGATGAGCAAAATGAAACGCCATCAGTAAATATTGATTATACACAAGCAGCTTATGATGCAATGAAGCACTTTATCGAGCAAGGACATAAACGTATCGGTTTCGTCTCTGGTCCTTTCATTGATAAAGCGGGAAGCGCGAAGAAGTTACAAGGTTACAAAAAAGCTTTAGAAGAAGCAGGTATTTCATATGATGAAAATCTTGTAATCGATGGAGATTACACATATGACTCAGGTATCGAAGCATTCGAAAAGCTTTGGAGCAATGATGAAAAGCCAACAGCAATCTTCGTATCTTCTGATGAAATGGCACTAGGTGTAATCCATGCAGCACAAGACGCTGGATTAAACGTACCAACTGACGTAGAAGTACTTGGTTTCGATAATACACGCCTTGCATTAATGGTTCGTCCGCAGCTTTCAACAGTTGTTCAACCGATGTATGATATCGGTGCAGTAGCAATGCGTCTATTAACAAAGTATATGAACAAAGAAAAAGTGGAAGATCACACTGTTATCTTACCTCACCGTATCCAATTTAGAGATTCAACGAAGTAAGTATAAAAAAGCTCACAGCGATTGCTGTGAGCTTTTATTCGTATTCAGGATAGTATTTTTGTACGACTGCATTTACCATTTCGTCTTTCTTAACGTGTAAAAATCTTGCATACAATTCTTTTCCGGTTTCAAATGGGGTATCGTCTAATTCAAACACATGCAATAGTTTTCGAAACGTCCATGTTATTTGCTCGCCGTACATATTATCGTACGTATGCTCAGACTGTATAGCAATTTGTTCACCTAGTGCATGAGCTTCTTCCAAACTGTTTGCTTTAACAAGAATAATACTTTCTTCAAAAAGTGTATCGTGATTCTCTTCATAATGCTCATCAATTTTCGTAGAATCAGGCTCACTAGAATGAACAGACTCAAGCAATAATTTTACAGCGTACATATTATGCTGCATGGTTCACTTTATAAATAATACTTGCGACAAGCGAAGCAGGTATTGTAAATACGTTACTTTGATAATGGTAATGTACTTGGGATTCTTCATAAGACATGTTGTCATATAGTTCATTTTGTAAGACACTCATTTTTTTCTGTTTTTCTTTGAGCATTTTAATGTAGTTGTACTGTATTGGGACGAGAATGATGAAATAAGCTAATACGATTAGTGAAATCCAAATCATTATGAACACTCCCTTATAAAGAATATTTCTATATAACAATTATATCAATAAAAAGAAAAAATAACCATTTTTTTGTTAGAGCTAATTTTCTTCTAAAAATGCAAACAGTTCCTTTTGATTTTTTAAATTGTGATCAATACATGTTCGAGCAACATATTTCAATCCTTGTAATAATGCATCTACGTGAAAAGTATCATAATGAATTATATTTCCCTCTACCATCGTTTCGTCTTTTTGCAAGTTAATTGATATTTTTAGTACAGTTATATTACTTTGTAAATTTACAACTTCGATGTAAAAAAACTGTTTGTCTAAGTCAATCGTAACATAATCGAATCGTTCGGATAGCTCTAATTTATATGCAGTAGTATATTCCAAATGAAAGCCTCCTTATTGTATAAGTGTATGTTATAATGCCTTCGCTATAGATGGGGCTATTCCTTGTTATATGTCACATAAGTGCAAATTTAACTATTATAGGGCAATGTCATGTATAATAGAAAGAAAAGGCTTGTGAGGGGGGAAAAGAGATGATCGTTCTTTGGATAATTACGCTTTGTATGACTGCTATTTTTGCATATATGACGTTAAAACAAAATGGTTTAAAGCGATTTGTTCCAGGAAGTATTCTTGCAGGAATTGCCCTTATCACGTATGTAATTTCTATTTTTATTGAAAGTGTATCAGTAGATATGAGCACAAGTTTAATGTTTATTGGTATTACACTATTTGCAGGTAGCATTATGGTACTTATGGTTGCTGGTATTATTTTATTTATTCATATGAATTCGGAAACGTTATAGCATATAGAAAAGGCATGTCCCGAGGGGACATGCCTTTTTATCCGTTCAATTATGCTCTATCTTTAGAAGAGTTTTGCTGTTTTAGTAAGTCGCGAATTTCGCCAAGAAGTTCTTCTTCTTTTGTTGGTTCTGGAATTTCTTCCTCTTTTTCTTCTTCTTTTTTAGATGTTAGTTTGTTGAAAACTTTAACAAACATAAAGATAGAAGCTGCGATAATTAAGAAGTCAAAAATTGTTTGGATGAAGTTACCATACATAACAGCAGATTTACCGTATCCAAAGTGTAAACTTGTAAAGTCAACGCCACCTAATACCATACCAAGTAATGGTGTGATGATATCTTTTACTAAAGAACTAACGATTTTACCGAATGCAGCACCGATTACAACCCCGACAGCTAAATCAACGACATTCCCTTTGAAAGCGAATTTTTTAAACTCGTTCCACATGTGTTAATCCCATCCTTTCCACGATTCATTATGAAATTTATAATTCCTATCAACATATTCTATAGAAATTTACGAGAGAAATAAAGAGGGAATGGGAATGAAAGTAAATTCTGAAAAATGTATCCGTTTTAATTTTTGTTTACATCATCTAGTAAAGATTGTAGCATTTGCTGCGTTTTTAATCCTTCTAATCCATCTACAACAGGCTTTGTATCGCCTTGTACACACTCAATAAAATGATGAACAGCATCTTCAAAACCACGTTGTTTTAACGTCGTATCCCATGATGGGGAACCACTTTGTGAAACTGAGTTTTCCTGTTCAATTTCAAATGTATTCATATTTTTTACGCGAATGATTTTCCCTGGCGTTACAAGTTCAATTTGTTCTAAATTTGTACCGGCATGGCGATGCATTGCAGTAGAAAGTAACAGTCCACTTGGAGTTGTATATGTATGATGTCCGTAAAGAAGTTCATTCTTTTCATTGATTTGCATCATATTGTGAACGGCGTTAAGGTCATCATTAGCTAACCAGCGAGCGGTATCTACAATGTGTAAATAATCATCTAACATAGTGAAGTCGTACGTATATGGCCCGACTTTATTTGTACGATGCTTTTCAATTCGAATCCATGAAATATCATTAGCCTGTTCTTTGGCAGCGACATACATAGGAACGAATCTGCGATTAAATCCGACCATTAATTTTCGGTTATACTGCTTGCTTAACTCGACTAGTTGCTCAGCTTGTTCCACTGTAGCTGCTAGCGGTTTATCAACATAAACGTCGATCCCTTTTTTTAGAAGTTCAGAAACGATTTCATAATGCGATGCAGTTGAACTATGAACGAAGATTGCATCGCATTCCGAAGCTAACATTTCAATAGAATGAAAGTCTTGAATTCGGTATTGCTGGCAAACTTGTTTTCTTTTCTCTGCGTTAGGTGTAAACGCCCCTACAAAATTCCAATCAGTTTCTTTTGTAAGTGTTGGAAGATAGGCCTTTTGCGCAATACTTCCAAGTCCAATCATCCCAATTTTAGGTTTGTTCATGTTTATTCCCCCCACCCTATTAATAGTAATGTAACGGCTTAAATGTAGCATAGGGTGGGGGAGGAAGGCAAAAATTAGCTTTTTACTTACGGCCTTCTAACAAAATCTTCTCTATCTCTTCAAAGTGATGAGTGCGAGCATGCTCTAACGGGGTAACACCATCATTGTCTGGAATATTTACATCTGCACCGTGCTCAATAAGAAGGCGAATGACTTGTTGCTGTGTTTCGTTTCCGTTACTTAGTACGATGGCTTCCATTAAAGCTGTCCATCCCAGGTTATTTACATGATTTACATCAATATTTGTTCGAGTGAGGAGTTCTTTTATAACGTCAATATAGCCATGTTCTGAAGCTGGGATAAGAGCTGTACCGCCGTAACGATTTGTAATCGTAGGATCTGCACCAGCATCAATTGTTAGCTTTAAAATGTCTAAGTAACCTTCCGCACCGGCGTATAGAAAGGGATTGTTTTTCATGTCATCTTGGATATTTACGTCAGCACCAGCTTCGATAAGCGCTTTTGCGGTTTTTACATCATTTTTGTATGTAGCAATCATAAGCGGAGTGCGTCCTTGACTATCCGTCGCATTTATATTTGCGCCTTTTTTTAGTAAAGATATAACAGTATTCGTTTCATTTTTTTCAGTAGCTGCTAGTAGTGCAGTCTCCATGTTTGTCATCTCCTTTTTTACTTCTTGTTCTTGCGAGCATCCTTGTAAAAAAATTACGCAACATATGATACTGAATGTTTTTTTGAACATGGAATTTCAACCTCCTAATTTCAACTGTAAAATAGGAACATTAAATTTTTATAAACTGGCGCTAAAATTACTATAAAATCGCTTGAGTAATTGAACATATATTTTTATGCTTATAAATAATAAGGTTTGATAAAGTGAGGATTTAAGATATGTCTATTAAAACAAGGTTTTTATTTTCTTATATTGCTGTTATCCTCGTTTCCATTACGCTTATATTAGTCGCGGGATTTTTAATCGTTTTTTCGATAACAGGTGACTTGGAAGCAGTGAAAAATTTCTATAAAAGTTCTTACATTCAAAAGCCGCTTACACCAGAAGAAGAGAATGCCTATCTTGAGTTGAAGTCAGCAGCCAAACAGCATCAATCTCAATTGTTAGATGAGTCGTTTGTCTCAGCAATAGAAAAAGAGGGTGTGAAAATAGTAGTAAGAAAAGGAGAAACACTTTCATATGCTTCAAACGTATTTGAAAGTGTATCTTTAAAAGAAGCCCTTCCGAAATTTGAATCAGCAAATATTAATAGTCGTGGTACAACGGAACTAGGCGATACATTTTATCGATATGTAAAGTTTGATTTTTATTTTCCTCAGGAAGAAGAGGGAAGTATATTTGTATTAAAAAGGCAAAGTTCATTTGTAGATCTTACACAAAAATTATTTCCGATTTTGTTCGTATCACTTTTACTGTTAGCCATCTTGCTTATTGGATTATTAAGTTACCTCGTTTCAAGAAGTGTAATAAAACCAATTTTTGTATTGAAAGGCGCAACGGAGAAAATTAAAGAAGGAAATTTAGATTTTCAAATACCAGTTACATCACACGATGAAATAGGGCAATTAAATCAAGGATTTGAGGAAATGAGGAAGAGATTAAAAGAATCGATAGAGATGCAAACGCAGTATGAAGAAAATCGAAAAGAGCTTATTTCAAACATCTCTCATGATTTAAAAACACCGATTACATCAATTATCGGATATGTAGAAGGAATAAAGGACGGAGTAGCAAATACGCCAGAAAAAATGGATAAGTATTTAACAACTATCCATACGAAGGCAAAACATATGGACACACTCATTGATGAACTCTTTTTGTTTTCGAAGCTCGATTTGAATCGAGTTCCCTTTCAGTTTGAAACGGTTGAATTAAATATGTTTATGCAAGAGTTAATCGAAGAGATGCAAATGGATTTAAGTAAAGAAGGTATAGAAGTTAACTTGCAATTACATGCATCACCACTATATGTAACGGCTGATTGCGAAAAGATAAATAGAGTTATATCAAATTTAATTCATAATAGTGTGAAATACATGGATAAAGAAGAGAAGAAAATTACTGTAACAGTATCGAGTAATAATAATAAAGTTATTGTGAAAGTGATGGACAATGGATCAGGTATAGAATCTGATACGCTACCTTATATCTTTGAACGTTTTTATCGTGCAGAACAATCGCGGAATTCTAGCACAGGTGGAAGTGGACTTGGTTTAGCAATAGCGAAGCAAATTGTTGAAGAACATGGCGGGAAAATTTGGGCGGAAAGCGAGCTTGGTAAAGGCACAAGCATTTTCTTCTCATTGGAAAAAGTAGAGGAATGTGGTGAGTAAATTGAAAAGAATTTTATTAATAGAAGATGAAGTAAGTATTGCAGAATTACAGCGAGATTATTTAGAAATTAATGATTTCCAAGTTGATGTAGAGCATTCAGGAGAAATAGGTTTACAAACAGCCTTGCAAGAAGACTATGATTTAATTATTTTAGATATTATGCTTCCGAAAATGAACGGATTCGAAATTTGTAAACAAATACGTGCTGTAAAAGATATTCCGATTCTACTTGTTTCAGCAAAAAAAGAAGATATAGATAAAATTCGCGGACTCGGATTAGGAGCGGATGATTATATAACGAAACCGTTTAGTCCGAGTGAATTAGTCGCAAGAGTAAAAGCGCATATTGCCCGTTATGAAAGATTATTAGGAAATGTAAGTAAGCAACGTGATACGTTATATATTCACGGAATTTCTATCGATCAACGAGCGAGAAAAGTTTTTATAAACAATGAAGAAGTGGCATTTACAACGAAGGAATTTGATTTATTAACATTCTTTGTCACACATCCAAACCAAGTATTAAATAAAGAACAGTTATTTGAACGCATTTGGGGATTAGATTCCGCTGGTGATTTAGCCACTGTTGTCGTCCACATTAGAAAGCTACGTGAAAAAATTGAAAGAGATCCTGCTCACCCGCAATATATTGAAACTGTATGGGGAGCTGGTTATCGTTTTAACGTGTAATATACCTGCCGAGTAATTGGCAGGTTTTTTGTATGTTATTCGAATGAAAAGGAAGAAATAGGTAATTTGTGTTAAAATGTAAAGAGAAACAAAACAGAGGAGAGCATAGGGAGCGAGCTATATGTTGGGGGATATATTAAAAGATAATAAATCAAATAAGACTTTAAAGATTGGAACTAATATCGTACTTATCTTATTGATTATTGGTGCAATACAAATGTTTTATGATGAAGATTCTACGAATGATCATTTCGGTTGGTTCTTTTTTGCGATCTTTTGGGTAATTAAAAGCATTTCTAGCTCTAAGGTAAGTTTAAAAGATAGAGATAAAAAGTCGGTATTACTTGATGTGGGTTTAGTGGTTATTTCTTTTGTTTTTTTAGTTGTTTTTAGTGTGAAATATTTCTTTTGAAAAAAGCTCATAGTCGTATAGAGGCTATGAGCTTTTTATCAGTGTTTAGGTTTTCTTAATAATAATGGTACTAACGATTTATAAAATGTTTGAGTAGTAGAAGTAAACTGAGCAGCTTCTTCTAAAAAAGGATAATGGTTGCTGTTTTCGAATGGAATGAAGATAGAATTACGTATCCCATCATGTATCTCGATAGAATATTGAATTGGGCACTGTACATCATATCTTCCGCATATAATAAGTGTCTTTGTTTGGATGGAAGGTAAATTCTCTCTTAAATCAAATGAAGGATATTCATTGGCGAAAGCATTCATCCGGCTAATGGACATTGTTTTATTGATTGGTTTACAAAAATAAGAGTTGTAGTTTTCTGGTTTATACAATGATAATTTTGTTCTCTTAGTAGATAGTTCTTTCCGTTCTTCATTTGTAAGGTGAGGGCTTTTTAAGTTTTCGATGAGTCTTTGCATATAATGAAACTGTGGATGTGCTGGGTGATAAATGCAGAATGGTGTTTCGGTATAGTTACTTGCTGCAGCTCCTGCTACGACTAATGATTGTAAGGAATGTGGATATGTAATTGCATATAAAAGTCCAAGCATACCACCTGTTGAATGGCCAGCGAAATGCCATGTTGGAAGTTGTAATGCTTCTCGTATGGCTTCCAAGTCGTGGATTGTTTCAATCATGCTTAATTCTTTTTCTGAATTGGCTTTTAACGAGTTACCAGCGTCTCGTAAATTAATGAGAAATACACGATGCGTAGCAGTAAAAACATCCGCAAAGTAATCACCAGTTTCATTAAATTGTGAATAGTGATGTGTAATACAAAGCGATTCGCCATCTCCTTTTGTAAAGAGTTCAAATGTACCACGTTTCGTGTGGATCATTTGTCGTTTCCACATAATATCACTACCTTTTCTCATAAAAGTTGGGCCAGGCTGTTATGAAATGAAAATATATCGGCGCATTTCGAAATATATCAGCGATTATTAAAATATATCGACTTACCGACAGAAACCGACAATAAATAAAAGGAGGCTATTCAAAAACGAGCCTCCTTTTCGTTTAGTACAAAGATTTTGTCATATTATTCCGAATAATTTCAAGGGATTTCGCTACAGTTAATGCGTTTTTTTCTTCAATTTCTGGTTTACGGGGGATAGGTTTATACATGTTGTCTGGATCTTCCCATGTGAGGGGAAGTTCTGTTTCTGCTTGTCCTTTCCAAGCTTCAATCCATTCTGGAGGGAGATAACCTGAGATGTTTTGGATGTTGTTCATTTCGAGCCAAATGAGTGCCCAAGCTCTTGGAACGACGCGCCAGTGATCATAGCCACCGCCACCGACAGCGATCCAGCGACCGTCGCAATATTCATTTGCAATTTCACGAGCGAGCTTCGGTATTTCACGGTAAATATTCATTGTCGCACAAAGATGCGTAAGTGGGTCATAATAATGTGCGTCAGCACCATTTTGCGTTAAAATAATATCCGGTTTAAAGTACGCTGCAACTTCTTTTACAACAGTTCGATATGATTCTAAGAACGATTCATCTTCTGTAAAAGCATCGAGTGGAACGTTAAAAGAATAACTATAACCATTACCTTGTCCACGTTCGTTTACAGCGCCAGTTCCAGGGAATAAATAGCGACCAGTTTCATGCAGTGAAATGGTGCATACGTTAGGGTCATCATAAAACGACCACTGTACGCCATCACCGTGATGAGCATCTGTATCAATATATAAGACGCGTAAACCGTATTTCTTTTGAATATATTTCATTGCGATAGAACTGTCGTTATAAATACAAAAGCCAGATGCTTTGCCGCGAAAGCCGTGATGTAAGCCGCCACCTAAATTGAGAGCGTGCTTTACTTTCCCAGAAAGAACAGCATCGACAGCTGTTAATGTACCACCAACGAGCAATGCGCTTGCTTCGTGCATATTTGGGAACATCGGTGTATCTTCTGTTCCGAGTCCATATGTCATTGCAATTGATTTTTCTAACTTTCCTTCTCCAGCACGTTTTACCGCATTTATGTACTCCTCTGTATGAACGTAGGCGATTTCTTCATCTGTAGCCGTCCGTGGTGAGATGATTTGAGAGGGAGAGATGAAACCGCCCTTTTGTAATAAATCATACGTAAGTGTGACGCGCAGTTGGTTAAAAGGATGATCAGGGCTAAATGAATAGCCCCGGAAGTCATCCGAATAAATAAACGCGCTACTCATGCCTGCATCCCCATGATGTTTGGCCATAATACGCGGTAGCCTTCTGCTTCAAGTGCATCAATCACTTTTAGAGGATTCATCGTTTGAATGCGGAAAACGAGTACTTTATCATTCTCATCTTTTGCTGGATAGACGAGAACGCTCACGATATTTATTTGTAAATCACTAAAAATAGCAACGACTTTTCCAAGAATACCAGGTTCGTTTTTTACTTGAATTTCAATTTGCGAACTTGGTTGATGTGCTCCTGTTAATTTTACTAACGTGTGTAATACTGTAGATTCAGAAATGATTCCAACTAACTTCCCGGCCTTTGTAACAGGAAGACAGCCAATTTTATTTTCAAAAAATAAAGTAGCAATTTCCTCAACAAAATCGAGAGGATGGCAAGTCATAACAGGATGTTTCATAATAAGTTCGAGCGGTTGCTGTAGCATATCGAGTGAAACTTGTTCATCTAGAATAGACGGACTTGCATCTCTTACATCCCGATCAGAAATAATGCCTACGACGTGATTATTTTGATCGACAATTGGAATGTGCCGAATGCCTTTCGTGCGTATCGTTCGGATTGCTGTTTCGATTGTATCGTTTGGATGTAATGTAACTACATTTTGATTCATAATTTCTTCTACAATCATTCCAGTTGCCCCCTTTATTAATACATAAAACGATTGTGAAAACGTAGACGATCAAAAGCTTGAATAGAATCCGTATCAACGCGTTTACCGATGCGGACCATTAAACAGTTGGCAGGATGTGAACAAATTTCAGGATCGTCTGTAGCCATCCATTGTAACCCGCCAGCATTCATCATCTTCTCCATTACTTTTCGGTATTCCCACACATTCAATCCTGTTTGTTTCAAATCCCAGTGCCAATAATATTCAGTCGTCAATATAATGTAATCTTCCATATAATCGTCCATCATAGAAACCTCTAGTAAGTTCTTTCCGACAGAACTCCCACGGAAGGCTGGGACTACTTCAATTGCCCCAAGCTCAATTAAGTTTTCCATTTTTCCTTCTGACCATCGTTCAAGTGGATCAGGATACAAGTATGTAACATATCCAACAATTGTTTGGTCATGTCTAGCAATAATGAGACGAGCTTCTGGTAATTTAGAAATTTCGACAATTGCTTTATATTGTTGCTCGGCAGGACGAAACGCAATTAAGTCTGGATGAAACTCATACATTTCTAAGTTATGTGTAGAGACAGGACCTTCAATAATTAAAGTGCCTTTCGCTGTTTTTAAGTTTCTAGCATTATATATTTTTTTATGAATCAATGTATTGCTCACCACCTTGAGGGTTTGTGAATCTATTAATATCGTACTTTATAATATATGCGATGTGAATCGAAATTTGTCATTAAAAATTTGTCTAAAAATCAACAAATATACTGAAAATTTTAAATAATGTCATTATAATAGATAATAGAATACATAGGAGGGGGATGTAAAGTATGAAAGTAGAAACGCTTCCTGTCATTAAAGGAGAAAATAATTTGCCGAATTATGATGAGGCATACGCGAATTTTAACTGGGAAGAGGTTAATAAAAACTTTACTTGGAATGAAACAGGCCGAGTAAATATGGCGTATGAGGCAATTGATAAGCATGCGAAATCCGATCGAAAGAATAAAGTAGCTCTTTATTATCAAGATGGATCGCGAAAAGAGAAATATACATTTAAGGAAATGAAGGATTTTTCTAATAAAGCAGGAAACGTCCTTAAGAATTATGGCGATGTAGAAAAAGGCGATCGCGTTTTTATTTTTATGCCACGTTCTCCAGAGTTATATTTCGCACTTTTAGGTGCAGTGAAATTAGGAGCAATTGTTGGACCGCTATTTGAAGCATTTATGGAAGGCGCAGTTCGCGATCGCTTAGAAGATAGCGAAGCAAAGGTGTTAATTACAACGCCTGAATTATTAGAGCGCGTACCATTAAATGATTTACCGGCTTTAAAAACAGTTTTCCTTGTTGGAGATAATGTAGAAGAAGGCGGTAAAACGGTAGCGTTCAATCCGTTATTTGAACAAGCTTCAAAAGAATTACATATTGAATGGTTAGGCCGTGAAGACGGTTTGATTCTACATTACACGTCTGGTTCTACTGGTAAGCCAAAAGGTGTGCTTCATGCGCAAAACGCAATGGTTCAGCACTATCAAACGGCGAAGTGGGTATTAGATTTAAAAGAAGACGATGTATATTGGTGTACTGCTGACCCGGGCTGGGTAACTGGAACAGCTTACGGTATTTTCGCACCGTGGTTAGTTGGAGCGTCAAACGTTATTTTAGGTGGACGCTTTAGTCCAGAAGCTTGGTATGAAGCACTGCAAGATTATGGTGTGACGGTTTGGTACAGCGCACCAACAGCATTCCGTATGTTAATGGGAGCTGGACAAGACGTAATTAAAAAATATGACTTATCACAAGTTCGTCACGTATTAAGCGTTGGTGAGCCGTTAAATCCAGAAGTAATTCGCTGGGGTATGAATGCATTTGGACTTCGTATTCATGATACGTGGTGGATGACAGAAACAGGTGGACAAGTAATTTGTAACTACCCTTGTATGGAAATCCGTCCAGGTTCAATGGGGAAACCAATTCCAGGTGTGAAAGCAGCGATTGTTGATAATGAAGGAAATGAAGTGCCTCCTTACACAATGGGTAACTTAGCAATTGCGAAAGGTTGGCCATCTATGATGCGCGGGATCTGGAATAACCAGCAAAAATATGAATCTTATTTCATGCCGGGAGATTGGTACGTATCAGGTGACTCTGCTTATATGGATGAAGATGGATACTTCTGGTTCCAAGGACGTATTGACGATGTAATTATGACGTCAGGTGAGCGCGTTGGTCCGTTTGAAGTAGAAAGTAAATTAATCGAGCATGCTGCTGTTGCAGAAGCTGGTGTAATTGGTATTCCTGATCCGGTGCGCGGCGAAATTATTAAAGCATTTATCGCACTTCGAGCAGGATACGAACCATCTGATGAATTAAAAGAAGAAATTCGTCAATTTGTAAAGAAAGGCCTAGCAGCTCATGCAGCGCCACGACAAATTGAATTTAGAGATAAATTACCGAAAACGAGAAGTGGTAAAATTATGCGCCGCGTATTAAAAGCGTGGGAGCTGAATTTACCAACAGGTGACTTATCAACGATGGAAGATTAAGAGAGAAAGGTCTGAACGAAAAATGTTCAGGCCTTTCTTTTTTATGATATCATGAACTCATATATATAAGTTAAAGGGGATAGTATGATGAAAACAGAAAAGGAAAAGATGATACTAGGAGAAATGTACATACCGGCTGATCCAGTTTTAGTACAAGAAAGAGAGCAAGCACGTATATTAACGAGAAAATTAAATGATACGCCAGAAGAGCAATTGAAAGAGCGTAGCGAAATCGTAAAAGAATTATTCGGAACGACAGGAGATAATATTCATCTTGAATCTTCTTTTAGATGTGATTACGGCTATAACATTCATGTCGGTGAAAATTTTTACGCGAACTTTGACTGTACGATTTTAGACGTATGCCCGGTAACAATCGGAGTGAACTGTATGTTAGCTCCAGGTGTTCACATTTATACAGCAACGCACCCGCTTGATCCGGTAGAGCGTATAAGCGGATCAGAATACGGAAAACCAGTTACAATTGGCGATAACGTATGGATTGGCGGAAGAGCAATTATTAATCCAGGTGTAACAATTGGAGACAATGCGGTGATCGCATCTGGTGCTGTCGTAACGAAAGATGTGCCTAATAATGTAGTAGTTGGCGGGAATCCTGCAAAGATTATAAAAAAACTAAAATAATATTTGAACGAAGTGCCTTCCTCGTCTGTATACATTTATGAAAGAATAGATGAGGGAGGCTTTTTTATGTCTAATAAATTACTTCTTGCTTTTGCTTTAATTGGAATTATAGTTGTATTTTCTTGTGGTCTTTTCTTACCGATACCAATTGGATATAGAGTATCAATGCTTACAGCTGGAGTTATAATGGGTGTTCTGTTTTCAATCATTATTCCATTTGATAGAAAACATATAGTACGGAAAAATGGATATAAAATTGATTTTACAAAAACAAAAGTGTATTTTCGCTGGAATGTATTTGACACTATTTCTGTCTGCCTTGCGTTGTATGCATGCATATGTGTGCAAGCGTTAAATACTTTAGTTGCAATGGGATTTACGATTCAAAACCCATATGTGCAATTTTTTACAAATCAATCACAATTGTGGATTTTTATTGCGATTGCATATTTAATTTCCCGTATTTCATTAACGTTAAAAGGAATAAAGGAGATCAAAAATCATGGCGCAGATTGGGATTGAGGAGGAGCTCATGCTTGCGTATCAAAGTGGGGATAAGCAGGCTGGGGAAAAACTATACGTTTTAATCAAACCAGCGCTATACACATTTTTATATCGATTTAACCGAGATGAACAATTAAGTATCGATCTTGTGCAAGATACGTTTTTGACGCTAGAGCGTAAGAAACATATGTATGAACTTGAAAAAGGTAAAATAAAAACGTATTTATTTCAAATTGGTTATCGTCTTATGATTAATAAATTAAATAGGAGAAAAAAGTGGCGTACGCTTTTGCCATTTTTAGTGCCGATTCCGGAAAAAGAATTTTCTCACGAAGATCGGCTCACAGTAAGAGAAGCAATTTTGAAAGTTCCAGAAGAGCAAAGAGCGGTCCTAATCCTTTCTTATTATCATGACATGCAGCAAAAAGAAATTGCAGAGATATTAAACATTCCGATTGGAACCGTGAAATCGAGACTTCATAACGGGATAAAGAAATTGAAACAATTGCTGGAGGTGGACGAAATTGAGCGAAAATCCCTTTAAGAGTGAATATAAGTTAAAACAACATTTAGATAGTGATCATGTAGAAATACCAGACTTTCCAAAAACGGTAAGTCGATTCGATCGATTAATCGGGTTTCTTGGTTCCCCGGCGAAAGATCCTGTGGAGGCGACCATTGGGAATGATTTATCGGTTGTGTTTCATGTATCGTTATTAGTTGGGGTTCCAATTCTTTCTCTTATTACGATACTCTTTATGGCGTTGTAAAGGATTGGCAAGGAGGGAAACCCGACCTCTATTTGACACGCCTATATAAATGATGGTATAAAGAAAAGTATATGAATAATTGAGCGTGGAAAGGGAGAAGTAGTGATCATTTCCCTGTTTTAGAGAGCTGATGGCCGGTGAAAATCAGCACATAGATGATCGCGAATTACGCCCCTAGAGCATCTTTTTTCGATTGAATTGTATTCAAAAGGGAAAAGACGGTGCTAAGCCGTTATGTAAATAAGGTGGTAGGCTTTTTTTTGCTTGCAACTAGGGTGGTAACGCGATAATCAAAATCGTCCCTTATTTGAAGGGGCGATTTTTTTATGTTTTCAACCTTCACGCCAGTAATGAACTTAAAGGAGAGTATGTAGGATATGGGTATTTTACAAGATCTTGAATTTCGCGGTCTAATTAATCAGCAAACAGATGCTGAGGGCCTTGAGCAATTATTAGAAAAAGAAAGCGTTAAATTATACTGTGGTTTCGACCCGACAGCAGATAGCTTACACATTGGCCATATGTTACCAGTATTAATGTTACGTCGTTTCCAATTAGCTGGTCACCAACCAATCGCACTTGTTGGCGGTGGTACTGGTATGATCGGTGATCCAAGTGGTAAAAAAGCAGAGCGTACATTAAATACGAAAGATACAGTTGCTTACTACACAGAAAGCATTAAAAACCAACTTTCAAACTTCTTAGAGTTTGAAAACGTGGACAACCCAGCAACGATGGCTAACAACTATGACTGGCTTGGTAGCTTAGATGTCATTTCATTCTTACGCGATATTGGTAAAAACTTCGGTTTAAACTATATGTTAGCAAAAGATACGGTAGCATCTCGTTTAGAAACTGGTATTTCATTCACTGAGTTCAGTTACATGATTTTACAATCATACGACTTTTTAAACTTATACCAACAACATAATTGCCGTCTGCAAATCGGTGGTAGTGACCAATGGGGTAACATTACAGCTGGTCTTGAATTAATCCGTAAATCAGAAGAAGATGCGAAAGCATTCGGTTTAACAATTCCACTAGTTACTAAATCTGACGGTACGAAGTTTGGTAAAACAGAAGGCGGCGCAATTTGGTTAGACCCAGAGAAAACAACTCCTTACGAGTTCTACCAATTCTGGATTAACACAGATGACCGCGACGTTGTTAAATACTTAAAATACTTCACATTCTTATCTCATGAAGAAATTCTTGAGCTTGAAAAGCAAGTAGCTGAAGCGCCAGAAAAACGTGCAGCACAAAAAGCGTTAGGTTCTGAAATGACAAAACTTGTTCACGGTGAAGAAGCATTAGAGCAAGCGATTAAAATTTCAGCTGCATTATTCAGCGGTTCTGTAGCAGAACTAACTGCAAGCGAAATCGAGCAAGGATTCAAAGACGTACCATCTGTAGAACGTACTGCAGAAGATACAGTATTAATCGACTTACTTGTAGAAAGCAAAATCTCTCCATCAAAACGTCAAGCACGTGAAGATGTAACGAACGGCGCAATCTATGTAAACGGTGAGCGTACACAAGCATTAGACTACGTTGTAACAGAAAAAGACCGCATCGAAGGTAAATTCACAATCATTCGCCGCGGTAAAAAGAAATATTTCTTAATTCGTTACTAATCCGAAACGAATATAAACAAATAGTACCCCGAATTGTAGGCTGAAAAGTTTATGATTCGGGGTTTTTATGTATGGATTTAAAACGCCACATCTTTTCTTTTGAATAGAATATAAAGAATTAATATGAGCATATAAAGTAAACTCACTAGCATAACGATAAATGCTGTTGGATAAAATTTTGCTGCATATATAAAGAAGTCGATTTGATAAATATCTTCGTAATTTGAAACGGTACCTTTAAAGTAATTCGTAAATTTAGCGCTATATTTCCATTCATCAGGATCATCTATTAAATTACTTCCCTGATACCAATTAATAAGTGCGGAAGTAATAAATAGCATAAATGAACTTCCGAGTTGAACCATTTGATTTATTGTCAAAAAGAATCCACCTCCCATTTTATGGTTAATATAGCGTGCATTCATATGCTTGTAACCATTTTGTTGTAATCTCCTTTTCGAGTTCATACGGAAATCACATGTAAGCGGTATGATAAATGTATAACAACTAGAAAGGAGTGGTAAAACAAAATGTCACTAGAAGCGCTCATTATTTTTTCTTTGCTAAATGCGGGTCAGCTTGCAGAGAATTCGAAGGTGGATGTACATAAAGAGCAGAAAGATGCTTATGTATATGTTCAGAAAGAGGAAAATAAATAATTTTATTTTATATATAAACGAAAAAAGCCAATCCACAGGATTGGCTTTTTGTCATTAACGAGAGTAGAACTCTACGATTAATGCTTCGTTGATTTCAGCTGGTAACTCAGCACGCTCAGCGTGACGAGTGTAAGTAGCTTCTAATTTGTCAGCATCGAAAGTTAAGTATTCTGGTACGAAGTTGTTAACTTCGATCGCTTCTTTAACAACAACAAGGCTGTTAGATTTTTCGCGAACGCTGATAGTTTGACCAGGTTTTACACGGTAAGATGGGATATCTACGCGAGCGCCATCAACCATGATGTGACCGTGGTTTACTAATTGGCGAGCTGCACGACGAGTGCGAGCTAAGCCCATACGGTAAACTAAGTTGTCAAGACGAGCTTCAAGAAGGATCATGAAGTTTTCGCCGTGCTTACCAGGCATTTTACCTGCTTGGTCAAATGTGCGACGGAATTGACGCTCAGTCATGCCGTACATGTGACGAAGTTTTTGTTTCTCTTGTAATTGTAAACCGTATTCTGAAAGTTTCTTACGTTGGTTAGGACCGTGAGGACCTGGTGCGTAAGGGCGTTTTTCTAATTCTTTTCCTGTGCCGCTTAGAGAGATTCCAAGACGACGAGACAGTTTCCAAGCTGGACCTGTATAACGAGCCATAGTTGACTCCTCCTTTAAAAATGTTTTTATTTACGTAAAATAAAAACAGACGTAATCGATATTTACGGGCATTTTGTTTTCATGTACCTTCGCTCCAGCAGCAGGGAGTTACGAGATACACCTCCGTAGAGGAACAAAATACAAACGATAAACTCACATTACAAGGCTGCCTTTTTATTTTACACAAACGCTATTATATCTTTTACCCAGAGTTTCGTCAAGCGAGTACGTTTTTGTTTTATGCATATAAATTTTGGAAATTAATATAAGAAGGAATTTAAAACAATATAGAAGAAGAGATAGAAACACAAATAAAACGCTTACATAAAATGAAGTAAAACGTTCATCAAATTTTTATGGATGAATATGCGGCAATAAAAACATAAGGGGGATGTTTTTATGAAAAAGAAGCATATGGAGACAGCGTTAATTCATCACGGTTATACACCTGAGGAACATAAAGGAAGTTTAACACCACCTTTATTTCAAACTTCTACATTTACATTTGAGACTGCGCAGCAAGGAGAGGCGAGTTTTGCGGGAGTGGATCCATCTTATATTTACTCACGGCTTGGAAATCCAACTGTGAAATTATTTGAAGAACGTATGGCGGTGTTAGAAGAAGGAGAAGAGGCACTTGCCTTCGGATCTGGTATGGCAGCTATTTCAGCGACTTTAATCGGTTTTTTAAAGGCTGGAGATCATATTATTTGTTCAAATGGATTATACGGATGCACGTACGGTTTTTTAGAAGTGTTAGAAGAAAAATTTATGATTACGCATTCGTTTTGTGATATGGAAACAGAGGTTGATATTGAAAATAAAATTCGCCCAAATACAAAGCTTATTTTCGTTGAAACACCAATTAATCCGACAATGAAATTAATTGATTTAAAACAAGTGATTCGGGTTGCAAAGCGAAATGGCTTACTTGTTATTGTTGATAATACATTTTGTTCACCTTATTTACAAAAACCGCTTGAGCTTGGCTGTGACGCTGTTGTGCATAGTGCGACAAAATATATTGGTGGTCACGGTGACGTTGTAGCGGGCGTAACAATTTGTAAAACGAAAGCATTAGCTGAAAAGATTCGCCTGATGCGAAAGGATATTGGCGGTATTATGGCACCGTTTGATGCGTGGTTATTATTACGCGGGTTAAAGACGTTAGCAGTAAGAATGGATCGTCATTGTGATAATGCAGAAAAAATTGTATCGTTCCTAAGAAAACATGATGCGGTAGAAGGTGTTTGGTATCCAGAAGGGGAGTTAGCATCTCGTCAAATGAAACGCGGGGGCGGTGTTATTTCTTTTTCAGTAAAAGGCGGAAAAGAAGAGACGCAAGCGTTTATTAATGATCTTCACTTTATTACAATTGCGGTGAGTTTAGGAGATACAGAAACGTTAATTCAGCATCCAGCAACGATGACGCACGCTGCGATTCCAGCTGAACTAAGAAAAGAAATGGGCATTTTCGATAATTTAATACGCTTATCAGTCGGTTTAGAATCGTGGGAGGATATCGTTTCTGATTTAGAGCAGGCATTAAAGAAAATATCTACTGTAAATCAATGAAAAAAGAGTGAGCTATCGGTTTTGTACAGGGCGTACTAAATCGATAACTCGCTCTTTTCTTTTTACATATGTTTTAGGAGTGTTTCCACAAACTTTTCTAAATAGCGCTGATCTACTTCATCAAAACGATTCTTTTCAGGACTATCAATGTCAAGTACACCAATGACAGCTCCTTCTTTCACAATCGGTACAACGATTTCTGAATTAGAAGCACTATCGCAAGCGATGTGACCTGGGAATTGGTGAACGTCTGCTACAAGCTGTGTTGTTTTCGTTTCAGCTGCTACGCCGCAAACGCCTCGTCCAAATGGAATGCGTACGCAAGCAGGCATTCCTTGGAACGGTCCAAGGACAAGCTGATTTCCTTCTGTTACGTAAAAGCCAACCCAATTAACGCGATCTAAAAATTGGTTTAATAATGCGGACGCATTTGATAAGTTTGCGACTACGTTTGATTCGCCAGTTAATAACGCATCCAGTTGTTTAATTACTGTCTCATATTGCTGCACGCGAGATCCTGCATAACTTTCTTTAGTAAACATGGAAACAGCTCCTTTTTTATCGAGATGTGTAAAATATTAGCAAAATACGATGTATTTCACATGACTTTGTCGATAGAAAATTAAAGGAATTTGTCTTAAAAGTCAAGAAATTTAAACTATAGCTGTTCAGTGAGGGGAAGTGAGCGCATGAAGCAGACGAAACAAAAAGTAATTGATGCGGCAATATCGTTGTTTAATACGAAAGGGTATGATGGAACATCGGTGCGAGACATTGCAAAGCGAGCGGATGTTAATGTAGCGAATATTTCATATTATTTTGCTGGGAAGCAAGGTTTATTAGAACAGCTTATTACTGATTTTTTAGAAGGATATATTCATGTGATTGAAATGTCGTTTGAACAGAGAGAGTATTTGTCGGCTAAAGATGTGATGGTGCAAATGATGCGCGGGATTTTACGATATCAATTTGAAAATAGAGAACTAACACGTTTCTTCTACCGAGAGCTTTCGCTTGATACGACATTAATTCGTGAAGTGATGACCGTTTATTTTTCTAAAGAAAGATATTATATAGAACAAATGATTAGACAAGGACAAATGAAAAAAGAATTTCAGAAAGTATCATTTACAATGTTTATGACGCAATTAAAAGGTATGATAAATATGCCGTTTTTATATCCACAATATATATCAGAAGTACTGCATTCTTTCCCGTCTGAGACATTTTTCATAGAAATGTACACGAAAGAGATTGAGCAATGGATGGAACAAGCATTATGTAAGGCGAATATGTACCATGAATGGCCAAGAGCTGTTCATATGTGAAGAATCCCCACCTAACGAACTGAGGTGGGGGTTTTTATGTTTACTTTTCTTTGCCATAAATTGTTACATAATAGCGCTATAATTGTTAATGCAGCTCCAGCGATTTCAATTTTATCGACTGTATAACCTCGAAAGATAGAACCGATCAGTGCAAGGATAGGAACTAAATTCATAAATAATATGCCGTTAATAGATGAAATATAGCGATTTCCCATATTCCAGCAAAATACAGCGATAACGCCTGCGATAATCGACATATAAAAGAGCTCAAAACGAACGCTCACAACTGTACGCAGTGACGGCATAGTAACTATATTTGTGTACGTTAAGAAAGTAACAATAACGATGAGTGAAATGGAGCCAAATAAACAAGTTAATGTCGTGTACCTAAGTGGTGACCAAGATTGAAAACGAGCACCCCCGTTTGTATAAATGACCCAGCAAGTAACGCCGCATAGCATCAATATGTTTGTTGATAAGTGGCTTGCAGCTCCAAATAATAAGTGAATATTTCCTTTTGAAATGACAAGCATAACACCAAGTAATGCAACAAACATACAAAGGAATGTATAGTTTTGTGGGCGGCGATTTTTCGTTATCCATTGCAGTGATAAGGCAATCAGTGGCATAAGGGATTGAATCATAGCTGCATGGATTGCTCCGGAAGGTCCGGCAAGTTGTTGTCCGTAGAAAACGAGAAAACCATACCCCGCGAAACCGACTGTCCCGTAAAAGAATAGAGAAAGTGTTCTTTTTTCTAAGCGGAGTGAAGTCTTTCCTTCAGTAATTAATAGCAAAATAAGAAAAATAATAGCTGCTGATCCATAGCGAATCGTTGTGAAGAAGAATGGATCGATAAATTGCAGAGCATTTGCCATTACAGGAAACATAAATCCCCAGGCAGTGACAGCGAGTAAGCATAGAAAGGATCCGAGTAGCATTTGTTTTTTGTTCAAGAGTATCTTTCCCCTTTACATTTCGTTATAGTAAGTTGATGAAATAAGTATAAAGAGTAATTGTTTATAGGAGGAAATATCGATTTCTTATAACGGTTATAACTTTTTGTTAGAGGTGTGTACGATGGATTTGGAGGCAGTACGATCGTTTATTGAAGTGAAGCATACGCGAAGTTTATCAAAGGCAAGTAAGATTTTACATATATCGCAACCAGCGCTTAGTAAACAAATTCAAAAGTTAGAAGCGGATTTAGAGGTTACGTTACTTAAGCGTTCTGCGCAAGGAGTAGAGTTAACGGAGGCAGGAGAGTTATTTATAAAAAGAATGTTACCGATTTTGGAGCAAATAAATGAAGTGAAAACAGAAATGAGGGGGTATCAAGAGAACCGGAAGTTTTCAATTGGTATACTACCGAGTTTAGCGGAGCATTACATATCAGAATGTAAAGATATATTAGGTGGTGAGTTCGAAGTGGAATGGCAAATCGGGCATACGGAAGTATTAAGAGATTTATTTAAAGCGCGGGAGATTGACGCGATGTTCATCGATTCAGTAGTAGAAGGTGCTACGTATATAAAAGAAGTGCAACAAGAGAAAATTGTTTGTGCCGTTTCAAATAATCATCCGTACAAAGAGAAGATAGTCATTCAAATAGAAGAGCTACACAATGAAAAATTAATTGTATATCCAGAAATATGTGATGTAAGGAAAATGATTATGAACATGTTTCATGAAATAGGTGTAAAACCAACTATAGCTGTGGAAACATCTTACGCAGAACCGATGCTTGCAATGGTAAAAGCTGGCCTTGGTATCACGTTACTTCCAGAAAGGGCAGTGGAGCAATCTGTAAGGCAAGGAAATGTACATGTAATTTCTGTTGAACCACCACTCATGCGGAAAATTTATTTCGTATCCCATACGAAAGATTGTTTGTTATTACAATCATTTGAGGATAGGTAGTGAGGTAGGCGGAATATTGAGAAAGATTACAATCACATTGAAAGAAACATGAAATTTTAAAAAAAACTAGGTCAAAAACAAACCATTACATGGTATGATTAGTACATTGTTAGTTGTTAAATATAGGGGAATTCCCTTTTTATACATAATGCCTTCCATTTCATAAACGGAACGGACAAAAAAAGAGATATAACTAGGAGGCTTTTTTGCATGGATTCTATCCTGACGATCGTTATCATTGTAGTAAGCTCTATTCTAGTGCTGCTCATGATAGAGCTTGTGATAAGAAATCGTTCATATAAAGATATTGAAGCACTGGAGCAGTGGAAACAAGAGATAAAAGATAAACCTGTGGCAGATGAACTAAAACGGGTAAAAGATTTAAACATGACGGGTCAAACAGAAGAACTGTTTGGTAAATGGCGTGAAGAATGGGATGAAATTGTATCAACAACCCTTCCGAAAGCTGACAAAGATTTAGCGCAAGCGCGAAAATTCGCCTCGCAATTCTCCTTCCGAAAAGCAAAGCATGCGATGAACGAATCCATAAGTGGTTTAGATGACGCTGATAATCGTATTACTGACATTTTAAATGAATTACAGCAATTGTTAGAAAGCCATGAGAAAAATAGCTCGGAAATTGAAGGGTTACGTGATACATATCGTAGTATGAAAAAGAGTGTTCTTGCTCATAGACATATGTATGGAGCAGCAGAGCAGAAAATCGAAGAGATGCTAGACGCTGAATCTGAGAAATTTAAAACCTTTGAAGAAGCAACAAACAATGGCGACTATTTAAAAGCGAGAGAAATTGTTATTAGTTTGGAAGAAGGTTTAGCAGATTTAGAAATCATTATTCACCAAATTCCAGATTTATTGGTAGAGTGTCAAGCGACGTTACCAGTTCAGCTGGAAGATTTATTACACGGACATAATGATATGGTAAGACAAGGTTATGTATTAGATTATTTGGAAGTCCCTAAAGAAGTTCGCGATATGACGAAACAACTACAAACATGTTTAATGGATATACAGGAGCTTCATATAACAGAAGCGGCTGAAAAAGTAGAAAATTTAAAAACACGTTTAGATGGCTTCTACGATCAATTGGAACAAGAAGTACATGCGAGACATTATGTGGAGCAAAAAACACTTTCTGTTTACGATGACTTAGAAGAAATGCGTATCGAAACGATTGAAACGAAAACAGAAACACAACTTGTGAAACAAAGCTATCAGTTACAAGATAAAGACATTGAGTCTCAAAAAGTAATTGAAAAGCAAATGCACATTTTAACGAAACGTTTTGAAATGCTACAATTACGCGTTGCAGAACAAGATATTGCCTTCTCTATTATTCGTGAGGAACTAGAAGAGGTTTATGAGCAATGTGAAACGTTAAAAGTACTTCATGCAGAATATAAAGAAATGCTGCAAGCGATGCGCAAAGAAGAATTTGAAGCACGTGAGAAGTTACAAGAAATGCGAAATACTATTTTCGAAACGAAACGCTTTATGCAAAAGTCGAATTTGCCAGGTCTTCCAGAGAGTATTATGGAAGATTTAAAAAGAGGGCAAATGGCAATGCAAGCTGTATATGAACAATTAGAAGTGAAGCCGTTAAATATGAACGCTGTAAATAGCAGTTTAGAAGAAGCATACACAACTGTGAACGGTGTGGCTGAAATGACAGAAGAGTTAATTGGACAAGCATATTTAGTGGAAAAATTAATTCAGTACGGTAACCGTTACCGTAGTCATGATGAAAACCTAGCAGAAAGTTTAAATTATGCTGAGAAATTATTCCGTGAATATCAATATGATGCAGCTTTAGAACAAGCGGCTTCAGTATTAGAGCAACTTGAACCTGGCGTTGTTCAAAAAATAGCTGAATATGTAGACAATGAACAAACCCTTTCATAAAAGGGTTTGTTTTTTTGTGTAATTTTGCAGACGATGTTGCTATAATGAATAGCGGAATACAGCAAGGTTATTCGTTTCAAAATAAAGTGAAACTGTAATCAGTAGGAGGATTCATCCCCATTGATTACTAGCCTTCACCAATCGGGCATTTACGGACAGCCCGACTCCTACCTAACTTCTTTGCTCTAACTGGATTTTAAGGTGAGAGTCTTATTGCCTGTTCATGCGGGATAAAGTGAAACTGTAATAGGAGGGCATCCTCGACAATTATTAGCCTTCACCAATCGAGATAAAACGGAACCTTTGCGTAGTCTTAGCGTAATGACACGTATTTATGATATGATTATACGATGTGATAGCGCTGAAAGGGGAAGAACGATGATCTATTTTGATAATAGTGCGACGACGAAGCCATATCCAGAAGCTCTTCAATCGTACGTGACGGTTGCTGGGAAATATTTTGGTAATCCTTCTTCTATTCATTCGCTTGGAGGAGAGGCAGAGCGTCTATTAACACAATCAAGAACGATTGCAGCGCAGCTTCTTCGTGTTAAACCTTCTGAAATTATTTTCACATCAGGTGGAACAGAAGGGAATAACCTTGCGATTAAAGGGATAGCGATGAGGAATCGTTCGCGTGGCAAACATATCATTACAACAAATATTGAACACGCGTCTGTGTTTGAGGCATATAAGCAATTAGAAGAACTCGGGTTTGATGTAACATATTTACCGGTTAACGAGCATGGTGTTGTGTCGGTAGAAGATGTGAAACGAGCACTTCGTGAAGATACGATTCTTGTGTCAATTATTCATGTGAACAACGAAACTGGAGCAATTCAGCCCGTTGCTGAAATTGGAACGTTATTATCGAATCATCCGAAAATAAGATTCCATGTAGATCATGTACAAGGGATAGGGAAAGTACCGCTTGATTTATATGCGTCTCATATTGATCTTTGCTCAATATCTGGACATAAATTCCACAGTGTAAAAGGAACGGGTCTTCTATATGTACGCGATGGCGTAAGATTAGATCCGATTTTATCAGGTGGTCAACAAGAGCTTAAGTATCGCTCTGGTACAGAGAATTTACCTGGCATTGTAGCGATGGTGAAAGCACTTCGCATGACAATGGAACAAGTGAAAGAAAAGGTAGCTCATTTGCAAAGTTTACAAGCAGAGCTTGTTCGTTTCTTTAAAGAGATGGAAGATGTAACGATTAACACGTCGCTTGCATATGCAGCACCGCACATTTTAAATGTATCATTTGTTGGTTTAAAACCAGAAGTAGTCGTTCATGCTTTAGAAGAACACGGTGTATATGTGTCAACGAAATCTGCTTGTTCTTCAAAAGCAAATGAAGTGAGCAGAGTGTTAGTGTCAATGGGAGTGCCGCATGCAGCAGCTGCAAGCGCTATTCGTATTAGTTTGGCACCAGAAAACACAATGGAAGAAGTAAAACAATTTGAAGGTATTGTAAAAGAGACGATGCCAAAATTATATGAAGTGATGAGGTAAAGAAATTATGTTGAAATATGAATATATTTTAGTGCGTTACGGAGAAATGACGACAAAAGGTAAGAACCGTTCTAAGTTTGTAAGCACATTAAAAGATAACGTGAAGTTCAAACTGAAAAAATTCCCAAATATTAAAATCGATGCAACACATGATCGTATGTACATCCAGTTAAATGGTGAAGATCATGAAGCAGTCTCTGAAAGATTGAAGGATGTATTTGGTATTCATAAGTTTAACTTAGCGATGAAAGTACCATCAGAATTAGAAGACATTAAAGAAGGTGCATTAGCAGCTTTCTTACAAGTAAAAGGTGATGTGAAAACATTTAAAATTACTGTACACCGTTCTTATAAGCATTTCCCAATGAGAACGATGGAATTATTACCTGAGATTGGCGGACACATTCTAGAAAATACAGAAGATATTACAGTAGATGTTCATAATCCAGATGTAAATGTACGCGTAGAGATCCGCAGTGGCTATAGCTATATCATGTGCGATGAGCGTATGGGAGCTGGCGGTTTACCAGTTGGCGTTGGCGGAAAAGTAATGGTACTTCTTTCTGGTGGTATTGATAGCCCAGTAGCAGCTTACTTAACGATGAAACGCGGCGTATCTGTGGAAGCAGTTCACTTCCATAGTCCACCTTTCACAAGTGAGCGTGCAAAACAAAAAGTAATCGATTTAGCACAAGAGTTAACGAAGTATTGTAAACGAGTAACGCTTCACCTTGTTCCGTTTACAGAAGTGCAAAAAACGATTAATAAAGAAATCCCATCTAGCTATTCAATGACGGTTATGCGCCGTATGATGATGCGTATTACAGAACGTATTGCTGAGGAGCGTAACGCACTTGCAATTACGACTGGTGAAAGTCTTGGACAAGTAGCAAGCCAAACGTTAGATAGTATGCATACGATTAACGAAGTAACAAACTACCCAGTTATTCGTCCGCTTATTACGATGGATAAATTAGAGATTATTAAAATCGCTGAAGAAATCGGCACGTATGATATTTCAATTCGTCCATATGAAGATTGCTGTACTGTATTCACACCAGCAAGCCCAGCGACGAAGCCGAAACGTGAAAAAGCAAATCGTTTTGAAGCGAAATACGATTTCACACCATTAATCGATGAAGCTGTAGCGAACAAAGAAACAATGGTATTACAAACGGTAGAAGTAGTGGCGGAAGAAGAAAAATTTGAAGAACTTTTCTAAAACCATAAATTACCATATCTAAAACGTGTATGAAGTCATGTTATTTATCACACTCTATACTCACAAGGAGGTGATATAACATGTCACGTAGCACAAATAAATTAGCGGTTCCTGGTGCTGAATCAGCATTAGACCAAATGAAATACGAAATCGCTCAAGAGTTTGGTGTTCAACTTGGAGCTGATGCAACAGCTCGCGCTAACGGTTCTGTTGGTGGTGAAATCACTAAACGTCTAGTTTCACTAGCTGAGCAACAATTAGGCGGTTACCAAAAATAATCCCATATGATGGCTTAGAAAGAGCGGGTTCTCCCGCTCTTTCTTTTTTGTGTTGTGTCGCTATTTGTCGGTAAGTCGATGTAATTTCGTTTACTAATTCGACAGAACTGAAAAATTTGTCAAAAGAAGAGGGTTCAAAATTAACTGAAAATTCTTTATTATATAAAGGAGGCATAAAGAAAAGGGAGGATATTTTATGAAGCGAGAAGAATTGTTGGCGCCACCGTCTTATAATTTAGTTTCTGAAATAGAGAAATATACAGGTGATAAAGGGAAGTTAGCTTTAATTTGGCAAGATGATAAAGGGAATCGAAGGGAAGTTACATACGCTGAATTAATGCAAGGTGCGAATAAAATTGGAAACGCTTTTATAAAAAGTGGTTTGCAAAAAGGGGACAAGCTTCTCATTATGATGCCGCGTTTAATTGAAGCGTACATGACGTATATTGCTGCTATTAAAGCAGGATTTGTCGTAATTCCAAGCTCGGAAATGTTACGTAAAAAAGATATAGAATATCGAATTGGACATGGAGAAGTAAAAGCGATAGTAAGCTATGAGCCGTATATTAGGCAGTTTGATGATATAGAAGCGATGGAATCTCTTCGAAAATTTGTCCTGAGCGAGCAGTCAGTAGATGGATGGATTAATTTAAAAACAGCGTTAGAAACAGAGAGTGACATGTTAGAAATGGCGAAGACAGATAAAGAAGATATGGTCTTTTTATCTTACACGTCAGGAACGACAGGAAATCCAAAAGGTGTCGTTCATACACATGCGTGGGCATACGCTCATTTACGTACGAGCGCTCCAAATTGGCTGGGAATTGAAGAGAATGATATTGTATGGGCAACAGCTAGTCCAGGCTGGCAAAAGTGGATTTGGAGCCCGTTTTTAGCAACTTTAGGATCAGGGGCAACAGGGTTTGTATATCACGGTAAGTTTGAACCGAAAACGTACCTAAACTTATTAGACGATAATAAGGTGAATGTACTTTGTTGTACACCGACTGAGTATAGATTAATGGCAAAGGTAGAAGATTTAAGCCAGTACAATTTAGAGGCATTACATAGCGCTGTATCGGCAGGTGAGCCGTTAAATAGAGAAGTCATTGAAACGTTCAAAAAGCACTTTCATATTACAGTGAGAGACGGCTATGGGCAAACGGAAAACACATTACTTGTTGGTGTAATGAAAGGGATGGATATTAGACCAGGATCAATGGGGAAACCAACGCCAGGTAACCATGTCGATATCGTAAATGAGGAAGGTACTCCAGTTAAAGTAGGCGAAGTTGGTGATATTGCAGTTCACATTGAAACGCCGGCCCTCTTTAAACAATATTACAAAGACGATGAGCGTACAGCGATGCAATTTCGCGGTGATTATTATATTACAGGTGATAAAGCGAAGAAAGATGAAGACGGCTACTTCTGGTTTGAAGGGCGCGGCGATGATATCATTATTAGCTCTGGTTATACAATCGGGCCGTTTGAAGTAGAGGATGCACTTGTAAAACATCCTTACGTAAGAGAATGTGCAGTTGTCGCAAGTCCTGATGAAATTCGTGGAAGTGTCGTGAAGGCATTTATCGTATTAAGAGAGAATATAGAAAAGAACGAAGAAACACTAATTCCAACACTCCAACAACACGTCAAAGAACTCACTGCACCATATAAATACCCTCGCAAAATTGAATTTGTAGATGAACTACCAAAAACGATTTCTGGGAAAATTCGCCGTATTGAACTTAGAAAACAAGAGATGGAGATTCCGTCAAAATAATTTTGAAAACAGTGAAGTAAATAGTTGAATGAAATGTAAATCAATGATAAAATAAAAACGAACACAAGTTCGATTTTATAAATTTAAAAAAGAGGTGTCCGTATGATTTTAGGTATTAATCCGTACTTAGTTTTAGATGGTAGTGGGCAAGAAGCTGTACAGTTTTATAAAGAGGCTTTAGATGCAAAAGTAGAAGTCATGCAAACTTTTAGTGACATGCCTGAAAATCCAGAATACCCGATTCCAGCTGAAGCGAAAGAGCGCGTTTTACACGCTACTTTAAAAGTTGGTAATACGGATCTTATGATTTCTGATACATTCCCAGGTCAAGGGCATGCAATCGGATCTCAAGTAACAATCGCAATTCAAATTAGTAATGCAGAAAAAGCAAAAGAAGTATTCGATAAGTTACAAGAAGGTGGAGAAGTTATCATGCCACTTCAAGAAACATTCTGGAGCCCAGCATACGGACAAGTGAAAGATAAATTTAATATTGAATGGCAAGTTACAACGTCTACTACTGAACAAAAGTAATTTTTAGAAAAGCACCATGTTTTGAAATGGTGCTTTTTTTTATACAATAAAAAATAAAGGAGATGGGATATATGGGAGAAATTTGGTATGGCGGCACCATTTACACAATGAGAGAAGAAAATGAAAAAGTGGACGCTGTTTACATTGAAAACGGTACGATCGTTGATGTTGGAAGTAAAGAAGAGTTAGAAAACCAATATGCCGCGGTTACATTGTACGATTTAAAAGGCAAAACAATGATCCCAGGTCTCGTTGATAGTCATATGCATCTTATTGGGCATGGAGAGAGATTACTCCGTCTAGATTTATCAAATTGTACATCTTATGGCGAAGTGCTTACTCTTGTTCAGAAGCGAGTGGAAGAAGCTCCTAAGGGCTCTTGGATTATTGGAGAAGGATGGAATGAAAATAACTTTACAGATACGAAAGATGTTCACGCGCGTGATTTAGATGAAATTTCGAAAGAACATCCCATTTTATTAAAGAGAGTTTGTCGTCACGTTACATGGGTGAATGCATACATACTGCAAGAAGCGAATATAACAGCAGCGACAGAAGATCCAAAAGGCGGGAAAATTGGTAGGGATTCATCAAATAAGTTAACAGGGCTTTTATATGAACAAGGGCAAGAATTAATTAAACATGTTCAGCCAGAAATTGATGAAGCTTATTTACAAAGAGCTCTGCAAACAGCGATTAAAGATTGCTGGAAATACGGACTTGTTGGCGGGCATACGGAAGATTTAAATTATTATGGTGGTTTTAGAAAAACATATAATGCGTTTTCTCACGTTATAAAAGAAATGCCATTTAAAGCCCATTTGCTCGTTCACCATGAAGTAGCACATGAACGAAAAGAATATGAAAATGAACATTATATTGAATTTGGAGCAATGAAAATTTTCTCTGACGGTTCTTTTGGCGGAAGAACAGCATTATTAAGTGAACCGTATGAAGATGCGAAGGAAACAAATGGAGTTGCGATTTTCTCACGTGAAGAACTTGCGGAATTAGTAAAGAAAGCACGAGATTTACATATGCCAGTTGCGATTCATACTATCGGTGACTTATCGCTTGAATATGTCATTGATGCACTCGAATTATATCCACCAGCAGAAGGGTTACGTGACCGCATTATTCATTGTCAGCTTGCTCGTGAAGAGTTGATAGAAAGAATGAAAAACTTGCAAGCCATTATCGATATACAGCCAGTCTTTCTTTCATCAGATTTTCCGTCAGTCATTGAAAAACTAGGCGAGCACCGTCTTCGTTATGCGTACGCTTGGAAGACGTTACTGGAAGCAGGATTACACTGCAACGGTGGCTCAGATGCTCCCATTGAACAAGTAAATCCGTTTCTAGGCATATATAGCGCTGTTACACGTAGAAGTTTTATTGACGGTGTATGCTATATGCCTGAGGAGAGATTAATGGTATATGAGGCTGTTTCTTTATTTACAACAGGAAGTGCCTATGCAATTGGAAAAGAAGCGAAGCGAGGGCAAATTACAAAAGGATATGAAGCAGACTTTACAATATTAGACCGCAATATTTTTGAAATTGAGGCAGAAGAAATAAAAGAAGTACAAGCAGAAATGACCGTAATAGATGGCCAAGTTGTCTATAGAAAAGATGCGTAAAAATATATGAGCGGTTTTCGGAATATATCGAATTACCGACAAAAACTGACAAGAATAACGGCCGGATAGTAAGAGAGTATTGTTCGCGTCAATCGGGGTAAATAAATAACCGCAGAATTATGGAATTCCATAATTCTGCGGTTATTTTAATCTTATAAAAACGTTCTCTGTACTTTTTCCCAGAAAGAATTGTTTTTTAATTTAACTGTTTTAATTTGTTTATCGCTTAAGCGTACAACAGCTTTTTCCACTTGTTTAATGCTAAGCGCTTCGTTATCCATGCCGATAACAGGATAATCGTTACCGTCTGGTCTTAGTTTTAAAGTTAATGTACGTTCGTGATTTAAAATGAAAGGTGAACCGAGCGTACGGTAAGTGTTGTTGTTTAAAGATGCTAGTTCGCTTACTTGGAAACATGGGATAAGCGGGTCAACAACTGCACCATGCAATGATTTATTGTAAGCAGTACTTCCTGTTGGGGTAGAAACTACTAAACCGTCCCCTCTAAATGTTTCGAAATATAAATCATCAACATGAACATCTACAACGAATGTTTTAATAATGCTAGAACGTAATGAGAACTCATTTAAACAATGGAAAGATGTACTGTGATCTACATCTACCTGAATTGTTGGATATTTTCGCACTTCAATTTCATTTTTTGTAATTTCTTGAAGGGCTGTATCAACGTGATCAATATGGAAATCGCAGTAGAACGAAATTTCATCTTTCGTAGAAATCCCTGCATATAAGCAATCTTCCCTAAAACCAGTTTTACGAACGGCTTGTAAGAAGGTTGCATCATCTCCAACACTGACGATAGCGTTTGCATTTTTTGGATGATCTAATATGGTAAATCCATTCTCTTCTAAAATACGATAGATTGGTTTCATTTTTTCAACGAGCGTTGCTTTGTCATCACCATAAAAGAAAAATAAATTGCGACGATCTGCCATTATGTATCCCTCCACTGCAGTTAAATTTTCTGTTTTTCGTGCTACATATCATTAGAGTCCGTTCCCTGATGATATGTTCAAATAATATATTTCGATATAAATTGTCAAAATACCTTTTTATTTTTAGAAAAATTTTTATATTCAATCTTATAGAACTCTGTTTAACGATGAATAAACTTGTCGATAATGGGTACGGAGTGAAAGGATGATACGTATGAAGTGGCTCGTAATTGGAATAATAATTCTTCTTCTTTTTATTTTGTTTATACTATTGTCGAAAATAAAGCTTAAGGTGACATTTTTATATTCAGAAATGGAAAAGCAATGTTTGCTTCAAGTGAAAATATGGATGATTCGATATACATTTGATGTGTTGGAAAGAATTGAAAAACAGCAGAAAAAGACAGGACAGAAAATCGAAAAAGCTGAAGAGGACGGCGGACTCGATAATAAAATTATGGCGCAACTTGACAGCATTGGTGAACTGATAAAAAAGCTTCAAGAAGTTCATACTATTGTTAAAGATTTTCTCAAACGAGTGAAAATCAATGGTTGGAAATGGCATACACAAATTGGAGCAGGCGATGCAGCTAGTACTGGAATTGTCACTGGATATGCATGGGGGACAAAAGGTATGGCTGCTGGAGTTGTCGGACAATATATGCATATTGTCGACGTACCAGAATTTGAAATTACCCCAGTTTTTCAAGGGAAAGGATTTGCATCAAGATGCGAGTTAACAGCATCTTTTCGTATATTCCGCGCTATAAAAACTGGCGTCAAATTACTCGTATTTATGAGAAGACAAAGATCTGGTATGACAGAAAAATCTGTTCAAGCATAGGGGGGATATAGAATGGACCATCCAATTCAAGGTTTAATGACAACAGCAATGCAGCATTTAAAACAAATGACTGATGTAAATACAATTGTTGGTGACCCAATTAAAGCGGCAGATGGAAGCGTAATTCTTACAGTTTCGAAAGTAAGTTTCGGATTTGCTGCTGGTGGAAGTGAATTTGGTAAAGTAGAACATTCAGGTCGTCATCCATTTGGCGGGGGAAGTGGTGGAGGAGTTTCTATTAATCCTGTTGCCTTTCTTGTTATAAATGGAGATGGTGTGAAAGTATTGCACTTAGATAAACAAACACACGTCATCGATAAAATAATTGAATTAGCGCCACAAGCTGTTGATAAAGTGAAAGAAATGATGGATAAACGAAAAGAAGATGATCCTGAATTTCAAATTTAACGAATAAAGAAGCTAATCAATAGGTTAGCTTCTTTAATTTTTTTGTAAATAAAGCGATTTTATTTGCATTATCGATAGGGACAAACTATTATTTACATTGTACATATTTTGTTTAAATAAGGGAGGATTTTCAAGTGGCAAACGTAACTTTTAAAGGTAATCCAATGACTTTAGTTGGAACAGAAGTTAAAGTTGGCGATCAAGCGCCAAACTTCCAAGTATTAGCAAACGACTTATCTCCAGTAAGTTTAGAAACATACAAAGGCGAAGTGAAATTAATTAGTGTTGTACCTTCAATCGACACAGGTGTGTGTGATGCACAAACACGTCGTTTTAACCAAGATGCAGCAGGTATTGAAAACGCGAAAGTATTAACAATTAGCGCTGATTTACCATTCGCTCAAAAACGCTGGTGTGCAGCAAACGGTTTAGAAAATGTTGTTACACTTTCTGACCACCGCGACCTTTCATTCGGTGAAGCTTATGGCTTAGTAATGAAAGAGCTTCGTTTACTTGCTCGTGCAGTATTCGTAGTAGATAGCAATGACAAAGTAGTTTACGCAGAATACGTAAGCGAAGGTACAAGCCATCCAAACTATGAAGAAGCATTAGAAGCAGCTAAATCTGCGAAGTAATGTGAAGAGAATGACCTCTTATAAAGAGGTCGTTTTTTCTCATATATTGCTCTGTAACAGCATCGATATATGAGAAAAAACGTTATATCATATATAACTAAAGGGGAGCTCTTTACAGGAGGTCGCTTTTTCTTTTTGGAAAAAATCACTTTGTGGTATGATATAAGTTATGTGTAAAAGAGAGAAGGAGGAATGTACGTGAGTCAGACAGTAGAAACATTATTTTCTATTTTTGATTCTTCTGCGGTAGTTTTACGTAAAGAATTAGATGTAACATATTTAGAGGCGCTTGTAGAAACAGGTGATAACTTGTTTGAGGGAGCGATTTTACAAGAGGAATTATCCGAATCAGCAATTGAAAGGCTGAATCGTGAATATAGTACGTTTAATGAAGAAACATATAAAGGTGAAGAAATTCGTAAAGCATTTCAGTTAGCCATCTTAAAAGGAATGAAAGAAGGCGTACAAGCGAATCATGAAATGACGCCTGATGCAGTTGGAATGTTCATGAGTTACTTATTCCATAAATTTATGCAAGGTCAAAACGAGATCACAGTTTTAGATCCTGCAATTGGAACAGGTAATTTAATGACTACAGTGTTTAATAGCGCCAAAGAAGGACTAACAATGAGTGGATTTGGTGTAGAAGTGGATGAAGTGCTAATTAAACTTGCTTTAGTAAATGCAAATTTACAAAAGCATGCAATCGAATTCTTCCATCAAGATGGACTAGCACCACTTTATATCGATCCAGTTGATGCAGTCGTTTCAGACTTACCGGTTGGTTATTATCCAAACGAAATCGGTGCAAGTGAATATAAATTAAAAGCAGATGAAGGAATGTCGTATGCCCATCACTTATTTATTGAACAAAGTGTGAAACATACGAAAGAGGGCGGTTACTTATTCTTCTTAGTACCAAACTTCATTTTTGAAAGTGACCAGGCACCAAAATTACATGCATTTATTAAAGAAACATGCTTTATTCAAGGGTTATTACAGCTTCCTGTTTCCATGTTTAAAAACGAGAAAAATGCAAAAAGTATATTTGTTCTCCAAAAGAAAGGCGCTAATGTAACAATGCCAAAACAGGCATTATTAGTGGAGTTGCCTAAATTCTCTAACATGAAGGCGATGGAAGACATTATGGATCAATTAAATACTTGGTTTGCAACACATAAATAAAGCTGGGTATATGTAACAGCATTAGTGATTCATGTAGTACAGTTTTATATAATATGTCATATTTTTAAATATATACAAGATTTAACTGAATTTTTTTGAAATCTGTAATATATATTTTTTCTTGGTGTTACAATTTTTTCACTTGAAATATATGTCGGACGATGTTTAAATTAAAATCGTGAGTATAAAATTTGCTAATGATGAAACGTTTTCATATTTGGTGAATTTGATCAGATAAAATCGAGCGGTTTGTGGAAACATCCACACAACTACCAAGAGAAAAAGGGGCGAAAGACTAGATGTCAAAAATCATCGCGATTAACGCAGGAAGCTCTTCCTTAAAATTCCAATTATTTGAAATGCCAAGTGAAACAGTATTAACAAAAGGTTTAGTAGAACGTATCGGTTTAGAAGATAGTATCTTCACTATTACTGTAGATGGCGAAAAACAAAAAGAAATTACAAACATTCCAGATCACGCAGTAGCAGTTAATATGCTTCTTAAAAAGTTAACTGAAAACGGAATCGTTAAATCTCTAGATGAGATTGGCGGTATCGGTCACCGTGTTGTTCACGGCGGCGAAAAATTTGCTGACTCTGTTTTAATTACTGATGAAGTATTAGCTGATATCGAAGAATTAAGCGATTTAGCACCACTTCATAACCCAGCAAACGTTGTTGGTATTAAAGCATTCCAAGAAGTATTACCAAACGTACCAGCAGTAGCAGTATTCGATACAGCATTCCACCAAACAATGCCGGAATCTGCATTCCTATACAGCTTACCATATGAGTACTATGAAAAATTCGGCATCCGTAAATACGGTTTCCACGGAACTTCTCATAAATATGTAACTGAGCGTGCGGCTGAATTATTAGGTCGTCCAATTGAAAGCTTAAGCTTACTTTCTTGTCACTTAGGTAACGGTGCAAGTATCGCAGCAGTAGAAGGCGGTAAATCTATCGATACTTCTATGGGCTTCACACCACTTGCTGGTGTAACAATGGGTACACGTTCTGGTAACCTTGACCCTGCGTTAATTCCATACATCATGGAAAAAACAGGCCAAACAGTAGAAGAAGTAGTTAACGTATTAAACAAGAAGAGTGGTATGTTAGGTCTTACTGGTTACTCTAGTGACCTACGTGACATCATTGCGAAAGAAGAAGAAGGCGACCACCGTGCGAAAGTAGCACTTGATGTATTCGTAAGCCGTATCCACAAATACATCGGTTCTTACACTGCTCGTATGAAAGGTGTAGACGCAATCATCTTCACAGCTGGTGTAGGTGAAAACAGTGCGATTATTCGTGAGCGTGTATTAGAAGGCCTTGAGTACATGGGCGTATACTTCGATGCAAAACGTAATAACGTATTCGGTGAAGAAGCATTCATCAGCTTCCCACACTCTCCAGTAAAAATTATCGTAATTCCAACTGACGAAGAAGTTATGATTGCTCGTGACGTACTACGTCTTGGAGATATTGGTTAATATATGAAAAGAAAGACGAGATCCTATAGGATTTCGTCTTTTTTCTTTTGGATGTATTTTAAAACTCCATCTGGATATAATATTTTTTCTTTCTGAATGAATGCCGTAATAGGAATCCATTTCGCATACGCTACTGTTTCTTCATCTTGTATATTTAATATTTTCATTTCATATAGTGACGTGTCTAATAAACGCAAAGAATATAGTTGAATGATTTCATGACCAATGTCTCCATCGAGATGAAAGACATTTTCTAAACACCCTAAATAATTGGTGATTTCTATCTCCGTATGAAGCTCTTCTTTAAACTCCCGAATAACAGTATGTGCTGATTTTTCACCAAGTTCAATTGAACCGCCAAGAGGACGATAATATATTTCGCCTTCTGTATAATATTCTTGTACGAGAAGGCGATCTTGATGTATAGCAAGACCGAAAGCTTTTGCACGTGGATACATATAGAATCACTCCTTATTTGTTTTGTATAAGGACGATTATAATGTATGGTGTGATAAAAGTATCGTGTATTTAAGTGTGCGGTCTAATTGTAATTCCATCAAATAAGTCTTTCCAAAATGCTTCATTGTATTGGTATACATCCATAATAGGACATTTCATAACGCAAATACGTTGTAATCCCCAATCTTCTTGGGTGATAGTTGGTATATCGGCAGGAATTAGTAACAGGACAGAGAATGTATGTGTAACGATTTGAGATAAAATTTGTTCTAGGGAACATGCTTCTTCATATGTTCCTCCAGTTCGAATAAATAATATGGATTCTGCCGTTTCAATTGTAGCTAGAAAACGATTAATACGATGTTCATAGTTTAACTTAATTTCTGTATAAGAAGGCCAAGAAGTTGGTGTATTTACATCTGTTTTAAAGTCATGACAGGAGTCAATTTCATAAAGGTTGTCCCTTAATCTTAATTTTGCATCATCATCCCAAAATGAGATGAAGGATAAATTTTCGAAATTTAAAAAGCGGTCAAATCGATTTTGTAATAATACATTCACTTTTTCTAATGAGGGACTTAGCATAAAATCAATAACGCCAAAAAATGGTGATAATTCTAATTGATATAATGCCCAAGCGGGCCAGCAGTTTTGTCCTAAGCTGAATACCGCATTATATTCTTTTTTTATATCGGATAGATTCATGTGATTTATCTCATCCTTTTTGTTAATATTTTATGCCATTCAAAAATGGTATGTGAATAAAGATAGACAAGCATATTTGCAAAGAATAAGCAGAAATATGTTACAATAGAAAAAAATCGAACGAGGTGGTTGTTACGATGCGATCGAAGCGAGAACAAGCCATTTTAGACAATATAAAAGAATGGGAAGCGCAATTAGTTGAGCAAGAAGCGACCGATTTTCAAAAAGTGTTTGATAAATGGTTACATGCTACAGTTGCGAAATTACCTGAGAAAAAGCGAAAAGAATTCTTCACGAAAGCAGATGGATGGCTCTTTCATTTGCATGCATTTATTCAAAGTTCACAAGCACAGTTAGATGCACGTAATCGGATTTTAGGAACATCAAGGTTATTTGATGAATCGATTGAACAGCTTGAAGATTTGAAAGCATTATCTATTGATCAATTAACATACATAGCAGAGCAGCAAACAGCACGTCATCGTCTATATTCATTTGTACAAGGTGGGGCAACAGGTGCTGGAGGTTTATTATTATTAACGGCGGATTTTCCGGTTATGATCGCGTTAAATGTGAAGGCAGTCCAACTTATTGCAACATCATTTGGACATGATGTGAACAAGCCGTATGAAATGATGCTTGCGTTAAAGGTGTTTCATGCGTCATTACTACCAGGAAGACTTCAGCAATATGCATGGTACAATTTATTGCAAGAGCTGGAGCAAGAAGATTCGTTCTTTTACGAAGGAGACGAAGCAGTGCTACAAACAGCTTCTACTGAGGTTGTGTTAAAACAAATTTTGAAGACATTTTCGATTTATGCTCTTCGTCGTAAATTATTCCAAGGTATACCGGTAATTGGAATGGCAATTGGATCTACAGTGAATTATCGTTTAACAAGAAACGTTACTGAATTTGCAAATAGATTTTATCAAGTGCGCCATATAGTCGAGAAAGAAAAAAGAGCATAAAAAAAGCGAGAGGCCGAAGCCTTTCGCTTTTTTAATTCGTTGCATGTTTTTTGGACATTGGAACAGATACTGGCTGCTTTTCTGCTGTTTTTTCTGTTTTTGGATAATAAATTAAATCCAATGTTTTTGCCTGTACGGCAATCGAAAGAATAGTAAAAGCAATTTCTGTCCAATTTAAATAATATAATGAAAGCGCAAGAACAATCGCGTCAAAGACGAAGAAAATTTGCCCAATTGTAAAACGAGTTCGTTTACTTAATACAATTGTTAAAATATCGTCTCCACCGGTTGCACCGCCAAATCGTAATATAAAACCGAGTCCAATACCAGCTAACGCACCGCCAACTACTGCAGCTATAAATAAGTTATTTGATAAATCTACCGTAAATGGAGAATAATTTTCCATAAAGGAATAAAATACTCCGAATGAAATTGAACCTAGGAATGAATAACCAACCATTTTTCTACCTAAAAATGAAGCGCACAGTAAAATAATTGGGATATCCATTAATACAGTTGAAATAGATGGTGAAATATCATAAAAGTTTTGAATGAATAGTGCAATTCCTACAAAGCCACCTTCTGTTAAGTGGTTTTGGAAGTGAATGTGATATAGCGCTGCTGCTAAAATAAATGAACCGATTAAAACCATAAAAATTTCTTTAATAATTTGCCGACTTTGGATGTTCCTCATCGTTATTCCTTCTTTCCGTAGTTAGTAGTCCTTTTTGTGTTGTAAACTAACTACGAGCTCACATGTAGCTTTCAGTTAGTTTACGAAAAAACTAACTACGCTATATGTCGCTGAAGAAATAACGAATAATCCTCTCGTCCATCAATTCTCCCTACCTTCGTTTTAGTTTAAGTCTTAAAACGACTAAACAAAACGTGGAGTAGGATTCGTCATTTAGCAATCCTGCTCTTCTTTGTTTTGTTTAGTTAGTAACAATTAAGTCCTAAACAAAACGCTATGTGTAAGAAGAGTCTTTTTTTTGCCAAATTATCCTTCGGGCAATCATAATTTCCCCACTCTCGTATTTTTTTCGCTAGACTAAAGTATCTGAGCTAAAAAATACGCTACGTGTATGATTCGTCAATACGATGCCACATGCTCCTTCGAGCGATCATGATATCAAAATCCCTTCCTTCAAGATTTATACTATTATATCATACTTTTAAAAAATGTATGCGGATGGAAACCGACAATAAACGGAGGGAATCTACAAAAAATGTTATGTTTAAATATTTTTGTAGAAAAGCCTAAGTTATTTCGGAGGATTGGACAGTTTGTAACGGTTTGTCCAATAAGTAAGAAAAAAAGGGTTTTATTCAGTTGTATTCTTTTCATCACTTTTATCTTTAAAAAACGCATCCCAACTAATCACACTTAAAAAAGTTAAAGCAATAATAACGAAAGCACGCATAAGCTTTAGACCCCCCTTTGTACATAGTATATGAATCATTCGATTCGGAATGTGTCATTTTTTTACAAGTCTTAACTGTTATGAGATTATATTAATATAGATAGATGAAGGGGAGAGTGAAGGTATGCTAAAAGACATGTTCAAAAGAAAAGAATTAATATGCATTTCATGTCAGAAAAAAATTCAATATGAAGAAGAGCTTGTTGCTTTTGTAAAGTTGCCGGAAGAAAGAAGTATATTAGTTGGTCCATTCGATGTATGTTTGGCGAAAACAGCACAAGAAATATATTGTAAATCATGTTACGACAAAAAAGCATGACCCAAAGTAATTGAGGGGCATGCTTTTTTCATTGGTGTGCTTTCCCCTCAGATACATTTTGAGTGAGTCGATACCAAAGCCAAAGGTCATTAATGATGGAAGCGAGATCGGCAATTTCTGAATTCAATTTGCAAGAAATTTCGAAGTCTTCTTCGTTATTTAAATGATGCTGTTTTGCATTAATAGAGTGCTCGAGTTCTTTTATTCGATCAGGAATCTTTCCGCGAACTTGTTCCCACCTTAGTAAAATAGCATGCTGCATTTTTTCGGGGATATCTTCCCAATCTTCTTGTAAATGAGGAATTTCAATTCCTAGATGATCATCGTATAAGAAATACTTTTCCATAAGTTCACCCCCGTTGTCCTGCTTATATTGTACAGAAAAACAGAAAGAAGTTCGACGAAATTGTTTGAAAAAATTTGAAAATGACTCTTGATACATTTTGTGAAAGGTGGTAAAGTGTGAATTATTATAAAAGAAAATGAATATTTATTCTTAGGGGGATGCAAAATGGAGAAGAAAAAAGTTGTATTAGCATATTCCGGAGGTCTTGATACTTCCGTTGCAATTAAATGGTTACAAGAGAAGAATTATGATATTATCGCGCTTTGTTTAGACTTAGGGGAAGGTAAAGACTTAGCATTTGTAAAAGAAAAGGCACTTTCAGTAGGTGCAATTAAATCATATATGATTGATGTTCAAGAAGAATTCGCGAATGAATATGCATTGATGGCGATGCAAGCACACACATTATACGAAGGGAAATACCCTCTTGTCTCTGCATTATCTCGTCCGCTTATTGCGAAGAAATTAGTAGAAATCGCAGAACAAGAAGGCGCAACTGCAGTTGCACACGGATGTACAGGGAAAGGAAATGATCAAGTTCGTTTTGAAGTTTCTATTCAAGCATTAAATCCTTACTTAGAAGTGATTGCACCTGTACGTGAATGGAAGTGGTCACGTGAAGAAGAAATTGCCTATGCAAAAGAAAACGATGTACCAATTCCGATTAATTTAGATAGCCCGTTTTCAATCGATCAAAACTTATGGGGACGCAGCAACGAATGTGGAATTTTAGAAGATCCATGGGCAGCGCCGCCAGAAGATGCATATGAGATGACATTGGCATTAGAAGATACACCGAATAAACCAGAGTTTGTAGAAATCGGATTTGAAGCAGGCGTACCGACTACTTTAAATGGCACTGCATATTCACTTGCAGAATTAATTAAAACGTTAAATGCGCTTGCTGGAAAACACGGCGTTGGACGTATTGATCACGTAGAAAATCGTCTTGTCGGTATTAAATCTCGTGAAGTATACGAATGCCCAGCAGCAATGACGTTAATCACTGCGCATAAAGAGTTGGAAGATTTAACACACGTAAAAGAAGTAGCACATTTTAAACCAGTGATTGAACAGAAAATAACAGAACTTATTTATAATGGTTTATGGTTCTCGCCTTTAAAACAAGCGCTTCATGCATTTTTACAAGAAACGCAAAAGAATGTAACAGGTACAGTGCGTGTGAAATTATTTAAAGGTCATGCGATTGTAGAAGGACGTAAATCTGAATACTCTTTATACGATGAAAAATTAGCAACATATACTGCTCAAGATGAATTTAATCATGATGCAGCAGTTGGATTCATTTCATTATTCGGTTTACCGACGAAAGTATACAGCCAAGTGAATCAAAAGAAGGTGGAAGCGTGAGCAAACTTTGGGGCGGACGTTTTACAGAAGAAGCGGAAGCATGGGTTGAAGAGTTCGGAGCATCCATCTCCTTCGATCAACAATTAGTAAATCAAGATATAAAAGGAAGTATTGCGCACGTCACGATGCTAGCAAAGCAAGGCATCGTGACGCAAGAAGAAGCAGAGAAAATAAAGATAGGTCTTCAATATTTATTGAAAGAAGCAAAAGAGAATAAGCTACAATTTTCAGTAGAAGCAGAAGATATTCATTTAAACATCGAAAAAATGTTAATTGAACAAATTGGCGAAGTAGGAGGAAAACTTCACACTGGCCGAAGTCGTAATGATCAAGTAGCGACAGATATGCATTTGTATTTAAAAGAAAAGGTAGAACATATTATAAAAGCTACAAAGCAATTGCAAACTGTTCTTGTTCATCAAGCAGAAAATAATATTGAAACCATTATGCCTGGCTATACGCATTTGCAGCGTGCTCAGCCGATTTCATTTGCTCATCATATTCTCGCTTACTTTTGGATGTTAGAGCGTGATGTGAATCGTTATGAAGATTCGTTAAAACGTATTAACATTTCGCCATTAGGAGCAGGAGCGTTAGCTGGAACGACATTCCCCATTGACCGAGAGTATAGTGCGGAGCTTCTTGGATTTAATGGAATCTATGAAAATAGTTTAGATGCAGTAAGCGATCGTGATTTCATACTGGAGTTCCTAAGTAACTCCTCTATGCTTATGATGCACTTATCACGCTTTTGCGAAGAACTTATTTTATGGAGTAGCCAAGAGTTTCAATTTATTGAAATGAGCGATCAATATGCAACGGGAAGCAGCATTATGCCGCAAAAGAAAAACCCGGATATGGCGGAACTAATCCGTGGTAAAACAGGCAGAGTATACGGTAATTTATTCAGTTTACTCACAGTAATGAAAGGATTACCGCTCGCTTACAATAAAGACTTACAAGAAGATAAAGAAGGAATGTTTGATACAGTTAAAACAGTAGAAGGATGCCTTCATATTATGGCGGGCATGCTTGAAACGATGACTGTAAACAAAGAAAAAATGGGGCAAGCTGTGACGCAAGATTTCTCCAACGCAACAGAAATTGCTGACTATTTAGCGAACAAAGGACTACCATTCCGTCAAGCTCATGAAATTGTTGGAAAGTTAGTGCTATATTGCACACAAAAAGGAATTTATTTATTAGATGTCTCTCTTGAAACATATAAAGAAATGAGCTCCTTATTTGAAGAAGATTTGTATGAAGTGCTGTCACCATATGCAGCTGTAAAGCGTCGTAACAGTGCTGGCGGGACTGGGTTTGAACAAATCAAAAACGCTTTGGAGAAGGCGAAGGGGTTAACGAAAGAAGTTATTAAGAATTGAGTTGGGAAGTACGCCAGTCTAGTAAAGTCTGGCGTACTTTATTTTTTACTAGCATTTAAGTTACAATGTAGTAAAAAATAACAATTTAGGGGAAGTCTATGAAAAAAATAGTGTTTATCATTGTACTGTTAATTAGTTTAATTGCAAATGCTAAAGTGTTTCTTTTGGACAAATATATGTATGTTGGTGAAAAAGAAAAGCGAGAAGAAGCGGTTATCGCAACGATGTGGCATTTACAAGATAAAGGATATAAAGAAAGTGATATTTTATATATAAAACCGGCCTTTTATAGCAAAATGGATTCGTATGGTATGAATGTACAGTTTAAAGATGAACCAAATGAATCATATACATATAGAGTTTTAAAAGATGCGAAAACAAATAAACTAACTGTACACCAAGATAGCAATGAGTCTGGTGGTATGGGCGGGAAACATCAAGAGCTTAAATAAAGAAAGAAAACGACTGATGGCATTCGCCTGCAGTCGTTTTCTTTTAATCATACTTATGTCGATCTTCCGTAATTCGAATATACTCAATATCCATCAAATCACGAAGTAATGCACCATTACTTAGTTCAACGCCGTGCTTCTCTTTAAAATGAGTGCGAATCGTATCTAGCATTTCAATTTCTTTGCCGTTCACATCTAAAATAATACGTTCAGAATCATCCATATAGCATCCTCCTTCTTTACACATATATATTTTGTCCGTCTATTTCTAAAAAATGTATGTTAACGTAATGTTAGGAAATAAGAAAGGGATGGAAAATGAGACGTATTTATTTTATAGGGCTAATTTTGTACACATTCATTGTATTACATGTTGCATTCCCAAATATCTTTTCATTTGAGGATTTAGAAACAGTACACGTTGCGATATTTATTTTTGCTCTATTTGTAGTAGATTGCTTTATTTCTATATGGCTTTCGAAAAGAAAAGATATACAAGGCAAAAAAGAAATGGAACGGAAAAAGAGAAAACGTTCCTTTTGGATGATGACATACTGTTTGTCTTTAGTGCTTACTGCTGCTTTTTTTAGTGAACATATTCCATTAGAAAGAGTAAATATTGGATTTGGAGCATTCGTATTCGCATACTATTTTTTTATGCACTTTCTTCCTTATATGAAAGAAAAGCGAGGAGAAGAGGAAAATCCGCTTGTAGAAGAAGCGAAAGAACAAGAGCATAAGAGAATAGAAGGGGATATAAAGAAACTTGGAGAACAAAAGTGGTATTTAAAATCAAAAATCATATACGTTCTTTGCTTTATTACGCCGCCAATTGGTTATTTGTATGTTTTCTTATTTCGTAAAAAAATGACAGAAGGTGCAAGGCGAACGTACTTAACGGTTGCGACGATTATGATGGCATTATGGTCTTTGAAGTTTCTTCCGCCTTATGTGTTGGCAATTACCGTTGTTGTCGTAGCATGTCTTTTGTTTATAGTGAAGTTTATAAAATGAAAAACACCAAGCCTATGTGGACTTGGTGTTTTATCTATAAATTAAAGCTCACCTTGCTCTTCATCACCACGAACAACAAGGACATCGCATTTCGCATAGCGAATAATATGTTCAGAGACGCTACCAATTAGGAAACGCTCAACAGCATTTAAACCAGTCGCACCACACATAATTAAATCTACTTTATGGTTTGGAGCGATTTCTTTTGAAATTTTTGATTTAGGATTACCGAATTCTAATACAGTTTCAATTTTTTCAAGACCAGCTTCAAGCGCAGTTTTTTTGTAGTCTTCTAATAGGTCTTCTGCAAATAGATTTGCACGTTCCGCAATTGCACGGCTATAAGCTTCTACTGCTGAGTATGCTTTTACATCAACGATATGAGCAATTGTTAATGTTGCATTGTTGCGCTTTGCGACTTGAATTGCTTTTTTAAAGGCTTTTTCTGCTTCTTTAGAACCATCCACCGCGATTAAAATATTTGTATATGTATTATTCATAGTAAATTCCTCCCAATCTGTTTTATAACTGTTTACAACTTAATTATAAAACAAATTTTGGTAACGTGCTTGCCAGAAACGTTACAGAATTTTGAAAACTCTGTTTCGATTCATTTTAGTTGTAATTGGAGCGAGAACTTGTTACATATGAAGTATAGCAATTTAAAAGGGGGCAGTTTTGTGAGACATGCGCTCATTACAGCCGGTACGAAAGGTTTAGGAAAGCAAGTAACAGAAAAGTTATTGGCTAAAGGCTATTCAGTAACAGTAACGTACCATAGCGATATCACGGCTATGGAAACGATGAAAGAAACATATAAAGATGTGGAAGAGCGTCTACAATTCGTGCAAGCGGATGTCACGAAAAAGGAAGATTTACATAAAATAGTAGAAGAAGCGATGAGCCGTTTTGGCAAAATTGACTTTTTAATTAATAATGCTGGTCCATATGTATTTGAACGAAAAAAGTTAGTTGATTATGAAGAAGATGAATGGAATGAAATGATTCAGGGAAATTTAACAGCGGTATTTCATTTATTAAAACTTGTCGTTCCGGTCATGAGAAAACAGAACTTTGGCCGTATTATTAATTACGGATTTCAAGGGGCGGATAGTGCACCGGGATGGATTTATCGTTCAGCTTTTGCCGCAGCGAAAGTAGGACTTGTTTCATTAACGAAAACAGTTGCTTATGAAGAAGCGGAGTATGGTATCACTGCGAACATGGTATGTCCTGGTGATATTATTGGCGATATGAAAGAGGCAACTATTCAAGAAGCACGTCAGCTGAAAGAGCATAACACACCGATTGGTAGATCTGGAACAGGTGAAGATATTGCAAGAACCATTTCGTTTTTATGTGAGGACGATTCCGATATGATTACCGGTACAATTATTGAAGTGACTGGTGCAGTGGATGTTATTCATAGACATCGATAGAATAAAATAAGATGAAGTTTCGAATAATTGGACAGTTTATCTATTGTGCTGAGAGGTGCGGATAATACTGTCCTTTAATATAAAATTAAATCTATCGGAAAACTCGTGTTATTTTTTTGTCAAATATTGAGATATTATGTTAAAATATAAGAGCGTAGAAAGCGCTTTAAAAAATGATTCAGGGGTCATTTCATAACTCAAGGGGGAACTAATCATGCGTATCGGTATTCCAACAGAAATTAAAAACAATGAAAACCGTGTGGCAATGACGCCAGCGGGAGCAGTACATTTAGTACAAAATGGTCACGAAGTTTTTGTTCAAAAAGGAGCAGGTTTAGGATCTGGCTTTACAGATGAAGAATACGTACAAGCTGGTGCGAAACTTGTAGAAACTGCTGAAGAAGCATGGAATCAAGATATGGTTATGAAGGTAAAAGAGCCAGTAGCAAGTGAATACGGCTATTTCCGTGAAGGCTTAATCTTATTCACATACTTACACTTAGCTCCAGAACCAGAATTAACGAAAGCATTAATCGATAACAAAGTTGCATCAATCGCATACGAAACAGTACAATTAGACAATCGTTCTTTACCATTACTTGCACCTATGAGTGAAGTGGCTGGTCGTATGTCTGCACAAATCGGTGCACAATTCCTTGAGAAAAACAAAGGCGGTAAAGGTATTTTACTTGCAGGCGTTCCAGGGGTAAAACGCGGCAAAGTAACAATCATTGGCGGTGGTCAAGCTGGTACAAACGCAGCTAAGATTGCAGTAGGTTTAGGTGCAGATGTAACAATCATTGACTTAAGTGCAGAACGTCTTCGTCAATTAGATGATATTTTCGGTAACCAAGTAAAAACATTAATGTCTAATCCATACAATATTGCAGAAGCTGTTAAAGAATCTGACCTTGTTATTGGAGCAGTATTAATTCCGGGTGCAAAAGCGCCAAAACTTGTAACTGAAGAAATGATTCAATCAATGGAACCAGGTTCTGTCGTTGTAGATATCGCGATTGACCAAGGTGGTATTTTCGAAACAACTGATCGTATTACAACTCATGACAACCCAACTTACGAAAAACATGGCGTTGTTCATTATGCAGTTGCTAATATGCCAGGTGCAGTTCCACGTACGTCAACTCTTGCATTAACAAACGTAACAGTACCATATGCAGTACAAATTGCTAACAAGGGCTACAAAGAAGCTTGCTTAGGCAACACTGCATTATTAAAAGGTATTAACACATTAGATGGTTATGTAACATTCGAAGCAGTTGCGGAAGCTCACGGCTTACAATACGCTGATGCAAAAGAGCTTCTTGAAAAAGCTCCTGCTTTATCATAATAGAAATACATTTGAGACCTTCCTTTTCGTGAGGAGGGTCTTTTTTATATGGAGAAATAACATGTGAATAATTGTTATTTATTGGTGTAAATCGATTTTTATTATGATAATTTAGAATTATATAATAAAAAGAGGGGATTCGATGGGGAGCAAAAAGAGGAAGAAAAAACAGGCAAAGAGACAAAGGTATATAAAGAACAAAAAGGAACAGAACATACCTTTTTCACAAAAAGTAGTCATTACGATAGAGAAAACATTTCGGTATATTTGTATGGCTCTGTATGTAATTTTGTGTATGTATTCATTTGGAGTGTTTTACAGTTTTGGGATAACTCCCAATATTATTGAGAGCATTCTAGAATTTATACTTGTTGTAATAGAATTAGCCTTATTCGTTATACTCTTTGCTACAGTATGGCCTAGTCATGAAAGTAAAAAAGATAGAAAAAGAAGCAAAAAATCTTCATACGCTTCAAGCTCATCAAGTGGATTCGGTGACTACAGTAGCAATGACTGTAGTAGCTCAAGTGATGGTGGAGGAGATTGCGGAGGTGGTGGAGATTAAGTTAGTTTTTTAGAAGAACGACTAATGAAAGGATGGGACGAAAGATGGAGACTGTGAACTTAATAGAATTAACAAAGGATATTAAAGATCAACATAAAAACTTCGTCGTTTCAAATATAAACAGTCATTGCTTACGAATCGCTGTATTTACTGGTGAATATGATTGGCACTATCATTCTAATTCGGATGAATTATTTATTGTGTTAGAGGGAGAATTACTTATTGATTTTGAAGATGGAGAAACAGCGGTTTTAAAGCCAAATGATTCAATCTTAATTCCAGCATGTAAGATTCATAGAACGAGAGCATTAAAGAGAACTGTAAATCTTTGTTTTGAACATATAGAGGCGGATACGATTAAAGTGGAGCAATTATGAAAAAATTATCCGTAGCCGAGTATAGAAAAATCCTTCCGATTTTAGAAAGTCATACAAAAACGACGACGTTTGCTTATGCGGTATGTGATCAAGTGATAGATGGTGAGGTTTTTGCAAACGAGAAATTAACAGCAGGACTAATTCGTACAGCTAACGGTATTTATTATTTATTTGGTGATACTGATGATCAAAATTATAACGAAGATTTATTTTCTTTTATAAAAAAGGCTATTGAAAAAACAGAGAAGAGATTTACATTGTTCTCTTCGAGTAACGAGTGGGAAATGATGATAGAAGAACGTTTTAGTCATGTACTTCGAAACATTCCGCGAATGAAATTTCAAAGCGTAACCTTTGAAGAGAGAAAACGAGATTGTAACAAAAATACATATGAAGTGAAGCGTATTGATAGAAGAGATATAGAACGAAGCAGTGAATTTACAGAGGAGTACTACAAAGAATATTGGGGATCAAAAGAAACGTTTTTAAACGGTGGTTTTGGATTTTGTATAGAACTAGAAGGAATGATTGTAGCGGAATGTGTTTCAATATTTAGTGGGAACGGATTTGCTGAAATTGATATTGTGACGCATAAAGCATATCAAGGGAAAGGATTAGCCCAAGCTGTTGCAGCAAGGTTTATTGAACATTGCATACAAAATGATATTATACCGTGCTGGGATTGTTATGTAGACAATATTCCTTCGCAAAAATTAGCTAGTAAATTAAGTTTTTATCATCCAATAGAATATAGATTGTTTGTACGTAAGAAAACGGGGGAATAAAAATGAATGTGGAGTTAACGAGATTTAAAGTGAAACAAGATAAAAGTCATCGTGTAGATGAATGGATGCAGCTTCTGAATGACAATATGAAAGAAGTACTTTTGACATTAAACGACGAAAAGATGTACGTTGAGACAATTTTCCGGGAAATAAGAGATGGAGAAGAGTACTTATATTGGTATTCTATGCAAGGAGAAGCTGGTATTTTTGTCGAAAATTCGCATCATGAAATTGATAAAAAGCACTTAGCATTTTGGTATGAATGTATCGATGAAGAAGCACCGTCTATTGATATGAAAACAGAAGTTGTTATGATTCAAGATGTTGTGAAGGACGCGATGAAATAATAGATTGGTATTTTATAACCGTAAAATGGTCATCTTTTTGGTTGGAATATATATTATTGGAGATGCTGTAGGATGAGAATTAGTAATAAATATATCACTCTCGATGAAATAGAAGTAATAAGAGAACCTTTAAATAAATTGCATGAATATCATAATAATACATCAAGGCATTTTTCTGGTGACTATCCAAGAATGACATTTGAGGAACGTATTGAAATTTATAAACAAAATTCAAAGTATGGAGAGTATAGAATTGAATTATTAGTTGAGGCGGAAACAGATAATATATTAGGATGTTGTATAGCGTATAGCAAAAGTGTAAACGGAAAGATTGAAGTTTTATTCGTTGATGAAAGATACCGAAGAAACGGATTTGGTTTGAAATTAATGAATAGTGCAGTGGAATGGTTTAAAGCGAAGAAGATAGATGAAATTGAATTAACAGTAGTGTACGGAAATGAAGCTGTATCGTTTTATGAAAAGCTGGGGTTTTATCCTCGTTCAATTATTATGGAAACTAAGTCATAACGATAGTATGGAGAGAGATGAGTGAGAGTTTTTGTTTCAAAAAAGTGATTTATATGTTAATAAAATATATGTGAAGGGCGCATCAAAATAGATGTGCTTTTTATTATGATAAAAATGTAGAACAGCTGTATTTGGATATCTTTAAGTAAAAATAAAAGGGATATTAGAATCTTTTAGGACAAACTATAAAGAAATAAAAAACACCAAACCAAAAGACCTACCAATATACGGTGTAGTCGTAACAGGCAAAACAGAGGATTTACAAAGTTTACAAGGAGCACCATATATTAAGGCTGCTGTAAGAGGTGTAACAGTTGAGAAATATTGATTACAAGCAATTAATGTGAATAATCAGAAAATTTATGTTATAATATGGGAAAAGGAGGTTTATATGAGGCAAATACATGGAGCAATTTATATTTACATAACAATGTTTTTCGTGGCGGTATCCTATGGATTGGGGCACGTGTATTCGCATCCTATACTAACTTTTTTAAGCGGAGCATGTATGGCGTTTGCGCTTCTTGTCCACCTTTTCTCAGTTTGGATCGTGAAATTTCAATTAAATATTAGTGAAATAGAAGAAGGCACTTTTTGAGTGGCCTTCTTTTTTTAATAATATTTTGGAAGTTCTTGTAGCAATTTTTCAATTTCGCATTCTGTTTCTTCACATATAGAAAGCTTGCGCAGTCTGAAAAATAAGCTGCGTAAGAAAGATTTTATATTTCCGTATAGAAACTCGTATGATTCAATATGTAATGTTTGTTTTTGAACGGGTAATTGAGCTACTAAATCACGAAGGGCTAATATGAGTGCTTCTTCCTTTAAGCCATTTTGTAGCATTGCGACAATCGGATAAACGATACGTTCATCTTCTTCATATTTGTAATAGATGGAATGAACACAAACTTTGTTTAATAAAGTTTGTAATATTTCTTGGTAATATAAAGTTTCCAGTTTAGGACTATTCACAAGCGCCTCAAATGTATCAGAAGCATGAGCGATACTATGTGCCCAGCCGTGTTTTTGCACATATCCCCGGAAATCATGTTCGTTGTTCATATATAGAATTAGTTGATCTTTTACATTTGAAATATCAGTCTGTGATAAGAAATTATGATTTGTATCAGCATCAATAAGGAGGGCAATTAATAATGTTGTAAATGCTCGGGTAAATACCGCATCTTCATCATCTGAATGAATCTTATACAATAAATATTTTTCACCGATGCTTTCTAATAATAGTTTCTGTAATTGTGTGTGTGAAAGATATTCCTTCTTGATGAGATGAAAAAAAGTAGAGTAGATGAGTTTGTCCCTTAAATAGCTATCAGTATCGCCAATTTGCTCAAGCATATTGGAACTTAAAGAATCAATGTTAAGTGTGTTATCCAGTATGTAATTATTATTACGAATTTCTTCTAACTGTTGTTGTGACATATAAACCCCCTATTTTAGAAAATTCTGTATTTTAATAGTATAATAGAAGGAAGAAATAGACAATAAATAAGTGCATTTGAATGGAGGGGCATGATGAAGAGAGCGTTATTCTTTTTCATTAGTATTTTCTTTTTAGGAAGCTGCTCGATTTGGTATTTTACTTTTTCTAGCGAGAGCAAAAGTTGGACTGGACAATATAAAGGGCATATTAAGGATGACAGTGAAGATGGAATGTTTACGTTTCAATATAAGGGCGGGGATGGAAAGACAGAATTTAAAAACTTAGAGATTGCTATTAATGGAGCCTTTAGTACAATGACACAAACGTCAGAAGTTCATAGAGGAGCAAAGGTTGAAATGAAGTCTTCTTGTGTAAGTTGCGCGCCTATCTCTAAAGATGAACCTATAGAAGTTGTGATTAAATGGGATGATAAGTATGAGGAGAAGATGGTGTTAAATTTGAAATAGCCTAGAGTAAGGAGTTAAAAATGAATAGGCATATGAAAATTGTTATGTTTTTAAGTGTATTTCTAGTCGTATTATCAGCGTGTGATACAAAACAAGTAGAGCAAGTAACGGTAAAAGAAGTACCTAAAGAAGGGTATATCATATTAAGAAATGACACGATGTTTTTTGCCGATGATAAAACGGTTGAAACAAAAGTAGAGTTGCAACATTATATAGAACAACAAATGAATAAAGAGCATCCAGCACATATAGTCTTGAGCTTTAAGGACAAAGACGCATATAAACAGTTAAAAACAGGGGATAAAATAAAAGTATGGTTTTCTCAAATACTTGAAAGTTATCCAGCAAAAATGATTGTAGAGAAATTTGAAATAGTAGGGAAATAGAAAAAGGCAGCACTCCCGCTGCCTTTTTCTATTATTTTACAAATTGTAACTCTTTCGGGAATTTCGTTAAAATTTCTGATCCGTCTTTTGTGATGTAAATATCATCTTCAATACGAACGCCACCTACGTTTGGTACGTAAATACCAGGTTCGATTGTGAAGACCATACCTTCTTTTAATGGAGACTCGTTACCAGCTTTTACATCTGGATATTCGTGTACGCTAATTCCAAGTCCGTGACCAAGTCGGTGTGGGAAGAAGTCTCCGTAACCTGCATCTGCGATAACAGAACGAGCAGCGTTGTCGATTGCGCCAAGTGTAACACCTGGTTTACATGCTTCAACTGCTTGTAGTTGTCCAGCAAGTACAGTGTTGTAAATACGAGTTTGTTCTTCAGAAATCTCGCCGAATGCCACTGTACGTGTAATATCAGAGCAATAACCGTCAATGATTACGCCTAAATCAAATAGTACGAAATCACCGCGTTTCATTTTGTTTGCGCCAGGAATACCGTGTGGAAGAGCTGAGTTCGCACCTGCTAATACCATCGTATCAAATGACATTTTATGTATGCCTTTTGTTTTTAATTCGTGTTCAATAATTGCTAATACTTCTAGTTCACTACGATCTTCTTTAATTGCATTTACACCAACTTCAACAGCATAGTCCGCCATTTTAGCTGCTTCGCGTAAAATAGAAAGTTCTTTTTCATCTTTAATTAAACGAAGTTCGCGAACTTTCTCCTCAGCTGATTTGAAAGCTGCATTTGGGAATAATTTCGTTAATTCTTCGTAGCGCTCTACGTTTAAATGTTCTTTTTCAATTGCAACTGCATTTGCATTGATGCCGCGGTCTTTAATTGCTTTTGCAATCATATCCCATGGTCTGTCAGTATCAGTAAATCCGATAATTTCATGTGCCCAGCCAGCGTTACGTGCTTGACCTTCTTCCATTTTAGGGCAAATTAAAATAGGTTCTTTTTCTTGGAATACAAACATACCAAGTAATCTTTCGTGTGGTTCACAGTGGAAGTTTGTCATGTAGAAGACGTTTGGTGTAGAAGTTAAGAACGCAGCTTCTACGTTTTTTTCTTTTAGCCATTGCATTAAATTTTCTAATCTAGCATTCATCGATTGGCACCCCCGAGATATTTAATTACAAATATAACTTTAACTCGGAAGAAAGTGTTATGACAAGTAAATAGATGTTAGAAAAGACAGGGAATTGAAAAATCATGTAGAATAAAAAGTGAGAATGTGAATAGGGGAGGAATGTAATAATGAAAGTATCTTATCATGGACATTCAGTTGTGAAAATTGAGGCGAATGAAAAAGTTATTTTAATTGACCCGTTTTTAACAGGTAATCCGAAAACAGATTTAAAAGCTGAAGATGTAAAAGTGGATGCAATTCTTTTATCGCATGGACACGGTGATCATGTTGGAGATACAGTAGAGCTTGCGAAGAAAAATAATGCAGTTGTTGTAGCGCCATTTGAACTAGCAACATTTTTAAGTTGGCAAGGTGTAAATACACACCCGATGCATATTGGGGGTTCACATGAATTTGACTTCGGAAAAGTGAAGTTTACACAAGCATTCCACGGTTCTAGTTATATTGATGAAGCAAATAAGACGATTACATATACAGGTATGCCAGCAGGTATTTTATTTACAGCAGAAGAGAAAACTGTATACCACGCAGGAGATACTGCACTATTCTCTGATATGAAGTTAATTGGGGAATTAAATAAAGTTGATCTAGCATTTTTACCAATTGGTGATAATTTCACAATGGGGCCAGAAGATGCTGTACTAGCGGCAAAATGGATTAATGCGAAAACTGTTGTACCGATGCATTACAATACGTTCCCAGTTATTGAACAAGATCCATATCAATTTGTAGAAAAGCTACAAAATTGTACAGGGAAAGTATTAGAAGCTGGAGAAAGTATTACACTATAGAAAAGAAACCCTTCATTTGAAAAGAAAAGTGAAGGGTTTTTTACGTGTGTAGGACAGCTTTTAATGCTTGTATTTGTTTTGGTGATTCTTCTCTTTTGGTACGTGGTTGTTCAGGTGTTTCATTCAATTCCATTGCAACTTTTTTCCCATCTACGAAAGCTAAAAATACAGCACCTACAACCTCTAAAAGTTTTTTCATCATGTGTTCGCTCCTCTGTTTTATTTCTTGTCTTAATTGTATAGGCAATTAAGTGGGCGAACTATCGAATGAGATGACAATAGCATTACATTGTTGTAATAGAATGACTGGTGGAATGTAAGTGTCATTTTGTTATAAAAAAAATAGTACAGGTATGCAAAGAGAGAGTGTAACAGTTTTGAAAATATAGTATACTGAAAGTACAACACATGAAGAATTTAGGGAAAAGAAAGTATGGTGAAACCATTTGGCTACCAAGCATAACCAAATTTTAGAACATATTAATAGCCTGCCAGTAGGCCATAAAATTTCTGTAAGACAAATTGCGAAAGATTTGAGTGTAAGTGAAGGTACCGCTTACCGTGCAATTAAAGATGCAGAAAATAAAGGATATGTTAGTACAATTGAACGTGTCGGAACAATTCGAATTGAACAAAAGAAGAAAGAGAATATCGAAAAACTGACATATGCAGAAGTCGTTAACATTGTCGACGGTCAAGTACTTGGGGGCAGAGAAGGACTACATAAAACATTAAATAAATTCGTAATCGGAGCTATGAAATTAGAAGCGATGATGCGCTATACAGAAGCTGGGAATTTACTCATTATTGGTAACCGTACCAATGCACATGAATTAGCGCTAGAAACTGGAGCCGCTGTATTAATTACGGGCGGATTTGATACGGAAGATCATGTGAAGAAATTAGCAGACGAATTAAAGCTGCCGATCATTTCAAGTAGCTACGATACATTTACGGTCGCAACGTTAATTAATCGTGCAATTTATGACCAACTTATTAAGAAAGAAATTGTACTCGTTGAAGATATTTTAACGCCAATTGAAGAAACGTTATATTTAAAGCCGAGTGATACAGTACAGCAATGGCATGCATATAACGAAGAGACAATGCACGGAAGATATCCAATTGTCGATGAAAGTAACAAAGTACTAGGAATCGTAACTTCAAAAGATATGATCGGAGTAGCGAAAGAAACACCAATTGATAAAGTAATGACAAAACACCCAATTACAGTGAACGGTAAAATGTCTGTCGCAGCTGCGGCACGTATGATGGTGTGGGAAGGAATTGAATTACTTCCTGTCGTTGAGGAAGGAAACAAACTGCAAGGTATTATTAGCCGTCAAGATGTACTTCAGGCACTGCAAATGATTCAACGTCAGCCACAAGTTGGAGAAACCATTGATGATATTGTAACGAATCAATTTATGACACCAAAAGAAGCGAAGAATGAGCATCTATATCAATTTTCGGTGACGCCGCAAATGACGAACTCAATCGGGACGTTATCGTACGGTGTATTTGCAACAATTGTGACAGAAGCGACAAATCGCGTCATTCGTGCGCAAAAGAAGAGTGATTTAATTGTTGAAAACTTAACGATTTATTTCGTAAAGCCGGTTCAAATTGATAATGTTGTATCTGTTCATCCGAAAGTATTAGAAATTGGACGTAAATTTGGTAAGGTCGATGTAGAGGTGCATCATGAAGGTAATGTTGTTGGAAAAGCATTACTTATGGTTCAGTTAATCGATAAATAAAAAGATGGAACAAATCGTTTTGATTTGTTCCATCTTTTTTTGTTGTTTTAAATTTGAAAGGCATGATTTTAGATGGGAGTTTTAGTGAAATATGTATGGGATGGAGTGGAAAAGTAATGTGAGAAAAGACGGAATAATAATTCAATTTAGTTGTATATTGTGTTATGATTATATTGTAAGAAAATGGAATCGTGAGAGGTGGTATGCATTATGTCGTCAGCCGTACTCTTTTTTGGTAGTATCGCACTATTTTACTTTCTTGTAATGATACCGATTCAATATTTATATTTACAAGGTTTACATGAAAAAAAGGAAAAGACAGGATTATCTCAGCGAGAGCTATATGAAAAAATGTCTTTTGGAGAAGAACAATTACATTTTCACGTACAAGGGAACCCATTTAATATACCATCTGCGTTTGTTGCGTATATGATTTTGAAAGTTAAGGGACGTAAAAAAGCATCACAATATTGATGCTTTTTTACGTTGCTTCATAGACTTCAGCTTCTTTAACTGCTAATGGCAAGAAATGTTTGTATTGGCGAAACCCGTTAAATACACTTGCACTACCAAATAGAACGAATAAAACACCAACGATAATACGAGCGGTTGAAAGTTCTAAAAAGAATTGGTTTATCCCGAAAAATAAAACGAATGAACCGAGTGCCATTGCGGATTTTCCTGAGAGCCAACCTTTCTCCATTGGGCGGTTTGTACGAAAGTATTTTGTTTTGTAAAAGAGGTACAACATAAATGAGACGATAATACAGAAGACTAATACTGGCATAATGAACACTCCCATCGCTTTGTGAAAAATAATAGAAAAGAAAAAGAAATATCTAAACTTTCTAACTTTTATTATAAAGCAATTGTTCGCATGTATGAAATACTTTCCGTTATAATGGAGGATAAAGTGAAGAAGTTGATTAAAAAGGAGATTATACATATGCATGAGCAAATTTTAGGAGCAATTAAAGAGTTTGATACAATTATTATTCATCGCCACGTGCGTCCGGATCCAGATGCGTTAGGTTCACAGGGTGGTCTTGGTACAATTCTACAAGAATCGTTTCCAGAGAAAAATATTTATACGGTTGGGTACAATGAGCCGTCACTAGCATACTTACGAGTAATGGATGATATTGAAGATAGTGTATACGAAAATGCGCTTGTTATTGTTTGTGATACTGCGAATCAAGAACGTGTTGACGATCAACGCTATACAAAAGGGAAGATGTTAATTAAAATTGATCATCATCCAAATGAAGATCCATATGGAGATATTACGTGGGTAGATACGACAGCGAGTTCTACAAGTGAAATGATTTATGAGTTTTATAACTATGGGAAAGATAAAGGATTAAAAATAACAAAAGAAGCAGCCCGCCTTATTTTAGCAGGAATTGTTGGAGATACAGGTCGTTTCTTATTCCCGAATACGACAGCAAAAACACTTCGTTACGTAAGTGAGCTTGTTGACATGGGTGTGAAATTCACAGATTTATACAATGAGATGTATAAGACAAAAGAAAAAATTGCTCGTTTAAACGGTTATATTTTACAAAACTTTACGATGGTAGAAGAAGGAGCAGCTTACATTAAATTAACGAAAGAAGTATTAGAAGAGTTTGATGTACTTCCTTCTGAAGCATCTGGTGTTGTTGGAGCGCTTGGCAATATTGATGGATTAAAGGCGTGGGTTCTATTTTTAGAGGAAGACGACGTAATTCGTGTTCGTCTTCGTTCAAAAGGACCAGTTATAAACAAATTAGCAATGCAATATAACGGCGGGGGGCATCCGATGGCTTCTGGTGCGAAGGCATCTTCTTGGGAAGAAGCGGATCGTCTTTTTGCTGATTTACGTGAGATTTGTAAATAAGAGACTATATGTTAGAACGAAAAGAAGGAGCGGCGCTAAAGCCCTCCTTCTTTATTTTTCTTTCTCTATAGTAATGCTAATTTCAAGCACTGTATCAAAAGATATTGTATCGACTTTAAAACGGTATAGCCGATCGTAATGTTTGTACGTTTTATTTTCGATTACCTTTTTAAGTAGGTCTTTATTTTTTGCGATACTTTGAATGTTTTTCGTTAAAAGATGTTGGAGGTCATTATGGATAGATGTAGTCATATTTTCGAGTGTGAGATTGTCTAAATCGTATTTTTCTCGATTGATAAGTTTTATTTTAATCTCTTGAATGGTTAAGAGCCGTTTATTTTCAGTGTTCAATTTTTCTTGATCTTCGAGAAGGACGTGGAGCTTTGCTTCTTGTTTTTCTATAATTTCTCTTTGTTCTGCTATTTTACTAGCTTGTTCTTCTTGAAAAACACCGTATATGTACAAAAAAATAAACCAGCTCAACACGCCTCCAACAGCAGCCCCAGCTAATACTAAGTACCATCTTTTTGCTGTATTGGCACTTGGTACTCTCATACATGTTCCTGAGTTAGCCATTTAATAATAATGAGACCTGTTTGCATACCACCAGTTGCGAAAAAAATAAGGAGAATTTGCTTTACGATATCTTTCATATCTCCGCCAAAGAAACTTCTTTCAAAGCTATAAAAGGTATCGAATGTTCCGCCGATTGCTGCAACGAGTGCCCAAATTCTTAAATTTTGGGCGAATTGATTAATGTAAGTTAGAGCTGGTTTTCCGATAAGAAACGCACCAAATCCACCAATTAATGAACCGCCAAGTATAACCCCAAAGGCAATAAAATAACTAATAATAAGCAGAGAGAAAAAAGTATGTTCTCTTACATCCATCGTCATTCCCCTTTCTTCTTCATATATATGGACAAAGTATAAGAAGTATGTTTTGATTTCCGCTTTCCTCATCACCTATAATAAAAGTAGTCAAATAGGTAAAGAGAGGGTACAACAGTGAAGTTTGTGCATTTACAATGTCAAACCGTTTTTAGTTTATTAAAAAGTGCTTGTAAAATTGATGAGCTTGTAGTCAGGGCGAAAGAACTCGGTTTTTCATCGCTGGCTATTACGGATGAAAATGTTATGTATGGCGTTATTCCGTTTTATAAAGCATGTAAGAAACATGGTATACAGCCTGTTATTGGATTAACCGCTTCTATTTTTAGTGAAGAAGAAGAAAGGTCTTATCCGCTTGTATTACTTGCTGAGAATGAAATAGGCTACCAAAATTTATTAAAGATTTCTAGCAGTATTATGACAAAGTCCAAAGAAGGTATTCCTAAGAAGTGGCTTGCGCATTATGCGAAAGGATTAATTGCAATTTCACCAGGTAAAGATGGCGAAATTGAGCAATTATTACTAGAAGACAATGAGAGTCAGGCTGAAGAAGTAGCTCGCACATATCAAAATATGTTTGGCCATTTTTATATGAGTTTGCAGCATCATGCGATTCAAGATGAGTTGCTTTTACAAGAGAAACTACCTGAATTTATTAGTAGGGTTAATATTCCAGTCGTTGCAACAAACGATGTGCGCTATATCAATCAAAGTGACGCGCTTGTTCACGAATGTTTACTATCTGTTGAAAGTGGAACGAAAATGACTGATCCAGATAGGCCGAGGCTGAAAACAGATCAGTATTATTTAAAGTCATCGGATGAAATGGAAGCACTATTTTCCCATGCGCCGGAAGCAATCCAAAATACAATAAAAATTGCAGAGCGTTGCCAAGTAGAAATACCGTTCCATGTAAATCAACTTCCGAAGTTTCCTGTTCCGTCTAATGAAACGAGTGATATATACTTGCGTCGTGTTTGTGAAGAAGGTTTGCGGAAACGATATGGTGAACCGAAAGAAGTGCATATAAAGCGTTTGGATCATGAATTAAATGTTATTTCTCGTATGGGATTTAGTGATTATTTCCTCATCGTATGGGATTTTATGAAGTATGCACATGAAAATCATATTCTAACAGGACCAGGTCGTGGATCGGCAGCTGGTTCACTCGTTTCATACGTATTAGAAATTACAGATATTGATCCAATTGAATACGATCTATTATTTGAAAGGTTTTTAAATCCTGAACGTGTGACGCTTCCCGATATTGATATTGATTTTCCAGACGTAAGACGTGATGAGATGATTCGCTATGTGAAAGATAAATACGGTCAGCTCCGTGTTGCGCAAATTGTAACGTTTGGTACGCTTGCAGCAAAAGCGGCAATTAGAGACATTGCCCGCGTAATGGGGCTTCCGCCGCGAGATATTGATATATTTTCAAAACTTATCCCATCAAAGCTTGGTATAACGTTAAAAGATGCATATGAAGAATCACAATCACTTCGTGAGTTTATACAAGGGAATCTTCTGCATGAGCGTGTATTTGAAATCGCAAAACGTGTAGAAGGTTTACCACGTCATACGTCTATTCATGCGGCTGGTGTTATTATGAGTCAAGAACCGCTAACAGGAAGTGTAGCAATTCAAGAAGGACATAACGATGTTTATGTTACGCAATATCCAGCCGATGCGCTAGAAGAACTTGGGTTGCTTAAGATGGACTTTTTAGGATTACGTAATTTAACGTTACTTGAAAATATTATAAAATTTATCGCGAACAAAACAGGGAAAGAAATCGATATAAGAAACTTACCTCTTCAAGATGAAAAGACGTTCCAATTATTAGGGAGAGGGGATACAACGGGTGTATTCCAACTTGAGTCGGGTGGTATGCGAAATGTACTTCGCGGGTTAAAACCGAATGAGTTTGAAGATATCGTAGCTGTTAACTCGTTATACAGACCAGGACCGATGGAACAGATACCGACTTTTATTGAATCGAAACATGGAAAAAGAAAAATTGAATATTTACATCCGGATTTAAAGCCAATTTTAGAAAGAACATACGGCGTCATTGTATACCAAGAACAAATTATGCAAATTGCATCGAAGTTAGCTGGTTTTTCGCTCGGAGAAGCAGATTTACTGCGCCGTGCGGTGAGTAAAAAAAATCGTGATATTTTAGATCAGGAACGTAAGCATTTCGTCCAAGGATGTTTGCGAAATGGTTATGATGAGACATCCGCAGAGAAAATTTATGATTTAATTGTAAGATTTGCGAATTACGGTTTTAACCGAAGTCACGCTGTAGCTTACAGTATGATCGGATATCAGCTTGCCTATTTGAAAGCGAATTATACGCTGGAATTTATGACGGCATTATTATCAAGCGCAATTGGAAATGAAGATAAGATTGTACAGTATATACGAGAAACGAAGCGGAAAGGTTTTCACGTTTTGCCACCGTCTCTTCAGAGGAGTGGCTACAACTTCCAAATAGAAGGGAATGCGATACGTTACAGTTTACTTTCGATCCGAAATATTGGAATGGCTACAGTGACGGCATTATTAGAAGAACGAGAGAAAAAAATGTTCGAAGATTTATTTGAATTTTGTCTTCGTATGCCGTCAAAGTTCGTAACGGAGCGTAATTTAGAAGCTTTCGTCTGGTCGGGATGTTTTGACGATTTTGGTGTTTCGAGAACGAATTTATGGAAAAGTATTAAAGGGGCGTTAGAGTACGCGAATCTCGCACGTGATTTAGGAGATGCTGTTCCAAAATCAAAATATGTACAAGGAGAAGAGTTATCTTTTATTGAACAACTAAATAAAGAGAAGGAAGCACTTGGCTTTTATTTATCAAGTTATCCGACAGCGCAATATGTGAAGTTAGCAAAAGAATTAGAAATTCCATCTCTCGCTCAGGCGATGCGACACAAGAAAAAAGTACAAAGAGCTATTGTGTATATAACAAGTGTGAGAGTGATTCGTACGAAAAAGTTTCAAAAGATGGCATTTATTACATTCTGTGATCAAAATGATGAAATGGAAGCGGTCCTCTTCCCGGAAACGTATATACATTTCTCGCATAAGTTGCAAGAAGGAGCAATTGTTTTAGTTGACGGTACGATTGAGCTAAGAAATCATAAGCTGCAATGGATTGTAAATGGACTATATCCGCTAGAGGAAATGGATGTTTATGAAGAAAAGAAAGACGCATCTGTTTACGTGAAATTGCCGTCTCAGTATGAGAAAAAGCTTTTAAATCAGGTTACGAAAATATTGTTCGACTATTCAGGTTTTGCGAAAGTACTAATTTATTATGAAAAGGAACATAAAATGGTACAATTATCTCGGAGTTTATCGATTCATCCAAGTGAAGAATGTTTAGGAGCACTTCGTGAAATTGTCGGGGAAGAAAATGTAGTTGTGAAAATATAATGGACAATTTCCCTACACTTCGATTATTATAGTAGTAGTGTTCGTGGTCAGACCACTTGGAGAAATTGATATCAGCAAGAATAATTTGAGGAGAGTGGATAGTTTGTCAACACTTCGTGAAGAAGCACTTCACATGCATAAAGTGCATCAAGGAAAATTAGAAACTGTATCAAAAGTAAAAGTAGAAAATGCAAAAGATTTAAGTCTTGCATATTCTCCAGGGGTTGCAGAACCTTGTAAAGAAATTTATGACGATAAAAGTAAGGTATATGAATATACGATGAAGGGAAATATGGTAGCAGTTGTGACAGATGGAACAGCTGTACTTGGTCTTGGTAACATTGGACCTGAAGCATCTCTTCCAGTAATGGAAGGTAAAGCTGTATTATTCAAGAGCTTTGCTGGTGTAGATGCATTCCCAATTGCCTTAAATACAAACGATGTAGATAAAATTGTTGAAACTGTAAAATTAATGGAGCCAACTTTTGGCGGCGTTAACTTAGAAGATATCGCAGCACCAAACTGCTTCATTATTGAAGAGCGTTTGAAAAAAGAAACAAATATTCCTATCTTCCATGATGATCAACACGGAACAGCTATTGTAACAGTAGCAGGTCTTGTAAATGCACTGAAATTAGTTGGAAAGAAAATGTCTGACATTAAAGTTGTCGCAAATGGCGCAGGTGCAGCAGGTATTGCAATTATTAAACTTTTATATCGCTATGGTGTACGCGACATTATTATGTGTGACCGTAAAGGCGCAATCTATGATGGTCGTCCTACAGGTATGAATCCGGTGAAGGATGAAGTTGCAAAATATACAAATAAGAATCGTATAGAAGGTTCTTTAGCTGATGTTGTACAAGGTGCGGACGTATTCATTGGTGTATCTGCAGAAGGTGCATTAACAGAAGAGATGGTTCGTACAATGAATGACGATGCGATTATTTTTGCAATGGCGAATCCAGTTCCAGAAATTATGCCAGAATTGGCAAAAGCAGCGGGCGCAGCTGTTGTTGGAACAGGTCGTTCTGACTTCCCGAACCAAGTAAATAATGTACTGGCGTTCCCTGGTATTTTCCGCGGTGCACTTGACGTACATGCGACACAAATTAACGAAGAAATGAAGATGGCAGCTGTACAGGCTATTGCTGAGCTTGTAGCAGAAGATGAGTTAAATGCAGACTATATCATTCCGGCACCATTTGACGCGCGTGTAGCGCCTCAAGTAGCGGCTTACGTTGCAAAAGCAGCAATGGAGACAGGAGTAGCTCGCCGTCAAGTAGATCCAAATGAGATCGCTGAAAAAACAAAACAATTAGCGCTGATTGGTAAAGAATAAGCGAGGAATTTCCATTGACATCATCAAATACAAAAGTATATCTCGAAATTGTAAAAAAAATCCGTTCCATTATGGAAGAGGATGGTTTGGTGGCGGGGGATCGTTTGCCGTCTGAGCGTGAGTTAAGTTCACGCTTAAACGTAGGACGTTCCTCTGTAAGAGAAGCATTGCGTGCTTTAGAACTGGTAGGATTGATTGAAACGAGACGTGGTGAAGGGACGTTTATTCGAAACTTTTATGATAACGGTCTTGTACAATTAATTGCTCCGTTCTTATTGCAAGATGAGAAAACAATTCGTGATTTATTACAAACGAAACGATTACTTGAGAAAGATATGATTCGAATTGTATGTAATTTACCGAAAGAAACGTTTTCTAAAGTACTAAGTAGATTACACCAAGTACTTGAAGGAAATGAAAGCTCAGTCCCAACGCTTCATCAAACGTTCTTTAAAACACTTATTGAACAAGTCGATAATTATTTACTATATCGCATTTGGATGATCGTAAATGATTACGTAGCAACTCTTTCTTGTAAAGTTTCAAGAGATTCTATCGATATGTATAGAAAGCTTTATGCTACTTTGGAAGAAAAACAAGAAAATGATGCACTAAAAATTTACGATGAATTAGTAGAGAATATACAGTTTCACTCGTAATGTATAAAATTTGTCGAAATGACCATGACACGTTATGACAAACATTCTACCGCGTAGCGGTTAAAGTTAAACGTAAAGAGTGAGGTTATTAGACAGATTGAGAAGATAAGGCTAACATCAAACTTTGGTGTTAGCCCCATTTTCTTCTTACGCTAACCTTAGCTCTCAACGAAGGGGGTCAAATTGTGCTAAGAGATTTATTCGTGAAAAAGAAAAAGTACGCTGCAATACCTTCAGAACAAGTACGAAAAGATGTACCAGATGGCGTTATGACAAAATGTCCGGAATGTAAAAAAATCATGTATACGAAAGAACTTCTAAAAAATTTAAAAGTATGTGTGAATTGTGGATATCATCATCCTATGAATGCATGGGAACGTCTTGATAGTATATTGGACGAAGGGTCATTCCGTGAGTATGACAAAGAAATGGTTTCATTAAATCCACTCGAGTTTCCAGGTTATGAAGAGAAACTAGAGAGCGATCGTAAGAAGACTGAATTGAACGAAGCGGTTGTAACTGGTGAAGGAACAATTGATGACATGCTTGTTGTTGTTGCAGTAATGGATTCTCGTTTTCGAATGGGGAGCATGGGCTCTGTAGTAGGAGAAAAAATCGCCCGTGCGGTTGAAAAGGCGTACGACTTACAAGTTCCATTTATTATCTTTACTGCTTCGGGTGGTGCCCGTATGCAAGAAGGTATATTAAGTTTAATGCAAATGGCAAAAACAAGCGTAGCTTTGAAAAAGCATAGTAATGCAGGAGGATTATTTATTTCTGTTATGACTCACCCAACGACGGGCGGGGTTTCAGCGAGTTTCGCTTCACTTGGTGATTATAATCTTGCAGAACCAGGTGCACTTATCGGATTTGCTGGTAGACGTGTAATTGAACAAACGGTGCGTGAGAAACTACCAGAAGATTTCCAAACGGCAGAATTCTTACTAGATCATGGTCAATTAGATGCGGTGGTGCATCGTGATGATATGAGAGAATCACTTCGCAAGATTTTAGAAGTTCATCAAGGAGGGGAAATGGCTGTATGGCAGAGCTAGAATTTGAAAAACCAGTTGTTGAGCTAAGAAATAAGATTCGTGAACTGAAAGACTATACGAAAAACAGCCAGATGGACTTCAGTGAGGAGATTCGTATTTTGGAAGAAAAGCTAGAAAATTTAGAGGAAGATATATACGGCAATCTGAAAGTATGGGACCGTGTTCAAATTGCTCGTCATGCTGAACGACCGACAACGCTCGATTATATTGAGCACTTATTTACTGATTTTTTCGAATGTCATGGAGATCGTCTATTTGGCGATGATGCAGCGATTGTCGGCGGCATTGCGAAATATAAAGGGATGCCTGTAACTGTAATTGGGCATCAGCGCGGAAAAGATACGAAAGAAAATATTCGCCGTAACTTTGGAATGCCTCATCCAGAAGGATATCGAAAAGCATTACGTTTAATGAAGCAGGCGGAAAAGTTCAATCGTCCTATTATTTGTTTTATTGATACGAAAGGAGCTTATCCTGGTAAAGCTGCTGAAGAACGTGGTCAAAGTGAAGCTATCGCCCGCAATTTATTTGAAATGGCAGGTTTAACGGTACCTGTTATTTGTATCGTTATCGGCGAAGGTGGTAGTGGTGGTGCGCTAGGCCTTGGAGTTGGAGATTACATTCATATGCTAGAAAATTCCACTTATTCTGTTATTACACCAGAGGGTGCAGCGGCAATTCTTTGGAAAGATGCAGGAAAAGCAAAGGAAGCTGCAGAGGCAATGAAAATTACAGCAGCAGATTTGAAAGAATTAGGTGTAATTGACGAAATTATTCCAGAAGCAAGAGGCGGAGCTCACCGTAATATTTTGAAACAGTCAGAAAATATAGACTTAATGATTCGAAAAACTTTTGAACAATTAAACGGAATTTCGAAAGATGAATTAATCGAAAAACGTTATGAAAAATATATGAAAATTGGGCAAGTTTCGTTTTCAAACGCTTCCATTTGGATAAAATAAGAAAAGCGTGCGTTCCACTTCGCGAATGCACGTTTTTATTATGAAAAGACACATCTTCTCCATTGTATTTTTATATTTTTTCGTGTTATTTTATTATAAGGCAAATAATCTTTATGAGGTGAGTACAAATGAAACGTATTGGTGTATTAACAAGTGGTGGAGATTCACCTGGTATGAATGCTGCCATTCGTGCAGTTGTTCGTAAAGCGATTTTCCATGATATTGAAGTATATGGTATTTACCATGGATACGCTGGATTAATTTCTGGTCACATTGAAAAATTAGAACTTGGTTCTGTTGGCGATATTATCCACCGCGGTGGTACAAAATTATATACAGCAAGATGTCCTGAGTTTAAAGATCCAGAAGTACGACTAAAAGGTATCGAGCAATTAAAGAAACACGGTATCGAAGGACTTGTTGTTATTGGTGGAGATGGTTCTTACCAAGGCGCTAAAAAATTAACTGAACAAGGATTCCCATGTGTTGGTGTACCAGGTACAATCGACAATGATATCCCTGGAACAGACTTCACAATTGGTTTCGATACAGCTTTAAACACTGTTATTGATGCAATTGATAAAATTCGTGACACAGCTACATCTCATGAACGTACATATGTTATCGAAGTAATGGGACGTCACGCTGGTGATATCGCATTATGGGCTGGTTTAGCTGATGGTGCGGAAACAATCTTAATTCCAGAAGAAGAGTATGACATGGATGATGTTATCGCTCGTCTGAAGCGTGGTAGTGAACGTGGTAAAAAACACAGTATTATCGTTGTAGCTGAAGGTGTTGGAAGTGCAATTGACATCGGTAAGCACATTGAAGAAGCAACAAACTTTGATACTCGTGTAACTGTATTAGGTCACGTACAACGTGGTGGATCACCGAGTGCACAAGACCGTGTATTAGCAAGTCGTCTTGGCGCAAGAGCAGTTGAATTGTTAATTGCTGGTAAAGGCGGACGTTGTGTAGGTATTCAAGATAACAAACTTGTTGATCATGACATTATCGAAGCGTTAGCTCAAAAGCATACAATCGATAAAGATATGTATCAATTATCTAAAGAATTATCCATCTAATCGGCGTAATGTCAGATATTTGGGAACGGTTTCATAATTTTCGGAGGTGCAATATGCGTAAAACTAAAATTGTATGTACTATAGGTCCTGCTAGTGAAAGTATTGAAAAATTAGAGCAATTAATCGAAGCAGGTATGAACGTTGCTCGTTTAAACTTCTCTCATGGTAGCCATGAAGAGCACGGAGCTCGTATTAAAAACATTCGTGAAGCTTCAAAGAAAACTGGTAAAACAGTTGGTATCTTACTTGATACAAAAGGTCCAGAAATCCGTACTCACGACTTCGTAGACGGACAAGCTGAGCTTGTAACAGGTGCAGAAGTAGTTCTTTCTACTGAGCAAGTATTAGGTACTGCAGAGAAGTTCTCTGTATCTTATGCTGGTCTTTATGATGATGTAGACCCAGGTTCTCGTATTCTAATCGATGACGGTCTTATCGAACTAGAAGTAATCGAAAAAGCTGATGGAAACATCCGTACAAAAGTTCTTAACAGCGGAACTGTAAAAAATAAAAAAGGTGTTAACGTACCAAACGTAAGCATTAAGCTTCCTGGTATCACTGAAAAAGACGTAAAAGATATCATCTTCGGTATCGAGCAAAAAGTTGATTTCATTGCAGCTTCATTCGTACGTAAAGCGTCTGACGTATTAGAAATCCGTGAATTATTAGAAGAACATAACGCTCAATACATCCAAATCGTACCAAAAATCGAAAACCAAGAAGGTATCGACAACATCGATTCAATCTTAGAAGTTTCTGACGGTTTAATGGTAGCTCGTGGTGATATGGGTGTGGAAATTCCACCAGAAGAAGTACCGTTAGTACAAAAACGTCTAATTAAAAAATGTAACGTGTTAGGTAAACCAGTTATTACTGCAACACAAATGTTAGATTCTATGCAACGTAACCCACGTCCAACTCGTGCGGAAGCAAGTGACGTAGCTAATGCAATCTTCGATGGTACAGATGCAATCATGCTTTCAGGTGAAACAGCTGCTGGACAATACCCAGTAGAAGCAGTAACAATGATGGCTAACATTGCGGTACGTGTTGAAAAATCATTACAATATGAAGATATGTTCAAAAAACGTATTAAAGAGTTCACTCCAACAATTACAGATGCAATTAGCCAATCTGTTGCACATACAGCACTTGCTCTTGATGTAGCTGCAATCGTAGCTCCAACAGAAAGTGGATATACTGCGAAAATGATCTCTAAATACCGTCCAAAATCTCCAATCGTAGCTGTAACATCTGACGAGCAAGTAGGACGTCGTCTTGCACTTGTTTGGGGTGTACAAGCATTTATGGCTGAGAAGCGCGCAGCTTCAACTGACGAAATGTTAGATACAGCAATTCAAACAGGTATGGATGCAGGTCTAATCGGACTTGGAGATACTGTAGTGATTACTGCTGGTGTACCAGTTGCTGAAACTGGTACAACAAACTTAATGAAAATCCACGTTGTTGGTGAAGAAATTGCTAAAGGACAAGGAATCGGTCGTAAAGCTGCAAAAGGTAAAGTAGTTGTAGCGAAAACAGCTGCTGAAGCTGTAGCGAACGTAAACGAAGGTGATATCCTTGTTACAACAAGCACTGATAAAGATATGATTCCTGCAATCGAAAAAGCTGCAGCTTTAGTTGTAGAAGAAGGTGGCTTAACAAGCCATGCAGCTGTTGTAGGTGTATCAATCGGTATTCCTGTTATCGTTGGTGTAAACGGCGTAACAGCAACTTTAAAAAATGGCCAAGAAGTAACAGTTGATGCAGCACGCGGAATTGTTTATAATGGACATGCGGAAGTGCTATAAGTAATACGGAGAGAAGGATCGGAGTCCTTCTCTTTTTTTTTACACAAAAACGAGATAAAATTAGCTTAAAGCGCCTAGAATTGCTTTTAAAAGCTGTTTGTTATGGGTTTTAATATGAAAGGGTATCTATATTTCATGTGATGTATATAGGCATTGTGAGGGCGTTAAAAGTGAGATGTGAGAGAGGTGTAGAACTATGAAGTGGTTACTATTCTTGTTTATTTTAATACCGGCGATTGAGATTACGGTCTTAATTGGATCAAGTCATGTAATAGGTTTATGGTCTACGTTCGCTATGATTGTATTTACAGGTGTTGTAGGTGTGTATTTGGCCAAAAGACAAGGGTTTAAAGTGCTTGGAGAGATTCAATCTAAGTTGAATAGAGGGGAAATGCCAGGTGAGGCGGTACTAGATGGTATTTTTGTATTTGTAGGAGGTATTCTCTTAGTGCTTCCTGGGTATGTGACAGATATGCTAGGGTTTATCTGCGTGATCCCTATTACGAGAGCTTTATTGAAGCCGCTTGTTATGAAGTGGATGGAATGGAAATTTAGAAAGAATTCTACTATTATTATTCAGAAATAGCACTTAGATTGTAGAAATCTAAGTGCTATTTTTTTGTCTTGTAAAAGGAGAGGAACTTGCTGATTGAAGCTTTGTTTTACCGCGCTATTTGTGGGGTGGAATTTCTATCTCAAAGCTGGGCTGCTCGTAAGTGTCTGATGTGGGGCGAATGATGAGTGGGGATGAACAAAACGTTCGCTTATTATATTTGCTATATAATTTTCGTTTGAACTCTTGTGTGTACTTCGATTAAACTTGTGATTTTTTAGTGCTATTAATTTAGATGAATAAGATGGAGGGAAACACTGCTAAATTAAAGTTTTGCTTTCTTATATAGAGGAACGATTGGTGTAAAAAATTCATATAAAAGGCGGAGATTGTTAGTTGAAGTCTTATTTTATGCTATTTTGTATATTTATTCATTTACATAAAAAGTAATAAATGTAAATGATAATTATAAAATAAATAGAATAAATATGTAAAAACACCACGGAATATGCGTTTTTCATGCAAAAAAACAAGAGAATTATCTTTTTTGAGTGCAATTCTCTTGTTTTATGTAATAAGTATGAAAAATAAGTACAAGGAATAATCAGTGGGAATTTCCCACTGATTACATGTAAGTTTTTTGTTGTGTATGAATTAGAAACTATTATTTTGAAGGTGAACCTTTAATATATTTCCACAAGTCATGGAAGACATTAGCTTTGTGTAATGTATTAAGTAGTACTAAGGTGACTGGGCCGATGATTAATCCTAAAAAGCCAAAAAGTTTAAAGCCGACAAATAGAGCGACGAGTGTTGCTAATGGATCGAGACCGATGTTAGATGAAAGTACTTTCGGCTCCATAATTTGTCTTTGGACAATCACGACGATGTATAAAATGAGAAGACCAATGGCGAATGCGGTATCGCCAGTGAAAAATACGTATATAACCCATGGAACAAAGACTGCGCCTGTTCCTAAATATGGTAGTAAATCTACAACCCCTGTAATAATCGCGATAGTAATGGCGTATGGTACGCGTAATATTAAAAGCCCGATTAGTACAATGACAGTTGTCATAGATACGAGTGTAAGTTGTGCTTTCACAAAACCAAACAAAGCTTTTCTTAAGTCGACAAAAATAGTTTTTCCATAGCCATGTACACGATTCGGTAGCAATTTTCTTGCTTTCTGAGCAAGACGGTGCCAATCGTAACTAATGAAGAAAGTGGCTAATAAAATGAATACAAGGACAGTTAAAGTTGTTGGCAGTGCACTAATGAAATTCGTTAACCCGCTTATAATGGCGGTTAAAAGTTCTTTCATTTGTGTTGTCGCTTCTGTTCCTAAGTTTTGAATGTTTTGTGTAATTGTATAGCGCTGTGGTTCTCCAAGATGATTAAATTTAGAGATTAAATCATCGTAGAGAGGCATAATATGATTAAGTGCAAATTGCTGAGCGAATGTAACGATATCTGGAAACTTTACTGTAACAAGTTGTAGTAAGTATGTTGTGGCAGATATTGCTTCAGTCACAAGATATGTAACAAGTCCAACGATAGCTCCAAATACGAGAATTAAGCTAACGAGTACTGCTAGTGCGCGAGGAAATTGTAGTTTTTGATTAAGGAAATTGACGACAGGATTAATCAAATAAGCAAATGCAAAAGCGATAATAAAAGGATAGATAAGCCCTGACATGTATAGTAATACATAGAACCCAGCTACCGTTGCTACAATGACAAATATGAGTCGCAATATCATATATAGTAAGTTTCGGTTCAAAGATGTATACCTCCCATTCCAATTTGGATTATCCTAATTCGTTCAACTTATAACGAGTGTGCCCCACTGATTAAAGTTTCACTTTATGTTATAGTGGAATGATGGATTTTTCCTGCTTTTTCAGTATGTGAGTGACTGTGAAAGCTTGGTGTTGATGCTTCTACTATATGGTAAAAAATTCATTTTCTCTTCTTTTTATTTTACCTGTTTCTAATTAGAAAAGAAAGAAGAGACGCCTGTTTTTTAAAATGTATACACGCTTAAATTTTTATGGTGAAAGTCTCAATTTATCATTTTAAAATACATAAAAAATGAAGTGATTCATGTTGAATAGGCATCGATATATCATGTATAACGATAGGTTTAAAGGTATTTTTGTTTGGAAATGAGTTCATTATTTTCAGAAAGGAAGTGCAAACATGATTAGTCAGTCAACGTTATTTTTATTCATACTACTTATTATAGGACTTATTGCGAAAAACCAATCGCTTACTGTGGCTATTGGTGTGTTATTTTTATTGAAGTTTACGTTTTTAGGAGATAAGGTCTTTCCTTATTTACAAACGAAAGGAATTAACCTAGGTGTAACGGTCATTACAATAGCGGTGCTCGTACCGATTGCGACGGGGGAAATAGGTTTTAAACAACTTGGAGAAGCGGCAAAATCTTATTATGCGTGGATTGCTTTAGCTTCAGGTGTAGCGGTCGCTTTGTTAGCGAAAGGCGGCGTACAATTGTTGACAACGGATCCTCACATTACAACTGCGCTTGTTTTTGGGACAATTATAGCGGTTGCGCTATTTAATGGGGTTGCTGTTGGTCCGTTAATTGGGGCTGGAATTGCCTATGCGGTTATGAGTATTATACAAATGTTTAAATAAGGAATTTTATAGTAATATAAAATTTTTGAATTCTTTCTGTTCACAAAAGTCAGATAATTGTTTATAATAGGATTAGAAACTTTGAAAAGTTACATAACAGCAGAGACTTTACACCAGATAAAATAAAAACAACATAAAACAATTTTATAATGATATTGTTTTATGTTGTTTTTATCATAAAACTCTTCGGAATGTATTTTCCTCACTAACTTGTTGTTTTGAGCGTGAGGATTCGGGGAGACATTCACGCTCATGCTTTCCATGTAAACAATGGACAATAAGAGGGGAACATCGCAACAAATTTGCATGATCGTGCATTTTGCTTGCCTAAAGAGTGAACGGGCGTTCATAATTCATAAGGGGAGCAAATAGATATAAGGAGCAAGGTTGGGAGAATTTTCAGGAAAAGGAGAGAATGTCATGACTGTTATTCGAGGTTTAGAAGGGGTAGTAGCAACAACATCATCTGTGAGCTCTATTATTGATGATACATTAACTTATGTTGGGTATAATATTGATGATTTAGCTGAGAATGCTACGTTTGAAGAAGTAGTGTACTTATTATGGCACCGCAAGCTTCCTAATGAAAAAGAACTAGCGGAATTTAATGAAATTGTATCAGAATACTATAAAGTTCCAGGTGAGATTTTAACATATTTGAAACAAGTAGATTTAAAAATTGCACATCCGATGTCTGTTTTACGAACTGCAATTTCCATGCTATCATTATACGATGAGAGCGCTGAAATTATGGACGAAAAGTCCAATTATTTGAAAGCGGTTAAATTACAGGCGCAAGTGGGAACTTTAGTTGCTGCTTACGCGAGAATCCGTAAAGGTTTAGATATTGTTGAGCCAAGAAAGGATTTATCATTAGCTGCAAACTTCTTGTACATGTTAAATGATCGCGAGCCAAATGAAGTTGAAATTGAAGCTTTTGATAAGGCGCTTGTACTTCATGCAGATCATGAGTTAAACGCTTCTACATTTACTGCACGTGTTTGCGTAGCTACACTTTCAGATGTATATTCTGGTATTACAGCAGCAATCGGTGCATTAAAAGGTCCTCTTCACGGTGGGGCAAATGAGAATGTAATGAAGATGTTAACTGAGATTGGTGAAGAAGAAAATGTGGAGTCATATATTCATAATGCTCTTCAAAATAAAGTGAAAATCATGGGCTTTGGCCACCGTGTGTATGAGCAGGGTGATCCACGTGCAAAACACTTACGTGAAATGTCTAAGAGATTATGCGTGCTTTTAGGAGAAGAGAAATGGTATAATATGTCTATCAAAATTGAAGACATTGTAACAAAAGAAAAAGGTCTTCCACCAAATGTTGATTTCTATTCAGCTTCTGTATACCATTGTTTAGGAATTGACCATGACTTATTTACACCTATTTTTGCAATTAGCCGTATGTCAGGCTGGTTAGCTCATATTCTAGAACAATATGAAAACAACCGTTTAATTCGTCCGCGTGCTGATTATAATGGACCAACGCATCAAGTGTATGTTCCAATTGCACAACGATAAGCGAATAACACTATTTTGATAGTGAAAATACGCTTTCAAAAGTCTGATTTTTTCGGAAAGATGTAATGATTAGAATATTTTAATTTGACTAACGGTTTGAACTGAGGGGTTATTCCCTCAGTTTCATACATATGAAATTTCAAACATGGGGGTTATCACATTGACGACAGGTGAAAAAATTACTGTAACTAATGGTGTTATGAATGTACCAAACAATCCGATTATTCCATTTATCGAGGGAGATGGAATTGGTCCTGATATTTGGGCAGCTGCATCTCGCGTACTAGAAGCAGCAGTTGAAAAAGCTTATGATGGTGAGAAGAAAATCGTTTGGAAAGAAGTGCTTGCAGGGGAAAAAGCATTCAACCAAACAGGCGAGTGGTTACCAGAAGAAACTTTAAACTTAATTCGTGAATATTTAATCGCGATTAAAGGTCCACTTACAACTCCAGTTGGCGGTGGTATTCGTTCTCTAAACGTAGCACTTCGTCAAGAATTAGATTTATATGTATGTCTACGTCCAGTTCGTTATTTTGAAGGTGTTCCTTCACCTGTAAAACGTCCGGAAGATACTGATATGGTTATTTTCCGTGAAAATACAGAAGACATTTATGCTGGAATTGAATATGCGCAAGGATCTCCAGAAGCAGAAAAAGTTCTTGCTTTCTTAAAAGAAGCAATGGGTGTTAATAAAATCCGCTTCCCAGAAACATCTGGTATTGGTATTAAGCCAATTTCAGAAGAAGGGACAAAGCGTCTTGTTCGTGCTGCAATTCAATATGCAATTAACGAAAAACGCTCTTCTGTTACATTAGTTCATAAAGGAAACATTATGAAATTTACAGAAGGTGCTTTCAAAAACTGGGGTTACGAAGTAGCGGAACAAGAATTCGGCGACAAAGTATTTACTTGGGCTGAATACGATCGTATCGTTGAAAAAGATGGTAAAGATGCAGCGAATAAAGCGATGGCAGACGCTGAAGTGGCTGGAAAAATCATCGTAAAAGATTCTATTGCAGACATCTTCTTACAACAAATTTTAACTCGTCCACGTGAGTTCGATGTTGTTGCAACAATGAACTTAAATGGTGACTATATCTCTGATGCACTTGCTGCACAAGTAGGTGGAATTGGTATTGCACCTGGTGCAAACATTAACTATGTGACTGGACATGCTATCTTTGAAGCTACACACGGTACAGCTCCAAAATATGCAGGTTTAGATAAAGTAAACCCATCTTCTGTTCTTCTTTCAGGTGTATTATTATTAGAACACTTAGGATGGAACGAAGCTGCGAAATTAGTAACTGCTTCTGTTGAGAAAACAATTGCTTCAAAAGTAGTAACTTATGATTTCGCACGCTTAATGGAAGGTGCAACAGAAGTGAAATGTTCTGAGTTCGCTAATGAACTTATTAAAAACATGGATGTAGCGATAATCAAAAACGCATAATTAAAGCGGGGGGTAAATTATGACAATCAAACGCAAGAAGGTTTCAGTCATCGGTGCAGGGTTTACAGGGGCAACAACGGCATTCTTATTAGCACAAAAAGAACTTGCAGATGTTGTATTAGTGGACATTCCACAACTGGAAAATCCAACAAAAGGGAAAGCGTTAGATATGTTAGAAGCGAGCCCAGTACAAGGTTTTGATGCTAACATTATTGGAACATCTGATTACGCAGATACTGCTGATTCTGACGTTGTCGTTATTACAGCAGGTATTGCACGTAAGCCTGGTATGAGCCGTGATGACTTAGTAGCAACAAACTCTAAAATTATGAAAAGTATTACGCGCGACATTGCAAAACATTCACCAAATGCAATTATTGTTGTGTTAACAAATCCAGTTGATGCAATGACATATTCTGTATTTAAAGAAGCAGGATTCCCGAAAGAGCGTGTAATCGGCCAATCGGGTGTATTAGATACAGCTCGTTTCCGTACATTCATCGCACAAGAATTAAATCTTTCTGTAAAAGACATTACAGGATTTGTTCTTGGCGGACACGGTGACGACATGGTACCTCTTGTGCGTTATTCTTATGCAGGCGGTATTCCGTTAGAAACGTTAATTCCGAAAGAGCGTTTAGAAGCAATCGTAGAACGTACACGTAAAGGTGGCGGTGAGATTGTAGGCTTATTAGGAAACGGTAGTGCATATTACGCACCAGCAGCTTCTTTAGTTGAAATGACAGAAGCAATCTTAAAAGATCAACGCCGTATATTACCAGCTATTGCGTACCTTGAAGGTGAGTATGGTTATAGTGACCTTTACTTAGGGGTACCAGTAATTCTAGGTGGTAACGGAATTGAAAAAATTATTGAATTAGAACTTCTTGCAGATGAAAAAGAAGCGTTAGATCGCTCTGTAGAATCTGTACGTAATGTAATGAAAGTTCTTGTTTAATAATTGAATAGTAGTGAAAAAGATTCGGGATTCCGAATCTTTTTCTACTATTTACCGAATTGTTTTTTTGAAATAATATGAAAACGCTATCATTTGTAATATCCTATAATGAAACTGTAGATTTATACTATACATTGCCCTCATCATAGTAAATTTCGGATAAGGTATCGCTTTTAGTAGGATAATAAGGTGAAAAAATCGGAGGGGGTTGTAACATGTTAAAGAAAAAAGTTCAAATTGGTCGTAAAATGGATGAAATTACAGTAGGAGAGAAATTATCTATCACTGAAAAAATTGAGGATAAAGATTTGTTATTGTACTTAGGGTTAACGAATGATGCCAATCCATTATATATTCAGCATGATTACGCATCCCAAACTCCGTATGAAAAGCCGATTGTACCAAGCATTATGCTAACGGGAATGATTACAACGGCGGTTACGAAATATTTACCGGGTCCAGGAAGTCATATTACGAGAAAGGACCTTACATTCGTGAAACATGTTCACCATTATGAAACGTTACAAATCCACTTTGAAGTTGTGGCTGTTTCTGAGGAGGAACATACAATTGATATGCTTGTATCTGCTCATGATGAAAAAGGAGAAACTGTTGTGGAAGGTTCATTAACAGTAACGCCACCTTTTAAATCAGTCTCTATTATGGAAAAAGCATTAGATAATTTTTAAAAGATGAAAATATGAATAGCGCTAGCATACCTTTAATAAGGATGCTAGCGCTATTTTTAGTTGAAGAATCCTTCTTTGAACCCTTCAGCAAATTCTGAGCACCCCGTTTTAATCGTATCCCAGCTCGGAGCGTTAAAAGCAAGGATACATGTGACTGCTAAAGATAGAATGGATAGTATTAGTCGCATAATAGACCTCTTCATATTATTGATTTATATATTAAGATTAATAATATAATTATCGGTAATTGAAGTCAATTAAAGGAGTGTTTTTTAGGTGAGGTGGAAAAGAGAAGACGTGATCTTTGAAACGGTAAGAGAAGCTGAAGTGTGGGCAGACGGGGTTGCGAATGAAATGTACGGGAGAGTATTTGATGGATATGAAACACCAGATTATAAAATAGCGTATGCTCTTTCGTTTTTCCTAGCACAAAATCAAGATTTTATAGTTCATACGGAAGTGAGCTTTAAAGAAGAGAGAGCAATCTATAAAGTTTGGCAAAATCCTGTGTAGTTGCAGGTGAATCGTAATTACTTCTATTTTCTCAATTCTACACAAACGATCTCCATGAATAGACAATTATATTGAGAGGGACCTTGTTTTCTAGTATGATGAGAATAACGGGGAAAATACTAGGATGAAGAAGGTTTCAAGTCTATAACTTGGAGGAAAAGAATGAACAATCGTATTTTAGTAGTTGATGATGAGGAATTTATCTTAACTTTAATCGAATTTAATTTACAACAAGCTGGGTTTGAAGTTATAACAGCGATGGATGGAGAAATGGCGCTTCAAAAAGCGACAACAGAACGCCCAGATTTAATTATATTAGATTTAATGCTTCCGAAAATGGATGGTATGGAAGTGTGTAAAGAATTACGATTGCAGCGCGTTATGACGCCGATTTTAATGTTAACGGCAAAAGATGATGAGTTTGATAAGGTGCTAGGCCTTGAACTTGGGGCGGATGATTATATGACAAAGCCATTTAGTCCAAGAGAAGTTGTTGCTCGTGTGAAGGCGATTTTGCGTCGTACGAAATTACAACAAGAAGAACAAGTTGCAGAAGCGCCAGATGAAGATAGCATCACAATTGCAGAACTTAAAATTTTACCGGAATTTTATGAGGCTTATTTCCAAGGAAGAAAGCTTGAATTAACACCAAAAGAATTTGAACTACTTGTGTATCTTGCGAAAAATAAAAGTCGCGTGTTAACACGTGATCAATTACTAAGTGCTGTATGGAATTACGATTTTGCTGGTGATACACGAATTGTTGATGTTCATATTAGCCATTTGCGCGATAAAATTGAACAAAATACGAAAAAACCGACGTACATTAAAACGATACGTGGTTTAGGATATAAATTAGAGGAGCCAAAAGGGAATGAATAAATTTCGTTCCAGGCTTCTTTTTACATTTGTTTCTCTTATTGTATTTATTTTAGTTGGACTAGGTTTATTACTAGAAACTGTGTTTGAAAACTACTATATAGATCATGCTAAAGAGAGAATGGTAAAAGAGACAGAGTATGTTGCGACGTTAGCAGAAGAGCAAGGGTTTGATAATGTCTTAAAAAATCCATACGTATTTGAAAAGTTAGAAGAAAAAATACCAGCTTCTATCGTATTTTTGGATGAAAAAAAGAAAGTTCAATATAGAAAAGGACAAGAATTGGCATTTAGTCCAGAGACGATTAAAGAACTTTCTTCGGAAGTGGCAAAACAACGAAGTAAAGTGATTACGAAAGAAACGGATCGAAAGAATGAATTTTATCATGCGGTGTTCGTTCAAGATGTAGAAGGAAAACAAGGATACATTTTGGTGAAAAGTATAATTGATCCTTTGAGAGACGTACATCAAAAAACGTGGGGATTATTAATTATCGGATTTGTCATTGCTTGTCTCGTAGTTGTATTTTTAGGTATGAAAATTACAGGGCAATATATTAGGCCAATTGAATCGGTTACGAAAGTTGCAATTGAATTGGCAAAGGGTAATTATAAAGCACGTGCATACGAAAGTCATTCGGATGAAACAGGGATGCTGAGTAAAGCGATTAATATTTTAGCTCGAAATTTACAAGAAATGACACTTGAACAAGAAATGCAGCAAGATCGTCTGCATACGTTAATTGAAAATATGGGAAGCGGAATGATTTTAATTGATAGCCGAGGATATATAAACCTTGTAAACCGCTCTTATAAGGAAACTTTCCACGTAACAGATGAAGAATATTTAGATCGCTTATATTATGAATCGTTTCATCATACAGAAATTATTGAGCTTGTAGAAGAAATCTTTATGACAGAAGTGAAAGTGCGTAAACAAATGTTATTGCCACTTGGAATTGAACGGAAGCATTTCGAAGTATATGGAGCGCCGATTATCGGGACAAACCATGAATGGAAAGGGATTGTTCTCGTATTCCATGACATAACAGAGTTAAAGAAATTAGAACAAATGAGAAAAGACTTTTTAGCGAATGTTTCTCATGAATTAAAGACACCGATTACTTCTATTAAAGGTTTTTCAGAAACACTCTTAGACGGAGCGATGGATAATAAAAAATTCTGCGAACATTTCTTGCACATTATTTTAAAAGAAAGTGAGCGCATGCAAGGATTAATTGAAGATTTATTAGATTTGTCGAAGATCGAACAACAAGGATTTAAATTAAATATGGGAACCGTTGATATGAAGGGGCTGCTTGAAGATATTCATATGGTACTTGATAATAAAGCAGGAGAAAAAGAAATCTCTTTACAAGTTAATGTATTAAAACGTGCCTCTGTTATTGGAGATCCAAGTCGTTTGAAACAAATCTTTATTAATTTAATTAATAACGCAATCGTATATACACCGGCTGGAGGCGTTGTTTCAGTAGAGTTAGCGGAAGATAAATATAATGCTTATATAAAAGTATCGGATACTGGAATTGGTATTAGTAAAGAGGAAATTCCGCGTATTTTTGAACGTTTCTACCGGGTGGATAAAGCAAGAAGTAGAAATACTGGTGGTACCGGCCTTGGATTGTCGATCGTAAAGCATTTAGTTGAGGCGCATCAAGGTACGATTACAGTAGATAGTGAAGTTGGAGAAGGGACAACGTTTACAGTTGTTTTACCGAAATCAGCAACTGAAAAATAGGATGAAGGATGTTTACAATATATTAACAATGGCTTAATTAAATATTAATAAAGCTCTGTTAATATAATACATGAAAACCCCTTCATCCAAGGAGTAATTTTGGACGAGAATAGTTAAGCTGTTCTCGTCACTTCCCTTTATGCCAATATAAGTCTGTTTTATATATGAAAGAAAATAGCCGTTATTTTTCTTCTCTCTATTAGTCATGTTAATATAGAGAGAGGAAAGGAACGGTTTTTTTCTGTGAAAAAAATCATTTCAAATTTGTATGGGGAGGTTTCAATTTTGGAAAAAAAGGTCGTATTAGTAGATGGTAATAATATCGCGTATCGTGCTTTCTTTGCACTACCGCTTTTAAATAACGACAAAGGTATACATACGAACGCAATTTACGGTTTTACAATGATGTTAATGAGAATATTAGAGGAAGAAAAGCCAACTCATATGTTAGTGGCGTTTGATGCAGGCAAAACAACGTTCCGTCATAAAACGTATAGTGAGTATAAAGGAGGACGTCAAAAGACTCCACCTGAATTATCAGAGCAGTTCCCGTTTATTCGTGAGATGCTGGATGCGTTCAATGTACCGCGTTATGAATTAGAAAATTATGAAGCGGATGACATCATGGGAACGTTAGCGAAAGAAGCGAGTGAGCAAGGGGCAAGTGTAAAAGTTATTTCAGGAGATAAAGATTTACTTCAACTTGTTTCTGATAACACGCTTGTATGTATTCCGCGAAAAGGGATTACAGAAGTGGATGAATATACGAAAGAAGCTTTATTTGAAAAATACAGCTTATCACCAAAGCAAATTATCGATATGAAAGGTTTAATGGGAGACCAGTCAGATAATATACCGGGTGTACCAGGAGTTGGTGAAAAAACGGCAATTAAATTGTTAACACAGTTTGGAACGGTTGAAGCGGTGTATGAAAATATAGATCAAGTAAGTGGGAAGAAATTAAAAGAAAAACTGGAAGAAAATAAAGAACAAGCTCTTATGAGTAAGGATCTTGCAACTATTATTACAGATGCGCCGATTACAGTTCATGTGGATGATATGGCGTATAAAGGATATGAAGCAAGTGATGTCATTCCAATGTTCGAGAGTTTAGGATTTACATCTCTTTTAAATAAATTAGGCGTTACGCCAGAAGAAACAGCTCCAGCTGAATTAGATGATATTACATTTGATATTGTGGAAGAAGTTACAGAAGAAATGCTTCAGCAAGATAGTGCGCTTATCGTTGAAGTACAAGAAGATAACTATCATAAAGCAGACATTCAAGGTTTCGGTATTCAAAATGAAAATGGATGTTACTTTATTCAGACAGACATTGCTCTTAAGTCAGATGCTTTTAAAGAGTGGCTTGCAGATGGAGAGATGAGAAAGCATACATTTGATGCGAAGCGTGCAATCGTTGCACTGAAATGGAATGGGATAGATATGCAAGGGATTGACTTTGATCTATTAATCGCTGCTTATTTACTTGACCCGGCTGATACAGATAAAGATTTCCGTACTGTAGCGAAAATGAAAGAAACGCATGCTGTGAAATCAGATGAAGAAGTTTACGGAAAAGGTGCGAAGCGTGCTGTTCCAGAGTTAAAGGTAGTCGCGGAGCATGTGGCTCGTAAAGTGCATGTATTATATGATGTAAAGCAAACATTCGTTGAAGAGTTAAAGAAGAATGAGCAATATGAACTGTTTACAGAGTTAGAATTGCCGCTTGCACGTGTATTAGCTGATATGGAAGTAAAGGGTGTAAAAGTTGATACAGAGCGTCTTCGTAATATGGGAGAAGAACTTGCGGGTAGATTAAAGGAAATGGAACAGGAAATCTATAAGCTTGCGGGAACAGAGTTTAATATTAATTCACCGAAGCAGCTTGGTGTTATTCTGTTTGAGAACTTAAACTTACCGGTTATTAAAAAGACGAAAACAGGTTATTCTACGTCAGCTGATGTACTAGATAAGCTTATGAATCACCATGAAATTATTCCAAATATTTTACATTATCGTCAATTAGGGAAACTAAATTCAACTTACATTGAAGGTTTACTGAAAGTTGTACATGAAGATTCATCTAAAATTCATACTCGCTTTAATCAAGTGTTAACGCAAACAGGTCGATTAAGTTCAACGGATCCGAACTTGCAAAATATCCCGATTCGATTAGAAGAAGGAAGAAAGATTCGTCAGGCATTTGTTCCATCAGAAGAAGGATGGATTATGTATGCGGCTGATTATTCACAAATCGAACTGCGTGTATTAGCTCATATTGCAAATGATAAAGGGCTAGTTGAAGCGTTCCAACATGACATGGATATTCATACGAAAACAGCTATGGATGTATTTGGCGTTGAAAAAGATGAAGTAACTTCAAATATGAGACGACAAGCGAAAGCTGTTAACTTCGGAATTGTGTATGGTATTAGTGATTATGGTCTTTCACAAAACTTAGGAATTACAAGAAAAGCAGCAGCGGAATTTATTGAAAAGTATTTAGAAAGTTTCCCTGGTGTACAAGAATACATGGAGGACATCGTAAAAGATGCGAAACAAAAAGGATATGTAGCTACATTATTAAATCGTCGCCGTTATATTCCAGAAATTACGAGTCGTAATTTTAACTTGCGTAGCTTCGCTGAGCGTACAGCGATGAATACACCAATTCAAGGTACTGCAGCAGATATTATTAAAAAAGCGATGATTATTATGGCAGATCGTTTAGAAGAAGAAGGATTACAAGCGCGTCTTCTTCTGCAAGTACACGATGAATTAATATTTGAAGCACCAAAAGAAGAAATCGAAAAATTAGAGCAGCTTGTACCTGAAGTAATGGAACATGCGATTGAACTTGCAGTTCCGCTGAAAGTTGATTATTCTTACGGTCCAACTTGGTACGACGCAAAATAAGGAAGTGATGAAATGCCTGAATTACCAGAGGTTGAAAACGTCAGACGGACACTTGAAAATCTTGTAACAGGAAAAACGATTGAAGATGTTATTGTTACTTATCCAAAAATAGTGAAACGACCGGATGATGCAGAAATCTTTAAAGAAATGCTAAAAGGCGAGAAGATTGAAAATATAAAGCGAAGAGGAAAGTTTTTGCTTTTATATGTAACGAATTATGTCATTGTTTCACATTTGCGTATGGAAGGTAAGTTTTTATTACATCAAGAGGATGAGCCGATTGATAAACATACGCACGTCCGTTTCTTATTTACAGATGGAACGGAATTACATTATAAAGATGTGAGAAAGTTTGGTACGATGCATCTCTTTAAGAAAGGTGAAGAAATGAACCAAATGCCTCTTGCTGACTTAGGTCCGGAGCCATTTGATGCTGAAATGACACCGCAGTATTTACAAGAAAGATTACAAAAGACAAATCGTAAAATAAAAGTTGTGCTACTGGACCAGCGTCTTTTAGTAGGGCTTGGAAATATATATGTAGATGAAGTTTTATTCCGTTCTCAAATCCATCCAGAACGAGAAGCTTCGTCTTTAACAGTAGAAGAAATTGAGCGAATTTATGAGGCTACCGTTACAACGCTAGGCGAAGCAGTAAAGCGTGGCGGAAGTACAATTCGGACGTATATCAACTCACAAGGGCAAATTGGTTCGTTCCAAGAACTCCTAAATGTATATGGGAAAAAAGGAGAGCCGTGCGTAACTTGTGGCACGATATTAGAAAAAACAGTTGTTGGCGGGCGAGGAACGCATTACTGCCCAATTTGTCAGCCTAGAATATAGAAAAGAGATAACATCGGATAGGCATTTGTCATATACATACAGCAGAGCTATGTATAAGGGAGGAGCTTACCGATGTACCTTTATTTATCTCTTATTTTATTAGCTTTTACATTAAGCTTAGATAGCTGTAGTGTAGGGCTAACATATGGTTTAAGAAGCGTAAGAATTCCACTAAGATCAATTATAATTATCGGAATGTGTTCAGCGGCTGTTATGCTTGTTTCAATGGGAATTGGACATATGATCGCGAAAGTATTTTCACCTGTTATCGCAACGCGTATCGGTGGGCTTGTTCTTATTGGAATAGGGATTTGGGTATTATATCAATTTTTTCGAAGTGAGAGAAAAGAAGAACCGAAGCAAGAGGAGAAGGTCTGGAAATTAGAGATTGCCTCGCTAGGCCTAGTGATTCAAATTTTACGGAAACCGACTGTTGCAGATTTTGATAAATCAGGCACCATTTCTGCAGGAGAAGCATTACTTCTTGGTATAGCTCTTTCTGTAGATTCATTTGGTGCCGGAATTGGTGCATCTTTATTAGGGTATGCACCCGCTATGATGGCGATATTAGTTGCAGTTATGAGTTCTTTGTTTTTATTTATTGGAATGAAACTTGGAACGGTTTTATCAAATATGAAGTGGTTACAAAAATTTACATTCCTGCCTGGAGTATTACTCATCATTATTGGAATTTGGAAAATGTAAGTATGGGCGTGGAACATTAGTTTCGCGCCTTTTATTATGAGGAGGATTATTATGACAGTAGTAATTGGATTAACGGGAGGCATTGCAAGCGGAAAAAGTACAGTGTCTCAAATGTTTCGTGAACTGAGCATACCGGTTATTGATGCAGATATTATCGCAAGAGAAGTTGTAGAGCGAGGAAAACCAGCATATAACAAAATAGTAGAAGTATTTGGAACGGAAGTGTTACAAGAGGATGGAGAACTAGATCGTCCAAAACTAGGAAGTGTCGTTTTCTATAATGAAGAAAAACGATTGCAGTTAAATAAAATTGTTCATCCTGCAGTGCGTGAGGAAATGAATAGGCAAAAGGAAATGTACATAAAAGAAGGTATGCAAGCGGTTGTGTTAGATATTCCTCTCTTATTTGAAAGTAAATTAACAAGTCTCGTTGACCGCATTTTAGTTGTAGCGGTTAAGCCGCATACGCAATTAGAACGTTTAATGAAACGAAATAACTTTTTAGAAGAAGAAGCAACAGCTCGTATTCAATCTCAAATGCCGTTAGAAGAAAAAGTGAAAAATGCAGATGAAGTGATAAATAATGATGGCACAATTATGGGAACGAAAACACAATTGCAGGTAATTTTAAAAAAGTGGAACATTATTGACTAAAAAATTGTGAAATTAATGAAAATGCTTAGTGACATATCCCCTTTTTGTGTTATACTATTATTGGGATTGGAGATAAATAGTATAACGCATTCAAGGGGGATAACATATTATGACTCGTGTGGCAATTAATGGATTTGGACGTATTGGGAGAATGGTATTTCGTCAAGCAATAAAAGAAAGCGCATTCGAAATTGTAGCAATCAATGCAAGCTATCCATCTGAAACGTTAGCACACTTAATTAAATATGATACAGTTCATGGCAAGTTTGACGGAACAGTAGAAGCATTTGAAGATCACTTATTAGTTGATGGAAAAATGATTCGCCTTTTAAACAACCGCGATCCAAAGGAATTGCCTTGGACAGATTTAGGTGTTGAAGTTGTAATTGAAGCAACTGGTAAATTTAATTCGAAAGAAAAAGCAATTCTTCACGTTGAAGCTGGAGCGAAAAAAGTTATTTTAACAGCGCCTGGTAAAAATGAAGATGTAACAATTGTAGTTGGTGTGAACGAAGACCAATTAGATATTACAAAACATACTGTTATTTCAAATGCATCTTGTACAACAAATTGTTTAGCGCCTGTTGTGAAGGTGTTAGATGAGCAGTTTGGAATTGAAAACGGTTTAATGACGACAGTTCACGCTTATACAAATGACCAAAAAAATATTGATAACCCACATAAAGATTTAAGAAGAGCACGTGCTTGCGGACAATCAATCATTCCGACAACGACAGGTGCTGCGAAAGCGCTAGCAAAAGTTCTTCCACATTTAAACGGAAAACTTCATGGTATGGCACTTCGTGTACCAACACCAAACGTGTCTCTTGTTGATTTAGTAGTAGATGTAAAACGCGATGTGACAGTTGAAGCTATTAACGATGCATTCAAAACTGTTGCAAACGGTGCGTTAAAAGGTATTGTAGAATTCAGCGAAGAGCCTTTAGTATCTATCGACTTTAATACAAATACACACTCAGCTATTATCGATGGTTTATCTACAATGGTAATGGGTGATCGTAAAGTGAAAGTACTTGCTTGGTATGATAACGAGTGGGGTTACTCTCGTCGTGTTGTAGATCTTGTAACGTTAGTTGTTGAAGAGTTAGCGAAACAAGAAAATGTGCAACACATTTAAGTGAATAAGGGAGGAGAGGGCAAGGCGATATTTGCCCTCTTTTTTTAATTTTTTCTGAAAAGGAAAAAAATTATATAAGTATATTTTAAAAAGTGGACATACCACGAAACGTTGTGATTACTGCATTTGTGAATCGTTTATTTTTTTTAGGGAAAAGTAAAGAGGAAAATATGACAGAAAATCGAAAAAACTGTTGTTGCAAAATGAAAATAAACAAAGTATACTAACACTCGTAAACTTAAGAGCTGAGGTACGTAGTCACTACTTAAAGGGTTAGGACCTCTCTGGACTAACTTTCCCCCGTGGTAGTGGAGCAAGCCAAATTGCAAATTAGTTTTCAATTCGAACAGTTAGAATAAATTTACAAGGGGGAACTGTAGAATGGATACTATGGATACGATGGGTCGTCACGTGATCGCTGAACTTTGGGATTGCGATTTCGACAAGCTTAATGACATGCCGTATATTGAACAATTATTTGTGGATGCAGCACTAAGAGCTGGTGCTGAAGTGCGTGAGGTTGCTTTCCATAAATTTGCACCACAAGGTGTAAGTGGAGTAGTAATTATCTCAGAATCACATTTAACAATTCATAGCTTTCCGGAGCACGGTTACGCAAGTATTGATGTTTATACTTGTGGGGATCGTATTGATCCAAATGTTGCTGCAGAATATATTGCAGAAGGTTTAAACGCGAAAACGCGTGAGAGCATCGAGCTTCCTCGAGGCACTGGTAGCTTCGAAATTAAGCAGAGAGAAACAAAAGCTCTTTAAAAAAGAACATAATTGATTTAAAATGTAAAGAGGTGTATAATGCACCTCTTTTTTAGTTTATAAAAAAGGGAAAATATAACGTACTCGTTAGTTGAATAAATTGGACTCTTGCAAATGAGGTAGTGCCCTATATACCATCTTATTTTTAAGGATGAGATGATAAAGTGATGCGCTGGAACTTAAAGTGGTAAGAGAGTTAGAATGAGTTATATAATATTGTATATATATTTTAGGTGAAGTGAGTAGAGAAAAATAAAGAGTATAGTGTAAAGGAGTGAATGAATTGCGTTGTCCATCCTGTTCTCATAATGGTACAAGAGTGTTAGATTCGCGTCCGGTAGACGAGGGGCGCTCTATTCGAAGAAGGAGAGAGTGTGAAAGCTGCTTAAGTCGCTTTACGACCTTTGAAAGGGTAGAAGAGTCACCTCTTATCGTTGTAAAAAAAGAAGGCACACGAGAAGAGTTTAATAAAGAAAAGATTTTACGCGGTTTAATTAAAGCGTGTGAAAAAAGACCAGTATCTTTAAGACAATTAGAAGAAGTAACACAAAGCGTGGAACGTGAACTGCGTAATTTAGGTATATCAGAAGTGAAAAGTGATATGATTGGTGAAATTGTTATGGAAGAACTTCGCGATATTGATGATGTTGCTTACGTACGTTTTGCTTCTGTATATCGTCAATTTAAAGATTTAAATGTATTTATTGAAGAATTAAAAGATATACTGCAAAAAGAAAGAGAGTAGAAGTTGTATTTTATTCTCTTTACATACCGTAAGTAATAGGATAAGAGAGCTAGAAGCGCAAGCTAATAGCTCTTTTTCACTAAGAATTTATATAATGAAGATAGAACGAATGAAGTAGAGGATAGATTGGATGAGAGAAAGGAAAAGCAAGAATGGAAAAACAGTCATGGATGGAGCTATTGCCGATTGATCGTTATAAAGTAAGTGCGAAAGGACTACTGCACAATTACGACCGAAAAGTGTTAACGATGTTGTATCAGCCGTTAATAGGTAGTAGAGCTTTTAGCTTATACATGACACTATGGGGAGAGCTTGAGCAAGATCGTGTATTTGGAAAAGAGAATACGCATCATTCCCTTATGGTGACTATGCAAATGCAACTTCCTGAAGTATATGAGGAACGAGTAAAGTTAGAGGCAATTGGGCTTTTGAAGGTATATATTAAGAAAGAAAAAGATATTCGAATGTTCATATATGAGTTGCAACCACCTTTATCTCCGAAGCAGTTTTTTGATGATATTGTTTTAAGTATCTTTTTATACAATCGATTGAGCAGGACAAAATATAATCAAGTAAAGCAATATTTCTTAGAAGAAGAATTTGATTTTGCTTCTTATGAAAATGTTACGCGTTCTTTCAATGATGTGTTTGGTTCGTTTAATCCAGGACAACTTGAGCATGCGCAAGAAGACCTTCGTATTCCAAAAACGACAACTATGCCAAGTAACGAGAAGGGAGACGCTCCGAAAGTTTGGAATGATTTCTTTGATTTCTCTTTATTTGTAGATGGATTGTCCGCTCTTGTTCCTAAAAAGGCGATTACAGATCAAGTGAGAGACTGCGTTATAACACTTGCTTACGTGTATGGTGTAGATGTGTTATCGATGCAAAATATCGTTCTTGGTGCAGTGACAGAGATGCAAACAATTGATATGGAAAGGCTTAGAAAAGGAGCGCGCGATTGGTATCAATTTGAAAATGGTCAAGCATTACCGGTATTAAGTGAAAGAGTACAGCCTCATGCTGCACGTACGATGAAAGAGAAAGAGCCTTCATCGCAAGAGGAGATGCTAATAAAGCAGCTAGAGGAAATCTCACCAAAACAACTATTGAAAGAGATTTCTGGTGGTGCAGAGGCAACGAAAGCGGACTTGCAAATCGTTGAAGATGTCATGATTAATCAAAAATTGACACCAGGAGTTGTGAATGTACTTATTTATTACGTTATGCTACGCTCAGATATGAAACTTGCGAAAACGTATGTCGAGAAGATTGCTGGGCATTGGGCACGTAAAAAGGTCGGTACAGTAGCGGACGCGATGGCGTTAGCGAAAGAAGAGAACCGTCAATATCAAGAGTGGGCTGAGACGAAGAAAAAAGGCCGTACGGCGAAGAAAACGGTGCGGAAAGAAATGGTGCCAGATTGGCTTAAGGAAGAAGAGCCGAAAGAACAAGAGAAAGAAACAGTGAAGAAAGATGTAAGTGTAGAAAAAGATGCAAGTACGCTAGAAGATGAACGAAAACGACTAGAAGAAGTGTTAAAAAAATATAAGCGTGATTAATAGAAGAGAATGAACGCTCTTTGAGGTGAGAAAATGGAGCATATTCAAAATTCATTTGCAAAATTAATGGAAAATGAAAACTTTAAAAATAGATATGAAGTATTAAAGGCAGAAGTAATGGCGCATCCGCGTGTGAAAGAATTTATAGATGAACATAAGGGTGAAGTAACGACTTCTATGATTGAGCGCAGTCTTGTGAAGTTATATGAATATATTGGACAAAGTGTAGGTTGCGTGGATTGTCCGGATTTAGGCTCATGTAAAAATATGCTACAAGGGTACGAGCCAAAGCTTGTTATTCAAGGGAAGATGATTGATATTCAATACGATCGCTGCGTTAGAAAAGTAGCGCATGACGAGAGAAAGAAATATGAAAAACTTGTTCAAAGTGTATATATGCCAACGGATATTTTACAGGCAACTATGGAAAACTTAGATCCTTCTGATTTAAATGCACGTATCGATGCGATTGGTGCAGCGAATGAATTTTTAAGTACATATGAACCAGGTAAAAAAGCACAAGGTTTATATTTGTACGGTAAATTTGGTGTAGGAAAAACGTATTTGTTAGGAGCAATAGCGAACGAGCTTGCTCGAAAGAAAATAAGTTCGATGCTCGTATACTTCCCGGAATTTTTACGTGAAATTAAAAGTTCAATTCAAGATAATTCGATTGGTGAGAAGATTGATGCGGTTAAACGCGTACAAGTTTTAATGTTAGATGATATCGGGGCAGAAGCGATGTCAAGCTTTGTCCGTGACGATGTACTCGGTGCAATCTTACAATTCCGTATGTTAGAAAACTTACCGACGTTCTTTACGTCTAATTTTGATTTTAAACAACTGGAACACCATTTAACGTATACGCAGCGTGGCGAGGCTGAAGAAATGAAGGCAGCACGTATTATGGAACGAATTAAATATTTAGCGAAACCAATTCCGATTGGTGGGAAAAACCGTCGTCATAAGTAAAAGAGCAAGCTGAGAAGCTTGCTCTTTTGTATTATAGTGATATTTTCTTTTCAAATATGAGGTCGAAATATTCAGGTTGTCCAGAACTGCCAAACGTAGGGGCAACAATCTGTACGAACCTCCAGCCATCTCTAGCATGTTCTTGAATAATTTCTTGGTAGTCTTCAGCTGGTTTTGAGCGAGTGAACCCCCAATGTAATTCGACTTTTACGAATTTATATTCAAACATTCAGATACCCCCTTTTATTGATAAGTAAAGTATACAATAAAAATTCATAGTAGCTTGTATCATTTTTTTCTCCCTCCCTTAATATATATAAAATTAGCAAGCCATATTGAGTGGATTTTCTAACGATAGGAAATGTGATTCTACTAAGAGTGAAATTCACGCGGGACGGACTCTTATAGGATTTGTAACGTATAGATACAGTCCTTTAGAGCGGGGATAAAAGGGGGGACAAAAGTGATTGAAATTTGCTTCGAAGAAAAAAATGATGCTATGCACGTATATAGACAATTGCTGAAAAGAGCGGAAGTGTTATATAAGGAAACGAGTGTGTATTTACAGGAACAAAAAGTGGTGATTCACATACCAGTACGTGAATCGAATTATATTGAAAAAATCTTATTGCCAGTAATGGTGTATTTCATTGTGAATGTGAAACAAAATGAGTGGATTTATACGATTTTAAAAGAAAAGTTTTTTTATGAAGAACAAGAAGAGTGTCATCAAATATTGCACATGGCACATGAGATTTTAAAGGGAAGAAGAAAAGGTGTAGCTCAGGATTTAACGCGTAACGCATTTGAGTCATATATTAAGTCTTCTTTAAATAATTGGCTTTGTGATCCGCTCTCATTCTCGTTTTCATCATATATCCGTTTTCGTCTTCGTACATATAGGGAAATGGTGGCTAAACTTGCGGAAGTGGCAATTGATGAATATAAGATGGAGCAAGAATACCAAATGTTCATTGAGACGCTTCGGCAACAAGTAAGTAGCCGTAAATCACGTTTGTCTTGCGTGCATCTTATTTTTGATGAAAGCTTTATCTTTTATGATGATAAAGGTAGACGTTTAAAACAGGAGAAGTTGGTCCAATATATAGATGAGGAATTATTAAAGCAAAATGATGTATATATTGATACGAAAGTAATTGCGCCGCTTCTTTCTATTTCGCCTAAAAAGATTTATTTATATACGAAAGAACAAGACCATAATATGATTATTACTTTGCGAAATGTGTTCCAAGAACGGGTCCAATTACATGGATTACATGATTTTGAGCGCAATGTGAAAAATTTAAAAAATAAAGGTAACGCCCTTGATTTTCTAAGTTTTTGAGCATATAATTACCTACATAAATGAAATATATTGAAATGTTATGATGAGGACATGAGTAGTTTTCTACGATTTTCAGAGAGGGAAGCCTTAGGGTGTGAGCTTCCTAGTACGGGATTATTACTTACCACCTCTAAACTTTAGCAGTGAACGGTTTTTCTAGTAATTGCTAACGGACAACACCGTTATGTTGAACTTGAGCAATTAACAATTATGTTAATTGGAACAAGGGTGGAACCACGAATTCAACACTCGTCCCTTTTTACGGGATGAGTGTTTTTTATTTTGAGAAAAAGAGGAGTGACCAGTGATGGCAGATGTAGTTAAAATTACTTTCCCTGATGGAGCTGTGAAGGAGTTTCCAAAAGGCGTAACAACTGAAGAAATCGCAGCTTCTATTAGCCCAGGCTTAAAGAAAAAAGCTGTAGCTGGAAAATTAAACGATGAGATGATCGATCTTGTTACACCAATCGAAGAAGATGGTGCAGTTTCTATCATTACATTAGATTCTGAAGATGGCCTATATATTTTACGCCATTCAACAGCCCACCTTTTAGCACAAGCGTTAAAACGTTTATATAAAGATGTTAAGGTTGAGCTCGGCATTGGTCCAGTAATTGAAAATGGCTTCTACTACGATATTGATATGGAAGAAGCAATTACAGTTGAAGACTTCAAGAAAATCGAAAAAGAAATGCAAAAAATCGTGAACGAGAACTTAGAAATCGTTCGTCATGAAGTACCACGTGCAGAAGCAATTCGTCGCTTTGAAGAAATCGGCGATGAGTTAAAATTAGATTTAATTAACGATCTTCCAGAAGATGCAGTTATTTCAATCTATGAGCAAGGCGAATTCTTCGACCTTTGTCGTGGTGTTCACCTTCCATCTACAGGGAAAATTAAAGTGTTTAAATTATTAAGCGTTGCAGGTGCTTACTGGCGCGGCGATAGCAATAATAAAATGCTACAACGTATTTACGGTACTGCATTCGTTAAAAAAGCGGAATTAGATGAGCACTTACGTATGCTTGAAGAAGCGAAAGAGCGCGATCACCGTAAATTAGGTAAAGAATTAAAACTATTTACTAATAGCCAAAAAGTAGGACAAGGTTTACCACTTTGGTTACCAAAGGGTGCAACAATTCGTCGTATTATCGAGCGTTATATCGTTGATAAAGAAGCAAGCTTAGGCTATGATCACGTATATACTCCAGTACTAGGAAGCAGAGAGCTTTATGAAACTTCTGGTCACTGGAACCACTACCGTGATGGCATGTTCCCATCAATGGAAATGGATAACGAAGAATTAGTTCTTCGTCCAATGAACTGTCCTCATCATATGATGGTTTATAAAAATGATATTCACAGCTACCGTGAATTACCAATCCGTATTGCGGAACTTGGAACAATGCACCGTTATGAAATGTCAGGTGCGTTATCTGGATTACAACGTGTACGCGGAATGACTTTAAACGATGCGCATATTTTCGTTCGTCCAGATCAAATTAAAGAAGAGTTAAAACGTGTTGTAAACTTAACTCTAGAAGTGTACAAAGATTTCGGTTTAGAGAACTACTCATTCCGTCTATCTTACCGCGACCCAGCAGATACTAAAAAGTATTATGCGGATGATGAGATGTGGGAAAAAGCACAAGGTATGTTAAAAGAAGCTATGGATGAAATGGGTCTTGATTACTATGAAGCTGAAGGTGAAGCGGCATTCTACGGTCCAAAACTTGACGTTCAAGTTCGTACTGCTCTTGGAAAAGACGAAACACTTTCAACTGTACAATTAGACTTCTTGCTTCCAGAACGCTTTGAATTATCATACGTCGGTGAAGACGGTAAACAACATCGTCCAGTTGTAATTCACCGTGGTGTTGTATCAACTATGGAACGTTTTGTAGCCTTCTTAATTGAAGAATACAAAGGTGCATTCCCAACATGGTTAGCTCCAGTTCAAGTACAAGTAATTCCAGTTTCTCCGCAAGTACATTTAGACTATGCGAAGAAAGTACAAGACGAATTGCGTCGTGCTGGTATCCGTGTTGAATTAGACACTCGTGAAGAGAAAATCGGTTACAAAATCCGTGAAGCACAAATGCAAAAAATTCCGTACATGCTTGTAGTAGGTGACAATGAAGTAACTGAAAACGGCGTAAACGTACGTAAATATGGTGAACAAAAATCAGAAACAATCGCATTAGATGCTTTTGTTGACATGATTAAAGTAGAAGGAAAACGATAAGAAAAAGCCGCGGTATACCGCGGCTTTTTTATGTAATATACTTGAGAAAAATTAGAAAAAATAACCATGTAATACTTATCATAAAAAAGTATTGCAAGTATGTTAGTTGTTTGTTACAATATTTCTTGTTGTTAGTAAAACACATCGCGTCTTCTTGACAGACGTCATGTCCTATGATAAACTCATCAAGGATAATAGAATATTGTTTTGTGGAACAAGTAGAAGCACCCGCTTCTCACCTGATGGACGCATTCGCAGTTAACAGGTAAATGTATTTCTTACTTAAGATTTTACAAGTGTGGGTGTCGTATGCCCGCACTTTTTTTGTTCGGGTTCTATGACTACAAAATATGTTCTGAGAAAACCTTGGAGGTGGCTTACTATTAGCAAGGATATGATGATTAACGAGCAAATTCGTGCACGTGAAGTACGTTTAGTTGGCGCAAATGGCGATCAACTTGGAATCAAGTCTCGTAATGACGCTTTAGACTTAGCTGCAAATCTTAATCTTGATTTAGTATTAGTTGCTCCAAATGCGAAACCGCCAGTATGCCGCATTATGGACTACGGTAAATTCCGCTTTGAGCAACAGAAGAAAGAAAAAGAGCAGCGCAAAAATCAAAAAGTAATTAGCATGAAAGAAGTTCGTTTAAGTCCAACAATTGATGAACACGACTTTAACACAAAACTTCGTAATGCTATCAAGTTTTTAGAGAAAGGCGACAAGGTTAAAGCATCAATTCGCTTTAAAGGACGTGCCATTACTCATAAAGAAATCGGTCAACGTGTTTTAGATCGCTTCTCAGAAGCTTGTGCTGAAGTTAGCACAGTTGAATCTAAGCCTAAAATGGAAGGACGCAGTATGTTCTTAGTTTTAGCACCGAAAAACGATAAGTAATAGATAGAGGAGGAAATACCTATGCCTAAACAAAAAACTCATCGCGGCGCTGCAAAGCGTTTCAAAAAGACTGGATCAGGTAAACTGAAACGTTCTCACGCTTACACAAGCCATTTATTCGCTAACAAATCTACAAAAGCTAAACGTAAACTACGTAAAGCTGGTGTAGTAAGCGCTGGTGACTTCAAACGCATTCGTCAAATGCTTGACAACTTAAAATAAGTTCGGCTGATATATAGAACAATTAGGAGGTAATATTATGCCAAGAGTAAAAGGTGGTACAGTTACTCGTCAACGTCGTAAAAAAGTAATTAAATTAGCAAAAGGTTACTACGGTTCAAAAAATACATTATTCAAGGTTGCTAACCAACAGGTTATGAAATCTCTAATGTATGCATTCCGTGACCGCCGTCAAAAGAAACGTGACTTCCGTAAATTATGGATTACACGTATCAACGCAGCAGCTCGTATGAATGGTCTTTCTTACAGCCGCTTAATGCACGGTCTTAAAAATGCTGGCATCGAAGTTAACCGCAAGATGCTTGCTGACTTAGCTGTTCATGACGAAAAAGCTTTCGCTGAATTAGCAACAGTTGCAAAAAACAACATTAACTAATTAATTAGTTGAAACCTTAGAAGAATTTTCTTCTAAGGTTTTTTTATTTGTATTCAAATAGAAGTTAGAAGTGAAAGAAATTCTAAAGATTAACGGCTATGTTGTTATCAATATGACAAAATCAATATAAAAGTTATAGCAGTATAGAAGAATATACATATGAAGTCAGGAGAATACTCCTGGCTTTTTTCAATTCTGCTCGTTTGGAAAGAAGAGTATCTTTCCTAGCTGAAACGACACTGCTATAATGGAAAGATGATATGGAACTTTCATCAGATGAACAATTTAAGAGCGATGACTGAAACGTATTTGTAAATTAAGGACAAGCTATTTTATAAAGAGTTAGATAGCTGACTTATTCATAAGAACTGAAACATAATAATGAACTTTGAGATGAAACAACATTGTTGCGTAAAATGCGATGTTGGAGGAGGACAATAGAATGGACTTACTACAACTATTTAAATTACAAAAAGAATTAGATGACCGTATTGCAAAAGAACATGACTTACAACCGAAAAAATTGTTAAAAGAAAAAATGTTAGCTCTTCTTGTAGAAATTGGAGAACTTGCAAATGAAACACGTTGTTTTAAATATTGGAGCAACAAACCAGCATCAGAACGTGAAGTAATATTAGAAGAATACGTAGATGGTTTGCATTTTATTTTATCAATCGGAATTGATTTAGGTATTGATAAAAACTTCCTATTCTATAAATGTGCACAGACGAATAAAACACAAGTGGAAATTTTCTTAGACACATATGCGAAAGTAATTCGTTTTACAGATCAACCATCTATTACAAACTATATTGAATTATTTACGAGCTATCTTCGACTTGGACAAGCACTTGAATTTGAACAAGAAGAGATTGAAAAAGCATATTTAGATAAAAATGAAGTAAATCATCAGCGTCAAACACAAGGATACTAATTTAATTTTTGAATATTTCAATTTAATTATTGTATAATGAATTGACTGAAGAAAAAGGAGGGTGTTGGCAATGACAAAATTAGACGCGACATTGACAATGCTAAAAGAATTAACAGATGCACGTGGTATTGCTGGTAATGAGCGTGAACCACGTGAAGTAATGAAGAAATATATTGAGCCGTTTGCGGACGAACTTTCTACTGATAATTTAGGGAGTTTAGTTGCGAAAAAAGTAGGGGAAGAAAACGGCCCGAAAATTATGGTTGCAGGTCATTTAGATGAAGTTGGATTTATGATTACACAAATCGATGACAAAGGTTTCCTTCGCTTCCAAACGGTTGGTGGCTGGTGGTCACAAGTTATGCTTGCGCAACGCGTGACGATTGTAACGCGTAAAGGAGATGTAACAGGTGTAATTGGTTCAAAACCACCGCACATTTTACCTCCAGAAGCTCGTAAAAAGCCAGTTGAAATTAAAGACATGTTCATCGATATCGGTGCTTCTAGCCAAGAAGAAGCGATGGAGTGGGGCGTACGACCAGGAGATCAAGTTGTACCTTACTTTGAATTCCAAGTGATGAAGAATGAAAAAATGTTACTTGCAAAGGCATGGGATAACCGAATCGGTTGTGCAATTGCAATTGACGTATTAAAACAATTAAAAGATGAAAAGCATCCAAACGTTGTATATGGCGTTGGAACTGTACAAGAAGAAGTTGGTCTTCGTGGCGCAAAAACATCTGCGAATTATATTAAACCAGATATCGCGTTCGCAGTAGATGTTGGTATCGCTGGAGATACACCGGGTGTAACGTCAAAAGAAGCACAAAGTAAAATGGGCGATGGGCCACAAATCATTTTATATGATGCTTCTGTTATTGGACATACAGGTTTACGTGATTTCGTAGTTGATGTTGCTGATGAATTACAAATCCCGTATCAATATGATTCAGTAGCAGGCGGAGGAACGGATGCGGGTGCGATTCACATTGCTGTAAATGGTATTCCTTCTATGGCAATTACAATTGCAACGCGCTATATCCATTCTCATGCGGCAATGTTACATCGTGATGATTATGAAAATGCAGTGAAGTTAATTGTAGAAGTTATTAAACGTCTTGATAAAGAGGCTGTACATAACATTACATTTAATTAATAGAAAAAGCGAAGGAGCTTCTCCTTCGCTTTTTTATGTTTTAAAAAGGCCTTTCTAATCCTGCAGCAGTATGAGCCCCTAAAATAATTAAACGAGTTAATTGCATCGCCATAAAATGCGGGGTATATATCATTCCTCTTTTTAACCATGACATAATCATTCCGATGTGAGCCCCTGTCACATAACTAATCAAAATATCACGAGGAACCATAAGATCTTCATCATCTGGTTGTGAAATAGACAAGCTTAATGTTAAATGCACTTGTATTGTTTTCATCATTTTATAAGAGTAGTTTCCGGCAGCTTTATCCCCAAGCATAACGTTATAAAAGTTTACATTTTCTGCGATATGTTCGAATAAAGCCAAAAATGTAGGATGAGGTGAATCAAATGTAAGTTGAAAATCTTCTTTATTTCTATTTTTCGGTTTAATTACTTCTGCTAGCTTCTCTAACATTTCTTCAATGCTTTTGTCTAATAGGTCATATTTATCATGGTAATGGCTATAAAATGTAGCGCGGTTTACAGGAGCGCGTTCTGCGATATGTTGCACAGTTACATTTTCAAAGCCTTTTTCGCCTACTAAAGCGACAAAAGCATCCTGAATGAGTTGTCTCGTTCGCTTTACACGTGGATCATTTGTATTTTTAATAGACATTTTCCTTCTCCTCGTTTAATTTTCTATACTTAAACAACATATTGGTATTATATTGTTGTTTAAGCAACATTTCATACGTAAATTGTCGGTTGTAGATTCAAAATAATTATTTATAATTATAAACGATAGTCCTTCAGAAATCAGCACCGCTCGCAGGTAGATAAATTTCGATTTACGCTGCAGATGGTGTGATTTTTTTGTTAAAAGGTTAATATAATTAACAATTAAACAATCTAAACAATAAGGACATAAATAGTTTAGAAAAAAATTATATGCGATATAAGGAGAGGAATGCAATGAATCAGTTTCGAAGAATGGTAATTATCAACATTATCACATTAATTGTACTAGTTGGCGGCGGTATTGGCGGTTATTACTATTACAATCAAACGGAAAATTACTTAAAAACAGACAATGCAAAGATTGATGGAAAGGTAATTCCGGTTGCTTCACCAGTAGCAGGTAAACTAACTGACTGGAAAGCTGAAGTAGGAAAAAATTATAATGAGAACGATAAATTAGGTACTGTTACTGTAGCGGCAGCTAATGGAGAACAAACAGTAGATGTAACAATTCCACAAAATGCAACAGTTGTACAATCAAACGCGACAACAAATGCTTTCGTTGGAGCGGGTAGCCCAATTGCTTATGCATTTGATATGAACAATTTATGGGTAACAGCAAACATTGAAGAAACAGATGTTGATGATGTTCAAAAAGGTCAAGATGTAGATGTGTATGTAGATGCATACCCAGATACAACGTTAACAGGAAAAGTAGAACAAGTTGGCTTAACAACAGCGAATACATTCTCTATGTTGCCATCAAGCAACGCAACAGCGAACTATACGAAAGTAACACAAGTAGTACCAGTTAAAATTTCTTTAGATCATAGCAAATCAGTAAATATTGTTCCTGGCATGAATGTGACAGTTCGTATTCATAAGTAAGGGGGAGATGAGATGTCCTCAATTGTAATTGCAGGATATGCACTATTTTGTATAATCGTCTTCTTCCTTGTAAATCGTCTTTTACGAAAGAAAAAAACGAAAATGGGAGAAGAACAAGTCCCAGCCGTAAGTAAAATAGAAGTAAGTAAAGTTGAAACAAAAGAGAAAGAAATTGAACGAAAGCAAGAATCGGAAATTTCTAATGTAGTTGAGTTAGAAACAGGAAAGCAAGAAGAAGTAAAACAAGAAAAAGAAGTGCCGAAAAAACAAATGTCTATGCCTGTAGAGAATGTGAACGTAAAAGCAGTTGTAGCTGTATTAATTCTAGGCATGTTCGTTTCTATTTTAAACCAAACAATCATTAATGTTGCATTACCTCCGTTAATGAATGAATTTAATGTATCAACTTCAACAGCACAATGGTTAATTACAGGCTTCATGCTTGTAAATGGTATTTTAGTACCGATTAGTGCCTTTTTAGTTTCACGATTTACGTATCGTAAATTATTCGTAGCAGCAATGTTATTCTTCACGGTAGGATCTATCATTTGTGCTACTTCAGGAAACTTTACAATGATGATGACAGGTCGCGTAATTCAAGCAGTTGGTGCGGGTATTTTAATGCCGGTTGGTATGAATATCTTCATGACGTTATTCCCGCCTCATAAACGCGGAGCGGCGATGGGATTACTAGGTGTAGCGATGATTTTAGCACCAGCTATCGGACCAACTGTAACAGGTTGGGTGATTGAAAACTATAGCTGGAACTTAATGTTCTATGCGATGTTTATTATTGGTTTAATTATTACGTTCCTATCTTTAAAATTCTTTACACTAGCTCAGCCGGTGTCTAAAACGAAATTAGATATATTCGGTGTGGTTAGTTCAAGTATTGGACTAGGAAGCTTATTGTACGGATTTAGTGAAGCTGGAAATAATAGTTGGACTAGTGCAGAAGTCATTATTTCACTTGTTATCGGTGTAATTGGTTTAGCGTTATTTATTTGGAGAGAGTTAACAACGGACAATAAAATGCTTGATTTACAAGTATTTAAATATCCAGTATTTACTTTTACTTTAGTAATTAATGCAATCGTTACGATGGCATTATTCGGAGGTATGTTATTGCTTCCAGTATATCTGCAAAACATTCGTGGCTTTACGCCAATTGAATCTGGTTTACTACTTCTTCCAGGATCATTAATTATGGGGATCATGGGACCAGTAGCGGGTAAATTATTCGATAAATATGGTATTCGTCCATTAGCGATAATTGGATTGGCAATTACGACGTATGCGACATATGAATTTACAAAATTATCGATGGATACGCCGTATAGCGTTATTATGACGGATTACATTATACGTTCAATTGGTATGTCATTCATTATGATGCCAATTATGACAGCTGGTATGAACGCGCTGCCGATGAAATTAATTTCTCACGGTACAGCAACGCAAAATACGTCAAGACAAGTAGCGGGTTCAATCGGAACAGCTATTTTAATTACACTTATGACGCAACAAACGACTGCTCACGTAGCTGATTACGGCAACATGTTAACAACATCAAACCCAATTTTAGTTGATAAAGTACACGGCATGGGTCAAAGCTTAGCGGCCTTAGCTGGATCAGCTCAAGCAGGAGACGCGATGAGCACACAACTATTATATGGACAAATTTCAAAGCTATCTGCAATTAACGGTATTAACGATGCCTTCTTAATCGCAACGATACTAGCAGGTATCGCTTGGGTGTTATCGTTCTTCTTACAATCAGGCAATAAACCAAATAGAAAAGCAGGGAATTAATTTCCCTGCTTTTTTGTTTTCTTATACAAGGATTCAATTAGATATAGAATGAATCACCTGCAGACATGAGAACCCAGAAAATAACCCCCAGTAGTCCCGCAATAAAAATAATAAATCCTATGTTGTGTATACTTTTACATTGTGCTTGTAATCCATTTATCCTCGCTAATAAGACAATTAAAGAAATTAAAATTAGTATAAAGAAGTTGTTATAAAAAGAGTAAAGAGAGGTATCATCATGATACCTCTCTTTATCCTAAGAATGCTAACATATTATTCATAATATGAAATAACATAGCTGGAATAATGGATTTTGTTTTCAGGCGTAATATTTAAATATTACATATAAAGGTGTATTTTCCATAAAATAATAAAAGAGGTATCACCCTGTAGTGATGCCTCTTTCTCATTGATAACTATGTTCTGTCTTGTTATTCAATTTTGCTTGCTCTATTTGCAATTCACGCTCTACCAATCGATCTAATTGCTGAATTGCTTTAAGTGCTTTTTCATAAGAAATTGTTCGATAATGATGCGCTCCGCCCGGTTCTTCATCTGCTTCGTCTGCCCATTTAATAATATTTTGAAGAGATGTTCTTTCAATTTCTTGTTCCACTAAGAAAGAATCTGTATGAAGAAGAATTGCAATAGAAATTTCTTTTGCTAGTTTTGGATGTTCTCCTAATCTAATAAGTAATTTATGTGCTCTTTCAGCGCCTTTAATTGCATGGATATCATTCTTTTTATATAAGTCATAATCCCATTCGCCGCCTGTGTACCACGTATGATGTCCGATATCATGAAGGAAGCCAGCTTTTGTGGCAGCATCGACTGAGGCGTGATGCTTTTTGGCTAGGTGAAACGCATGGTAAGCGACAGCGATCGCGTGGACCATTCCAGAACGGTTTACGTATTTTTGTGTAATGTGGTGTTTAAAAATTTGTTCAAGCGTAATACGGTGCATAAAACATTCACTCCTTTTATCTTATGGTGTATATGAAGAAAAATCGATCGGTTTAAATGTATTTTGAACATTGTACTCCATCATAGTTCGTTAGTAAAGTAGAAATGTTTAGGAGAAGAAAAAATTTTTCTGCAAAAAAATCACCTTAGCTTATGCAAAGGTGATTTTCAAATTGCTTATTTTTTTAATCCTTGCTCTAGTGTTTCTAACATTTCGTGCTTTTCATTTTCATCAGCGTTTTTCCAAATGACTTCAAATAAAACGCCAAGACCTGGAAGCATTTTTTCTTCACCGCTTTGAATTGCATCGACGATTGTTTCTTGTAATTGATCTTGTGAATTTCCAGATACATTCGCTAATACGGCACCGCGTAAATTAAAACTCATTGCTTTCACCTCTTCTTCAGAATTGAAACTGACGTTAGTTTTTGTTCTTTTTTATGTAAATATGTATGAAAAATAGGCTATAATGATAAGACAAGAAGAGAGGGAAATACATATTATGAAAAACATTGATTCAGTACAAAATCCGCGTGTAAAGCAGTGGAAAAAGCTGCAAACGAAAAAAGAACGCGATAAAAAAGGTTTATTTTTTGTAGAAGGATTCCACTTAGTCGAGGAAGCTTTGAAGACAGGAATTGTAACAGAACTTATCGTTTCAGATCAGACAGACCTTCCGAAAGATTGGACAGTTAATGATGTGGAAATGTACATCGTACCTGAGGCGATTGTAAAAATACTTCGTGAAACAGAAACGACGCAAGGTGTATTTGCTGTTTGTGAGAAGCATGAGAAAGAAGTAGCTCTTACTGATGGGAAATTCCTTTTATTAGATGGCCTGCAAGACCCAGGTAATTTAGGAACAATTATTCGTACAGCTGATGCAGCTGGTATTCACGCCGTTGTGCTTGGAGAAGGTTGTGTTGATGTTTACAATAGTAAAGTACTCCGCTCTACACAAGGCTCTATTTTCCACTTACCAATTGTAAAAGGGAACTTAGAAGAATGGGTAGACAAGTTAAAAGAAAATAACGTTCCTGTATATGGAACAGCTCTTGAAAATGGAGTTCCGTATGGTGAAGTAACGCCGGCTGGCAGTTTTGCATTAATTGTAGGAAATGAAGGAAATGGCGTACGCCAAGAAATTCTTGCAAAAACGGATCAAAACTTGTATATTCCGATTTACGGCGGGGCAGAATCATTAAATGTTGCGGTTGCAGCAGGGATTTTAACGTATTATTTGCAAAGCCCGGTTGCGAACAAATAAAAAACTTCTTATAATAAGTTGAAGTACATTATATTAAAAGTTAAATAACGAAAAACGTTGATAGAGAAGAGTAGCTTACAAAATCGCCATATAGGGAGAGAGTGCCGTAGACTGAAAGCATTCTTATGGTAGACGGAAGTGAATTCACCTCTGGAGTTGACGCCAGGACCATGTATATGTAAAGGCGTTCCGGTCAGAATTGATCGTTATAACTAATGAGTGGGCAGACTTGTTCTGTCAATTTAGGGTGGTACCGCGAATTTACCTCGTCCCTTTTTGGGAGCGAGGTTTTTTTATTTTTAAAATTAGGAGGGTTCCAAAATGGAAGCACGTTTAAAAGAGCTAAAGCAAAAAGCGTTAGAGCTTATTGAAGAAGCGAAAGAGCTAAAGGGCTTAAACGACGTACGCGTAGCGTATTTAGGAAAAAAAGGCCCAATTACAGAAGTATTACGCGGCATGGGAAAATTATCAGCAGAAGAGCGTCCACGTATGGGAGCATTAGTAAATGAAGTACGTGAAGCGATTCAAACGCGTCTAGACGACAAAATTAGTAACTTAGAAAAAGCAGTAATTGAAGCGAAATTAGCTACTGAAACAATTGATGTTACATTGCCAGGTCGTCCTGTTGAAACAGGTTGTCACCATCCGTTAACAGCTGTTGTTGAGCAAATTGAAGATGTATTCATCGGTATGGGTTATGAAGTAGCTGAAGGAACAGAAGTAGAAAAAGACTACTACAACTTCGAAGCACTAAACTTACCGAAAGATCACCCAGCGCGTGATATGCAAGATACATTCTACATCACAGAAGAAACGTTACTACGTACACATACATCTTCTGTGCAAGCACGTACGATGGAAAATAATAAAGAAAAAGGCCCAATTAAAATTATTTGTCCTGGTAAAGTGTATCGCCGTGATGACGACGATGCGACGCATTCACATCAGTTCATGCAAATTGAAGGTCTTGTAATTGATAAAAACATTCGTATGAGTGACTTAAAAGGTACACTGCAAGTATTCGTGAAAAAGATGTTCGGTGAAGATCGTGAAATCCGTCTTCGTCCAAGTTTCTTCCCATTCACAGAGCCATCTGTAGAGATGGATATTTCTTGTATGATGTGTCATGGCAAAGGTTGCGGCACTTGTAAAGGAACTGGCTGGATTGAAATTCTAGGCGCAGGTATGGTTCACCCGAACGTACTTGAAATGGCTGGTTATGATTCAAAAGAATATCAAGGCTTCGCATTCGGTATGGGCGCAGAGCGTATCGCAATGTTGAAATACGGAGTAGATGACATTCGTCATTTCTATACAAATGATGTACGTTTCTTACAACAATTCAAACGAGCGTAAGGGAAGGAGAGGATAGGTATGTTCGTATCATATCGTTGGTTACAAGAGTATGTAGATATTAAAGATGTAACAGCACAAGAACTAGCAGACAAAATCACGAAAAGTGGTATTGAAGTAGAAGGCGTTGAAGTATTAAATAAAGGTGTAAAAGGTGTTGTAGTTGGTCACGTATTAGAATGTGAAAAACACCCAGAAGCTGATAAATTAAGCAAATGCTTAATCGATATCGGTGAAGAAGAGCCAGTTCAAATTATTTGTGGAGCTGCTAACATTGCAAAAGGCTTAAAAGTACCAGTTGCAAAAGTTGGAGCTGTACTTCCTGGTAACTTCAAAATCAAAAAAGCAAAACTACGCGGTGAAGCTTCTCACGGTATGGTTTGTGCTCTTCAAGAGCTTGGTATTGATGGAAAGTTAGTTTCAAAAGAATACGCAGATGGTATCTTCATCTTCCCAAGTGACGCTGAAGTTGGTGCAGATGCACTTGAAATTTTAAACTTACACGATGAAGTACTTGAGCTTGGCTTAACACCAAACCGTGCAGATTGCTTAAACATGTTAGGTGTTGCTTACGAAGTAGCTGCTATTTATGGCCGCGAAGTAAAACTTCCAGCTATCGACTTACAAGAAACAGCAGAAAAAACTTCTGATTATATTTCTGTAAGTGTAGAAGCGAAAGAAGAAAACCCATTATACATTGCGAAAATGGTTAAAAACGTAAAGATTGGTCCATCACCAATGTGGATGCAAACTCGTCTTATGGCAGCTGGCATTCGTCCAATTAGCAACGTAGTTGATATTACAAACTACATTTTAATGGAATACGGTCAACCGTTACATGCATTCGATTACGATAAATTAGGTTCAAAAGAAATCGTTGTTCGTCTTGCAAAAGAAGGCGAAAAAATTGAAACGTTAGATGATCAAGAGCGTACATTACAAAGCCACCACCTTGTAATTACAAACGGCACGAAAGCTTTAGCTGTTGCTGGTGTAATGGGCGGGGCGGATTCTGAAGTTACAAATGAGACAGTAAACGTTCTAATTGAGTCTGCATACTTTGCAGGTCAAACAGTACGTCGTACATCAAAAGACTTAGGTCTTCGTAGTGAATCAAGTGCACGTTTCGAAAAAGGAATCGACCCAACACGTACATTTGAAGCAATTCAACACGCAGCTGCTTTAATGGCGAAATATGCTGGCGGTGAAGCACTTGAAGGTGTAGTAGAAGCTGACAACTTACAAGTACAAGAGCGTACAGTATCTGTTACTGCTGAAAAAGTAAACCGTGTATTAGGTACAAATATTTCTGCGAGTGAAATGGGTACAATGTTCACAAACTTGAAATTCCCATTCACAGAAGTAGAAGGAACATTCCACGTGAATGTACCAGCACGTCGTCCTGATATTACAATTTCAGAAGACTTAGTAGAAGAAGTGGGCCGTCTATACGGTTATGACCACATTCCAGTTACATTACCTTCTGGAACGATGACTCGTGGTAAATTAACATCAGCACAAACGAAACGTCGTAAAGTACGCCGCTTCTTAGAGGGTGCTGGTTTATATGAAGCAATCACATATTCATTAACAAGCGCTGATAAAGCGAAACAATATATGGTTGAGCCAAACGAAAAGGCGCCTGTAGGTCTTGCACTTCCAATGAGTGAAGAACGTAGCCAACTTCGTTTAAGCTTAGTACCGCAATTACTAGAAGCAGTTTCATACAATGTCGCTCGTAAAAACGACAGCGTTGCTTTATACGAAGTAGGTTCTATCTTCTTACCGACAGAAGAAGGAGAACTTCCGAAAGAAGAACAACATCTTGCAGGTGTTATGACAGGTCTTGCTCTTCACCATGCATGGCAAGGTGAGAAGAAAGTAGTAGACTTCTTCGTTGTGAAAGGTGTACTAGAAGGACTATTCGACGTACTTGGCGTTGCAAATCAAATCACATATGCACCAGCAAAACGTGGAGGTATGCACCCAGGTCGTACAGCTGACATCGTATTAGATGGCGAAGTAATTGGTTTCATCGGTCAATTGCACCCAGAAGCAGAAAAACAATTAGATGTGAAAAATACATTCGTATTCGAACTATCTCTTGTAAAAGTATTCGGTGCAGACGCAGAAGAAACTTACTACTCAGCGATTCCACGTTTCCCATCTATGACACGTGATATGGCTGTTGTCGTAACGAAAGAAACAAAAGCTGGCGAAATGAAGCAAGTTATTGCTGAAGCTGGTGGAGAACTTCTGAAAGATGTAACACTATTTGACTTATACGAAGGTGAAAAAATGGAAGAAGGCAAGAAATCACTTGCATTCTCTATGAACTACTTCGATGCAGAGCGTACGTTAACAGACGAAGAAGTAACAGAAGCACATAACCGTGTATTAACAGCGGTAGAAGAGAAATTTGGTGCGGAGTTACGTAAGTAATTTAAAAATAAAAAGGTTGAGTACCCATTGAAGGGGACTCAACCTTTTTATTTTTAATTACATTGTATCTGTTTTTCGTTCTGTAAATACTTCGGTAGCAACCGTTAAAATGGTGTTTAATGCTACAGGAAATCCGGCATATATAATCATTTGCATCATTACTTCAATGATTTCTTCTTCTGTCCATCCGACGTTTAAAGCTCCGTTTATATAAAATTTCAGTTGTTCAGTATTCCCTAAAGCTGTTAATCCAGCAACGGTCGCAAGTAATCGAGATTTCAAGTCAAGACCTGGTCTGGCAAAAATTTGACCGTAGTTAAATTCTACAGCTAATGTTCCTAAATCAGGTGCAACAGAATCTGCAAGGTTATTTACGATGTTTTGGTAATGTTCAGGAGAGATTTTTGCTAAAATTCCCATCCCTTTTTCATAATTCACACTAGTTTCTTTCATTACATACATCTTCCCTTCTAGTATAATTGGGCATTTTTATAAATGAGATTAGTGTAATACTTATCATGGAAATTCCAAGAATACATACTCCGGTCCACTGCCATTTGCTCCAGACGAGCAGTCCGAAGTAAGAGCCTATAGACCCACCGAGAAATGTTGCCACCATGTATATGCCGTTCAAACTACTTCGTTTCTCAGGATGTAATTGGAAAAGGTGTGCTTGACAAGCTACTTGATTTGCTTGAGTGCCAGCTGTAAGTAAAAGAGCCCCTACAATGAGTCCTGGTAACCAGTACCCTGAAAACAAAAATAGTAAAAAAGAAAAAAATGAAATAGACGTACATAAAGCGTTTGCAAATATGGCTCCTTTTTTATCTATAATGCGCCCGATAATAGGTGTTGCAAATGCTCCTACTATTCCTACTAAACCGATTAATCCAACAGTAGAGCTTCCGTAATGATAAGGATGTGTAGTTAATAAGAAAATAAGTGTAGTCCAAAAAACACTGAAAGCTCCAAATACCATCCCTTGACTTAAACAAGCCTTTCGTAACATTTTCTCTTGCAACAAGAGTGGAATGAAAGAAAAGAGAAGCTTTTTATATTGCATGTGATGAGTCTGATCTCCTTTAGGGAAATACATTTTCACTAATAACATAAGAATGAAAGTACTTATGAAAAAAATCCCATAAACAGTTCGCCATCCGAAGTGAATATCAATTAATCCGCTAATTAATCGAGCTCCTAAAATGCCGCAAACTAGACCGATAGATACATTTCCTAAAATTTGACCTCTATTTTGATCAGTGGCGTATTGAGAGACGAAAGGGATTACAATCTGGGGGATGATTGTAACAAATCCAAGAATAAAATTAGCTGCAATTAGCCAAGTCATATCTGTTGAGAAAGCGGCTAAAGCTAAGTTAATACAAATGAGAGACAATAAAATTAAAATTAATTTTTTTCTCTCAAGTATATCCCCTAAAGGAACTATGAAAAGATTTCCTAATGCATATCCGACTTGGGTTACGGTAGCAACAATACCGATTCTAGTTTCTGAAACATGAAAAGTATGGGCTATGCTTACTAAAAGGGTTTGATTTATATACACGTTTGCTACTGTAAAACCACATATTACCGCCATAAATAAAACAAATCGCTGTGTTAGTTCAAAAGAATGTGTTTCTATATTTTTTATTATCATAAAATTCACCTCCTTTACTCATTAAGATAAAGGTAGGTTTATAATGAAAATAGGAGTGTATTTATACTGGTATAAAAACTACCACTAATAAAGGGGAATATTATATGTTAAGCGATGCAGATAGAAGGAAGGAACTAGCAGATTTTTTGAAAAGCCGCCGAGCTAGGTTGACTCCTGAGCAATTTAATTTACCAATTGGTCAGCGAAGAAAAACAAAAGGATTAAGACGGGAAGAAGTTGCACAATTAACTGGAATTGGATTGACATGGTATACATGGTTAGAACAAGGGCGTGATATCCAAGTTTCTCAAGAAGTTATAGAGTCAATTTCTCGTGTGTTTCGGTTGGAGGGAGAAGAAAGAAATCATTTGATTTTATTGGCAAATCTTTCACTACCTTCTCAAATAAGGAAGCCGATTGCTGGACATATAAATGGGGTTTTAGAGGGGTTACTAGATCAATTACAATTTTGTCCTGCTTATGTAATTGATGAAAAACTTAACATTGTTCATTGGAATAAGGCTGCTAGTGTTGTATTTGGTGATTTTGGTGAAATGGATGAGAGAAATCGAAATGCGGTTTGGCGTTGTTTTACATCAAAAGAATACCGTAAACTATTTGAAAACTGGGAAAATCATGCACAACGTTTAATTGCACAGTTCCGTGCTACATATACACAATTTATTGGGGATGAGTGGTTTAAAAATGTGATTGAGGAACTTACGGAAAGAAGTAGCGAATTTCGTATGTGGTGGTCAAATCATGAAGTGCAAGGAACACCTATTGGTCGGAAAGTACTTTTACATCCTGCCATAGGGACGTTGGTCATGGATCATGTTACACTCCAGGTTTATGATGCACCTGAATTAAAGCTTACAATTTATCAGCCACGTATAGAGGAAGATACAAAAATGAAGATGAAAGAATTATTAAAAGGAAATTAGGATAATACAGTAGGGAATTAATCTCTCATGGAAATCGTTTAAATATATGTTGTTGAAAAAAGAAAAATACTGATATATTTTCCGACATCTTGCATCTTTCTCTCGAATGTAGTACATTAATTTTAGTTTAACAAAATGAAAGACGATGATAAGGAAAAGTAGTATATACTATAATCCAAAGCGAGTCAGGGACGGTGAGAGCCTGATGAGGCGGTATATGTGAAGAACACCTTGGAGTTGCTAACCGAAATTGAATCTCGTATTCAAGAGTAGACTTAGACGGGAATCCGGCCTGTTACAAACCGGGAAGTATGTATTACATACGAGTTAAAGTTGGTCTTTATGACAAATTGGGTGGTACCGCGAAGTTTAACCTTTCGTCCCTTTATGGATGAAAGGTTTTTTTGTATTTAAATATATGAGCAAAGGAGAATTTCACTATGGAAAACACATTAGTAAAAAGTCTGTATAGAGATACAGAAAAGTATGCAGATCAAACAGTACAAGTATCAGGGTGGATTCGTAACTTACGTGATTCAAAAGCATTTGGTTTCATCGAATTAAACGACGGTAGCTTCTTCAAAAGCGTTCAAATCGTTTTCGATACAGAATTAGAGAACTTCAAAGAAATTGCAAAACTTCCACTTAGCTCTTCAGTTAAAGTAGAAGGTAAAGTAATTGCAACGCCTGGAGCGAAGCAACCATTTGAAATTAAAGCAGAAAAAATTGATATCGAGGGCTTATCAGATTCTGATTACCCACTTCAAAAGAAACGTCATACATTTGAATACTTACGTACAATCGCTCACTTACGTCCAAGAACAAATGCATTCTCTGCAACGTTCCGCGTACGTTCTATCGCAGCATTTGCGATTCACCAATTCTTCCAAGAGCGTGGATTCGTACATGTTCATACACCTATCATCACTGGTAGTGATACAGAAGGTGCTGGCGAAATGTTCCGCGTAACAACGCAAGATTTAAATAACCTACCAAAAGGTGAAGACGGAAAAGTTGATGAGTCAAAAGACTTCTTCGGTAAAGAAACAAACCTAACAGTAAGTGGACAGCTGAACGCTGAAGCTTATGCATTAGCATTCCGTGATGTATACACATTCGGACCTACATTCCGTGCAGAAAACTCAAACACAACTCGCCACGCTGCTGAGTTCTGGATGGTTGAGCCTGAGATTGCATTCGCGGAACTAGGGGATGTAATGAACCTTACAGAAGATATGCTGAAATATGCAATGAAATACGTATTAGAGCATGCACCAGAAGAAATGGAATTCTTCAACAGCTTCGTTGATAAAACAGTTCTTGAGCGCATGAACAACGTAATTAACTCAGACTTCGGTCGCATCACTTATACAGAAGCAATTAAAGTACTTCAAGAATCAGGTGCTGACTTCAAATACCCAGTAGAATGGGGAATTGACTTACAAACAGAACACGAAAGATACTTATCAGAAGAAATCTTCAAACGCCCTGTATTCGTAACTGACTATCCGAAAGACATTAAAGCATTCTACATGCGTTTGAATGAAGACGGTAAAACAGTAGCTGCTACTGACCTTCTAGTTCCTGGCATCGGCGAATTAATCGGCGGAAGTCAACGTGAAGAAAGAATGGACGTTTTAGTAGACAGAATTAAAGAATTAGGTATGAACGAAGAGGACTACTGGTGGTACTTAGAACTTAGAAAATACGGCGGTACAAAACACGCTGGATTCGGTCTAGGTTTCGAGCGCTTCCTAATGTACATCACTGGCATGGCTAACATCCGTGACGTAATTCCATTCCCAAGAACTCCAGGTTCTTCTGAGTTTTAAGATATAAAAAAAGCGAGAGCAACTGCTCTCGCTTTTTTTATTGAGAAAGGTTGTAATTGCAACCTGAACTTTATAAAGTATTTCACGACTAGAAAAGATGTTGTTCATAGTTCAATTCCCACTTCATATATAAGTAAAACGAATGCGACATTTATATAGGGAAGGGGTTTTTATACAATGGGGGAAATTCCAAGTCATACAAAGTGGACATTGCGTGACAAGTATATAGTAATCACTGGTGCAACAAGTGGTATTGGATTAGCGGCAGCTAAGATGTTTGCAAAAAGCGGTGCTAAGCTAGGAATCATTGCACGTAATGAAGCAAAAGCGAATGATGTTATGACTCAACTTGAAAATATAACGGATGGGAATGCAGTGGTAGATATATTTTTCGCTGATATGTCTTCCCAACAATCTATACGCCAGGTAGCTACCGATATTTTAGAAAGATGTCCGAGAATTGATATATTAGTAAATAATGCGGGTGCTTTATTTCAAACAAGACAAATTACAGAGGACGGTTTGGAGATGACCTGGGCGGTAAACCATTTAGGTCCATTCTTACTTACAGATTTGTTGTTGGAGCGTTTAAAAGAAAGTGCTCCTGCTCGCGTCATTACCACTGCATCTCACGGTCATAAAATGGCTAAAAAGGGAATTGATTTCGATGATCTAGATGCAGAACAACTGTATCGCGGTATTAAGAAGTTCATGGGCGGTCCTACAATGCGTTATGCACAAACAAAACTAGCTAACATTTTATTCACCTCTGAATTGGCACAGCGGTTGGAGGGAACGGGTGTTAGTGCTTATAGCTTTGACCCGGGGCTAGTGAATACAAATTTTAACCAGGATAATGGTCTAGCTGCTCGCTTAACTATGGCAGCAATGAAACCTTTCTCCCGTACGCCGGAGAAAGGTGCTGAAACTTTAGTATGGCTAGCAGAATCAACTGGATTTACTAATCAGAGTGGTTATTACTATGCCGATAAACAAGTAGGGGAAATGTCTGAAGCTGCCTTGGATAAGGATGCAGCAAAGCGGCTATGGGACATAAGCGAAAACCAAACACGAGAGTAAAAGAGTAGCGAGTATATGTTCAGATTATTATGTTGAATAGTTTTTTACCCTTAAGTAAAAAGTAACCTTGGGGGTGAGTGCAATGAGTAAAAAAGTGAAAAAAGACCATTCAAGATCAATCCTAGGTTCTCCAGAAGTGGAAGGACAAGGGACAACAACACATGAAACGGGTTCTCATAAAGTATCTTCATCAAATAAGAAGCAGAAACGAAGCTAATATAAAAAAGGGAGAGTCTTGGCGGCTCTCCTTTTTTATAGGGGAATTACTAAAAATGAGTTAATTTAGCGATATAGTTAGAAGAGGAAAATAGTAAATGCAATTACATTGAATCGAGAACACATGAAACAAAAAACAGGAGTTTGTAGGCTCCTGTTTTTGTCGATACTATCTTAATAAGCGAAGCGCCTTCTCCGTATTAGCGAAATGCAGTTTCACAAACTCAGGTAATCGTTCTTTACCAAGCTTTTGAATTAATTTAGCAGCAGCGATATCAACTTGTTTACCAGCACCTTTTGGAAGTGGCATACCAGCTTTTTTACTTAGTTCGTCAAACTGTTTTACGAATGAGTAGCGAGCTAAAATGGAAGCGGCGGCAACAGCTAAATGAACACTTTCACCTTTCGTAGCGAAGTAAACATTTTCACGCTGTACCTGTTTTTGTTTTGCTAAATATTTATAGTATGTATCAGGTTGTGTGAATTGATCGATTAAGACGCCTTCAGGTTTTGTAGGTGCCATTTTAGCTAATAAGTTTGTAATAGCTTTATTGTGTAGTAAAGCTTTTAACTTACCTTGGTTGTTTCCTTTATCAAATAGCTCGTTATATTTTTCGTTATGAAGGACAAGAGAGCTATAAGGAACAACGTGTAGAAGTTGTTTCGCAATGGCAGTAATTTGATCGTCATTTAAGTTTTTAGAGTCTTTTACATCAAGTTCTTTTAGTAGTGGAATTTGCTTTGCATCCACATATACAGCAACGACTGTCATCGGTCCGAAGAAATCACCAGTACCAACTTCATCAGACCCTACAATAGACATTGTACCGATGGAAGCAGGCGGTGCATAACGGTGTGAATCAACAGATTTTTTTGCAGCTGTTTTCGGTGTTTGAGAGACAGTTTGCCAACGAGAAGCTTCTGCTTCAGCGCGGCCTCCTTGGAACATTACTTTTCCAGATTTATACGCTGTAATCGTGCAAGATGGTACCTTTGCCATGAAGATCCCGCCTTGCGGAGTTTTCGGGCTAAGCGAATGTTTATATTGTTGTTTCATGTCTTCAATTACTGTAGAATTTGTTTGAATTACGATAGAATTTGACATAATGGTCGCCCCTTTTTTTATATTGTTATTTTTATCATATCGGATTGTTCTTTCTGTTTCCATATTATGAAGGTTCATGGTATGATAAACTTTAGGATTCTGTACGTGATTGGAGGCCGGTGAGTTGTCACAACAAAAGGGAAAGAAAAGTCGAATTAATGTAGAAATCTATGGTCAGCAATATTCAGTTGTTGGCGATGAAAGTACAAGTCATATCCGCATGGTAGCAGCGATTGTGGATGATAAAATGCGCGAACTCAATGCCAAGAATCCTTCGCTTGACACGAGTAGACTAGCGGTATTGACGGCGGTAAACGTCATACACGATTACATAAAATTAAAAGAAGAACATGAGAAATTGAAAGAAAGTATGACAAAAAAAGGAATGGAATAACATGATTGATATTATTATCATTTTACTGCTTGTTATGGGATTTTTCCTCGGCTTACGCAGAGGGTTTATTCTGCAACTTGTAAAGTTAACAAGCTTTATTATCGCATACCTTGTTGCATACTGGTACTGTAAAGATTTAGCGCCAGCACTTGCGAAATTTATTCCGTATCCATTTGATAAAAACGTATCTGTTCCAGAATGGATTGATGCAAATAATATTGAGACAGTATTTTATCAAGCGCTTGCGTTTATCATATTGTTTATTATCACTAAAATTGCACTTTCATTACTTGGTAATTTGTTAAATATGTTTGCAGAAATACCGGTTTTAAAGCAAGTAAATGCGTTTGCGGGGGCAATCCTCGGATTTTTAGAAGTATATATTATTTTGTTTGTCTTAATTATCATTGGAAATATTCTTCCGATTGAACAAGTACAAACACCATTACAAAAATCATCAATTAGCAAAATAATTGTAGACGATACACCGATTCTATCTGAAAAGGTGAAGGAACTATGGCAGACAGGTAGCAGAGTATAACTTCTCTTTTTTCGGAAAGAGAAGTTTTTTTCTATGAAAGAAAGGCGGGGCAATGATGAAAGTAAATAAAAAACAAGTGATCAAATTATTAGAGACAATCGGGCTTTTTATGGAACTAAAGGGTGCGAATCCATTTAAAATATCTGCATTTCGTAAAGCGGCAGCAGCATTAGAAAGTGACGATCGTAGTCTTTCTGAAATTGAAGATTTCACAAAGATTCCAGGAATCGGAAAAGGAACAGCAGCCGTTATACAAGAATATATAGAATCGGGAACATCTGAAGTATTACAAGAACTTGAAAAAGAAGTACCAAGTAGCTTATTGCCGTTATTAAAACTACCAGGTCTTGGTGGTAAAAAGGTGGCTAAGTTATATAAAGAGCTAGGCGTTATTGATATGGAGACGTTAAAAGCTGCTTGTGAGGAAAATAAAGTACAAGCTTTAGCTGGTTTCGGTAAGAAGACAGAAGAGAAAATATTAGAAGCAATCGATCAAGTAGGCTCTCGTCCAGAGCGTTTACCAATTGCGATGGTATTGCCTATTGCCGGGGAAATAGAGGAGAAATTGTCGAATATTGCTGAAGTAATTCGTTTCTCTCGCGCTGGTAGTTTGCGCCGTGTTCGTGAAACAGTGAAAGATTTAGATTTTATCATTGCAACGACAGAACCAGCAGCGGTACGTGAGCATTTACTACAATTTGATAATATGATTGAAGTAATAGCAAGTGGAGATACGAAAGTTTCTGTCCGTCTTCAATATGAATATGATATTTCAATTGATTTCCGTTTAGTAAAACCAGAAGAGTTTATTACAACTCTTCACCATTTCACAGGATCAAAAGATCATAACGTAAAAATGCGTCAAATCGCAAAAGATAAAGGCGAGAAAATTAGTGAGTACGGTGTAGAGAACTTGGAAACAGGTGAAGTGAAAACATTTGAGACTGAAGAAGACTTCTTTGCTCATTTCGGTTTGCCATTTATTCCGCCAGAAGTGCGTGAAGATGGAAAAGAAATTGAATTAATTAAAGAGTATCCGAACTTAATTCAGTTTTCCGATATACAAGGTGATTTACATATGCATACAACTTGGAGTGACGGTGCTTTTTCTATTGAAGAAATGGTACAAGCGTGCCGTGCTCGTGGATATAAGTTTATGGCGATTACTGATCACTCGCAATACTTAAAAGTGGCGAACGGTTTAACGAAAGAGCGTCTTCGTGAGCAAGCGAAAGAAATTGAACGTATGAATGAAAAGTATCCAGACATTACAATTTTACGCGGAATTGAAATGGACATTTTACCAGATGCCTCGCTTGATTTTGATGATGAAGTATTAGCAGAATTAGATTATGTCATTGGAGCGATTCACTCTAGCTTCTCACAAGACCGTGAAACGATTATGAAGCGTCTACGTACTGCACTTGAGAATAAACATGTCACAATGATTGCCCATCCTACAGGACGTCTTCTCGGGCGTCGTGAGGGTTATGATGTAGATACAGATTTATTAATCGAACTAGCAAAAGAGACAAATACAGTTTTAGAATTAAATGCGAATCCGAACCGTCTAGATTTAAGCGCGAAATTATTAAAACAAGCACAAGATGCTGGTGTGAAAGTAGCGATTAATACGGATGCTCATACGCTTGAAATGTTAGAAGATATGGAAACAGGTGTAGCAGCAGCACGTAAAGGTTGGATTCAAAAAGATAACGTGATTAACACGTGGGATATTGAACGTTTATTAGACTATATTAAACGTAATAAGTAATACAAGGGGGACCTGCAACATGTTAGAAAGAACGTTGCGTGTATTAGAATACAATAAAGTAAAAGAACAATTACTTGAACATACAGCATCTTCACTTGGTCGTGACAAAGTGAAGCATTTAGTGCCGAGCACTGATTTTGAAGAAATTGTAGAAATGCAAGATACAACGGATGAAGCAGCGAAAGTTATTCGTTTAAAAGGTAGTGCACCATTAGGTGGTATTACGGATATTCGCTCAAATGTGAAGCGTGCAAAAATTGGGAGTATGTTAAGTCCAAATGAATTACTTGATATTGCAAATACGATGTATGGTAGTCGTAATATGAAACGCTTCATTGAAGATATGGCTGATAACGGTGTCGAGCTTCCGATTTTAGAAACTCACGTCGCTCAAATTGTATCTTTATATGATTTAGAAAAGAAAATTACAAATTGCATCGGTGACGGCGGTGAAGTAGTCGATAGCGCAAGTGATAAACTGCGTGGTATTCGTACTCAAATTCGTACTGCGGAAAGTCGTATTCGTGAAAAGTTAGAAAATATGACGCGCTCTTCAAACGCGCAAAAGATGCTGTCTGATTCGATTGTAACGATTCGTAACGAACGTTACGTAATCCCAGTAAAACAAGAATATCGCGGCGTATATGGTGGTATTGTTCACGATCAATCGGCTTCTGGACAAACGTTATTTATTGAGCCACAAGTCATTGTAGAATTAAATAATGCACTGCAAGAAGCACGTGTGAAAGAAAAACAAGAAATCGAACGCATCTTATTAATGTTAACAGAAGAAGTGGCAGTAGAAGCGGATATCGTTTTATCAAACGTAGAAGTAGTTGCAAATCTTGATTTCATCTTTGCGAAAGCTTTTTATGCGAAGCGAATTAAAGCGACAAAGCCGATTGTAAATAACGAGCGTTACATGGACTTAAGACAAGCACGCCATCCGCTTATCGATCCAGAAATAATCGTGCCAAATAACATTATGTTAGGTAAAGATTTCACGACAATTGTTATTACAGGACCGAATACAGGTGGTAAAACAGTTACGCTGAAAACAGTTGGTATTTGTGTGTTAATGGCGCAATCTGGCCTTCACATTCCAGTAATGGATGAGTCAGAGATTTGTGTATTCAAAAATATCTTTGCTGATATCGGTGATGAGCAATCGATTGAACAGAGTTTAAGTACGTTCTCCTCACATATGGTGAACATCGTTGATATTTTAGAAAAAGCTGATTTTGAAAGCTTAGTTTTATTCGATGAATTAGGTGCTGGAACAGACCCACAGGAAGGGGCTGCACTTGCCATTTCAATTTTAGATGAAGTATGTAATCGCGGTGCTCGCGTTGTTGCAACGACGCATTATCCAGAATTAAAAGCATACGGATATAACCGTGAGCAAGTTATTAATGCGAGTGTTGAGTTTGATGTAAATACATTAAGTCCAACTTATAAATTATTAATCGGTGTACCAGGCCGTAGTAATGCCTTTGAAATTTCGAAACGTCTTGGATTATCTGATCGCGTTATTGAGCAAGCACGCAATCACATTAGTACAGATACGAATAAAATTGAAAATATGATTGCGAAGTTAGAAGAAAGCCAGAAGAACGCAGAGCGTGACTGGAACGAAGCAGAAGCGCTTCGCAAACAATCTGAAAAACTGCATCGTGAATTACAACGTCAAATTATTGAATTTAACGAAGATCGTGATGAACGATTATTAAAAGCGCAAAAAGAAGGAGAAGAAAAAGTCGAAGCTGCAAAGAAAGAAGCAGAAGGCATTATTCAAGAACTTCGTCAATTGCGTAAAGCACAGCTTGCAAATGTGAAAGACCACGAGCTAATTGAAGCGAAGAGTCGTCTAGAAGGCGCAGCGCCAGAGCTTGTTAAGAAACAAAAAGTAAATGTGAAAAATACTGCACCGAAACAACAGTTACGTGCAGGTGATGAAGTGAAAGTATTAACGTTCGGTCAAAAAGGTCAACTACTTGAAAAAGTAAGCGATACAGAGTGGAGCGTACAAATCGGTATTCTGAAGATGAAAGTGAAAGAATCTAATATGGAATACATTAACACACCGAAGCAAACAGAGAAAAAAGCAGTTGCAACGGTAAAAGGTAGAGACTATCACGTTTCATTAGAACTTGATCTTCGTGGTGAACGATTTGAAAATGCAATGGCGCGCGTTGAGAAATACTTAGACGATGCCCAGCTTGCAAGCTATCCTCGCGTATCAATCATTCACGGTAAAGGGACAGGAGCACTTCGCCAAGGTGTACAAGATTACTTGAAGAAGCATCGCGGTGTAAAAACCTTCCGTTACGGTGACATGGGCGAGGGAGGCCTAGGCGTAACAGTTGTCGAATTAAAATAGAAAACAACGAAACAAAGGGGAAACCATTATATGTTTATGGACAAACTTGCAAAAGTATTGTTAGCTTGTTGTGGAATATTTTTGGTGATTGGGGTTATTTATTTAGTTGTTTTTGCGAAGTGAAAAAGCGTCAATCGTGGCAGAATGATATTGCCATAGATTGACGCTTTTAATATATGTGAAAAGGAATAGAACATGAAAATCAACCAATACATAAGCGAAGCAAAATTATGCTCCAGACGTGAAACAGATCGTCTCATTAAAGCTGGACGCGTGGCTATTAACGGCGAAATATGTACGCACGGTGCACTCGTAAGCGATGGTGATAGGGTAACGATTGATGGGCAAGTTATTGTAAAAGAAGAGAAAGAAAAAGTGTATATCGCATTTCATAAACCAGTCGGAATTACTTGTACAGCAGCCGATCATATTGAAGATAATATTATTGATTATATCAATTACCCAGAGCGAATCTTTCCAGTTGGGCGATTAGATAAAGCATCAGAAGGACTTATCTTATTAACGAATGACGGCGGCATTGCGAATCAAATTTTACATGGTGATCATGAGCACGAGAAAGAATATGTTGTCACAGTCGATAAACCTTTTACGGACTGGTTTATTGATGAGATGTCCCGCGGTGTAAAGATTAAAGATGGAATGACGAAGCCGTGCAAAGTGACAAGAGTCGATCAATCAACATTTCGTATCGTTTTAACGCAAGGAATGAACAGGCAAATTCGTAGAATGAGTCGTGCTTTCGGATTTACTGTAATAAAGCTAAAGCGAGTACGCATTATGAATATAGAGCTAAATGAGCTTGAAGTTGGAAAGTGGCGGAGCGTTACAGCTGAAGAGTTAGAAATTTTAATAGGGCAGTTATAGGGAGGAAAAATTTTCTCCCTATATTTTTTTGTCAGAAAAAATAAAACTATTGATTTTTTAAAAAATAGCCCATATAATAAAAAACAACAAGTTTCGACAAGATATTTTATAAAAGTAATGATGAGGACATGAGTTGTATTTTACGATTCTCAGAGAGGGAAGCCTTAGGCTGTGAGCTTCCTAATACGAAAAGACAAGCTTACCACCTCTAAACTTCAAGAGTGAACTGCATACATGATGCATTGTAATTCTTGGCGGATAAAACCGTTATCAATTTACACGAGCTATAAAATGAGCTTATTTCGTTATAAATTCATTTTATTAGAATAAGGGTGGAACCACGATTTCAACACTCGTCCCTTTATTAGGGACGGGTGTTTTTTGCGTTCTTTTACGGGGAAGTATGCTTGAAAGAGGATATGTGACGGATTTTAATTCAGAATATTTTGTTAATTTATTATTTTAGGAGGTTAGTAGAAATGAAATCATCTTTAAAGTTTTCAGAGATGTTTGCAATAAGTTTAATGTTATTTGCACTGTTTTTTGGTGCGGGTAATATGATTTTTCCACCAGCATTAGGACAAGGCGCTGGAACAGACGTATGGATTGCGTTGTTTGGTTTTATCGTAACAGGCGTTGGACTACCTTTATTAGGAGTAATTGTTATAGCTTTAAAGGGAGATATTAATGAGCTAGCAGGACGTGTACATCCTATATTCGCACTTGTTTTTATCACTGCAATTTATTTATGTTTAGGCGTATTCGTAAGTGTGCCGCGTACAGGAACAGTAGCTTATGAGATGAGTGTTGCACCGTTTTTACCAAGTGAGATAGCTGGTCAGTCATATCCACTTGTTATCTTTACACTTATTTTTTTTGCAGTCACTTTCTATTTAGCTTTAAATCCTTCGAAATTAGTGGGTCGTATTGGTAAAGTGCTAACTCCAATACTATTAGCTGTTATTGCAATTATCGTAGGTAAAGCACTTATTACACCAATTGGAGAATTTGGTGCACCGACAGAAGCGTATAGTGCTCCTCTCTTTAAAGGATTTATTGATGGATATTTAACTTTAGATGGACTTGCAGCACTGGTATTCGGAAATGTTGTAATTCATGCGTTAAAAGAAAAAGGCATTACAAATAAAAACAGTATTGCAAAAGTAACAATCTTTGCAGGATTTATTGCAGCGCTTGGTCTACTACTTGTGTATTTAGCACTTGCTTATCTTGGAGCTTCTAGTGTGTCACTTGGAATGGGCGCAAACGGAGGAATTATTTTAACAAATGTCGTGAATCATTTATTTGGTAGCTACGGAACTTTATTACTAGGGATCGCAATTACAGCAGCATGTTTAACAACTTCTGTAGGTATTGTTGCAGCTTGTGGTGATTACTTCTCTTCTTTATTACCAAAGCTTTCTTATCAAAAAGTCGTTTTCATTTTCTGTGTATTAGCATTTATGGTAGCAAACCTTGGGTTAACTCAGTTAAATGCATTAGCATTACCAATCTTAATCGCAATTTATCCAATTGGAATCGTACTTATCGTATTATCACTTGTTGAAAACTACGTTCGTCTTCCATTAGCAATGTATGTGGGCGGGATTGTAGGAGCATTTGCAATAAGTTTCTTTGATGGGTTACACAATGCAAACCTTCAAATTGCAGCGCTAGCACCTATTTTAGATAAGATTCCATTATATAGTGTAGGAATTGGTTGGTTAGTTCCAGGCATAATCGGTATAGGATTTGGTTATATAGTTTCTAAGTTTCAAAAGCAGGAAATTGCTGTAGAAAAATAGAGAAAAGAGGCTTTCTATAATAGAAAGTCTCTTTTTTTGTAAAAAAAGCCGCATATAGAGAAATTTAGATATTAAAAATTTTATACGTAATATAGTTGACAAAAAATTTATGAGTAGGCTAAGATTGACTTAGTTGTGGAAATATTGGAAGGGAAGTGAGGGAAACGGGGTTTCTATAACTATAGTGTTGTTATGGGAAGAGGTGAGAGAAGAGGAGAAGAGAAAGTTTATTTTTTTTGACCTACATTGAGAATGATAATCAATAAATACGTTTAATAATTTTTTCTCAGTTTCTATGCCTTCGTATAAGGAATAGGGTGAGATATTATTTTTAATATTAAATGAGAATGATAATCAATAACGCTTATGTTACATAAAAGAATGCTAATTAAATAATAGGTAGAAGAGATTATTTTTTTCTTATGAATTGAGAATAATTATCATTTTCGTAAAAAGTGAAATGAAAGATAACCAAGGAGGAAACAAAAAAAATGAAAAAGGTTTCTGTATTACCCGCTTTTATTATAACGTTCGTATGTATGCTAGCTTTTCTTGTAATGCCATACGGGAATGCTTCAGCAAAACTAGCTGATGGTACTTACGATATTAATTATGTAATTCAAAAAGCGGAAAATGATTCAGCTTCAATGGCAAATGACTATTTTGAAAAGCCGGCAAAATTAATAGTGAAAAACGGTGAGATGAGAGTACAAGTTCCGATGAATCATAGTGCTTGGATTACAGAATTTAAAGCACCAGAGAACGGAAATTTTGTTGATGCGAAAGTTGTTAATAAAGATGAATCGGCAGATAAAAGAACAGTAGAGTTTAAAGTAGATGATTTATCCAAACCGGCAGCTGTAAAAATTCATGTTGTTGTACCAAGTGCAAACTATGACCACCACTACACAATTCGTTTTGCTTTTGATGCAAATGTAAAAGCTGTAGGTGGCGATAATGGCGTAGCTGCTACAACAAAAAATAATGATCAAGCGAAAACAGATACACAAGTAAAAGAAGAAAAAACAAAAGTAGAGAGTAAGGAAACAGCTAAAGAAGTGAATAAAGAAACAAAAAATGAAAATGGAAAAGCTGAAAAAACAGATAACCCAAAAACAGGCGATGAAGCACGTATTGGATTGTTTGCAGCGTTAATTCTTATTTCAGGTGCTTTCTTAATTCGTAAAGTGAAATTGAGTAAATAAATCTTTTGAAGGGTGATGAATATATGTTTAAACAATTTAAAATGATTATTGCCGTATTTGCTGTTTTATTTACATTTATCGCAACACTAGGTTTACAAGATGCAAAGGCTGCTACAAAACTAGCTGATGGAAAATATAATATTGCTTTTACTGTATGGAAAGGCGATAAAGATGAATCGTCTAGAATGAATAGTTATTTTGAAAGCCCAGCAACATTAACAGTTAAAAATGGAAAACAATATGTTTCATTTAAAGTGAAAGATAGTGCTTCTATTAAAAGTTTCCAAGTAGAAAAAGATGGTCAATTTGTAGAAACAACCGTGTTAAGTGAAAACAAAAAAGATAATACTAGAGTTGTAGAATTTGAAGTTGCTGACTTGTCAAAAAAACTAAATGGCAAGGTGAAAATTAATATTCCAATTATTAATTATAATGCTTCGTATGATATTCGCTTTGTATTTGATGGGAACAGTATTAAATAATTTTCAAAAGGGAGAGTCGTTCCATTGAACAGGTATACAAAAATTATTGTTGCTATGTTTTTAATGATATTTACATTCGTATCAACATTACAACCACTTGCAGTTCAAGCAGCTACCAAGTTGGCTGACGGTGAATATTCAATTGGCTTCAAAGTTTTAAAAGATACATCAGATGAAGAATCGATGATGAATCAATATTCAGTAAGTCCGGGAACTTTAAAAGTGAAGGATGGGAAAAAGAAAGTATCCTTTACATTAACAAATAGTTCATGGATTACGAAATTTGAAACAGAAAAAGCAGGTAAGCTAGTTGCGACAAATGTAATTAGTGAAGATAAAGAAAAAGATACAAGAGTAGTAGAATTTGATGTAGAAGATGTAGAGAAGGTATTAAATGCAAAAGTAAAAGTAGATATTGATTTTTTAAATTATCATCATGAGTACGACGTTCGTATTGCATTTGATCAAAATAGCATTACACCAATTCATGTAGAAAAACCAAATGAAAAAGAGGACCCAGCTAATAAGCCAGATCCAAATGAAACTACCGATCCAGGTCAGAAGCCCGACCAAAAGCCTGACCCAGATCAACAACCAAATTCTAACACAATTACAGATGGTGCGTACAGCATTCCATTTAAAGTGTTAAAAGATCAAACAGATGAAGAATCTAAGATGAATAGTTACATGGTAAATCCAGGAGTATTAAAAGTAGAAAACGGTAAGAAAAAAGCAATTGTAACACTAAAAAGTAGCTCATTAATTAAAAATTTCCAAACGGAAAAAGATGGCGCATTTGTTGATGCAAAAGTAGTGAGTGAGGATAAGGAAAAAGATACAAGAGTAGTAGAGTTTGAAGTAAACGATTTATCTAAAAAACTAAATACAAAAGTATTTATCGAAATGGCATCAAGAAATTATAAGCAAATGCATGATGTACAACTTTTATTTGAACAAGATAAACTTGAACAAATTAAAAATGAAGAGAAACAACCGGAAGCAGAAAAACCGGAAGCAGAAAAACCAGAAGTAGAAAAACCAGATGAAAATAAAAAAACAGATGCTGAAACAATTAAAGATGGTGAATACAGCATCAATTTTAAAGCATTAAAAGATCAAACAGACGAAATTTCAATGATGAACACATATACAAAAAGTCCAGGTGTGCTAAAAGTAAAAGATGGTAAGAAGTATGTATCATTTACGTTAACGAACAGTTCTTGGATTACAAAATTTGAATTTGAGAAAAATGGTTCGTTTGTTGATGCAAATGTAATAAGTGAAGATAAAAAAACTGATACACGCGTAGTGGAAGTAGAAGTACCAGATTTATCGAAAAAGTTAAATGCAAAAGTAAAAGTAGATATCGATTCAATGAATTATCACCATTTTTACGATATTCAATTTGCATTTGATAAAGGTAGCATTAAGTCGTTAGATAACCAAGGTGAAAACAACAACCAAGGTGAAAACAACAACCAAGGTGGAAACAACAACCAAGGTGGAAACAACAACCAAGATAATAACACAACAATTGATCCAAAAGCTCTTAAAGATGGTGAATACAGAATTGGCTTTAAAGTGTTAAAAGATCAAACAGATGAAATCTCAATGATGAACACATACACAAAAAGCCCAGGTGTATTAAAAGTAAAAGATGGTAAGAAATACGTATCGTTTACATTAAAAAATAGTACATGGATTACGAAATTTGAATTTGAGAAAAATGGTTCTTTCGTTAATGCAAAAGTGTTAAGTGAAAATAAAGAACAAAATACAAGAGTAGTAGAAGTAGAAGTAAACGATTTGTCTAAAAAATTAAATGCAAAAGTAAAAGTAGATATTGATTCAATGAATTATCACCATTTCTATGATGTTCAATTTGTATTTGATCAAGACAGTATTAAAGCCTTAGGGAACCAAGGCGGAAACGACAACCAAGGCGGAAGCGACAACCAAGGCGGAAACGACAACCAAGGCGGAAGCGACAACCAAGGCGGAAACGACAACCAAGGCGGAAGCGACAACCAAGGCGGAAACGACAACCAAGGTGGAAATAATAACCCGAAAGTAATAGTTGATCCGAAAAATTTAGTAGATGGCCAATATGATATTACATTTAAAGTATTAAAAGATAAAACAGATGAGATTTCAAAGATGAATGACTATGTTGTAAATCCAGCGAAATTAATCGTAAAAGATGGTAAAAAATATATTGAGATGACGCTGAAAAATAGTGCGTGGATTACGAAATTCCAAACGGAAAACAATGAACTATTCGCTGATGCGAAAGTAGTAAGCGAAGATAAAAATGTAAATACGCGAGTAGTACAGTTTGAAGTAGAAGATCTATTTAAAAAATTAAACGCAAAAGTAAAGGTAGACATCGATGAGATGAACTACCATCATTTCTACGATGTGCAAATTCAATTTGATACAAATAATATCGGCGCGTTAGGAACTCTTAAAGAGGAACCGAAAAATGAACCGAAAAATCCAGTGACTACACCGAAAGTAGATAATGTAAAAACAGTAGGTACTCCTGATTTTAACCGAAATGCAGATGGTCAGAAGAAAAAAGAAGATACAAAAAATGATTCGAAAAAAGAGAAAAACTCAAAAACTGCAGATACAGCACAACTTGGTTTATATATGGTGTTACTGCTAGGTTCACTTGCTTTACTAGTTCGTAAATATAGAGCAGGTAGATTGTAATTTTTGGAGTCTTGATGCATATTCGCGTGCATCAAGACTTGTTTCATATTGTATGGAAAGGAGTGGTGATTGAGAGTGAAGAAAATTGCAAGTGTACTAATGGCTATCATTTTGTTAATGAGTATAGCTGGGTGCTCATCACCAAAAAAAGAAACAGCAAAGCAGGTAAAGAGTGAGAGTAAAGAGCGCGTTGTTGCAACAACAGTGGCTGTTACTGAAATTATGGATGCGTTAGAAGTAGATTTAGTTGGCGTTCCAACAAGCTCTAAAACTTTACCGAAGCGATATAAAGGTTTACCTGAAGTTGGGAATCCAATGAGTCCAGATATGGAAAAGGTAAAGTCATTAAAGCCTTCAGAAGTGTTATCTGTGACAACACTTGAATATGAATTAAAGCCAGTTTTTGATGGTGTGGGTATGAAAGCAAACTTTTTAGATTTAACGAGTTTGAAAAATATGCAAAGTTCTATTAGCGATTTAGGTAAGAAATATGGGCGTGAAAAACAGGCCGAAGCAGTAGTAACTAAATTAGATAAAAAGGTTGCTAGCATTCAAAAAGAAGTAAAAGGAAAGAAAGAACCGACAGTACTTATTTTATTAGGTGTGCCGGGAAGTTATTTAGTAGCAACAGAGCATTCTTATATTGGAGATTTAGTGAAACAACTAGGTGGTAAAAATATTGTGCAAGGTGAACAAGTAGAATATTTAGCTTCTAATACAGAGTATTTAAAGAAAGCTGATCCAGATATTATTTTACGAGCAGCTCATGGTATGCCTGATGAAGTTGTAAAAATGTTTGATAAAGAATTTAAAACAAATGATATTTGGAAACACTTTGCTGCGGTTAAAAATAACCGTGTTTACGATTTAGAAGAGCGTTTATTTGGAACGACAGGCAATTTAGCAGCAATTGAAGCGTTAGATGAATTGAAAAAAATGATGTATCCGTGATGCATTTTAATATAAAGGAAGAGTAGAATGAATAAAAAAACTTGGAGTTTCCTCATTGTTACTGCATTGCTTATTGTTATGACATCATTGTCAGCGATGAAAGGGAGTTTAGAAGTAGGTATTGTTGAACTTGTACAAGGGATATTTACAGGTGGAAATGAAGATGTTGAAGTCATTAAAGATTTACGTTTCCCGCGTATTATTATTGCGTTGTTCACTGGAGCGGCTCTCGCTGTTTCAGGTGTGCTTTTTCAAGCTGTTATGAAAAATCCACTCGCTGATGCTGGGGTAATCGGTATATCTTCAGGAGCAAGTTTTATGACACTCGTTATTATTACGCTGTTCCCGCAATTCTTTTTCTGGACACCCGTATTCGCCTTTTTAGGTGGTGCGCTTGCATGTTATCTCGTTTATTCGTTTTCATGGAAATCAGGATTAAGCCCGCTTCGCATTATTTTAATTGGTATTGCCATTAATGCAATGTTTACTGGATTAAATGAATCATTCGTTACGATTTGTGGGTATTTTATTAAGAGTATTAAGCAAACGACGACTTCTAACATAACAATGAAGACGTGGGGCGATGTAGAAATAATGGTGACTTATGGAACGATTGGTCTTATTCTTGCTTTGTTCGTAGGAGCTTGGTGTAACTTATTATCGCTACAAGATAAGACTGCGAAAAACTTAGGCTTGCACGTGACGAGAGTTCGTCTTATTATTTCTGCCATTGCAGTACTCTTAGCGGCAGTATCAACAGCGATTGCAGGTGTTATTGCTTTTGTAGGATTACTAGTTCCGCATATTTCAAGACAATTAGTCGGTTCAGACCATAAAGTATTAATTCCATTTTCTGCTCTTGCAGGGGCGTTATTAATTTTGACGGCAGATACAATTGGAAGGTTAATTGTGCCACCTAACGAAATTCCAGCAGCAACAATTATGGCGGTTATTGGTGGTCCATTCTTAATATTTTTGCTTAGAAAGAGTGATAAAGTTCATGGAAATTAAAAATGTAACCTTTTCATACGATAACGTAACAAATAGTTTAAAGTCTGTTAGTAGTGAAATAGAAATTGGGAAAATTACAACAATCATTGGACCGAATGGATGTGGGAAATCAACATTACTTAGTGTCATGTCTAGAAACCACGCTCCTAGCAGTGGAGAAGTAATACTTGATGGGAAAGCGATTGGTGAATATAAACCGAAAGAGTTTGCTAGAAAGCTAGCAGTTGTCCATCAACAAAATGAGGCTCCAGCAGATATTACAGTGGAAAAGCTAATAAGCTTCGGGCGTATGCCATATAAAAATATATTCTCTCCGCAAACAGATGAAGATAGAGAAGCGATTGAGCGTGCACTAGTATGTACGAATTTACAAAGTAAGCGTGATAAGCCAATTTATGCTTTATCTGGTGGAGAGAGGCAGCGAGTTTGGATCGCGATGACATTAGCTCAAAATACACCAATGCTCTTCTTAGATGAGCCGACCACATATTTAGATATTTACTATCAGTTAGAAATATTAGAGTTAGTGAAAGAGTTAAATGAAGTGCATGGACTAACGATTGTAATGGTATTACATGATATTAATCAAGCCATTCGTTATAGCGACCATATTATCGTTATGAAAGATGGAGAAATCATTACGAAAGGTATTCCTAATGATGTAATAACAGAAGAAATGGTTAAAGCAATATATGGTGTAGATGTCATTGTAAAGCAGGATGAAGATACCGGATTGTACATGGTACCTATGGGAATCTAAAGGCTGAGCATAATCCGTTTTGAGGTGATAATTTGAATAGTAAGAAAGGACGGAAAAAGAATTCTTTTTTTCAACGCATACTTACAATTGTGTTTTTAGGAATCTTTTTCTATTCAATGTATGAGTTGGGCGGGATTTTCATGGATTATTATGAAAATCGTAAAGTAATGGCTGAGGCACAACATATTTATAAAAGAAGTCCAATGGAAGAAAAATCAGAAAATGGAGAGGTACGTAAACAGTTTCAGGATCTCCAGAAAATTAATCCAGAGATAGTCGGATGGATTACGATGGATGATACACAAATTAATTATCCAATCGTTCAAGCAAAAGATAATGATTACTATTTATTTCGTAATTACAAAGGTGAAGATATGAGAGCGGGAAGCATTTTTATGGACCATCGTAATGATGTGAAATCTCAAAATCGAAATACGATTTTATATGGCCATCGTATGAAAGATGGTTCTATGTTTGGTAGTTTTAAAAAAATGTTGGATGAAGACTTTTTTATGTCTCATCGTAAATTATATTACGATACATTATTTGAAGGATACGACGTTGAAGTTTTTTCAGTATACACGACAACAACGGACTTTTATTACATTGAAACGGATTTTGGAAATGATGCAGCATATGCATCGTTCTTAAAGGGAATTCAAGAAAAATCACTGTACAAAACGGATACGGAATTGACGGCTAATGATGAAATCGTAACACTTTCTACTTGTGATTATGCTCTTGATCCAGAGGCTGGAAGGCTAGTTGTACACGCAAAATTAGTAAAAAGAAATTAAAGAAAAAAGTATAGAATATGAGAAGTGATAGATAACGCTTCTCATATTCTATACTTTAAAAAAGGACTGTTCTTACTGTGCTGCAGCCATTGGCATACGTACAACTTTTACATCATAGTAAGCAATTTTATTATCAAGAATATATTCGGGCATTCCGCCTTGATGTGAGTGAGCATCTTTAAATGCAGCGCTCTTTGTCCAACCTTGGAAATCTTCTTTTGCATTCCAGCGAGTGCTAATTGTTACTTCATCATAATCAACTGTATTTTGTGTTAAAAGAACTTCTAGACCTAAAAAGCCTGGCATCGTTTCAACTTTACCTACTTTATTAAAACGCTCAATTAATTTATGCCCATTTCCCTTTGTAATTTTAGCTGTATTTGTAACAATAATCATGTTTATTCCTCCTATAAATGTAGCTATATTTTCAAGAACTCACATACATCAAATGATAATGAAAATCATTATCATTGTCAATGGTAAATGTGAAATATATAAGTTTTTTTCTATTATTTTGGACAGTGAGATTTTCATTTCAAAACGTAGTAAATATGTGGCGGTTAAGTGCGAGAATGAGCTAGTTGTACTAGCAAAGCAATAATATGGTATAGTGAAACGAGGCTGTTTTTTCAGTCTCGTTTTTCAAATGCTTCCTGTAGAGAAAGCATGCAAATGGAAAGGAAGTTATTATATGCGATTAGAAGTAACTGTAAAAATAAAACCGAAATTTATAAAAGAAATTAAAAGTGGATATCCGCTTATTTTAAAAGATGCGATTCAAAATTTAAATGATGTTCGTGAAGAAGGAACAATCATCAAAGTAGTAGATGAGAAGAACAACTTTGTCGGAAAAGGTTATTATGGAAAGCAAAATAAAGGATACGGCTGGATTTTAACGAGAAAAGAGAGTGAACAAATTAATCAATCTTTCTTTGAAAGTAAAATCAAATCTGCCCTACATAAACGAAAGCAATTTTATAAATCAAGTGATACGACAGCATTCCGTGTGGTGAATGGCGAAGGTGATGGTCTTGGAGGACTAATTATCGATTATTATGATGGCTACTACGTAGTAAGTTGGTATAGTGAAGGGATTTACACTTTCAGAGATGAGATTATAGCCGCTCTTCAAAAAGTAGCAAACTTTAAAGGTATTTATGAGAAAAAGCGTTTTGATACGAAAGGGAAATATATTGAGGGTGATGATTTCGTAGCAGGAGAGCGCGGCGAGTTCCCACTTATCGTAAAAGAGAACGGTGTGAACTTTGCGGTTTATTTAAATGATGGGGCAATGGTTGGTGTATTTTTAGATCAACGTAACGTTCGAAAACAAATTCGTGATAAATATGCAAAGGGAAGAACAGTGTTAAATATGTTCTCTTATACAGGTGCTTTCTCTGTATTTGCAGCGCTTGGCGGAGCAAGTAAAACGACGAGTGTTGACCTTGCAAATCGTAGTTTAAGTAAAACGATTGAGCAGTTTAGTGTAAATGAAGTTGATTATGAAGCACAAGATATTATTGTAGAAGATGTATTTCTTTACTTCAAATATGCAGCTAAGAAAAAGATGAAATTTGATATGGTCGTACTTGATCCTCCAAGCTTCGCCCGCTCAAAAAAATATACATTTAGTGCAGCAAAAGATTATAAAAATTTATTAAAAGAAACAATTGCTATTACAGAAAATAACGGTATTATCGTTGCTTCTACAAATTGTAGCGCATTCGATATGAAAAAGTTTAAAGGCTTTATCGATACAGCCTTTAAAGAAATGAATGGCAAATATAAAATATTAGAAGAACATTCTTTACCAGAAGATTTCCGTACCATTGATCAATTTAAAGAAGGAGACTACTTAAAAGTAGTTTTCATCGAGAAAATTAAAGGTTAATAAAGAAAAGGAGCTCGAGTTTACTTGAGCTCCTTTTCTTATTGAACGATATTTTGTACTCTACCGACTTGTCCGTCCTGCAATCGCACTTTAATGCCATGCGGATGGGAAGGGGAGTTTGTTAAAATATCTTTTACAATTCCACGTGTTAATTTGCCTGTTCGTTGATCTTGTTTTAATACAATATCAACTTCAAGACCGGGCGCGATATTAGAACGTTTTTGTCCGTTCATTTACACACCTGTACGTCTACGTTGGTTGTTTGTTTTCTTTGTTTGTTGGTTTTGTAATTTTTTCGTTTCTTGGCTTTGATTTTTTGCATTTTGACCATTTCCATTTCCTTGCTTTTTCTTAGCAAGTTGTTCGCGCATTAAATCAGCTAAGCTTACTTTTTTGTTTTCTGACATGATAAGTCTCCTTTATATAAAGTTAATTATGAACAATCGTAGTGAATTTCATCATATCATTGTTAAGGAAGGAAGGGAAGTTGGTTTGAAAATTCATATAATTGTTTCCAGTCTGTAGTAGTTACGATACAATTGGATTGTTAACGTTTGTAAAAAGGGGATAGACATATGTCACATCATATTTTATTAGTTGAAGATGATATCTCAATTCAAGAGATGGTGGAAAAGTATTTAATAAAAGAGGGTTTTCAAGTAACAATTGCGTCTGATGGAGAGGAAGGCGTGAACACATATTTAAAAGGTTCATTTGATTTGATTATCCTTGACATTATGATGCCAAAGCTAGATGGCTTAGAAGTTGTACGAATCATTCGAGAAAAAAGTGCTGTTCCGATTTTAATGATGTCGGCAAAAGATACAGATGTTGATAAAGCTGTTGGATTAGGACTTGGAGCAGATGATTACATTTGTAAGCCGTTTTCTATGATTGAATTAGCTGCACGTGTAAAAGCGGGTATTCGGAGGTCTACGAAATATTCGGCTACAGAAACAACAGAAAAGATGATTCAAATTGGTGATTTAACAATTGATCCAATTAATTTTACAGTTGAAAAAAACGGGAAGTCTCTCAAACTTACTTTAAAAGAATTTGAGATTTTAAAGCTATTCGTAAAGAACCAAAATCGTGTATTTACGAAAGCGCAAATATATACATTAGTTTGGAATGAAGAGTATTACGGTGACGATAACGTTATTAATGTTCATATGAGAAGATTGCGTGAGAAAATCGAAAGTGATCCATCTAATCCAGAATATATTAAAACGTTATGGGGCATCGGCTATAAGTTGGAAGTGATGTAATATGGTCAATTTGTTAATAGTTATTATTTTTATATTGTTATGTGTTATTTATATGCAATATAGAATGAGAAAAAATAGTAGTGAAAATTTACGATACACATATGAAAAGTTAGAAAGTATTGTAAATGACAAAACAGGCGAGACGTTACTCGTTATGACAGATGATCTAGAATTGCAAAAATTATTAGTGGCAATTAATCAATTATTAGATGCAAAACAGAAAACGAATGCAGATCATGCAAAAGTAGAAATTTCGATGAGAAAAATGCTTTCAAATATTTCGCATGACTTGAAAACACCACTAACAGTTATTCTTGGATATACAGAAATGTTAAATAAGGATAAAACGATAAATAAAGAAGAACAACAAATATTACTTGAAAAAGTGCATACGAAAACACTAGAAGTGATGGAGTTAATTCATAAGTTTTTTGACTTGGCAAAATTAGAATCTGGTGACAAAGCAATTGAAATGACAAAAGTAAATATGAATGAAGTTTGCCGCGAGAAGATTTTATCATTTTATGATTTAGTGACGACGAAAGGTTTTCAGGTTCATATTGATATACCAGAAAGAAATATATACGCACTTGGAAATGTAGAAGTATTAGGTAGGGTATTGAATAATTTAATATCAAATGCAATTACATATGGAGACGATGGAAAGGCACTTGGTATGACGTTAAGAGATGATGACACGGGCGTGTATATAGATGTATGGGATAAAGGAAAAGGGATTGATGAATCTCATATTGATAAAGTGTTTGAGCGTATGTACACACTTGAAGATTCAAGAAATAGATTGTACCAAGGAAGTGGTCTCGGATTAACGATTACGAAACGGCTTGTGGAAGCGATGGACGGGAAAATCCATCTTTCTAGTAAACCGTATGAAAAAACAATTTTTACAATTGTATTAACAAAGATACAGTTTTAGCTTGTAGAGCAGTAGATTCTACAAGCTTTTTTTCAGCGTAAGGAATTTGTAAGAAACGGGTAAGAAAAAAGAGATTTCCGTTGTCTATTATAGAAATATAGAGTATTGCGAAAGGGGAAAGTAACATGACATATATATTAAAAACAAATCAGTTAACGAAAGTGTTTAAAGGGAAAGAAGTTATTTCCGGTGTTAACATGCATGTGAAAAAAGGAGAAATTTACGGTTTTTTAGGACCAAACGGTGCTGGTAAAACAACGATTATGAAAATGATTACAAATTTAATAAAACCGACGAGTGGTGATATTGAAATCTTCGGTGAGAAATTAACAGATACATCTTATGAAGTATTAAAAAGAATGGGGACAATTATTGAATACCCAATCTTTTATGATAAATTAACGGCGAAAGAAAACTTAGACCTACATTGTGAATATATGGGCTACTACGATAAAAATGCAATTGACCATGCTTTACATTTAGTGAAACTACAAGGGATAGATAATAAAAAAGTAAAAGATTTTTCATTAGGAATGAAACAACGACTCGGTATTGCAAGAGCAATCGTGACAAAGCCAGAATTGCTCATTTTAGATGAACCCATTAACGGTTTAGATCCAATTGGTATTAAAGAGTTACGAGACTTATTTAAAATGCTCTGCAAAGAATATGGCATTACATTATTAGTTTCTAGTCATATTTTAGGTGAGATGGAACTAATGGCGGATACAATTGGTGTGATTCAAAATGGAAAACTAATAAAAGAAGTTTCAATGAAGAGTATTAACGGAAAACAAACAGAGTATATTGAAATCACTGTTCCTGATGTGAAACGTGCAACTTATATTTTAGAAGATAAACTTGGTATAAAAAACTACAAAATAATGAGTGGAAACATGATTCGGGTTTATGATACGTTAGCGTCTCAGCAGGCCATTTCAAAAGCACTTATTATGAACGATGTGGAAATTGAAAGTATTAATAAGAAACATAGTTCCTTAGAAGAATATTTCTTAAATGTAATGGATGGAGAAGGTATTCATGCTTAATGGACTGTGGCTGAACCTGGTAAGTGGATTTATCGTAATGCTAATAAGTGGAATTTTATATTATAGAAAACCAGGGCGGAAATGGTTGTTCAGTGTACTAGTGATAGGAATGTTAAGCTTCGTTACTGCTGGAATTAGAATGTTAGTAGCATAGAGACAGGTATATAAAGAATGGAGGCGTAATTTATATGTTTAAATTAATGAAGCTCGAATGGAAGAAACATAAATTATCTAGTTACTTTAAAGGGGTAGCAATTTGTATTATAGCAATTTTCGCTGCAGTAAGCCTTATGGCGTGGGGAATGAAAGCCGAGGGAGACGTGCTCTTCTTTGACTTCACGCAACAAATGGTTTTAATAAACACTTTTATTAGGATAACATTCATTATTTTTAGTTCGGTCATTTTATCACGTTTAGTAATTGATGAGTATAAGAACAAAACAATGCAACTACTATTTATGTACCCATTGCAACGAAAAATGCTAATGAGAGCGAAATTAACAATTGTTTTTTGTTTTTGTTTTGTGAGCACGATTATCGCTACTTTCAGTATCAGTTTGCTCGTATATTTTGTGAGTCCAATGATGGGACTGATTGAAACACCAGCTACGATAGGTGAAATAATATCTATCGTTCCAACTACTTTTATAAGTGCATTTATGATATCTGGTATAAGTTTAATTCCTTTATTTTTTGGGATGAGAAAGAAATCGACACCTACAACAATTACTTCTGCAGTAATAATCGGAATGATAATTAGTAGTAACTTTGGTCCTGGAAACGGTCAAGTAAGTCTGTTTAATTTTATAGCTATCCCAATCGTGCTCTGTTTATTAGGAATTTTCATTAGTTATCTATCGTTTCGTAAAATCGACAAGATCGATGTGGCGTGAAGCAAGCTTAAAACAAAAACGAACTGGGGTATGAATAGTGAAAAAAATGATAGTAATTGCAATATTATTCATTACAATTGCTAGTGTAGTTTTTGGTATTAAGGTATTTCAGGGGAAAGATTTTAAGAAAGAAAAGTCTTTTGAGATAAATAATATAAAAGAAATACAAGTAGACAATGAAAACTGGAATCTTGAGTTTAAAAGTACAGACGCTAATAAAATAGTAATTTCTGCTCAAGGTGAACAAGCAGATAAAGAGATAGATCCTGTCAAAATAGAAAATGACGAAAATAAAATTGTGATTAAGCAAAAACAAAAGGTGAACAGATTTTTTTATGGTTTTACGTTTAGAAAGAAAAATAGTATATGTATAGCTATTCCGAAGAAAGAGATAGATAAAATTGTATTAAATAATAAATCGGGTGATGTGAAAATAAACGATATAGTAGTAAAAAGCATCGTGATAAAAGGCAAATCTGGAGATGGAATGATTACAGGACTATCGGCAGAGAAGGGTGAATTTACATCCGAAAGCGGAGATTTAATGTTAAAAGATAGTTCATTACAAGAATTAAATATAAAGTCTACGACTGGTGATAACTATATCACAAATGTAAGTAACTCAAATATGAACATCACTTCAACATCTGGGGAAGTATTGCTGAAAGATATGATAGAAGGAAAATCATTATTTATAGAAACAAAATCAGGGGATATTGGCGTACGGTATAAAGGTGTCCCGGCATCATTGAAGCTTATGGCTAAAAGTAATTCGGCTGACGTAATAGTAGATTTAAAAGGACTTAAGAAAGATAAAAGTACAGAAAAAATAAAAGTAGGAACGATTGGTGATGCAAAAAACAAAGTGGAGATTTTAAGTAAGACAGGGGTCATTTATATTGATTAAGTCTTAGGAGGAGGGAGGACTATCATGCTACGTCTTATGAAGCTAGAACTGAAGAAAATTAAACTTGGCTGGTACGTGAAGAGAGCAGTAATTGCAAATCTTGCTATACTGGCATTATTGATTTTTGTTAGCATCGTTTCTCAAATAGAGGGAGATCCAGAAATAAGAGATCCGCAGGCCATTTTGTTAATGGCTAGTTCAATAGTGAGAGCAACATTTATTATTTTTGGTGCTGTACTAATAGCTAAGTTAATAATTGATGAATATAAAAACAAAACAATATTATTGATGTTTTCTTATCCAATTAATCGAAAGAAAATAATGATTAGTAAGTTGGCTATTACAGCAATATTAACATTCATAACAGTTATTTTATCTAATATTTTTGTAGTGGGAATTTTCATTGGAATAGATAGTTATTTTTCGATTCTTCCTAATTCATTCGCAGTAGATCAATTGATTCAAGAAGGGATAAATCTCGTTCCTTTAGCCATTGCCACTGCGGGAATAAGCTTAATTCCTCTATACTTCGGAATGCGTAAACGTTCAGTGCCAACTACTATTGTTTCGTCTATTATCGTTGTGCTAATCGCAATTAATAACCCACCAATATTTCCTATAGCGACCTTTCTTCCTCTTCAATTCGCATTTGCAGTGATTGGTGTGGCGATTGCTTATTATGGAATTAAAAATATTGAGAGGGAAGATGCAATATAAAGTTTCACATGAAACAAGTTACAGAAAAAGACAAGATGTGTAAACACCTTGTCTTTTTTGTCGTTACATTTTAGGAGCTTCCATTCCAGCCGCAGCCCATTCTTCTTTTGCGGGGCCATATACGCCAGGAACTGTTAAGCCGGCTTGTCGCATTAAAACCGTCATTTGCCCGCGGTGATGATTTTGATGATTAATAAGTGTCATTAAAAATATAGAATTCGGCATAGGGTGACCAAAGAAGTCATTAATAGTTGCTAAATCTTTATTAGTCCATTCGCTTTGAAGTGCTTCAACAAAAGCCGCATTCACTTTACGGTACTCATCTGCAATTGTTTTTGCAGAAGTTGGAACAGGATAATCTTTCGTTGCTCCTTCAAACTTTAGCCCTGTGCCAGATAGTATAACAGGAATTGCCGTCACGATATGCCAAGCAACTCTTCCTAAGGTCCAGTGCCCAGGTGCAATTTCTTGTGATAAAGATGCATCGGTTAATGAATCAAGCATTTTCTGAGTAGACTCAGCTTCGTATGTCCATGATTGCAAGAAGCCGTCAATTGTTTGGTACATAGTTATCCCTCCTATTTTTGTTCATAGATTAAATTCGTGAGAGATAATATAATCCCTGTTCCACAAGAAATAATTAATTAAGCATTGCTACAATATGAAAACAATATTAGACCGTAAAGGGGGAAGTGAATTTCTTTATATAAAGTATAAAAATAATAAAGAATATATATTGTTAGGAAATGCTGATGATTACAGAGAGCTATTTCAAATAATAGGTGGATTGAAAATAGCAAGCGGAATAGAACTAAGGTTACAGGATAAGAAATTAAAGAGACAGTTAACTTTAAAACGAACTGTGTTCAATATAATCATGTATTCACTTGTTATATATATTATGTACAAAGCTTATATTAATTTTATGCTGTAATAGGAAAAGGCGGCTTCACATATATGAAGTCGTCTTTTAATTAACTTTCTTCCCACTTTTCCTCATCAACCATAAGAAATAAGGTGTTCCAAGTATAGCAACTTTTTTCGCCGGTTTATCTAATTTTGTTTCCCCTTCAGTATGTTTAATTGTTATAGTTTGCTTTTTATCTTCTATCGTTGTTACCTTTTTCTCCTCTTTTTTGCTGTCCGCATTCAACAGCGAATAGAAGAACAACCATGAAAATACTAAGAATTTTCTTCATCTTCTTTCCTAAAATAAGTTTTTTATTCGTAATTATATTTTTAAAATTTTGCTGAAAAATAACGAATTATACGGATATCGTTATGTAAGATTAAAATCCATATGTGTATGAAGAATTTAGAAAAGGAATTTCATTTAACTAGAGAGGCGAAAGTACAAGCAAAAGGAGATAGTATCGCATGTAATAATTATTAGAATGTACGGGATAAATCTATATTTATCTCCACTGAATAAAGCTTTCGGTCTGATTTGATAAATGTTTTTTAATTTCTTACTTGTACTTATAAGATTGAATTTGAAGGAAGGAATCAACATGTCTTCATGGCTCAATAATACAAATGGATATTGTAGTTGTAATAATCAAAATGGTGTACATGTTGATTCGTGTTGTTTTAGTTGTGATGGGACAGTCCCTAAGCTTGGTCCAACAGGTCCAACAGGTCCAACAGGTCCAACAGGTCCAACGGGTTCAACAGGTCCAACGGGTTCAACAGGATCAACGGGTTCAACAGGTCCAACCGGAGCGACAGGTTCAACAGGTCCGACGGGAGCAACAGGTCCAACGGGATCAACAGGTTCAACAGGAGCAACAGGTCCGACGGGAGTGACAGGATCAACAGGATCAACAGGCCCAACGGGAGCGACAGGCGACACAGGTCCAACGGGATCAACAGGTCCAACAGGAGCGACAGGAATAACAGGATCGACGGGAATAACAGGAGCAACGGGAATAACAGGATCAACGGGTTCAACAGGATCAACAGGTCCAACGGGAGCAACGGGTCCAACGGGAGCGACAGGAGTAACGGGAGCAACGGGTCCAACGGGAGCGACAGGCCCAACAGGAGCAACAGGCGATACAGGAGCAACAGGCCCAACAGGAGCGACAGGTTCAACAGGGGCAACGGGAGCGACAGGAATAACCGGGGCAACGGGAGCGACAGGTTCAACAGGGGCAACGGGAGCGACGGGTTCAACAGGTCCAACGGGAGCGACAGGATAAACAGGAGCAACGGGTCCAACGGGAGCGACAGGAATAACAGGAGCAACGGGTCCGACGGGAGCAACCGGGGCAACGGGAGCGACGGGTTCAACAGGAGTGACAGGCCCAACGGGAGCAACAGGCTCAACAGGTCCAACGGGAACGACGGGTTCAACCGGTCCGACAGGAGCAACAGGAGCGACGGGCTCAACGGGTTCAACCGGGGCTACAGGTACAAGTATCACGGCGACATATGCATTTGCAAATAATACGTCGGGAACAGCGATATCGGTAGTTCTTGGTGGAACGAATGTCCCGCTTCCAAATAATCAAAACATCGGTCCAGGAATTACTGTTTCTGGTGGAAACACAGTATTTACGGTTGCAAATGCTGGTAATTATTATATTTCATATACAATTAATATAACGGCTTCATTATTAGTCAGTTCACGGATTACAATTAATGGAGGGGCACTTGCTGGGACAATAAATTCTCCTGCGGTAGCAACCACATCATTTAGTGCAACAATTATTACAACTCTTGCAGCAGGAGATGCTATTAGCTTACAATTATTTGGTTTGTTAGCTGTCGCAACATTATCAACAACTACCCCAGGAGCAGTGTTAACGATAATAAGATTGAGCTAAGCCATAACTCTCTTACTCTTTTAAGATTAAGAGAGTTTCTACATATAATAAGAAGTTAATGAAGTAAAGCATAGTTATATAAAAGTCAGAATATTATGATTGTAACGCTATGGTGACTATAATATAATGAAAATAACCATCATGAATGAACATTCATTTATTTTTTATGTATTTGAAGGGGGAATGAAGGTGGAAAAACCATGGTTGAAAAGTTATCCAGAGGAAATTCCGAGTACGGTTTCTTATGATATTCAGCCGCTTCATAGATATGTAGAACAGATGGCTTCTCGCTACCCAGAAAAGAAAGCGCTTCACTTTTTAGGGAAGGATATTACGTTTTCGGACTTCCATGATAAGGTGAAGCGGTTTGCAAATTATCTTCAAAAGCTCGGTGTGGAAAAGGGTGATCGAGTTGCTATTATGTTGCCGAATTGTCCGCAAGCTGTAATTGGTTATTACGGTACATTACTTGCGGGAGGTATCGTAGTACAAACCAATCCACTGTATACAGAAAGGGAATTAGAATATCAGCTTCATGACTCGGGAGCAAAAGTAATTCTTTGTCTCGATTTAGTGTTTCCAAGAGTAACGAATGTTCAATCTGCTACAAAAATTGAGCATATTATCGTAACTCGTATTGCAGACTTTTTACCATTCCCTAAAAATCTATTGTATCCATTTGTGCAGAAAAAACAGTCGAATTTAGTTGTGAAAGTATCAGAGAGTGAAACGATTCATCTTTGGAATTCAGTAGAAAAAGAAGTGAATACGAATGTTGAGGTGCCTTGTGATCCTGAAAATGATCTAGCTCTTTTACAGTACACAGGAGGAACAACCGGATTTCCGAAAGGAGTTATGTTAACGCATAAAAACCTCGTCTCTAACACGTTAATGGGAGTTCAATGGTTATATAATTGCAAAGAAGGAGAAGAAGTCGTTCTTGGGGTTCTTCCATTTTTCCATGTTTATGGTATGACAGCTGTTATGAATTTAAGTATTATGCAAGGATACAAAATGGTCCTTATTCCAAAGTTTGATATGAAAATGGTTTTTGAAGCGATTAAGAAGCATAAAGTGACATTGTTTCCAGGGGCACCAACTATTTATATCGCTCTTTTAAATAGTCCGCTTTTAAAAGAATACGATATTTCTTCTATTCGTGCTTGTATTAGTGGATCAGCACCACTGCCAGTAGAAGTACAGGAAAAGTTCGAAAAAGTTACAGGTGGTAAACTAGTAGAGGGATATGGTTTAACAGAATCTTCTCCGGTTACACATAGTAATTTTTTATGGGAAAAGCGAGTGCCAGGTAGCATCGGAGTTCCGTGGCCAGATACAGAAGCAATCATTATGTCGCTTGAAACTGGTGAGGCATTACCGCCAGGAGAAATAGGTGAAATTGTAGTGAAAGGCCCTCAAATTATGAAAGGATATTGGAATAAGCCAGAGGAAACAGCGGCTGTATTGCAAGATGGCTGGCTCCATACAGGTGATGTTGGCTACATGGATGAAGATGGATTCTTCTATGTAAAAGATCGCAAGAAAGATATGATTGTCGCGAGTGGATTTAATGTGTATCCTCGTGAAGTTGAAGAAGTATTATATGAGCATGAAAAAGTGCAAGAAGTAGTGACAATTGGAGTTCCAGATCCGTACCGAGGAGAGACGGTTAAAGCATTTGTTGTGTTAAAAGAAGGTACGGAGTGCTCTGAGGAAGAATTAAATCAGTTTGCACGTAAATATTTAGCGGCTTATAAAGTGCCGAAAGTATATGAGTTTAGAGATGAATTGCCAAAAACGACAGTAGGGAAAATTTTACGCCGTGTTCTAATAGATGAAGAGAAGAGAAAGAATGAGGATGAGCAAACGGGCTAAGGCCCTTTCTTTTTGAAAAAATAGGATTGACACTTTTCTAAATAGTCAGTATTATAAGAATATGAATGACTATTCATTCAGTCATCTTCTTGAAGGGGACAGTAAAGTGAAGAAAAATAGACCGAAATACAATCAAATTATTGATGCGGCAGTCATTGTGATTGCGGAGAATGGGTACCACCAAGCGCAAGTTTCTAAAATCGCAAAGCAAGCTGGGGTAGCTGATGGCACGATTTATTTATATTTTAAAAATAAAGAAGATATATTAATATCCTTATTCCAAGAGAAGATGGGAGAATTTGTCGAAACAATTCGTCAAAAAACAGCAGGAATTGAAAGCGCTGTATCGAAGTTATTCATGTTGGTAGAAACGCACTTCTTGCTGTTGTCGCAAAATGATCCTCTTGCTATCGTTACGCAATTAGAGCTAAGGCAGTCCAATCAAGACTTGCGCCTTAAAATAAATGAAGTATTAAAAGGCTACTTACAAGTTATGGATGAGATTTTAGAGACTGGTATAAAACAAGGTGAATTTCAAGCAGATTTAAATGTTCGCGTGGCAAGACAAATGATCTTTGGAACAGTAGATGAAGTTGTGACCAATTGGGTAATGAGCGATCATAAGTATGATCTGGTCGCACTTTCAAAAACGGTACACGGGCTACTTATTGCAGCTTGTGGTTATCGTCAATAATGGGAGGGATCATGTTGAAATTCCTATCTGTAAGAGTTGAAGATCATATCGCGGTGGCGACATTAAATCACGCACCAGCGAATGCGATGTCTTCACAAGTTATGCATGATGTTACTGAATTAATTGATCAAGTGGAAAAGGATGATAACATTCGTGTTGTTGTTATTCACGGTGAAGGACGTTTCTTCTCAGCGGGGGCAGATATTAAAGAATTTACATCTGTTACTGAAGCGAAGCAAGCAACAGAATTAGCACAGCTTGGACAAGTTACGTTTGAGCGTGTTGAAAAATGTTCAAAACCAGTTATTGCGGCAATTCATGGAGCGGCACTGGGCGGCGGCCTTGAGTTTGCTATGTCTTGCCACATGCGCTTTGCAACTGAAAGTGCAAAACTTGGTTTACCTGAATTAACACTTGGATTAATTCCTGGCTTTGCAGGTACACAGCGCTTACCACGTTATGTTGGGAAAGCGAAAGCTTGTGAAATGATGTTAACAAGTACACCAATTACTGGTGCAGAAGCATTAAAGTGGGGACTTGTTAACGGATTGTTCTCTGAAGAATCTCTTTTAGATGATACGCTTAAAGTTGCAAAACAAATTGCTGGAAAAAGTCCAGCAACAACTCGTGCTGTACTAGAGTTATTGCAAACGACAAAATCGTCTCATTACTATGAAGGTGTACAACGTGAATCACAAATTTTTGGTGAAGTATTTACGAGTGAAGATGGAAGAGAAGGTGTAGCCGCATTTTTAGAAAAGCGTAAACCTTCATTTAGTGGCAGGTAGTTCAATTATTTTTTTAATATAAATTAACAGAAAATTAAAATTGATAGAATCTTTCTGAAAAACAAGGGGGTAAATGGAATGAACATCTACGTACTCATGAAACGAACATTTGATACAGAAGAAAAAATCGTAATTAAAAACGGTGCAATTTACGATGGCGAAGCGGAATTCATCATCAACCCTTACGATGAATATGCAATTGAAGAAGCAATTCAAGTAAGAGACGCACAAGGTGGAGAAGTTACAGTTGTAACAGTCGGTGGCGAAGATAGTGAGAAAGAACTTCGTACTGCATTAGCAATGGGCTGTGATAAAGCGGTATTAATTAATATTGAAGATGATGTAGAAAATGGTGACCAGTTCACGACAGCAAAAGTACTTGCTGAGTATTTAAAAGATAAAGATGCAGATATAATTTTAGGCGGAAACGTTGCAATTGATGGTGCATCTGGACAAGTAGGGCCACGCGTAGCTGAAGCGTTAAATATTCCATATGTAACGACAATTACAAAACTTGAAATTGACGGTACAAATGTGAAGATTGAGCGTGATGTTGAAGGTGATACAGAAGTGATTGCAACTTCATTACCAGTTTTAGTAACGGCACAGCAAGGTTTAAATGAACCGCGTTATCCATCGCTTCCAGGTATTATGAAAGCGAAGAAAAAGCCGCTAGAAGAATTAGAATTAGATGATTTAGATTTAGAAGAAGATGATGTGGAAGCAAAGACAAAAACAATTGAAATCTATTTGCCTCCTAAGAAAGATGCAGGAAAAGTGTTACAAGGCGAGCTGCAAGATCAAGTAAAAGAACTTGTATCGTTGCTCCATACAGAAGCGAAAGTAATCTAATAAAATACGAAATTATATATGCAGGAGGGAAAATCTATGGCTCGTAAAGTATTAGTAATGGGTGAAGTTCGTGATGGATCGCTACGTAACGTTTCTTTTGAAGCGGTAGCAGCAGCAAAAACAATTGCAGAAGGCGGTGAAGTAGTAGGTCTTCTAATTGGAGACAGCGTTGCCTCTTTTGCAAATGAATTGATTCATTACGGTGCAGATCGCGTTGTGACAGTTGAAAATGATAAATTAAAATCATATACATCTGATGGTTATGCACAAGCGTTTTTAGCTGTACATGCTGAAGAAAATCCAGAAGGTATCGTTTTTGGACATACAGCACTTGGTAAAGATTTATCACCAAAATTAGCAGCGAAGCTTGAAGTTGGTTTAGTTTCTGACGTAACTGCTTTAGAGGTTGAAGGTGGAAATGTTATCTTCACTCGTCCAATTTACTCTGGTAAAGCATTCGAGAAGAAGATTGTAACAGACGGCATCTTATTTGCGACAGTGCGTCCAAATAACATTGCAACTCTGGAAAAAGATGAGTCTCGCAGCGGTGACGTATCTTCTATTACAGTTGATGTGAAAGATTTACGTACAATCATTCAAGATGTTGTCCGTAAAACAGCAGAAGGTGTGGATCTTTCTGAAGCAAAAGTTATTATCGCTGGCGGACGTGGTGTGAAGAGTGAAGAAGGCTTTAAGCCATTAAAAGAGTTAGCAGACGTACTAGGCGGCGCTGTTGGGGCATCTCGTGGTGCTTGTGACGCTGAATACTGTGATTACTCATTACAAATTGGTCAAACTGGTAAAGTTGTTACGCCAGACTTATACATTGCATGTGGTATTTCTGGTGCGATTCAGCATTTAGCAGGTATGTCTAACTCAAAAATAATCGTTGCGATTAATAAAGATCCAGAAGCAAGTATCTTTAAAGTAGCTGACTATGGTATTGTCGGTGACTTATTCGAAGTTGTACCTCTTTTAACAGAAGAGTTTAAAAAGTTAAAAGTACATTCATGATTTAAGTACCCTTGAGTTCCAAGTGAAGTACCCCTATATATAGAAAAAGGTGAGAGATCCCCTGTCTCTCATCTTTTTAGTATTTAATCCGTATTTTTATATAGTATAAAGGAACATTTTTTTGTTACAATACATAACGATACATATTATTCGCCACGTATATAAGTTAATGATATACTCTTGGTAGAATATACTTGAAGGAGGAAATAAAATGGCAATTGTAAACGCAAATGACCAAAGCTTCGCAGCAGAAACTAGCGAAGGTGTTGTATTATTAGATTTCTGGGCACCTTGGTGTGGACCTTGTAAAATGATCGCTCCTGTATTAGAGGAAATTGATGCAGAACTAGGCGAAAAAGTAAAAGTAGTAAAAGTAGACGTTGATGAAAACCAAGAAACTGCTCGTCAATTCGAAGTAATGAGCATTCCAGCTCTTTTCGTATTAAAAGACGGTAAAGTAGTTGATCAAGCGTTAGGTTACAAACCGAAAGAAGCGTTAGTAGAATTAGTTTCTAAACACTTCTAAAATAAAAAAAGCTACCATTTGGTAGCTTTTTTTATTTTCTTTTTTACAGTCTTTCCGTTACAATAAAAGAACGTATGTTGGGTGTTTGGGCATAGTATGTTTTCAAGGGAAAATAAAAATGCTAAGTATGTAGAAATGGAGGGAGACGAGTGCACGAACATTTGAAAGAGAAGTTGGCTATTTTACCAGATCAACCTGGTTGTTATTTGATGAAAGATAAGCAAGGAACGGTTATATATGTCGGAAAGGCAAAAGTGCTTAAAAATCGTGTGCGCTCGTACTTTACTGGTTCACATGATGGGAAAACACTGCGGCTTGTAGGAGAAATTGTTGATTTTGAATATATTGTAACCTCTTCGAATTTAGAAGCACTTATTTTAGAGTTAAATCTAATTAAAAAATATGATCCGAAATATAATATTCAATTAAAAGATGATAAAACATATCCTTTTATTAAAATTACGGCGGAGAAGCAACCGCGCTTACTCATTACTCGAAACGTAAAAAAGGATAAAGGGAAATATTTTGGTCCTTATCCAAATGCACAATCTGCTCATGAAACGAAAAAACTGCTAGATCGTATGTATCCACTTCGGAAATGCACGAATATGCCAGATAAAGTTTGTTTGTATTATCATATGGGTCAATGTTTAGCGCCTTGTGTGAAAGAAGTGACGGAAGAACAAAATAAAGAAATTGTAGATGAAATTATTAAGTTTTTAAATGGTGGACATAAAGAAGTTCGTTCAGAACTAGAAATAAAAATGTATGAGGCCTCAGAGAAACTAGAGTTTGAACGTGCAAAAGAGTTGCGTGATCAAATTGCTCATATTGATGCGATTATGGAAAAACAAAAGATGATTATGAGTGACTTAGTAGATCGTGATGTGTTTGGATATGCAGTGGATAAAGGATGGATGTGTGTTCAAGTTTTCTTCGTTCGAAAAGGAAAGCTAATTGAACGTGATGTTTCTATGTTTCCAATTTACGATGAACCAGAAGAGGGTTTTTTAACGTTTATCGGCCAATTTTATGAAAACAGTAGTCATTTTAAGCCGAAGGAAATTGTCGTTCCAGGAAGTATAGACTCGGAATTAGTAGAGCGCTTTTTAGAAGTGGAAGCGACGCAGCCGAAACGTGGTAAGAAAAAAGACCTTGTAGAATTGGCAAATAAAAATGCGAAGATTGCTCTTGAAGAGAAGTTTTACTTAATTGAACGTGATGAAGAACGAACGATTAAAGCGGTAGATCATTTAGGGAAGCAGCTTGGGATTGAAACGCCGTATCGTATTGAAGCGTTTGATAACTCAAATATTCAAGGAACAAATCCCGTTTCTGCAATGATTGCTTTTATCGATGGGAAACCGGCGAAGAAAGAGTATCGAAAATATAAAATTAAAACGGTTCAAGGGCCAGATGATTATGAGTCTATGAGAGAAGTTGTGAGGCGCCGTTATACAAGGGCGCTTAAAGAAAATTCACCTTTACCTGATTTGATTATTATTGATGGAGGAAAAGGCCATCTAGCGGCTGCAGGTGATATTTTAGAGAATGAGCTCGGATTATATATTCCGATGGCAGGTCTTGTAAAAGATGATAAACATAAAACCTCCCATTTAATTATTGGGGATCCACCGGAACCTGTGATGCTTGAGAGAAATAGCCAAGAATTTTATTTATTGCAGCGTATTCAAGATGAGGTGCATCGATTTGCGATTACATTCCATCGTCAATTACATGGGAAATCTGTCATTCAATCAGCATTGGATGATATTCCAGGAATCGGTGATAAACGGAAAAAGGTATTGTTAAAACATTTTGGTTCATTAAAGAAGATGAAAGAAGCTTCTATAGAGGAATTTGTCGAAGCGGGTATGCCGAAAAATGTTGCGGAGACGATTTATACGTATTTAACAGATAAGAAGACGTTGTAGTTTACAACGTCTTCTGTTTTTTGGTATAATTTCTGAAGATTTAAAATAAACTCATCTGAATGAAAATACAAAAAAGTCAACTAAACTGATATGTCTAGTTGACTGTAGGTAATGCTTACACTTCAATGAGATCTTTTATATCCCATTTTACAAGAAATGTAATAGAGTCAGAACGTTTTTTCTTTTCTTCGTATGACTCTGCAACGACGTTCCGTTGCTTTTGGATTTGTTCAGCGATGAATCCGGCTTCTAGTTGATAAGAAGAATGTCGTTTTTGTTTTTGACGTTCTGCGATGAGTGTGCCTTTAAGTTGGAACTGCATTTCACGACGCTTATGTTCAACAATGCTTAAAGTGCCCCAGCCAGCCTTTTCAAAGAACTGAATGACTTCTTCAATTGTTTCTAGCGGATATTTTCTTGCAAGGTTTCTACCAGACCAGTATAAAATACCATCTAAATCGTTGCCGATTAAATCAGGTAGTAATTCTTCACGTAGCAATTCATAAGCGAAGGCGTTCAATGAAACATCTTCTAAAGATGTTGTATCGATTGTATTTTTACTCACAATATTCCCCTCTTTCTATAGGGATTATTATATAACATTTCACATTTATAAAAACAGATTTTTCTTTAGGAAAATCTGAATATATAAGAAGAAAAAAAGAATTGGCAAATTATATGCAAATTATGTATACGTTTTCTTGACGCTTCGACAAAAATAGGAGTAAAATGAACTTGGTATCAAATTATGCTGAAATATTTCGAATAATTTTTTCAGTTTTTCTTATGCCAATAGTGAAAAAACATTATTGTCATAAACTAATCTGAAAACAGCAGTCAAACATTCAAGGGGGGTAATGGGGACATGAAAGGCCGCGAGTATACGTTTCGTAAGTGGCACTCATTAATGGGGGTCATCCCGGTTGGTGTCTTTTTGACGCAACATTTAATTGTAAACAACTTTGCAACACGAGGAGCAGAGGCTTTTAACAAAGCTGCAGGCTTTATGGAGCTCCTTCCATTCCGGTATGCGCTAGAAATTTTCATCATCTTTTTACCGATACTGTACCATGCTATATATGGCTTATATATTGCATTTACAGCTAAGAACAATGCGGTTTCTTACGGTTATTTCCGTAACTGGATGTTCGTCTTCCAAAGAATTTCAGGTATCGTTACGCTGATCTTCATTTCTTGGCACGTCTGGGAAACTCGTATTCAAGCAATGTTAGGTAAAGAGGTAAACTATGATATGATGGCAGATATTTTAAACAATCCAGCTATGTTTGCATTCTACTTAGTTGGTGTTGTTTCAACAATTTTCCACTTTGCAAATGGACTATGGACATTCTGCATCAGCTGGGGAATTACAGTATCTCCACGTTCACAAAGAATCTCTACTTATGTAACATTAGCTATTTTCTTAGGTTTATCTTATGTAGGTGTGAGTGCATTATTAGCGTTCATCGATCCACAGCTAGCAAACCAGTAAGGAGTGGGAGAGCATGAAAGGGAAACTTATAGTAGTCGGCGGTGGCTTGGCTGGCTTAATGGCAACGATTAAAGCGGCAGAAGCAGGAGTAAATGTTGAACTGTTTTCTTTAGTACCAGTAAAACGTTCACATTCTGTATGTGCTCAGGGCGGAATTAACGGTGCCGTAAATACGAAAGGTGAAGGGGATTCTCCGTGGATCCACTTTGACGATACAATTTATGGTGGGGACTTCTTAGCGAACCAACCACCAGTTAAAGCAATGTGTGAAGCAGCACCTGGTATCATTCATTTAATGGACCGTATGGGTGTTATGTTCAACCGTACGGAAGAAGGACTTCTTGATTTCCGTCGATTTGGTGGAACGCAACATCACCGTACAGCATTTGCTGGTGCAACAACTGGACAGCAATTACTTTACGCATTAGATGAGCAAGTACGTCGTCACGAAGTAGCAGGACTTGTAACGAAATATGAAGGTTGGGATTTCTTACGAGCTGTTGTTGATGATGAAGGTGTGTGCCGAGGAATCGTTGCACAAGACTTACAAACTATGGAGATTAGAAGTTTCGGAGCAGATGCCGTGATTATGGCAACAGGGGGCCCTGGTATCATTTTCGGAAAATCAACAAACTCCATTATCAATACAGGTACAGCAGCTTCTGCTGTATATCAACAAGGCGCATATTATGCAAACGGTGAGTTCATTCAAATTCACCCAACGGCAATTCCTGGAGACGATAAATTACGTCTTATGAGTGAATCTGCACGTGGTGAAGGTGGACGTGTTTGGACATATAAAGATGGTAAACCATGGTACTTCTTAGAAGAAAAATATCCGGCTTACGGAAACCTTGTACCTCGTGACATCGCAACGCGTGAAATCTTTGATGTTTGCGTAGAGCAAAAACTAGGTATTAACGGTGAAAACATGGTGTACTTAGATCTTTCTCATAAAGATCCAAAAGAACTAGATATTAAACTAGGTGGAATTATTGAAATCTATGAGAAATTTACAGGGGATGATCCTCGTAAACTACCGATGAAAATCTTCCCAGCTGTTCACTATTCAATGGGCGGACTATGGGTTGATTATAAACAGATGACAAATATTCCAGGTTTATTTGCAGCAGGTGAGTGTGATTATTCTATGCACGGTGGTAACCGTCTTGGTGCGAACTCACTATTATCAGCAATTTATGGTGGTATGGTAGCAGGACCAAACGCAATTGAGTATATGAAAGGTCTTTCTAAATCATCTGATGCTGTTTCATCTACTGTATATGAGCAAAATGAATTAATCGAAACAGAGAAATTTAACAATATTTTAACGATGGATGGTAACGAAAATGCGTATGTTCTTCATAAAGAGCTTGGAGAATGGATGACAGATAACGTTACAGTAGTTCGTGAAAATAAAAAATTATTAGAAACAGATGCGAAAATTGAAGAATTAATGGCTCGTTACAAACGTATTAACATTAACGATACAGCAAGATGGAGTAACCAAGGTGCTTCATTTACACGCCAACTTGCAAATATGTTTGAGTTAGCACGTGTTATTACAATTGGCGCATATAACCGTAATGAGAGCCGTGGGGCGCATTACAAACCTGAATTCCCAAATCGTGATGATGCAAACTTCTTAAAAACTACGATGGCAAAATTTGAGGGAGAAGGAAATGCACCAGCATTCCATTACGAGGACGTTGATATTTCGTTAATTAAACCGCGTAAACGTGATTATTCTTCAAAACACGATGTAGCTGCTAAGGGTGAAGAGAAGGGGGATAAACAACATGTCTGAGAAAACAATCCGCCTCATCATTACGAGACAAGACGGGCCAGATGCGCAAGCGTTTGACCAAGAGTTTGAAATTCCATATCGTCCGAATATGAATATTATCTCAGCACTTATGGAAATCCGTCGTAATCCTGTTGATTCAAAAGGGAACCAAACAACTCCGATTGCATGGGATATGAACTGCTTAGAGGAAGTATGTGGTGCATGTTCGATGGTGATTAACGGAAAACCACGTCAATCATGTACGGCACTTATTGATCAATTAGAGCAACCAATTCGCTTAAAACCGATGAAGACATTCCCGGTTGTACGTGACTTACAAGTTGATCGTAGTCGCATGTTTAATGCTCTAAAACGCGTTAAAGCGTGGATTCCAATTGATGGTACGTATGACCTAGGTCCAGGACCAAGAATGCCTGAGAAAAAGCGTCAATGGGCTTATGAGCTTTCAAAATGTATGACATGTGGTGTTTGCTTAGAATCATGTCCAAACGTAAACAGTAAGTCTGACTTTATTGGACCAGCACCGTTATCACAAGCTCGCTTATTCAACTCACATCCAACGGGTGAAATGCATAAAGCAGATCGCTTACGTGCAATTATGGGAGATGGAGGACTAGCAAACTGTGGTAACTCTCAAAACTGTGTGCAATCATGTCCGAAGGGTATTCCTTTAACAACTTCAATTGCGGCATTAAACCGTGATACAACAATTCAATCGTTCAAAGATTTCTTTGGTAGCGATAATAACTATTAATAAATATTGCCTCTTCATATCGAAGAGGCAATATTTATAACTATATTTTTCTGTTTATTCTGTTTATTTCAAGGTGAAAAGGAGAGATAACAATGAAGAGGATTTCTTATATTGAAGACTTTGAGCAATGGGAAAGTGGTTTTTCGTTTTACAACCTTGTAAAGGTTCGTTTTGGTGAAGTAGATATGTTTGGACATGTAAATAATGTCGTTGCTTTTACTTATTTTGAAGAAGCTCGTATTGCGTTGTTTAAAGAACTTGGATTTATGCAAGAGTGGACACATGCATCATCAGAAACGATGATCGTTGTTGCGGATTTACAATGTAATTTTATTAAGCAAATATATTTTGATGAACAGCTGAAGGTGTATGTAAAGGCAGGATCGGTCGGGAATTCTTCTTTAGATTTACATTATATGGTGAAAAATGCAGCAGGAGAGGTTTGTTTAGTAGGTCGCGGAATGATGGTTCAAGCTTCGAAAAAAACAGGAAGAGGCGAACCATGGCCTGAAGAATGGAAGAAGAAATTACTACAATAATAGAGTGAAAGAAAAATAAGAGAGCAATTTGCTCTCTTATTTTTTGTCTTCCATCGCTTCTTCTAATGTTAAGTGATGTTTATATAGGTATGTAGCGTATGGATTACCAACGTAGCGTAAGTGCCATGGTTCATAGGCATATTCTGTTGTATCTGTTTTATCTTCTAAGTAACGAATGACAAAGCCGAATTCATGAGCATGTTCCGCGACCCATTTTCCTTCTGCTGTCTCTCCGAAGATAGGCTCTAATTGAAATTTAGCTGATTTTGAACTAATATCCATTGCTAAACCCGTTTGGTGTTCACTTGTACCAGGAATTGCGCTTACCGAATTAGCTTCGGCTTTTCCTTGACGTCTAACGTATGTATCATGCAACGATTTTTGGCGTTTGTATGAACGATAACCAGATACAGCTGTAAGATCAAGCCCTTCTTTTTTCGCAGCTTTGAACATGTTTTCAAGTGCCTCGGCAGCATCTTTGCGCAGCAATGTTTTTTCTTTATCTTTTGGACTAATAAATGGTACATTTGGTCTCGTTAAGTCTTCAGGAATGTATCCATCTGGTAGTTTTCGATGTTTATTAATTAAGACAAGATTAGATTTTGGATTTGTTACAACTGAAAAGTCATTGTCTATTTTCTTTGCATTATGATCAGCTTTTGGAAAAGCAGGAATCTCTTCTTTTTTATGGTTATTATGCTTTTGACTTTCGACAGCTTTTGCTTCATTATGTAGTGGTGTTTTAGAACCAAAGTAAGCGAAAGATGTGATCCCGATTACAATAGTAGTGGCAGAAATAATTATTATCTTTTTCATGATGCCTTGTAATCACAGTCCCTTCTTCATAAAATGTGTATTGTTTTTTTTATTATAAATCTAGTTTGTTGGAAAAGGAATATAAGAGTCATAACGTAATAGAAATGCAAAGAAAATGTCAGAAAATGTGTGAATTTGTAGTATTTTTTTATATAATTCATTTCTTATCTTTCATGATTTGCATTTTTTATGTAATATATATACATAAGAAGATGTAGCGATTATCGAGAATAAAGAACTTCTTGTATAGACTAGGAGTGAATGGGAATGGATTTTGCAACAATTATTGGACTTATTTTAGGATTTGTAGCAGTGGTAGTAGGGATGGTCGTCAAGGGCGCTGACGTAACAGCCTTATTAAATCCTGCCGCAGCATTAATTATTTTTATCGGTACATTTGCTGCAGTATGTATTGCATTTCCGATGAATCAACTAAAAAGGGTTCCAAAACTATTTAAAGTTCTTTTTGGTTCAAATAAAAAGGATTTAAGTTATGAACAGTTGCTAGAATTATTTGTTCATTGGACATCTGAAAGTAGAAAATACGGTATTTTGTCTTTAGAGCAACAATTAGACAAAATTCAAGATGAATTTCTTTTGCGCGGTATGAAATTTGTGATTGATGGCGTATCCGCAGAAGATTTAGAGCAGATTTTGGAATCTGAATTAGAAGCAATTGAAGAAAGACATGCAAAGGGAGCTGCTATTTTTTCACAAGCTGGTACGTATGCACCGACATTAGGAGTTTTAGGTGCTGTTATCGGTCTTGTAGCTGCGCTTGGTAACTTAACTGATATTGAAAAGTTAGGTCATGCTATTTCGGGTGCGTTTATTGCAACGATTTTTGGTATTTTTTCAGGTTATGTATTATGGCATCCATTTGCAAATAAGTTAAAGCAAAAATCTTCAGCTGAAATTGAGAAAAAACGTTTAATCATTGATTGTTTATTAATGTTACAAGAAGGTACATATCCGTTTATTATGAAGAACCGCATTTTAGGTGCACTTTCTGCAACTGAGCGTAAAAAGCTAGAAAAAGGAGCAGAAAAAAATGCGGAGTAAGAAAAATAGAAGAGGCAAAAAGAAAAAACATGATGAGCATATCGATGAAACGTGGTTAATCCCATATTCTGATATGTTAACGTTGTTATTTGCATTGTTTATCGTTTTATTCGCAATGAGTAGTATAGATGCTGCGAAGTTTAAACAGATGGCAGTTGCTTTTCGAAGTGAATTAGCTGGGGGAACAGGTAACAAAGAATTTTTAAGTGATCAAAAGCCAAATGATGAAAAAGAATTATCAGCAAGTAGCCTTGAGGCAGAACAAGCAAAAAAACAAGAAGAAGCTAGAGCTAAAGAAAAAAAAGAGATGGATGAATTGAAAGCATTACAAAAAAAGATTGATCAATATATTAATGAAAAACAATTATCTTCTTCTTTTCAAACTAAATTAACTGAAAAGGGATTAATGGTGACAATATTAGAAAATATACTGTTTGATTCGGGGAAAGCAGATGTGAAATTAGAATCTTTAGGGATTGCAAAAGAGATGTCTAGTTTACTTGTTTCAGCGTCACCTCGTGAAATTACAGTATCGGGTCATACGGATAATGTCCCTATTGCCAATGCGCAGTTTGCGTCGAATTGGGAATTAAGTACGCAGCGGGCAGTTAATTTTATGCAAGTATTACTGCAAAATAAAGAATTACAACCAGAAAAATTTAGTGCGATTGGATACGGAGAATACCGTTCAATTGCTCCAAACGATACACAAGAAGGAAAGGCAAAGAATAGACGTGTGGAAGTATTTATCTTGCCTTTAACAGAGAAAGTAAAATAAAAGAGGATGGCGAATGCCATCCTCTTTTATTTTACATCAAATGATTTTAAGTTGTCGCGACGGATTTTATCTTTTTCTGCATCTGCTTTTTTGAAATCATAATCATATAAAGCGCCTTCCCAATCGCCATACATTGGATTCGGGAAAATAATGAATTTCTCACCAAATTGTGCTTTTGAATCTGCTACTGTTTGGTTACGATCTTTTACAGATTTTCCATCAAAACCTGTGAAATCAGATAAGTTATCACCGAAGAATAAGACAATATCATGGGTTTGAGAAACGAGTTCACGGCGTTTTTCTTTTCCTTTTTCTTTCGGATCTTGTAGTAATATATGTTCTTTCGTTGCTTGAGGAGCACCTACACGCTCAAGATTTTTAATTGTTGCATCTAGTTGATTCGTTTTACGATTTGAGATGTAGTAAATATCTACACCTTTAGACTCTGTATATTTTAAGAAATCAATTGCGCCTGGAAGGGCTTCAGCCTCAGCTTTGTTAATCCAATCATCCCATTTGTAAGGATAGCCTTTGCCTGTTTTTACGCTCATTGCCTGATGAGGACTGTTATCTAAAACAGTTTCGTCTAAATCAAGCACGATAGCAGGTTTTTTCTCTGTCCCTTTTGCAAGAATTGCATCAAGCTTTAATTGACCAATGTTGTACCCTTGGTAGTAAAGTGCTTTCGTTTCACCGGCTGTTTGATACCATAAATCAGCCATTAATTGTTGTTCTGTTAATTTTACTTTCTCTTCTTTCGCCACTGTTTTCTCTGGTGTTCCTGAACATGCTACAAGTGATGTAGATAGAACCGCTACAGATAATAAAGTGGTAATGCCCCTCTTCATCTTCATATGTATCCTCCTTGATGTTAGAAAATCATTTTATATTATATATTAAAATATAATATTTTTATATGAACATTTGCATATTGTCTTTTGTATATATAGTAGTATGTCCTATATTAGAAAGATGAGCAAAATAATAATAGCTGTTTTGACAAGTTTTATTGTCGTAATGACAATTATAATTGACAAAAAGAACTTTGTTATTTACAATTTTAACTAAATAGAACAAATGATGGATTCATGACGATGTTTACATATAAGAGGATGAAGCGTGGTGCTATATTTTGTCTTGAATAAACATAGTCTTTGAAAGAGAGTACGAATGATACTAAAGGGGAGGCTTTATACTTGAGTTTACAAATTCAAAACTTAACGAAACAATTTGGGGAATCAAAAGCAGTTAACGGTTTGCAAATTTCGTTACCAAAAGGTGAAGTACTAGGGTTACTTGGACGAAATGGTGCAGGGAAAACAACAACAATCAAAATGCTTCTCGGATTATTAACGCCTAATGAAGGTTCGATTACATGGGATGGAAAAGCATTTGGAAATAGTGGTGTAACAATTGGGTATTTACCAGAAGAAAGAGGTTTATATACAAAAAGTAGAGTAATAGATCAGCTGCGATATTTTGGTAGATTAGAAGGAATGTCGAAGAAAGAAGTGGATCACGCTATTGATCACTGGTTAGAGCGTTTAGCGATACCAGAATATAAATTTAAAACGGCTGGAGAGCTTTCAAAAGGGAATCAGCAAAAAATCCAATTAATTGCTGCTCTTCTTCATAATCCGGAACTTCTCATTCTAGATGAACCATTCAGCGGCCTTGATCCAGTTAATGCTGGGATGTTAGCTAGTATTATTGAAGAACAAGTACAGAGCGGAAAGACGATTATTTTATCAAGTCATCGTATGGAACAAGTAGAGGCTTTTTGCCAACATGTATGTATTTTGAAAAAAGGTGAAGCAGTCGTAAAAGGACAGCTAAGTGATATTAAGAAAGAATACGGTTTCCGTAATTTAACGATTGAAGATACAGTAGAGAATGAAAAGGGATTAGAAGCTATACATGTATCGTATGAAAAACAACAAGGCCTTCTTTATGTGAAAGTACAAGACGATGCGGAAGCTCTCAAGATTTTGCAACAGTTGCAAGAGCAAGGTGTTAGCTTACGACAATTCAAAATGTTAGAGCCGACGTTAAACGAAATCTTTGTAGAGAGGGCGAAATAACGATGCGTAAATTTTCTCACGTATTTTCATTTTATTTTAGGGAAGCGTTTTTATCTAAGAAATCATTAATTACGAGTGCGATTTTATTTTTAGTTGTGTTTGGGATTTTTGCATTTAATCATTTTACTTCAGGCGATGATAAAAATAAGGATAAAGATAAAATTGCAGTTGTAGTAGAGAGTTCCGCATATAAAGTACAAAAAGATGAGCTAAATAAGCTATTGCCATCAGCAAAAATAACAATTGGTTCAAAGGATGATTTTGATAAACTGCATAAGCAAGTAGAAGAAGGCGATTTAGATGGTCTATTCCATGTGACGGAAAAGGGTGGGGCTCCATCGATTACATATATGTATAATGGATTTCCAAGCCAAGCAACTTCTGCAATTATGGCAGGATATTTAAAGCAACAATATACGATGGTGACGATTGCCAAAAATAATGTTTCACCAGAAATTGCACAGCAATTACAAACAGAAATTCAAGTAAAGCAAGAAGCGATAAAAGATCGTACATCTTCTTTCGGAATTGCCTATTTCTTTACATTTGCTTTATATATGTTTATTGTAGCGTTCGGAAATACAATCGCAATGAATATTGCATCTGAAAAGGCGTCACGTGTAATGGAAGTAATGCTTCCGAAAGTGAAGCCTCTTACGATGATGTATGCGAAAATTTTAGCGGTTGTTTCAACGGCGTTATTGCAACTTGTCATATTGGCGTGTGGTTATCTTATTCCATATTTGTTAGGTTGGGTCGATTTAGAAAGTGCCTCACTATTTGGTATTCCAATTGACTTTACGAAATTAGATGCAAAAGTTATCAGCATGTTTCTTGTTTATTTCATTACGGGATATTTACTTTATGCGATGATGTATGCTGCTGCTGGAGCTGTCGTGTCTAAGACGGAGGATTTACAAGCTGTATCTTTCCCGGTAATGATTTTAATTATGGCTGCATTCTTTATTAGTATTAAATCATTAAGTGATCCGAATAGTACTATCGTTGTTGTAAGTTCTTACGTTCCATTTTTTACACCGATGGTTACCTTCTCACGTATTGTAGCTGGTGAAGCAGGTATGCTAGAAATTACGATAACATTAGCAGTCTTATTGGCGACAATTGCAGTATTAAATGCTGTTACAAGCCGCATTTACGTAAACGGCGTAATGAATTACTCAGATAAAGTGAAATTTAAAGATTTAGCGAAATTTATAAAGCGTCAATAATGAGAGAAAAGCATGATTTCCTATTGAAATCATGCTTTTTCTTTATGTATAAATTAAAAATAGTATATAATAATAAGAGTCGTCTTTTAATAGAATGAATAAAAAGGAGGGTGTGCAGATGGGGATTAGTAGTCGTTTTACAGTAGGTGTTCATATGCTGACATTACTTGCGATAGATCGAAACTCTCGCTGTACCTCTGAATGGATTGCCGGTAGTGTGAATACAAATCCAGTTGTGATTCGTCGCATTACAGGAATGTTGAAGAGAGCAGGACTTGTTGATGTACAAGCTGGTAAAGGTGGTACGACACTTGCTCGAGATTTAGAAGAAATTACATTACTTGATGTATATAAAGCAGTGGAAGTTGTAGAAGAAGGACAACTATTTTCCTTCCATGAAAATCCCAACATTGAATGTCCAGTAGGAGCTAATATTCAATCAGTATTAGAAATTATTTTAATGCAAGCGCAAGAAGCGATGGAAAACGTACTTGCAAATGTAACGGTAGATCAATTAGTTACAAATTTAAAGTCTAAAATGAAAGAATAAAAAAAGCGAGCTTCCTCATAATGAGGGCTCGCATTTTTTTATTCAGAAATATTGAAAATTCTATTTTTCAGTATTTAAAATGAATTTACCTACGATAGCTGCGAAGATACCACCAAGAATTGGTGCTACGATGAATACCCATAGTTGAGAAAGTGCTTCTCCACCAACAAATAAAGCTGGTGCGATACTACGAGCTGGGTTAACAGATGTTCCAGTTAACGGAATTCCTAATAAGTGAATTAAAACTAATGTGAAACCAATTACTAGTCCAGCTAAAGAAGAACTTCCTTTTTTACCTGTTACAGCAACGATAACTAAAATAAATACGAAAGTTAAAATGAACTCAACTAAAAATGCTCCAGATAAACCAAGAGTTCCGAAACCATTTTGTCCTAAATTATCTAAAGGTGTTTTAGCAGATTTTAAAATTGTTACTAACGTTGCAGTTCCTAATAAACCACCTAAAATTTGAGCTAATACATAATAACAAAGTTCCATAGCGTTCATTCGTTTATTGATGAACATAGCTACTGATACTGCTGGGTTAATGTGACATCCAGAAATTGTTCCGATGCTATATGCCATAGCTACAATAGATAAGCCGAAAGCCATAGCGATTCCTAATGTTCCAATTCCTTCAATTCCGCCGCCAGTGACAGCTACTCCAGTTCCGAATAATACAAGTACAAATGTACCAATAAATTCAGCGATTGCTTTTTTTAACATAATTTACCTCCTATTAATGCGCATGAAACGTATTATAACATAAGTTTTAGTATAAACAGCCAATGAAATACTATTCTGATAAGGCGAAATAGGGGGACAATAAAAAAGAGTATGGTTCATCCCTATAGAACCATACCCTTTTTTTATGCCGATTTTTTCTGTTTAACGACTGGAACAGAACGGTTTAAAATACTATTTGCAACCATTCCTAACATGATAATAATCATTCCGATGAGAGAAAGTCCTCCAGGGAGTGAACCATTTAAGAAAATGATTTCTCCAAGTACGGTAAAGACCATCGTTCCAGCTTGTGTTGCTTCAACAGCTCCAAGTAGAGCGAGGTTATCTTTTGCTAAGTCAGTAGCAAAGAAAAATGTCATCGTTGCAATAACGCCGGAACATAATGCTAACAAAAATCCTTGAAGCATTTGGTTGGATGTTGGAATGCCAGTAGTAGAAAATCCGTATATACCAAGCAAGATTGTTATAGGAAGACTTCCAATTGCCATTCCTAATACACGTTGGAACGTATCAAGGCGTCCACCAACAAGCTCCATCATTTTTCGGTTACCGAACGGATATAAGAAAGCGGCTAATACGACAGGTAAAAAACCTGAAATGAACTGAGTCATTGTAATATGGCCTGCGGCAGTTGCTTGCATACAAATTACACCAAGTAAAATAAATAATGCAACATATAAGCTACGAAGTGGAATTTTTCCGCGTACAAGTTTCGTACCTGATTTTGTTTCTATTTTCACGAAAAATAGTGGTGATAGTAGTAAACCAGCTAAAATCGTAACTTGCCAAGTTCCAGCAACGAGCCAAGCTGGAGAAAAGACAGCTGAGAAACTTAATAAAGAATAAAAACCAATACCGGCAACAGAACCCCATCCGATCCATGCCAATGGATGTTTTTTTAACTCTTCCCATAATCCCCTAAAGTTTTTGCGAAATAAAACGATAAGGAATAAAATAGGAAGAGCAAATAAAAAACGGAAGGAAGCTGTCCAAGCCCAGCTCGTTCCAGATACATTCATTGCTCTATTAATAATAAAGGTTGCAGAAAAAAAGGCCGATGATAAAAGACCTAATAAAATTGCGCGCATGAAGTATAGCACTCCTTTCGAAAATAAATAATTATGTATAGTATGATATACTTTTAATTGTTAAAAGTAAACTATTTTATACTTTGAGGTGGTTTTATATATGAAAGAAAATGAAGATATGCAAACGAAAGAAGTCATTCAACAAGTTGGACAGTTATTGAGACAAATTCGAAATGAACAGAAATTAAGTTTAGAAGAATTAGCCCATAAAACAGGAGTTAGTAAATTAACATTAGGAAAGATAGAAAGAGGGGAAACAAATCCGACACTAGCTGTCATTTGGAAAATAACGAAAGGGTTATCAATTCCTTTATCCAGATTAATGGTTGTTGGAGAACCTGTAGCTGTTGCGCGCTGTGGAGAAGGATTTGCAGTAGATGAAGGACAAGCGTGGCATTTAGAAACGATGTTCCGTTATACGAAAGAAACAGGGATGGAAATGCACCGTGCTTGTTTACGATCAAATAGTATATATGAGCCAGAAGCTCATCATGAAGGTGCGATTGAGCTTGTAACGGTAATGAAAGGGAAAGTGTCTATTCAAGTGGAGAATGATGTATACGAATTAAATGAGTTTGATTCCATTCAATTTGAAGCGAATAAGAAGCATATTTATAAAAATGAAGAAGAGGAAGTGGCGGTATTACATTTAACGATGAAATATTCTTCATGAAAAAATCACCTATAGGATTCTATAGGTGATTTGCTCTTCTTAAGTATGTGAAATAATGCCGTTAGTACGAACGTGGCATAAGTAATAAACAAATGAAATAAACTAAAAATCCTGTCCCAAAACATAAAACAGCAATAACCCAAATGATACGAATAAGAGTAGAGCTAATATCAAAATATTCTCCTAAACCACCACATATACCAAATAGCATTTTATCAGTTTCGGATTTACATAACTTTTTTGACATATTCCAATCAACTCCTTTTTATATCAAACTGCATACTTTTATTCTATATGGAAATTTATGAGAAGACTATGGGGTTGTATTACATTTTTTTGTGAGAAGTGATCGTATTAATTGTCTTAATTTTCAGTGGATATTAAACTTGTAGTTATGAGGTGATTTTTAATAAAGGGTGGGGAAATAGAGATGACAGTATATTGGTTGACTAACGTAATGCTTGAATCAGGATATACATATGAAGAAGAGAGAATTTCACAAACAGAAACAGAATTATGCAGTTTACTTATTGAAGATGGTCGAATTAAAAAAATTATAAAAGGGATTGTTCAAGAGGAAGATATAGTAACTTTTGATGCTAAGAACTTATTAATGTTGCCAGCTTTCAAAGAGATGCACATTCACATTGATAAAACATATTATAGTGGCCCATGGAAAGCTTGTATGCCAGCAGAAAGTATTTTTACACGTTTTAATGAAGAAGAAAAAATTTTACCAAAGCAATTAGCGACTGCTCAAAATAGAGCGGAAAATATGCTAGAGTTACTACTGCAAAATGGTGCAACGAATATTAGAACGCATTGTAATGTTGATCCAATTATTGGGCTTGGTAATTTGGAGGCGACGTTAGCGGCATTAGAAACATATAAAAATCGAGTATCTAGTAGAATTGTTGCGTTTCCGCAACATGGATTATTGCGCAGTAATTCTGTGCAACTCGTGAAAGATGCGATGCGTATGGGTGCTCATCTAGTCGGAGGAGTAGATCCAGCTACAGTGGATAATGACATTGAAAAGTCATTACATACAATTATGGATATCGCAGTAGAATTTAATGCGGATGTTGATATTCATTTGCACGATGCGAATAATCTTGGAACGTTTACGATGAAGAGATTGGCAAGTTTAACAGAAGAAGCAGGATGGCAAGGCCGTGTAACGATTAGTCATGCACTTGGACTTGGTGGTGTTACTGATAAAGAGGCTGAAGAAGTGGCAGAAAGACTCGCAAATGTAAATATTGATATTACTTCAACAGTGCCAATTGGTAAACAAGTAATCCCAATTCCGTTATTAGATAAAAAAGGTGTTACGGTTTCATTAGGCAATGATAGCATTACAGATCATTGGTCACCGTTTGGAACAGGTGATATGCTTCAAAAGGCGAATCGATTAGCAGAGCGTTTTGGGTGGAGTGACGAAAGGTCTTTAGGAAAAGCACTCCGCTTTATTACAGGAGGAAAAGAAACGTTAAATAAGGAAGGGAAGCGAGTATGGCCGAATGTAGGGGATGAAGCGAGCTTTGTTTTGACGAATGCGACATGCGCTGCTGAAGCAGTGGCGCGTCAAACAGAAAAACGTTTAGTCGTGTATAAAGGAAATATTGTTGTTGGAAGTTTAAATGAGGTGGAATTAAATAATCTTGTGTAGAAGAATCGTTTAAATATTTTGAGGAGGGTTCTAATGGTGAGTATAGAACTCTTCTTTTTTATTCTTACAATATATTTTTATAGGAAAGCTAGAAGGGATGAAAAAATTGGACAATCAACATAACCAAAATCATATTATGGGAACTTTGCAATGGTTTATATTTTTATTAGCAAATTCAATCGCACTACCAATTGTCGTTGGCGGATTATTTCATCTTACGACGGAAGAAATATTTTATTTAATGCAGCGTACGTTTTTTGTAGTTGGTATATCTTCTTTTTTACAAGGATGGCTTGGGCATAGACTACCAATTGCGGATGGGCCGGCTGGATCTTGGGTTGGTGTATTTACCGTACTTGCTTATGCAACGGCCGGACAAGATCAATTACATAGTACACTGCAAATTTTAGAATTAGGAATGATAATCTCCGGTATTATTTTAATAGGATTAGGAGTAACTGGTTTTATAGGACGTATTTTATTTTTATTTACGCCGCTTGTAACAGGGACGTTTTTACTTTTATTATGTTTACAATTAAGTGGTGTATTTTTAAAAGGAATGTTAGGAATTACAGCTACTATTTCTCAAATCGACGGATTTACAGCAATGATCGCGTTTAGTATATTTCTGTTCGTTATTATACTATCTAATTTTGGAAAAGGCTTTGTCAAAAGTTATGCAGTTTTAATAGGATTAATTAGTGGGTGGATTATTTTTCTCATTGCAGGAAAAGTGACAATCCCATCTCAAGTAACTCATTTTGTGCAACTTCCACATATATTTGCTTGGGGACTTCCAAAATGGAATACAGGTATGGCTTTATCAAGTTTCGTTATGGTATGTATTTTAGTTTCGAATACGGTGGCAGCTATTATAGCAATTAATCAAGCAACTATTCATAAAGCGACTATTGAACAAAAACAGTTGAAAGATGGAACATGGGTTGGGGGGATTTCGCATATCATCTCTTCTGTATTTTCAACTGTAGGTGTCGTTCCGTTACCAGCAACGGCAGGATTTATACGTTTAACAAAACAAAAATATATCCGATCGTTCTTAATGGCATGTGCGTTACTAGTCGTAATGTCTCTTTTTCCAAGTATTATTCGTTACTTAGCATCTTTACCATCAGCTGTCGCATCGGCTGTTTTAATGGCTTCGTTCGTACAGTTAATTGGAATTGGATTTAATAATATAAAACAAGTGCCGATGAGTGAAAGGAATGTAACGATTTTAGGCGTTGCAGTATTATTTGGCAGCGGCGTTATGTTTTTACCGTCTGGAGCACTCCAATCCTTGCCGTCTGTTATGCAATATATATTCGGTAATGGCTTATTTGTAGGTACGGTTGTAAGTATATTGCTAGAACAAATATGGCGCGTTGGAAAGTAAGTGGATAAAAAGAGTGTACGCACTGTATAAAAGTCTAAAATAACATAGGAAATAAAGCCCATTTTCATTCACCACCTGCACATTTCGTTCATACAATATCTTGACTAAATAAACACCCAACTTACACATACACAGCTCTGGCTTAAGCAAGGAGGGTTATACCAGTTGAAGGAAAAAGCGTATCAATCTAAACCTTTACTCACAAAGAGAGAGAGAGAAGTATTTGAATTGCTGGTTCAAGATAAAACAACGAAGGAAATTGCAGGTGAACTTTTTATAAGTGAAAAGACAGTTCGCAACCACATCTCAAACGCAATGCAAAAGCTAGGGGTTAAAGGACGTTCACAAGCAGTTGTGGAGCTTCTTCGTATGGGAGAGCTCGAATTATAAGAAAGCAGCCGACTTTTATATAAAAGTCGGCTATTTTTTTGTTTGCTTCACTTGCTATATGAATGATAAAAACGTTTCATACATAAATAGGTAATAAGGAGGGGATATGTTGAAAAGGATATTGTTAGTTTCAACAAGTGCTCATGATATGAATGGACACCCGACTGGTTTGTGGCTTGAAGAGCTCGCAGCTCCTTATCATGTATTAAAAAAGGCTAAGTTTGATGTTGATATTGTGTCAATAAAAGGCGGGAGAGTACCTATAGATAGAGTGTCTATTCCGAATGGTATACCTCGCGAATTCAAGCATGTAGCTTCTTTATTGCAAAATACGAGGCCGATTTCAAATGTTCATTTTTCGGATTATGATGCGGTTTTATTTGGTGGTGGGCACGGGGCGATTGTAGATTTTCCAGGTAATCCATATGTAGCAAATTTGATTGAGAATATGTATAACAATAACCGGATTGTAGCGGCTGTTTGTCACGGAGTAAGCTCTTTAGTCGGTGTGAAAAATAAGGATAGCTCGTTTTTTGTTGCGGGTAAGCGTATAACAGGTTATACAAACGATGAAGAAAGAGCTGTACATTTAGAAAAGCGCGTTCCGTTTTTGCTAGAAAGTAAGTTGAAAGAAGAAGGAGCTTTGTTTTATGTAGCCCCCAATTTTACGCCGCATGTAGTAGTAGATGGTCATTTAATTACAGGACAAAATCCACAGTCTAGCGTGGAAATAGGTAAGGCTATAAAAAGGGCTGTAAATAAATTATAGAAAAAGTACCCGCTACTAACAAAGGTAGTGGGTATTTTTATCCCTCTATTTGCCGGGCAGTAGGACCCCCACTGATTAAAGTTTCACTGTATTCTAAAATTCCCGCCTCGAAATTGGTTTGTAACCGTCCAGTTGGTAATAATTGATTATAGTTTTTTATGTATAGTATATGAAAATGTAATAAACTAAAAAGGCATAGTGAGTATAATAACTTCATTTATAATCATTCGTGAATTTGCTATACTATTTTGTATGGACAAAAGGGGAGGCTCTTTTAAATGAGAAAAGTCGCATGTGCAAATACTTATATTAATAAAATAAAGCCCATTATTAGAAAGACAAGTTTTAGCCAATTGAAAATAGATGAAATTGCGAAATATATGGATATTAGTAAAGCTACTTTATATAAACGTTTTTCTTCGAAAGATGAAATTATTGAGGTGGTAGTAGAGGATTTCATGAACTATCTACTTGAAGGTGATGCGGATAATCAAGATGAAAGTATGTCATTTACAGAACGTTTCCAAAAGACGTTTATCCATTCTTTAAAATGTGTGACATATATTTCGGATGTTTTTTTGCAAGATTTGAAAGAAGCATATCCGCATTTGTCGGATCAATTAGTCGCTGCCCAACAAAATCGTAACCATAATTTGCAAATGTTTTTTGAAGCGGGTATGGAACAAGGTTATTTTAATAAAATGAATGCACAATTATTTATGGTACAAGATGATGTGATGTTAAGACGTATTATAGATCATTCTTTTTGTATTCAGTACGATATTACGTTAAAGAAAGCGATACTTGATTTTTATCAATTAAAGAAGTATCAACTTTTTAAACCAGAGTATATAGAAGCAATTGATGATTCTGAAATTGAAAAAGAAGTTATTGCTATTTTGCAAATGATTTCGTAAAAAAGCAGATCTCCCTTAATAGAGGAGAATCTGCTTTTTTAGTACATATTATTTTTGCAACTGTTTTAATACTAATTCGGCTACTAGACCACCTGAAGCTGGGTTTTGACCAGTGATAACACGATTATCTTCTAGAGCATAAGCTTCCCACGGTTGCGCGGCTTTTTCGTAAAGTCCTCCATTTTTAATGAGTTCATCTTCTGTTAAAAATGGAACGAATTGATCTAATTCAGCTAATTTTTCTTCTTCATTTGAAAAGCCTGTTACCTTCTTACCGCTAATTAAACGATCTCCGTTGCTTAATGTAATATGAAATAAACCAGCAGCTCCATGACAAACCGAAGAAACAATTCCGCCGTTTTCATAAATATTGCGGCTAATATTTTGAAGTTCTTTATTTTCTGGGAAGTCCCAAATAACCCCGTGGCCACCTGCGTAATAAATAACAGCGTAGTCTTCTGGATTCACTTCACTTGGTTTCATTGTAGAACCGAGGCGATTCATAAACTCTTTCTTTTGATACCATTCCCAATCGATACTCTCCGCCATTGCTAAACTATGTGGATCAATTGGTGTATAACCGCCTTGTGGACTGACGTAATCAACTTCGTAACCCGCTTCTTCTACTTTTTTTACGAAATGTACAGCTTCACCAAGCCAAAGTCCGGTAGCCCTATTTAAATTTGGGTATTTTTCTACGCTTGTTAATACAACTAACATTTTTCTCTTCATCATAATCCTCCTATAATGTCTCTTCTATATAAAAGTTCTGTATGCGTTTCATTTTATTAAGTTAAAAAATGTAAATTTGAATAATCATGCCAGTCCTCCTTATATCGGCTTCGAAATTAGTGTATAATAACTTTCGAACAAGGTAAACTAAAAAGGCTTAATTAGTTTACTTTGTATATTTTTCGTTGACAAACTGTAATGCTGAAACTATGATAGTTCCATGAATATCGAACAACATACGTGTTTCGTTTCGAATTCAATTTACCCCGCATTAACGGGCAGTAAGACCTCCATCTCAAAATTCAGCGGAAGCAAAGAAGTTAGGTGGGGGTTGGGCTGCCCGTAAAAGCCCGATTGGTGAGGGCTAATAATCAGTGGGAGATGAACACAAACCTCACTGATTAAAGTTTCACTTTATCGCGCGATAAATTAGCAACTTTTACACATTTAATGAAGTTGTTTAGTGGTGATACAACATTTAAATAAGTTCATTTTTTTATCTATAGTTTGATAGTTTTAAAATTGCAATCAGGAGAGTGTTACACATGGGGAAAGATATAAGAAACCATTCGAAATGGTTTGTTTTTACATTATGTTTTATTGTTTTGTTAGGACCGATGAACGCTGTGTTATTTAATGTAGCGCTAGAGGATATTGCCAATGATTTATCAATTAGTCAATCGAAAGTAAGTTGGGTTGTAGTAGGGTATTCTTTAGTTGTCGGTATTGGTTCGATAATATATGGAAAGCTGGCTGATCGTTACAGTGTAAAAAGACTATTAATTATTTCTATTATCATATTTGTAGCTGGTTCTATTGTTGGATTTATGAATCAATCTTATGAAATTATCATTTTCGCAAGGTTAGTGCAGGCGAGCGGGGGAGCAGCGTTTATTGCGCTTAGTATGATTGCGGTGGCGAAATTAGTTGCTCCAGCTAAAAAACCAGGTGCGTTAGCAATGATTAGTTCTTCTATTGCATTAGCGGTTGGTATTGGACCTTTAGTAGGTGGGGCAATTACAAATACGTTAGGGTGGCCGTATTTATTTTTATTTATGGTTATTTCAATGATTGGTATTTTCTTACTCGTAAAATTTATGCCAGAAGAGGCGCGACATACAGATGAAGTGTTTCGCTTTGATTTCATTGGAGCAGTTTTATTATTTGTATTGATTACGACCATTTTATTAGGAGTTAATATTAATAGTTGGCTTTTTGTGTTATCTGTTGTTTTTCTATTTTTATTTAAGGCTCATATGAAGAGAACAGAGTCGCCGTTTATTGATATTGAGTTATTTACAAATAAACCATTACTTCGTTTAATAGCGGTCGGATTTATCATTAATGTGGCGTTATGTGCTAGTTTATTATTATTACCATTACTGTTAGGAAGAGGACATGGATTGTCTCCATTCGTTATTGGAATTGTATTGTTTATTGCATCTCTCTTTGGTATTGTATCTAGTTTTATTACCGGAAAGATTATTCCTTCGTTTGGGAATGTGAAGATGATGTATGTAGCTTCTGTAGTTATGATCATTGGCTTTTTAATTTTAGGGATTATTCCGGACGGGAACTTACTCTTTATTTTATTTGCGGTTATTTTAACATTTATGAGTTATTCGGCAATTCAAGTATCATTAAACACATTTATCCCGAAAACATTAAATCTAGCTAAAGTTGGAGTCGGTCTTGGTTTATATAATTTAATTAACTTTTTCGGTATGGCATTTGGACCAGCTGTAGCGAGCAAAATTATGGAATCTACAAATAGTTATCGATTGAATTTTATTTTGATCGTCATTTTAATTGCTGCTCATTTTTTCTTATTGATGGGAATGTCTTCTTTTCAAAAAAAGATGGAGCAATGAATATGCACTTTATATAGAAGAAACCGACTTTCTTATAGAAGGTCGGTTATTTTTCTATCTTGCAAATTACGAAAAAAAGGAGCAAAATAAAAAAGGTCCTAGTCTATACATGGGAAAATGAAAATTTTCATACAGAAGTATTTGAAGTGAGCGAACTTAAAGTGTGTAAAATATAATGATAAACATAAAAGATGATGAATGAGAAAACGGGTGATGAAGTTGAATAGAGCAATCGGTGTTATCGATTCAGGAGTTGGCGGTTTAACAGTAGCGAAGGAATTAATTCGTCAGTTGCCGAAAGAGCGTATCATATATTTAGGAGATACAGCACGTTGTCCTTATGGTCCACGTTCTCGAGAAGAAGTACGTCAATTTACGTGGGAAATGACAGAGCATTTACTAGACTTAAATATTAAAATGTTAGTTATTGCGTGTAATACAGCAACTGCAGTTGTATTAGAAGAGATGCAAAAACAATTACCAATTCCAGTAGTAGGAGTTATTCACCCAGGATCACGTACAGCTTTAAAAGTGACAAACACGTATCACGTTGGGATTATTGGAACGATTGGAACGGTGAAAAGTGGTGCATACGAAGAGGCGTTAAAGTCTATTAATAACCGTGTTATGGTAGAAAGTTTAGCTTGTCCACCTTTCGTTGAACTTGTAGAGAGTGGGAATTTCGAAAGTGAAATGGCGTATGAAGTTGTAAGAGAAACGTTGCAACCACTGAAAAGTACCGATATTGATACACTTATATTAGGGTGTACACATTATCCGATTTTAGGACCTGTTATTAAAAAAGTAATGGGAGATAAAGTGCAACTAATTAGTTCTGGTGATGAAACAGCACGTGAAGTAAGTACAATCTTATATCATAGTAAAATGTTGAATGAAGGAGAAGAACAAAGCGATCATCTCTTCTTAACAACAGGAAAAATAGGCTTGTTTAAAGAAATTGCATCAAAATGGTTCGGTCAACCGATTGAAAATGTGAAGCATATTCATTTAGAAAAAGAATAATAGTAGAATTTATATAAGTGAGCTCCTGAGAAATCAGGAGTTTTTGTTTTATCTTGCTATTTGCTGGGGAGTAAGACCCCTACTGATTAAAGTTTCAATTTATAAGAGGCGCAGCTTGTTCTAAAACGTGAAACAGCTCGTATACATAATAGTACAAACTTAGATTTTAGGGGGGAATGGCATGCCTAAATCCACTTTTAAATGGGTTGTTGGTGCTACTGTGAGCGCTGTTTTACTAACAGGGTGTGGCTTTATAAATCAAGAGAAAGCAACTGAACAAATTGATCCGCCAAAACAAGTTACGTATACAGAGGGTGGGAAGAAAGAAGTAGCTAAAAAAGATAAGCAAGGGCAAATGGTAAACAGAGAACTATACCTTGTTGATAAAAATGGTTATGTTGTACCACAAACGTTAGCTATACCTACTCCGAAAGCAAATGAGACTGTGAAGCAAACGTTAGAATACCTTGTGAAAGATGGACCGGTAACGAATTTATTACCGAATGGGTTTCGTGCAGTCATTCCGGCGAATACAACGATGACTTTAGATTTGAAAAAGGACGGAACGGCAGTTATTGATTTCTCTAAAGAAATGAAAAACTATGCGAAAGAAGAAGAGCGTCAAATCGTTGAATCTATAGCTTGGACGTTGACGCAATTTACAGAGATAAAACAAGTGCAGTTCCAAATAAATGGTGAGAAATTGGCAAAGATGCCGGTTGGTGGTACACCGCTTGGTGAAGGAGTGAGCCGTGCAAATGGTATTAACTTCGATGATGAACAAGTAGCAGATGTAACAAATACAAAACCAGTCACACTGTATTTTATGGCGCAAAATAATAATAAACAGCAATACTACGTACCAGTCACACGCCGCGTTGCGGAAGGTAAAGAAAATGACTATGCAGCAATTATAGATGAACTTGTAAAAGGTCCGATCCATCAATCGCTCCTGAATGATTTTAATCCAGGCGTTAAGCTTATTACGAATCCGAAATTACAAGACGGAAATCTTACATTAAACTTTAATGAAAATATATTTGTAAACCCAGATAAAAATATGATCTCAAATTACGTATTGAAGTCGTTAGTTTTATCTTTAACAGAAAAGAAAGGTGTGAAAAATATTTCTATTGAAGTGAATGGAAAAGCAAATCTTATAGATGAAAAGGGCGGAAAGTTAATAAAACCTGTAGATCGTCCAGAAAACGTGAATACAGGTAGTTTTTAATCTTGAATAATTTGATATACTTAAGTAAGAAAGGAGAATTGCTTTTTGGGTTCTCCTTCTTTTATTGTATACATATCATACATTTAAATTTGGCTATACTAACGAGTAGTAATTAAGAGGAGGTTATTTTTATGCGAGTAGATGGTAGAGAGAAAACAGAATTACGCCATATACATATTCATACGAATTATTTAAAACATCCAGAGGGATCTGTATTAATTGAAGTTGGGGATACAAAGGTAATTTGCTCAGCAACAATTGAAGAGCGTGTACCACCGTTTATGCGTGGAGAAGGAAAAGGATGGGTAACAGCTGAATACGCGATGATTCCGCGTGCAACAGAACAACGTACGATTAGGGAGTCAAGCAAAGGGAAAGTAACAGGGCGTACAATGGAAATCCAGCGCTTAATTGGACGAGCATTACGTGCGGTAGTTGATTTAGAAGCGCTTGGCGAGAGAACAGTTTGGATTGACTGTGATGTCATCCAAGCAGATGGTGGAACGAGAACAGCTTCTATTACAGGTGCATACGTAGCGATGGTATTAGCGTTTGAGAAGTTATTACAAGCAGAAAAAGTATCTAAAATTCCAGTAAAAGATTATTTAGCAGCAACGTCAGTAGGAATTGTTGAAGAGCAAGGTGTTGTTTTAGATTTAAACTATGCAGAAGATTCTAAAGCAGACGTTGATATGAATGTAATTATGACTGGAAAAGGTCAGTTTGTTGAAGTGCAAGGAACTGGAGAAGAAGCGACGTTTAGTAGAGCGCAGTTAAATGAATTACTTGATGCAGCAGAACAAGGCATTTTCCAACTGATTGATATGCAAAAAGAAGCGTTAGGTGACATCGTATCTCATATAGAGTAGAGGTGGAAAGTATGAAACAAGTTGTTGTAGCGACAAAAAATATGGGGAAAGTACGTGAATTTGCTGAGTTATTTGAGCGATTTGATTTAGAAGTGAAATCATTACACGATTTTCCTCATATTGAAGAAGTCGAAGAAACTGGTGAAACATTTGAAGAAAATGCGATCTTAAAAGCGGATAGTTTGAGTAGACAGTTGAATGCAATTGTAATTGCGGATGATTCAGGTCTTATTGTAGATGCGTTAAACGGGAAACCAGGCGTGTATTCAGCTCGTTTTGCTGGAGAGCCAAAAGATGATCAAGCGAATATTGATAAAGTTTTACAAGAATTAAATGAAATACCGTTTGATAAGCGTAAAGCTCGCTTCTACTGTGCATTAGCAGTAGCTTTCCCTGAAGGTGATAAAAAGCCTGTCATTGTAAACGGGACATGTGAAGGATTTATTTTAGAACAACGCCGCGGAGAAAATGGCTTTGGATACGATCCGATCTTTTATGTGGAAGAATACAAAAAAGCAATGGCGGAATTAAGTTCAGATGAAAAAAATGCTATTAGTCACCGCGGACGTGCTCTTCGTAAGCTAGAAGAAAAAATCCCTGAATGGTTTTTAGGAGAATAAGGGAGAGAGATTGATGAAAGCTTTAATCGTAAGCGATAGTCATAGCTCTGTGAAGGAATTACAGCAGTTAAAAGAGAAGTATGAAGGGAAAGTAGATACCATGATTCATTGCGGTGATTCAGAGCTAACGCCTGCTCATGAAGAGCTGCAAGGTTTCCATGTTGTAAAAGGAAATTGTGATTATGCTAACTTTCAAGATGAAATTGTAACTGATGTAGATGGAATTCGCTTCTTAGTTGTACATGGGCATCGACATAATGTAAAAATGACATTACAAACGCTAGCGTACCATGCTGAAGAAGTGGGAGCGCAAGTTGCATGCTTCGGACATTCTCACGTATTAGGTGCGGAATTAATCGAGGGCGTTTTATTTATTAATCCAGGCAGTATTTTATTACCACGTCAGCGTGTAGAAAAGACATTTGCTTTATTAGAAATGGATGAAAATCAAATGGAAGTTCGTTTTGAAACGTTAGACGGACAACTAGTTGAACAGGCAGTTTTTAAAAGAGGATAAGAAAATTTATCCTCTTTTAAAAAAGGTGTTGACTTTATGTGTGGTTATACATATAATAAATATTGTCGATAGGGCAACGGCGCTAACGAAGAAAAGAAAATAACATATGCGGGTGTAGTTTAGTGGTAAAACAAGAGCCTTCCAAGCTCTGGTCGAGAGTTCGATTCTCTTCACCCGCTCCATGTCCCAGTAGCTCAGCCGGATAGAGCATACGCCTTCTAAGCGTACGGTCGGGAGTTCGAATCTCTCCTGGGACGCTAAAAAAACCTTGTTATCAAAAGATAACAAGGTTTTTTGTTTGTCTAAAATTTGATGTTTGGGTTATAAGTGTAGTTCATGCTTAATATTTGCGACCTTTCCTTTGATATTAAGCAGTTGCATATGTACTTTTTTTCTTAAATAAAAAGAGCGCCATTTATGCGCCCTATTCATCTTATTTAATTTAAAGAATTAATAGGTTTATGATGGAACTCAAATCCATATCCAGATTCTCTTAATTGTTTACTTGCAATATTATAAAATTCTTTACCATTCTAGTACGGTTGAGCAGCAGTTATCGGAACTTATCCCCGGCAGTGTGTTACAATTAATAGAAGCGGAAAATGAGAATCTCCAATTGACTGGACCTGTGATTGGTTAGATGGTTTAAGAAGGTCGTATAAAAAAGGGAGATGGCGCAAAGATGGCGAGATCAAATGAGAATGATTTAACGGAGAAATTGGCAGAAGGCCACCGAAAATATGGTGATGGCAATTTTACAGTACAGAACATCGGTGATGAAACTAACCCGAATTGGACTGTCGTAAAAAATGTGAGGAAGGGATCGGCAGGCATTCGCGAAGGAGAAGATATATTAAGACTGCGATCAAAATATATAAAATAGTACGGAAATGGGCGGAGCGGGAGTTCGAATTTCTCCTGGTACGCTACAAAAACCTTGTTATCTTTTGATAACAAGGTTTTCTGTTTAGTTATTAATAAACTTCTCAAATACAAAACCATAATCTTTCACATTATATTGTTTCTTCGTATCAACAAGCCAGTTAAAGGCAATCTCGTTCATTTCTTTAAATTGCTCTGCTAAATTTACTTGTGCGTTTGAAATGCGGCTAAAGGCATTAGATGCCATATCTAAACTTTTATGTGCATATTGTAATGTAATATCGTTGTCGTATGAAATTTCTTCGATTTTAAGTAAAGCCTTATATAAATCTTTTAATTCTTCAATATGTTTTTTATGAACATCAATTGAGTAATGTTCATCGCCCATTTGAAACTTAATTTCTACATCTAAATCAATCGTTCCTGCAGTTTCGAGTGCTACGTTTTTAATTTGATATTTACTATAACGAAAGCGGCGTAGTGTACGTTTTTTACTTGTTGCGCTTGTACCGTCCAAGTGAATTAACCCTTTGTTTGTGAAGCAATATTCATCTGATTTCGATTTAATTAGAAAGTAAATTTTCTCTCCATCTTCATGCATTACATAATCATCGGCATCGACCTTATCATAGTCTTTAGGTGTAATAACAGAACCTACATCGCTTAGTCCTAATACATCTGCGGCCATTTTTTTAAACATATATAATCCCCCTTGTAAATTAAATTCTTAATTGTATAAAAATATATTAACATGATTTTCATCCTTTGTTTTCTTGTAATACGAAAATATCTGAAGGTAAGTTAAGAAAAGTAATGAATAATTATTTTGATCCTAAATTATTTAGTAAATCTATTAGTTTAAGATTGGATTCTCCGAAAAATAACCAAGAGAAAAAAGTTAATTTTGCAAGTGATTATAGAGAAATTCCGTGAAAGCACCTCAAGCTATGTGAGGTGTTTTTCTATCCTCTTTTGAAATCTTACAATTCTGTAAGGTAACTGTAAGGTAGTTCGATGGTAACAAATTGCTAATCTTTTATAATGAAGATAACAACGATAAAACGAGGAGGCAGAAATGATGAAAGGATTAGTTGTAACGGGCTTAACGGTTGCTTTTGGATTTGTAGCGTATGAGAAATTAACGTATGTAGTTGATGTTGTGAAACATTTGATTGCTTAGAGAAAACAGCCATGAGAGGGAAAGGGAATGAGTGAATGAATGGAATGGTTATTTGGAATTATAGGTACTTGTAGTGTAGTGTTATTGTTCTTTGTCCCAAGTGGTATACTTAGTTCGACAACAAGTTTGTTCTTCTTAAGTTTGTTTGCTTGTACGATGCTTATTATTATGTTTTTAATGAAGCGAAGTAAACCAATCTTCTATTTTAGCATGATTGTTATGGCAATTATTGTTCTCCAAATTATTACCCTTGTAATATACCCCACAATTATAAAAGCTTTCCATTAATGATGAATCCTCTGCGCTTGTTGCTGGGGATTTTTATTTGTACAATTTTAATTTTTAGTAGAGATTTATTCGTATTGGAATGTAAAAATTAAATATTTTTATATTTCAAACAAATAGTTTTGGGATGTTGTGTTCTCATTACGCATTTGATATATTTACTTTGAACATAATTAAAATCAAGAAAAAGAGGCGGACGTATGGATAAAAAAGAAAATACGGTCGTATTGTTTCCACAACTATCAGAGCGCTATATTGATGAAGGTTTTTTAGCGCTGAAAGAGCGGAAGTTCGAAGATGCATTGCGCTGCTTTGAAATATTACGTCAGTATAATGCGGAAACGGAACAAACGGAATTAGCTTCAGTTATTTGTTTACTCGAATTAAAACGTATGGAAGAAGCGAAAGACAAATGTGAACAGTTGCTTAAAACAGGAGTTGTCTTATTTGGTGATATTCTTGAAACGTACGTGACTATTTTAGTTCAAACAAATGATTATGAAGGTGTTATTGAAACTGTTGAAAAGGTTTTACAAACGAAAGATATAATGCCTGATCAAAAGGAAAAATTAGCGCAACTTGCTTTATTTGCAGAAGGTATGCTCAATGAGGGAGACGCATCGCTAGTCGATTCAAATTTTGAGTTGGATGAGTTTACTAATGAAATTTTTGGAGAAAACTTTGGACAGAAGCTAAGAGCGATTCAGCGACTTTCGTTAAAAGACTTAGATCTTGCATTACCTGTTTTAAAGAAATTTTTAATAGAAGAAGAGCAACACCCCTATTTGAAAACTTCTATTTTGTATAAAATGATAGAAAGTCAGGTAGAAGAGGAAATAGAGGTAGAAAAGTTTGGGAATACGATTAAGGTAATTCCAGCATTTACAGGTCATAATGAGGAGCAATCCAATAACATTATACATAAATTATCAAGTCGATTAGAGCAAAATTATCCCGATATATTTGAAGCAACGGTTACATATTGGAAAGAATTGCAAATTAGTATTTTCCCATTTGCTCTATTAATGGATAAAGAAGAGATTTGGTCAGCTGTTTTAGAGAGAATTGGAAGAAAGCGTTTCGGATTGGCTATTGATGAAGAAGAGCTTATGGCAGCATACAATATCGAATTGGAAGAGTTTCATATTGCCTATCAATGGTTATTACGTGTTGAAAGAGAAGGATATTTGCCCGTATAATTATGAAAAAGAATCGTTCAGTTCTTGAAACGAGCATATTCTATGTTATAATGTAAGGGTTGCAAAAGGCAGAAAACTGCCTGTTTGTAAGAGAAGAGAAGTGTAATTCTCTTACTTAATATGTTTCATATTATTCTCGAACAAAATATACCGTAGTTGTCTTCTGGGCAATTAGTAGATTGGAACATTATATCTGAAAGCTTTTGCTAGAGGATTATTTGTGTATTTGTTATTTCAAAAAAGAGATAATGAAGATCTTAATCTATAGAGGTATGTGCATACATTATTATAGTTGGAGGGAAAGAATAAATGTCTACAAAATGGGAAAAATTAGAAGGTAACGTTGGCGTTTTAACAATCGAAGTTGATGCTAAAGAAGTAAACAACTCTATCGACGCTGCGTTCAAAAAAGTAGTAAAAACAATTAACGTACCAGGTTTCCGTAAAGGAAAAATGCCTCGTCCATTATTCGAACAACGCTTTGGTATTGAATCTTTATACCAAGATGCTTTAGATATCATTTTACCAAAAGCATACGGTGAAGCGATTGAAGAAGCTGGTATCTTCCCAGTTGATCATCCTGAAATCGACATCGAGAAGTTCGAAAAAAATGCTAACCTTATCTTCACTGCAAAAGTTACAGTGAAACCTGAAGTTAAATTAGGTGAGTACAAAGGTTTAGCAGTAGAAAAAGTTGAAACAACTGTAACTGACGAAGATGTAGAGAACGAATTAAAATCTTTACAAGAACGTCAAGCTGAACTAGTTGTTAAAGAAGAAGGAACTGTTGAAAACGGTGATACAGCTGTAATCGACTTCGAAGGTTTCGTTGATGGCGAAGCATTTGAAGGCGGAAAAGGCGAAAACTACTCTCTAGCAATCGGTTCTGGTACATTCATCCCAGGTTTCGAAGAGCAAGTAATCGGTCTTAAATCTGGTGAGTCTAAAGACGTTGAAGTATCATTCCCAGAAGAGTACCATGCTGCTGAATTAGCTGGCAAACCAGCAACATTCAAAGTAACAATTCACGAAATCAAAACAAAAGAACTTCCTGAGTTAAACGACGAGTTCGCTAAAGAAGCAGACGAAGCGGTTGCAACTCTTGATGAATTAAAAGCAAAACTTCGCACAAACTTAGAAGAAGGCAAAAAGCACGAAGCTGAGCACAAAGTACGTGACGAAGTAGTAGAATTAGCTGCTGCTAACGCTGAAATCGAAATTCCAGAAGCTATGATCAACACTGAGTTAGATCGTATGGTTCGTGAATTCGAGCAACGTTTAAGCCAACAAGGTATGAACCTTGAGCTTTACTACCAATTCACAGGTACTGATGCTGACAAATTAAAAGAGCAAATGAAAGAAGATGCACAAAAACGTGTAAGAATCAATCTTGTTCTTGAAGCTATCATTGAAGCTGAAAACATCGAAGTTACTGAAGAAGAAGTAACTGCAGAAGTTGAAAAAATGGCTGAAATGTACGGTATGCCAGTAGACGCTATCAAGCAAGCTCTTGGAAGCGTAGACGCTTTAGCTGAAGATCTTAAAGTGCGTAAAGCTGTAGACTTCTTAGTAGAAAACGCTGCATAATAAAATAACAAGGCACGATTAAAATCGTGCCTTGTTTTATAAATATAGAAATATATTTATAAAACTTTTCGATGGAGAAGGAAAAGTTCCTTTACAAGTCGAATATACATATTTCAAAAGTTTTAAAAATTTTTTATTTGTACATAACTAGTCATATTATTTGTATTTCTCGCCACGTAGTGACATAATATGTATTTACATACGATACATTTATCGTGTACATACGAAGGCAAGAGGTTAGCACTTTGTAAGGGGTGTGAAAATATGTTTAAATTTAATGATGAAAAAGGGCAATTAAAATGTTCTTTCTGTGGTAAAACACAAACGCAAGTTCGAAAGTTAGTGGCAGGTCCAGGTGTTTACATTTGTGATGAGTGTATCGAACTTTGTACTGAAATTGTACAAGAGGAGCTTGCGAAGGACGAAGAAGTAGAATTCAAAGATGTACCGAAACCGGTAGAAATTCGTGAAATCTTAGATGAGTATGTCATCGGGCAAGATAGCGCGAAAAAAGCACTAGCGGTAGCGGTATATAACCATTACAAACGCATTAATTCTAACAGCAAAATTGATGATGTAGAATTAGCGAAGAGTAATATCGCACTTATCGGGCCAACAGGTAGTGGTAAAACATTACTTGCACAAACGTTAGCGCGTATTCTAAATGTTCCATTTGCAATCGCGGACGCAACATCTTTAACAGAAGCTGGATATGTTGGGGAAGATGTAGAAAATATCTTACTAAAATTAATTCAAGCAGCTGATTATGATGTTGAGAAAGCGGAAAAAGGAATTATTTATATTGATGAGATTGATAAAGTGGCACGTAAGTCCGAAAATCCATCAATTACACGTGATGTATCTGGTGAAGGTGTGCAGCAGGCACTTCTGAAAATTTTAGAAGGTACTGTAGCAAGCGTTCCACCTCAAGGTGGTCGTAAGCATCCGCACCAAGAGTTTATTCAAATTGATACAACGAACATCTTATTCATTTGTGGTGGAGCGTTTGATGGCATTGAGCCGATTATTAAACGTCGCCTTGGTGAAAAAGTAATTGGATTTGGTTCTGAGAAGAAAAATGCTGATGTGAATGAGAAGCATGTTTTATCTCACGTATTACCAGAGGATCTTTTAAGATTTGGTTTAATTCCAGAGTTTATCGGTCGTCTTCCAGTTATTGCGAACCTAGAGCCACTTGATGAAGATGCTCTTGTTGATATTTTAACGAAACCGAAAAATGCACTTGTTAAGCAATTCCAAAAATTATTGGAGCTTGACGATGTTGAGTTAGAGTTTGAAGAAGGTGCACTAATCGAAATTGCGAAAAAAGCAATTGAACGTAAAACGGGTGCTCGTGGACTTCGTTCTATTATTGAAGGCTTAATGCTTGATGTAATGTTCGAACTTCCATCTCGTAAAGATATCGAGAAGTGTATTCTTACAAAAGAAACAGTAGCTGATAATGAGCCGCCAAAATTGGTGTTACAAGACGGTACTGTACTTGATACAAAAACATCTGCATAATGCGAAAGGGAAACAGCAATTTTTATAATTGCTGTTTTTCTTTATGTTTAGCTACGTTCCTCCGCGGAAATACTAAGAGATAAAATATTGCGGGAGGAAATAAATAATGAGCTGGACAAATATATTTTTAGTTGTTCAACTTGTTTTTGGTGTAATTGTCGGATTGTATTTCTGGCATTTACTTCGAAATCAACGAACACAAAAAGTTTCAATTGATCGAGAATCGAAAAAAGAATTAGAACAGCTTCGTAAAATGCGTGAGATTTCTTTAACAGAGCCGCTAGCAGAAAAGGTGCGTCCTACAACCTTTTTAGATATTGTAGGGCAAGAGGACGGAATTAAGTCGTTAAAAGCGGCTCTTTGTGGTCCGAATCCGCAACATGTAATCATATATGGCCCGCCAGGTGTTGGGAAAACAGCGGCAGCACGTCTTGTATTAGAAGAAGCGAAACGAAATCCTAAATCTCCATTTCGTACGAATGCAACATTTATTGAACTTGATGCGACAACAGCTCGGTTTGATGAACGTGGTATTGCAGACCCTTTAATAGGTTCGGTGCATGATCCGATTTATCAAGGTGCTGGGGCGATGGGGCAAGCAGGTATTCCGCAACCGAAAAAAGGTGCTGTAACAGATGCACATGGTGGTATTTTGTTTATTGATGAGATTGGCGAGCTCCATCCGATTCAAATGAACAAAATGTTAAAGGTGTTAGAAGATCGAAAAGTATTTTTAGAAAGTGCGTACTATAGTGAAGAAAATACGATGATCCCAACATATATACATGATATTTTCCAAAAAGGCTTACCGGCAGATTTTCGCTTAGTTGGAGCAACGACACGTTCGCCAGAGGAAATTCCTCCTGCTATTCGGTCACGTTGCTTAGAAGTATTTTTCCGTGAATTAGATACGGAAGAAATTCAAAAAGTAGCGAAAAATGCCGCGGAAAAAGTGGAAATGCAAATAGGTGAAAATGGTATTGAAATGATCGGGATGTATGCAAGGAATGGACGAGAAGCGATTAATCTCGTGCAAATCTCTGCTGGTATGGCGATAAATGAAGAACGTTCTTTCATTAAGGATGAAGATATAGAGTGGGTTGTTCACTCAAGTCAGCTTACACCGAAATATGAAAAGCGCATTTATCCGATTCCAAGGATTGGTCTTGTAAATGGTCTTGCTGTATACGGACCAAATACAGGTGCGTTATTAGAAATTGAAGTAACAGCAATCAAGGCGAAAGATAAAGGATCGGTAAATGTTACCGGAATTGTGGAAGAAGAAAGTATTGGTAGTCAAACGAAATCGATTCGTCGTAAAAGTATGGCGAAAGGCTCTGTTGATAATGTATTAACAGTACTTCGTTCTTTAGATGTGTTGCCAGAAGGATATGATATACATATTAATTTTCCAGGTGGTATCCCGATTGATGGCCCTTCTGCAGGAATCGCTATGGCAACAGGTGTATATTCTGCGGTGCACCGCACGTATGTAAATAATGAAGTAGCGATGACAGGGGAAATAAGTATACACGGAGAAGTAAAACCTATTGGTGGCGTGTACGCAAAAATAAAAGCTGCGAAAAAAGCGGGAGCTAAGAAAGTCATTATTCCTGCTGAAAATATGCAACCATTTTTGTATACGATCAAGGGAATTGAAATTATTCCTGTCCGTAAGTTAAAAGAAGTATTTGAGTTAACGTTTATGCAAGAAAATATGCATAGAGAGCTAGATGTACATACTAAGGTAGACGAAACTGATGCACAATCTATGTGAAAATAAACAATAATAAAATTTGCCAGACTTCGTTTAAGTTTGTATGCTTAATCGGAGTCTTTTTTCTTTTCGTGAGGTAGAAAAACAAGCTATTTACAATTGCGCGGAATCTCAGCAATTGCATCTAGGTGTATTGTAATATAAAATAGTTGAACAGGAGTTTAATTTATTATGGAGGTGCTATGTCTAGTATGAATACGAACGAAAGAATCGTGCCCCTCCTACCATTAAGAGGCGTTCTCGTATATCCAACGATGGTTTTGCATCTTGATGTAGGACGTGATAAATCGATACAAGCACTAGAGCAGGCGGCAATGGATGAAAATATCATCTTTTTAGCAATGCAAAAAGAAATGAATATCGATGATCCGAAAGAAGATGACATATATAGTGTAGGTACGGTGGCGAAAGTGAAGCAAATGTTAAAATTGCCGAACGGTACGCTTCGTGTCCTTGTGGAAGGTTTACATAGAGCAGAAGTAATAGAGTTTATCGAAGAAGAAAATGTAGTACAAGTGTCGATTAAAACGGTAACTGAAGAAGTAGAAGATGATTTAGAAGAGAAAGCTCTTATGCGTACGTTACTGGAGCATTTCGAACAATATATTAAAGTTTCGAAAAAAGTTTCAAATGAAACATTTGCAACGGTAGCTGATGTGGAAGAACCAGGGAGATTAGCTGATCTAATTGCTTCTCACTTGCCGATTAAAACGAAGCAGAAACAAGAGATTCTAGAGATTGTATCTGTAAAAGAACGATTACAAACACTTATTTCAATTATTCAAGATGAACAAGAGTTACTTAGCCTAGAAAAGAAAATTGGGCAAAAAGTGAAACGTTCCATGGAGCGCACGCAAAAAGAATATTTCTTACGTGAGCAAATGAAGGCGATTCAAACTGAACTTGGCGACAAAGAAGGCAAGGGCGGAGAAGTAGAAGAACTTCGTGAGAAAATTGAACAGTCAGGAATGCCGGAAGAAACAATGAAGGCTGCGCTGAAAGAATTAGATCGTTATGAAAAGTTACCAGCAAGTTCTGCGGAGAGTGGTGTTATTCGCAATTATATTGATTGGTTATTAGCGCTTCCGTGGACAGAGGCAACAGAAGATATAATTGATCTTGCTCATTCGGAAGAGATTTTAAATAACGATCATTACGGTCTTGAAAAAGTGAAAGAGCGTGTACTTGAATATTTAGCTGTACAGAAGTTAACGAATTCATTAAAAGGACCTATCCTTTGTTTAGTAGGCCCTCCTGGGGTCGGCAAAACTTCGTTAGCGCGTTCAATTGCAACATCATTGAATCGTAACTTCGTCCGTGTATCTCTTGGTGGTGTGCGTGATGAATCTGAAATTCGTGGTCACCGCCGTACATATGTTGGAGCAATGCCAGGACGCATTATTCAAGGTATGAAAAAGGCGAAAACAGTTAATCCAGTCTTCTTATTAGATGAGATTGATAAAATGTCTAACGATTTCCGTGGAGATCCATCAGCGGCATTACTTGAAGTATTAGATCCAGAACAAAACCATAACTTCAGTGATCATTACATTGAAGAACCATATGATCTATCAAAAGTTATGTTTGTAGCAACTGCTAATACACTTTCAAGTATTCCAGGTCCATTACTTGACCGTATGGAAATCATTTCGATTGCTGGCTATACAGAACTTGAAAAAGTACACATTGCTCGTGAGCATTTATTGCCGAAACAATTAAAAGAACATGGCTTACGAAAAGGTAATTTACAAGTGCGTGATGAAGCGCTGCTTGAGATTATTCGTTATTATACACGTGAGGCTGGTGTTCGTACGCTAGAGCGCCAAATTGCAAAAGTTTGCCGTAAAGTAGCGAAGATTATCGTTACAGCAGAACGTAAACGTATCGTTGTGACAGAGAAAAAGATTGTTGATTTACTTGGTAAACACATATTCCGTTATGGGCAAGCTGAAAAAACAGACCAAGTTGGTATGGCAACAGGTCTAGCTTACACAGCAGCAGGCGGCGATACACTTGCCATTGAAGTTTCTGTAGCGCCAGGAAAAGGGAAACTAATTTTAACAGGGAAACTTGGGGATGTTATGAAAGAATCAGCACAAGCTGCGTTTAGTTATATACGTTCTCGTGCAGAAGAGCTTCAGATCGATCCGAATTTCCATGAGAAAAATGATATTCATATTCACGTTCCAGAAGGAGCAGTTCCAAAAGACGGACCGTCAGCAGGTATTACGATGGCAACGGCACTTATTTCTGCGCTAACAGGTATTCCTGTAAGTAAAGAAGTCGGTATGACAGGTGAAATTACACTTCGTGGTCGTGTATTACCAATTGGTGGTTTAAAAGAAAAAACATTAAGTGCTCACCGCGCAGGCTTAACAAAAATTATTTTGCCAGCAGAAAACGAGAAAGATTTAGATGATATTCCAGAGAGCGTAAAAGAAAACCTTACGTTTGTGCTTGCATCTCATTTAGATGAAGTATTGGAGCACGCATTAGTAGGAGTGAAACAATGAAAGTAACAAAAGCAGATATTGTAATTAGTGCTGTTAAACCAGAACAATATCCAGACAGTGATTTACCAGAAATTGCATTAGCAGGTCGTTCAAATGTGGGGAAGTCTTCCTTTATTAATAAAATTTTAAATCGTAAAAAGTTAGTACGTATTTCTTCTAAACCAGGAAAAACGCAAACGCTGAACTTTTTCTTAATCAATGAGATGATGCACTTTGTTGACGTTCCAGGTTATGGATATGCGAAAGTATCTAAATCGGAGCGCGCTGCATGGGGGAAAATGATTGAAACGTACTTTACAACGCGTGAACAATTAGACGCAGCTGTATTAGTAGTTGATTTACGTCACCAACCAACAAGTGATGACGTGATGATGTATGATTTCTTAAAGCATTATGAAATCCCAACAATTATTATTGCGACGAAAGCCGATAAAATTCCGAAAGGAAAATGGCAAAAGCATTTAAAAGTTGTAAAAGAAACGCTTGCTGTTGAAATTGGCGATGAAATTGTTCTATTCTCTTCTGAAACAGGACTTGGAAAAGAAGAAGCGTGGAAAGCAATTCATAAATTTACAAAAACAAAAAACGCGTGACGAATGTCGCGCGTTTTTGTTTTGCTAAATTTTTTAGCGTACGTTTAATGTAACTTCAATATTTCCTCTTGTTGCTTTCGAGTAAGGACATACACCGTGAGCCGCTTCTACAAGTTCTTGTGCTTCGCTATGTGAAACGCCAGCCACATGTACATCAAGTACAGCAGATAGGCCGAAACCACCATCTGTATCTTTTCCGATAGAAACGTGAGCAGTTACTTCTGTACTTTCTACTTTCACACGTTTTGTACGAATGACAAGTTGTAATGCACTATCGAAACAAGCTGCATAACCAGCTGCAAATAGTTGTTCTGGATTTGTTGCTTCTCCGCCTGCACCACCTAGTGCTTTCGGCATTTTTACATCAAGATTTAATATGCCATCATCTGAAACTACTTTCCCATTTCTTCCACCTGTTGCTGTTACTGAAGCAGTATATAATTTATCCATATTTATTCCCCTTTTCCATCATTAATTGTTTTCATTGTGTCAATCAGTTTATTTAGTTGAATTAATAAAGAGCGATATTCTTGCTCTGTAATTCCTAAGTTTGTAGCCATCGTTGTCGGTAATGAACAAGCCTTTTCCTTTAAATCTTTGCCCTGTTCTGTTAATTCAATACAAACTTTTCGCTCGTCTTCTTTGGAACGAACACGTTTTACAAGTTTTAATGATTCCATACGTTTTAACATAGGTGTTAACGTACCAGAATCTAAAAATAGACGTTCTCCAATTTCTTTTACTGTTAGTCCATCTTGCTCCCATAGTACGAGTAAAGTAATGTACTGGGGATACGTAATACCCATTTCTTCTAAATAAGGTCGATAAAAACGAGTAACCTCTCTAGAGCAGGCGTAAATAGAAAAACAAAGTTGGTTATCTAGATGCAAAGAGTCTTCTGTCATAAATAACTCCCTTCTAATTAAGTTGTGCACAATTTAATTTTGTAAAACTAATATAACGAAAAAGAAATGCAATGTCAAATACATTGTATTGAGAAAGTCTTTGTTACATTTTGGAACAATCATACATATTTTCCTTCATGATGAAAGAAGATAGGGAAGATGATGTTATAATTTATATGGAATAGTTTCCATCACTTGATTATGAGGGCTTTTTTTGGTAACGTACAAATAGAGTTATTAATTTATAATCATTATAAAGTAGAATTTTTTTTATTAGTGTTATTGAATCTCCTTTATTACATACGGAGAATAATTAAAAAATAATCGGTTGTTCACACGATTGTCAGATTCATAAGAGGAAAGTTGTATTATGATAGTAGATAAAGTGATAAAACGGGTGAAGGGGGACATGCTGCGTGCATATTCTTGTTGTTAGTGTAAATTATCGAACAGCCCCTGTAGAATTTCGTGAGAAACTCACATTTCAGGCAGCAGAACTAGAGCGAGCGATGACTACATTACAAAATCAAAAGAGCGTGTTAGAGAATGTCATTGTGTCAACTTGTAATCGCACTGAGATTTATGCTGTTGTCGATCAATTACACACGGGACGGTATTATATTAAGAAGTTTTTAGCTGATTGGTTTCAGCTTGAAATAGAAGAAGTCGCGCCATATTTAACTATTTTTGAACAAGATGGCGCAATAGATCATTTATTCCGCGTAACGTGCGGTTTAGATTCAATGGTAGTCGGAGAAACGCAGATTTTAGGTCAAATAAAAGATAGCTTTTTAGAAGCGCAACAAGTTAAAGCAACAGGCACAATTTTTAATGAATTGTTTAAGCAAGTCATTACATTAGCAAAACGTGCCCACTCAGAAACAACAATCGGGGAAAGTGCAATGTCTGTTAGTTATGCTGCTGTTGAGCTTGGAAAGAAAATATTTGGCGAGTTAACAGATTGTCATGTGCTTATTCTTGGTGCTGGTAAAATGGGCGAACTTGCACTACAAAACTTATATGGAAGTGGTGCTCGTAAAGTAACAGTTATGAATAGGACGCTTTCGAAAGCAGAAGTAATGGCTGAGAAATATATGGGACATGCAAAATCGTTAAGCGAATTACAATGTGCATTATTAGAAGCAGATATTTTAATTAGTTCAACTGGTGCATCTGAGTATGTCATTACGAAAGAGATGATGACAAAGGTGGAGAAAATGCGCTCTGGTCGTCCATTATTTATGGTTGACATTGCAGTGCCGCGTGATATTGATCCAGCGATTGATGAGCTAGAAGGTTCTTTCTTGTATGATATTGATGATTTACAAGGAGTAGTGGAGGCAAACCGTGCTGAGCGTTTGAAAGAGGCAGAGAAAATTCAATTTATGATTGAAGAGGAAATTGTTCTATTTAAAACGTGGTTAAGTACACTTGGTGTTGTTCCATTAATATCAGCTCTTCGTGATAAGGCACTTGCAATCCAAAGTGAAACGATGGTAAGCCTAGAGCGAAAAATACCAAACCTTAGTGATCGTGAGAAAAAAGTTATTAGTAAGCATACGAAAAGTATTATTAATCAATTATTAAAAGACCCAATTTTAGTAGCGAAAGAAATAGCTGCTGAAGAGGGAGCGAGCGAAAAATTAGCGTTATTTGCAAAGATTTTTGATTTAGAAACGGAAGAAGTAGAGAGTCGTGCGGAAGAAGTAGAACATAAAAGAGTGTGGACACCATCCGTTCCATCTTTATAATTTGGAAGGATGATCGGATGAGTTTTTTAAATAACAGTATTATTTATCATATTGCAATTATTTTATATGCTTGTAGCATTAGTTTATATTTTATAGATTATTTCCAAAGTAACCGAAAGGCGAACCGATTTGCTTTTTGGTTACTTGCGATTGTATGGGTCCTGCAGTCTATTTTTATGTTGCTTAGAGCTACAGATTCAGAAACGAATCCTATTTTAACTTTATTATCAGGGATTTATTTTTATGTTTGGTTATTGATTACGATGTCGTTAGTTATTAATCGATTTATGAGAATTGACTTTTTAGTCTTTTTTACAAATGTTGTAGCATTTGGCGTAAGCGCTTTTTCTATTTTTACACCGCTCGGAAAGATGTCGCCAGTACTTGCGGAACAATTAGTTTCAGAACTTGTATACGTGCATGTCGGTATGGCAATTATTTCTTACGCAACGTTTACTGTATCGTTCATTTTTTCTATTATGTATTTATTGCAATATCGCCTATTAAAAAAGAAAAAATGGAATGCGAGATTAAGAAGGTTAGGGAATTTACCGAAGCTAGAATCTATGTCTTACGGATTAAATTTATTTTCTGTTCCATTTTTCTTACTAGCAATTTTATTAGGATGTATATGGGGATATACAAAATTGGATAATTTCCATTGGTATGATACGAAAGTAATCGGATCTTTTGTCGTTCTATTTGTGTATTGCACAGGTTTATATTTACGAGCGGCAGATGTGTTGCAAGGTAAGAAAATTGTACAGTGGAATATCGGATCGTTTCTCGTAATGCTAGTAAACATTTTTCTATTAAGCAGTTTGTCCAATTTCCACTTTTGGTATTTATAATGAGGAGAGAGAATTATGCGCAAAATTATTGTAGGGTCACGAAAGAGTAAACTAGCATTAACGCAAACAAACTGGTTTATTGATCAGTTAAAAGCCCTAGGTCTACCATATGAATTTGAAGTGAAAGAAATTGTCACAAAAGGTGATGTTATTTTAGATGTTACTCTTTCAAAAGTAGGCGGAAAAGGCTTGTTCGTTAAAGAAATTGAGCATGCGTTACTTACGAAAGAAATCGATATGGCTGTACATAGTATGAAAGATATGCCAGCCGTACTTCCAGAAGGTTTAATGATTGGCTGTACACCAAAGCGTGTTGACCCTCGTGATGCTTTTATCTCAAAAAATGGAGCATCGTTTAAAGAGTTAGCGGAAGGTGCTATTTTAGGTACGAGTAGTTTAAGACGTAGTGCACAGCTACTCGCTGCGAGACCAGATTTACAAGTGAAGTGGATTCGCGGGAATATCGATACACGTTTACGTAAATTAAAAGAAGAAGATTACGATGCGATTATTTTAGCGACAGCTGGATTACAAAGAATGGGCTGGGATAATGATGTTATTACAGAACATTTAGATGATACGTTATGTGTACCTGCTGTAGGACAAGGTGCATTAGCGATTGAGTGTCGTGAGGATGATAAGGATTTATTGCAGTTGTTAGCGCATATTAATGATACGATAACAGAAAGAACAGTGGCAGCGGAGCGAGTATTTCTTCATAAACTTGAAGGTGGATGCCAAGTTCCAATTGCTGGATATGCAACCCTTACAGAAAACGATGCAATCGAATTAACAGCTCTTGTCGGCTCTATGGATGGCTCTGTTTTATTAAAAGAGACAGTAGTGGGTACTAATCCTGAGGAAGTAGGGTTAGAGGCCGCGGACCGTTTAATTAAACAAGGCGCCAAAGAACTCATTCTTGCTGCAAATAAGGAGCAACAATAAATATGAACGCTCTCGCTGGAAAAACGGTATTGATTACACGTGCCCAGCATCAAGCGAAACAAATGAGTGTAGCAGTGAAAGAAAAGAGCGGAATTCCATTGGAAATTCCGCTTTTGCGTATGGAAGGTATGTCTCATAGGCAAATTCAACATATTGAAGAGCAGCTACATTCATACGACTGGGTTATTTTTACGAGCAGAAATGGTGTAGCTTTTTTTCTAGATAGTTTAAAAAAGAAACTACCGCTAACCATTAGAATCGCTGCGGTAGGTGTGAAAACAAAATTAGAGTTAGAAAAAAGGGGCTATCAAGTTCATTTTGTTCCGACTTCATTTGTTGCAGAAGCATTTGCAGAAGAGTTTCTAAAAGAATTAAGTGGAAACGAACGTATTTTATTTCCGAAAGGGAATTTAGCAAGAGAGGTAATTCCGGTTGCACTTCGGGAAATTGGTGTTTCTCTAGATGAGCTAATCGTATACGGTACGAAAGTGAATATAGAAAAAAAGCAAGAACTTATAGCAGCATTGAAGTTAGGGAAAGTAGACATTATTACATTTACGAGCCCTTCAACTGTTACTAGTTTTGTTCGTTTACTTGAGGGTACAAACTGGAGAGAATGGACAAAAAAATGTACAATTGCTTGTATAGGACCTATTACGGAAAAAGAGGCAAGTCTTTATTTTCCGTCTGTTATTGTGCCGAAAGAGTACACTGTAGAAGCATTACTACAATATGTTTGTGAATCTATAAAATGAAAGAATGGGGATAGAAATCTATGAACTCTTTACAATTTAATCGTCATCGTCGTTTAAGACAAAGCGGGGGCATGCGTGCACTTGTGCGTGAAACGTTTTTACATACGGAAGATTTTATTTACCCTATTTTTGTATTAGAAGGTGAAAATGTTCGTAATGAAGTTCCTTCTATGCCGGGCGTATATCAAATGTCTTTAGATTTATTGCAAGCTGAAATGCAAGAAGTTGTTGATTTAGGTATTCGTTCTGTTATTGTATTTGGTTTACCTGCTGAAAAGGATGAAGTTGGATCATCAGCATATTGTGATCATGGAATTGTACAACGTGCTATTCAGCAAATTAAAGGTGATTTCCCTGAGCTAGTAGTAGTTGCAGATACATGTTTATGTCAATTTACAAGCCATGGTCATTGCGGTGTAATTGAAGATGGGATTATTTTAAATGACGAGTCTCTTGCAGTTCTTGCGAAAACAGCTGTAAGTCAAGCGAAAGCAGGAGCGGATATTATTGCGCCATCAAACATGATGGACGGCTTCGTAACAGCAATTCGTCATGCATTAGACGAAAATGGTTTTGGACACGTGCCAGTTATGTCGTACGCTGTGAAATATTCATCAGCATTTTATGGACCATTCCGTGATGCTGCGCACGGTGCACCGCAATTTGGTGACCGTAAAACATATCAAATGGATCCGGCAAACCGTATGGAAGCATTCCGTGAAGCAGAATCAGATGTAATGGAAGGTGCAGATTTCTTAATCGTAAAACCAGCTCTTTCTTACTTAGATATCGTTCGTGATGTGAAAAATAACTTTAATTTACCAGTTGTCGCTTATAATGTAAGTGGTGAATATTCGATGATTAAAGCGGCAGCGCAAAATGGTTGGATTAATGAAAAAGAAGTTGTTCTTGAAAAATTAATTAGTATGAAACGTGCAGGGGCAGATTTAATTATTACGTATCATGCAAAAGATGCAGCAAGATGGTTACAAGAAGGAGGCGCTAAATAATGAAAAAGTTTGATAAGTCAATTGCAGCGTTTGAAGAGGCGCAAGACTTAATGCCTGGTGGCGTAAATAGCCCGGTTCGTGCCTTTAAGTCTGTTGGGATGAATCCGTTGTTTATGGAGCGTGGAAAAGGCTCTAAAGTATATGATATCGATGGGAATGAATACATCGACTACGTATTATCATGGGGTCCTTTAATTCATGGTCATGCAAATGATCGTGTTGTAGAAGCGTTAAAATCTGTTGCTGAAAGAGGTACAAGCTTCGGTGCACCAACAGAAATTGAAAATAAATTAGCAAAACTTGTTATTGAGCGCGTGCCATCAATTGAGATTGTGCGTATGGTTAACTCTGGAACGGAAGCAACAATGAGTGCACTACGTTTAGCTCGTGGTTATACAGGTCGTAATAAAATCTTGAAATTTATTGGTTGTTACCACGGTCATGGTGATTCGTTATTAATTAAAGCTGGTTCTGGTGTGGCGACTTTAGGGTTACCAGATAGTCCTGGTGTACCAGAAGGTGTAGCGAAAAATACGATTACAGTAGCTTATAACGATTTAGAAAGCGTAAAATACGCGTTTGAACAATTCGGTGATGATATTGCTTGTGTAATTGTAGAACCAGTAGCAGGAAATATGGGGGTTGTTCCTCCGCAGCCTGGATTTTTAGAAGGTCTTCGTGAAGTAACAGAACAAAACGGTGCATTGCTTATTTTTGATGAAGTAATGACAGGGTTCCGAGTAGCTTATAATTGTGGCCAAGGTTATTATGGCGTAACGCCTGATTTAACATGCCTAGGTAAAGTAATCGGTGGTGGTTTACCGGTAGGAGCATACGGTGGTAAAGCAGAAATTATGCGCCAAGTTGCGCCAAGCGGACCGATTTACCAAGCTGGTACTTTATCAGGTAATCCACTTGCAATGGCGGCAGGTTATGAAACGTTAGTACAGTTAACGCCAGAATCATATGTAGAATTTGAGCGTAAAGCTGAAATGTTAGAAGCTGGATTACGTAAAGCAGCTGAAAAACATGGCATTCCGCATCATATTAACCGTGCAGGCTCTATGATTGGTATTTTCTTTACAGATGAACCCGTTATTAATTACGATGCAGCAAAATCTTCAAACTTAGAATTCTTTGCGGCTTACTATCGTGAAATGGTAGAACAAGGTGTATTCTTACCACCATCTCAATTCGAAGGTTTATTCTTATCGACAGCACATAGTGATGCAGATATTGAAGCGACGATTGCAGCAGCTGAAATTGCAATGTCAAAATTAAAAGCGTAGTGTATTAGAGAAAATCGCTCTCCATAAGGGGAGCGATTTTTTTTATTCATAAAGTAAGCTTCCCACACATAAATCTGTAATGACATATAGTTTGGGAGGGGGAAAAGAAGTGGCTACAGATCATTCATTACGATTTTCATTAAAAGAATCTGTGTGGTTCCAAAAAGGACAGGAAGTCGAAGAACTTTTGTCAATTTCGTTAGATCCAGACGTTGAGATAGAAGAGCTTGATCATGAAGTAATCGTGAGAGGACAATTAGATTTAACGGGAGAGTATGTTGCACGAAAAGATGATTCCGCGTATTCATTAAGAGAACTATCGCCAGCAAAGTCAATTGATTATGTAGAAACAAGAGAAGATGGGGTTAATGAACTTGTTCATTCCTTTCCACTTGAAATATCAATTCCGAGAAATCGAGTGAAAGTAATTGAAGAGCTATATGTATCAATCGAGGAATTTGATTATGAATTAAAGGAAAATGGTTGCTTACAATTATTAGCGGATATATCTATTACCGGTTTGTGTGATGAAGAGAGAAGCGAGGATGAAGTTGAAGAGGAAGAAACGGTGTATGCTGAGTTAGAAGAAGATTCAGCGCAAGAGGATGAAAATAGACCGGCGCCGCATGTAGAAGAACCAGCATATAAGGAATCAGATGAGTGGGAAGATTACGCATTTGAACCGTTCCAATTAGAGGAAAGAAAAGAGCAGGAATTAGAAGAAGAGAAAATAGAAGAACATGAATTTGTGGAACGTGAAGAGGAGCAAGAAACAACGCCGCAATTTGAACTGTTCGGACGAAAAGATTTCAAGAAAGAAAAAGCGAAAAAGCAGGAAGAACAAGAAGAAGAGTACTCACAGCGAGATGAAAATGCGCTTTATTTAACAAAACTATTTACGAAAGAACCGGAAGAAGAATTTACAAAGTTAAGAATGTATTTCGTGCAAGAAGGGGATACAATTGAATCTATTGCAGACCGTTATGAAACGTCTGTACAAAATTTATACCGTGTCAATCAAACAGAAGATATATTTTTAAATACGGGGCAAATTATTTATATTCCCGTTTCAAGGGTAAAGGCGAAATAAGGAAGTGAGTGTTTTCACTCACTTCCTTTCTTAGAGGCTATGTTTTGAATAGAAAGGGTTATTCGTATGGATATTGAGTTGCGAAATCACTATGAACCTATCGTGAGGCAATATAGATTGGATACGCAGCATATGGAAGAGCACGGAAATGTAATGAAAATTTATACGAATCAAGGTCCATATGCACTCAAGAAAATAGAAGGCAGAAAGTTAGAGCGGAATAACTTTCTGCATCATATTCAATATTTGAAGGAGAAAGGTTTTTCAAATTATGTACCTATATATCATGCGACGGATGGAAGTTATATTTTAAGTGACGGGACGTATAATTATTATTTAATGCCTTGGTTAGAACGTGCAGAAGGAAACGGTGAGGACAATGATCAATACCATAAAATGTTTCAGACACTTGGAACGTTGCATCAAAAAACTGTGAAGGAAGAAACGTATACGGAAGAAGATTTAGAAAAACATTATACAAGTATATCCGATCGTTGGGAAAATGATGGTGAGATGTTAGAAGAGTTTCTCGTAGAATCTGAATCAAAATGGTATATGTCCCCGTTTGAATTGCAATATTGTACGTACTATCATCATGTAATGAGAGCGCGTGAATTTGCAACGAAGCAATTAAATGAGTGGAACGATGCGATGAAAGAAAAGGAGAAAACGCGTATTACTTTTGTGCATGGTAATGTGTCACTGAATCATTTTTTATTTGACTATGAACGGAATGGCTATTTTATTAGTTTAGAAAAATCGAAGTTTGCAACGCCTGTGCAAGATATAGTAGGTTTTTATTCACGGTCTTTAAACACATATCCAATCGCAAGAAGTGATCGGTTTGAATGGTTTCAAATGTATCAAAAAAATTTCCCTTTTACGAAAGAAGAGCAACTACTTATGTTTGCGTATATGACGTATCCATCGCAATTTATTCGGCAAATCCAGTCTTATAAGAAAAGAAGAGATAATCGTAACGAGGAAAATGAACTGCGCGGAGTAAAGAGTTTGCAACAATCGCATTGGCTCGTTAGCAATATAGAATATTTCCTGTCACAATTACAAGCTGCCCAGCAAGGGAACGGATAAAGTAAACATTCCCCGCTGATGATTAGCCTTCACTAATTGGGCGTTTACGGGCACCAGGGCTCCCATCTAACTTCTTTGCTTCAGCTGAGTTTTGAGGTGGAGGTCTTACTGCCCACAAATAGCGGGGTAAAGAAGATAAGTAGAGGATTCTACTTATCTTCTTTTTGGCACCAAAAGCTGTAGTTTTAAATTTATCTTGACGAATAAGGTTTCGTTTTTTACACTATTGTATATAATAATTAACAATCATATAAATGCCTTGAAGGGGAAGAGTATAACATGAAACGTCTTCAGAGAGGAGAATCATTAGCTGGGAGATTCTCTAGATAGTTATGTTAGAAGGTAGCCCTGGAGCATCTTTTCTGAACGGAATAGTTCTTATTAGGAAAAGACGGATTTGTCCGTTATCAAATTAAGAGTATAAGCAAATTATGAATTTGTTTGTAAATAAAGGTGGTACCGCGATGTCCCTCGTCCTTTTTGGATGAGGGACATTTTTTATTTTAAGGAGGGAAAATAATGTCAAACACGGAAAAGAATTTACCAACTAAATATGATCATATGTCCGTTGAAGAAGGCCTTTATCAATGGTGGCTTGAAGGCAAATATTTTGAAGCAACAGGAGACGAGAAGAAACAACCGTATACAATTGTAATTCCACCTCCGAACGTAACTGGTAAGTTACACTTAGGTCATGCTTGGGATACAACTCTTCAAGATATTTTAACTCGTACGAAGCGTATGCAAGGATACGATGTACTATGGCTTCCAGGAATGGACCATGCTGGTATCGCAACACAAGCGAAAGTAGAAGGAAAACTTCGTGAAGAAGGTATTTCACGTTACGATCTTGGCCGTGAAAAATTCCTTGAAAAAGCTTGGGAGTGGAAAGAAGAGTACGCTTCTCACATTCGTCAACAATGGGGGAAAGTTGGTTTAGGACTAGACTATTCTCGTGAACGCTTCACATTAGACAAAGGTTTATCAGATGCGGTTAATAAAGTATTCGTTCAATTATACGAAAAAGGCTTAATTTACCGTGGTGAATATATCATCAACTGGGATCCAGCAACACGTACAGCTCTTTCTGATATTGAAGTAATTCATAAAGAAGTTCAAGGTGCATTCTACCATATGAACTATCCGTTAACAGATGGTTCTGGTCACATTCGTCTTGCTACTACTCGTCCAGAAACGATGCTTGGTGATACAGCAGTAGCAGTTCATCCAGAAGACGATCGTTACAAACATTTAATCGGAAAAACAGTTACACTTCCAATCGTAGGCCGTGAGATTCCGATTATTGCTGATGAGTACGTAGAAAAAGATTTCGGAACGGGCGTTGTAAAAATTACACCAGCTCATGACCCGAATGACTTTGAAGTAGGTAACCGTCATGACTTACCACGCATCTTAGTAATGAACGAAGATGGATCGATGAACGAAAAAGCTGGTAAGTATAACGGTATGGATCGTTTCGAATGCCGTAAAGAATTAGTAAAAGACTTACAAGAAGCTGGCGTATTAGTAGAAATCGAGCCACATATGCATTCAGTAGGTCATAGTGAGCGTAGCGGTGCGGTTGTTGAGCCTTATTTATCAACACAGTGGTTCGTAAAAATGGCTCCACTTGCTGAAAAAGCAGTAGCGCTTCAACAAAAAGAAGAAGAAAAAGTAACGTTCGTACCAGAGCGTTTTGAAAACACATATTTACGTTGGATGGAAAATATTCATGACTGGTGTATTTCTCGTCAATTATGGTGGGGACACCGTATTCCAGCTTGGTACCATAAAGAAACTGGTGAAGTATACGTAGGTACAGAAGCACCAGCAGATATTGAAAACTGGAATCAAGATAACGATGTACTTGATACATGGTTCAGTTCAGCATTATGGCCATTCTCCACACTTGGTTGGCCAAATGAAGATTCAGCAGACTTCAAACGTTACTATTCAACAGATGTACTAGTAACGGGTTATGATATTATCTTCTTCTGGGTATCTCGTATGATTTTCCAAGGTTTAGAGTTTACAGGCGAGCGTCCATTTAAAGATGTATTAATTCACGGTTTAGTTCGTGACGAGCAAGGTCGTAAAATGAGTAAATCTCTTGGTAACGGTATTGATCCAATGGATGTTATCGAGAAGTACGGTGCAGATGCAATGCGTTTCTTCTTATCAACAGGAAGTGCACCAGGTCAAGATTTACGTTTCAGCATGGAAAAAGTAGAATCTACTTGGAACTTCATTAATAAAATTTGGAACGCATCACGTTTCGTATTAATGAACATGGATGATATGAAGTATGAAGAAATCGATTTAACTGGCGAAAAATCAGTTGCGGATAAGTGGATCTTAACTCGCTTAAACGAAACAATCGAAAGCGTAACACGTAACATGGATAAATATGAGTTCGGTGAAGCTGGTCGTTCATTATACAACTTCATTTGGGACGATTTCTGTGATTGGTATATTGAAATGGCGAAACTTCCACTATACGGTGAAGATGAAGCAGCTAAGAAAACAACTCGTTCTATTTTAGCTTACGTATTAGATCAAACAATGCGTCTATTACACCCATTCATGCCATTCGTAACAGAGAAAATTTGGCAACATTTACCGCATGAAGGCGAGTCTATTACAGTAGCTGCGTGGCCAACAGTTCGCGAAGATTTACAAGATACGGAGGCTGCGGCAGAAATGCACCTTCTAGTTGATATCATTCGCTCTGTTCGTAACATCCGTGCAGAAGTAAATACGCCAATGAGCAAAAAAGTTCAAATGCAAATTAAAGCAAAAGATGAGGCTGTACTTGCTCAACTTACGAAAAACAGCTCTTACATTGAGCGTTTCTGTAACCCAAGCGAATTAACAATTCAAACAGACTTACAAGCGCCAGAAAAGGCAATGACTGCAATCGTATCAGGTGCAGAGTTATTCTTACCGTTAGCTGATCTTATCAATCTTGATGAAGAGAGAGCTCGTCTTGAGAAAGAACTTGAGAAGTTCGATAAAGAAGTAGAACGTGTACAGAAGAAACTTTCTAACCAAGGTTTCGTAGCGAAAGCTCCTGCAGCGGTTATTGAAGGAGAGCGTGCGAAAGAGCAAGATTACCTAGAAAAACGCGAAGCAGTTCGTCAACGTCTAGCAGATCTTGAAAAGTAAAAATGTTTTTAGAGACTCACTATATTGGTGAGTCTCTTTTCTTTGCGTATAATAGAACTATGAAAGTTGTCTTTTGAAAGGGGAAAAATATACGTGATACATACATACGAAGAAGCGATAGGGTGGATCCATAGCCGATTGAAATTTGGAATTAAGCCAGGATTAGAAAGAATGAGATGGATGTTAGAAGAACTTGGAAATCCAGAGCGTCATATCAAATGTGTTCATCTTGCTGGTACAAATGGAAAAGGTTCAACGTTAACATATATGCGTTACATGTTAGAAGGCGCGAAATATAAGGTAGGAACGTTTACCTCTCCTTACATCGAATCATTTAATGAACGCATTAGTGTGAATGGAACACCAATTGCAGACGAAGAGATTACTGAACTTGTAAAGCTGGTAAAACCAGTCGTGGAAAAACTAGATGAAACGGATTTAGGGGAAGCGACAGAGTTTGAAATTATTACTGTTATGGCGATTTGCTATTTCGGCAAATTCAATTTCTGTGATGTTGTTTTATTTGAAACAGGGCTTGGTGGACGTTTTGATTCTACCAATGTTATACACCCTGTTCTCACGATTATTACGAATATCGGTCACGATCATATGCATATTTTAGGAAATACACTAGGAGAAATTGCATATGAAAAGGCGGGGATTATTAAGTCTGGCGTGCCGGTAATTACTGGTGTACAAGATGAAGAAGCTTTGCAAGTCATTCAAAATGTTGCAAAGGAAAATCATGCAAACTTATACGAGATGGGCAACCATTTTACAGCATTACATAAACAGTCTAGTGAAGATGGAGAACAGTTCGATTTCACTTGTCCTTTCGCCTCTTTTGAAGATGTGCGAATCACAATGAAAGGCAGCCACCAAGTAGGAAACGCAGCACTTGCGCTTATGGCAGTCATGTATGTAAAAACATACTTATCATTTTTAATTGAGGAAGAAGAAATAAGAACTGGATTACAGGAAGCGTATTGGGTGGGGCGCTTTGAAAAACTGCAAAGTAATCCAGATATTATTATAGATGGTGCTCATAATCCAGAAGGTATCGAAAGCCTTGTGAAAACAGTAGAAGCGCATTACAAAGATAAAAATGTAATAGTGTTATTTACTGCCCTTGGTGATAAACAATTACATAACATGGTAGGCCAATTAGAAACCATTGCAGATGAAATTATTTTTACAACATTCGCCTTTGATCGTGCTATTTCTGCTGATAAGCTTGCATCATATTCACAGAAAGAATCAAAATTAGTTTTTGAAAATTGGAAAGAGGCAATTGATACAAAAGTTGAAATGATAGCAGAAAATGATGTTTTTATCATAACAGGTTCTCTTTATTTCATTTCTGAAGTACGAAAATATATTTGCGAGAAAAACTAGATAGTCTTTGCTATCTAGTTTTTTTGTTCTACAAATGAAGTCAAATGCATACATATAAGATAAATATATAGGGTTATTTGGCGAATTCCTCTGACAAATATCTCGTTTTTTTATGAAATGAATATGATATGATGCGGACAACGATAAGAGGTGAGGTGTGAGTGTATGGACAAGCAATCACGAACGATCTCAGTGAAAGTGAATGGAACAGAAGCGAAGTATGAGGAAAAAAAGAAAGATGAATTTGAATGGATGGTAGTAGAAAGTGAACGACCGAAAAATGTTGTTCCGTTTCAAAAAGCGAAATCAATGTCTGTGGAAAAATACCGAAAGAAGTGGAGTAATACATTAATTGTAATCGTTGCAACTGCAATCATTATCGGTACGGCGTTTGGAATGGGGATGCTTCATTTACTTACTGGACAAGGAACGACAGGAGGAAGTGAAGTGACAGCTTCAAGGCCGACTGGAAATGGAGAATCAAAGGTGGGTGGAACGGCAGAACAAACACCAGCACCGAAAGAAGAAAAACAAAAAGCACAAGCAGGAACGTCATTGGATCCAATGAAATTATTTTTTGTTCAAGGAGGGCTTTATTCTTCTGAAGAAAAGGGACAGGCAGCTCTTGAAGAATGGAAAGGCAATGGGGGCATTGGTGCTTTGAGACCGAGCGGTGATAAGTATGCAATAGTTGTTGGTATTGCTAGCGATGAACAGTCTATAGATCAATTAATGACTAAGTATAAAAATGATGGTGTCTCCGTTTTAAAAAAGAACTGGGATATAACAGATAAAGCATTGCTGAAAGATGATAAAGAAGTAGGAACATTTTTAACAAAAGTGCAGCCATTATACACTCATTTAGCAAAATATGCTTCTAGCGTACAAGTTGGTGGAAAAAGTAGCGCAAAAGATATAGAAGTAATTGAAAAAGAATGGAAAAAGGTTGAAAAAGAAGGGAAAAGTATGAAACAAGAAGAAGCAAAGAAACTGTATATGTATACGTCGGTAGCTGTACAAACAGTAAAAGATGGGAAGATGGATAAGGAATCTTTGGCGAAATTAAATCAAGTTATTATTGATGGTTTACTCTCGTATGAAAAAATTGTTTCGTAGAAAGTGAAATGATAGGATAATAAAATGAGTAAGAAAGAAGTACATGTACTTCTTTCTTTTCTTTTGAATTTAGAGCAAAGTGCTTTCTCTATGACAGGAATATAATCGTATGCAATAAAGAAGTGTTATTTTAGTTAGAGAAATTAATATTTCTTTCATTTGTGGACAAACTATTCCTTTGATACGATTAATATAAATTGTTCTGCTTCATGTGAGAAAGGAAGGAGAAAATATGAGAAAAATAATTTTAGCTTCAGGGTCACCTCGGAGGAAGGAATTGCTTGAGTTAGCTAGTGTGCCATTTGAAATCGTTGTAAGTGAAGTAGAGGAAACAATTGGTGCATATTCATCGCCTTCTGATATTGTAATGTCGCTTGCCTTGCAAAAAGCATCAGCGGTGGCAGAAAATAATAGTGATCACATTGTGTTAGGTGCAGATACAATTGTTACATATGAGTCGCGTATTCTTGGTAAGCCTTCTAATGAGGATGAGGCGAAAGAGATGTTGCAATTACTATCAGGGAAAACACATGAAGTGTATACAGGTGTTGCAATTATAGCAAAAGAAAAAACGGTTACTTTTTATGAGCGTACAGAAGTTACATTTTGGGAGTTAACAGAAGAGGAAATTGATACATACGTCGCGTCGAAAGAACCTTTTGATAAAGCCGGTAGTTATGGGATTCAAGGTAAAGGATCTATTTTCGTTCAAAATATTCAAGGGGACTACTATAGTGTAGTTGGCTTACCAATTGCACGTCTCGTTCGGGAATTAAAACAATTTGATATTGATGTAACCCATGCGTAAAATTGCATGGGGTTTTCTTTGAGAGAACAAATAAAGGGGTGGAGAGATGAACGGTATTCGTGATGTTGTAAGAGAAGAACAGCCACGGGAGCGTTTATTGTTAGAAGGTGCTGGAAGTTTATCAAATCGAGAGCTTCTCGCAGTGTTACTCAGAACAGGTTCTAAAGAAGAAACAGTTTTAAAGTTGTCAGATAAAATTTTACATCAATTTGATGGCTTACGTATGTTGAAAGATGCAACATTAGAAGAGCTAATTAGTATACATGGTATTGGGATTTCAAAGGCATCGCAACTTATGGCAGCCTTTGAACTAGGCAGAAGAATGGTACGTTTAGAATATCAAAATAGATATAGTATTCGAAGTCCAGAAGATTGTGCGAAATACATGATGGAAGAAATGCGTTTTTTACAACAAGAGCATTTTGTTTGTTTATATTTAAATACAAAAAATCAAGTTATACATAGGCAAACGATCTTTATTGGAAGTTTAAACACGTCAATTGTACACCCGAGGGAAGTTTTTAAAGAAGCCTTCCGTCGTGCAGCAGCCTCTATCATATGTCTTCATAACCATCCCTCAGGAGATCCCACGCCGAGCCGTGAAGATATTGCAGTAACAAAACGCTTAGTAGAATGCGGCCAGATTATCGGAATTGAAGTGCTTGATCATATTATAATAGGTGACCATAAATTCGTGAGTTTAAAGGAAAAAGGTCATATTTAAGACTATGCTTTTTACTTATTTTGTTTTATAATGTGATTTATGAGTTTTTTGTAGAAATTTATCTACAAAAAGGATAAAGATATAAAAAACGTACTGTTTTTATAATATAAAGTAAGAAAAAATGAGTCCGTGAAAACAAGAAAGGAAGATAAATAATATGTTTGGATTTGGTGGATTTACTCGCGATCTTGGAATAGACTTAGGAACTGCGAACACGCTTGTATATGTAAAAGGAAAAGGTGTAGTTTTACGTGAACCTTCAGTAGTTGCGTTACAAACTGATACGAAACAAATCGTTGCTGTAGGTAGCGATGCAAAACAAATGATTGGTCGTACACCAGGGAACGTTGTGGCACTTCGCCCGATGAAAGACGGTGTAATTGCTGATTATGAAACAACTGCAACAATGATGAAATATTACATTCAACAAGCTCAAAAATCAAACGGTTTCTTCTCACGTAAGCCGTATGTAATGGTATGTGTACCATCTGGTATTACAGCTGTAGAAAGACGTGCAGTAATCGATGCGACTCGTCAAGCGGGTGCTCGTGATGCTTATCCTATCGAAGAGCCATTTGCAGCAGCAATTGGTGCAAACTTACCTGTTTGGGAACCAACTGGTAGTATGGTTGTTGATATCGGTGGCGGTACAACAGAAGTTGCAATTATTTCTCTAGGTGGTATTGTAACAAGCCAGTCAGTCCGTGTTGCTGGTGATGATATGGACGATTCAATCATTCAGTACATTAAGAAAAGCTATAACTTAATGATCGGTGAAAGAACAGCTGAAGCATTAAAATTAGAAATTGGTTCTGCAGGCGAGCCAGAAGGTATCGAGCCTATGGAAATTCGCGGTCGTGATTTAGTAAGTGGTTTACCAAAAACAGTACTAATTCAGCCAGAAGAAATTGCAGATGCATTAAAAGATACAGTAGATGCGATTGTAGAATCAGTTAAAAATACGTTAGAAAAAACTCCACCTGAATTAGCGGCTGATATTATGGACCGCGGTATCGTATTAACAGGTGGCGGGGCATTACTACGTAATTTAGATAAAGTAATTAGTGAAGAAACGAAAATGCCAGTTCTTGTTGCAGAAGATCCATTAGATTGCGTAGCAATTGGAACAGGTAAAGCATTAGACAATATCGATCTTTTCAAAACTGCTGCTCGATAATATTGCAAAATAAAAATCAGTGAAATTAAGAGGGTGTGAACGTGCCACAGTTTTTCTTAAACAAAAGATTAATTGTTTTGTTGGTTAGTATTATTCTTCTCGTGGCATTGATTGGAATCTCATTGAAAGAACGGAACAGTTTAACATGGCCAGAGCAGTTTGTTAAAGATACTGTCGGTGTTGTAGAACGTGTATTCCAAAAGCCAGCGAAATACGTAGCTGGATTCTTCGAAAATGTAGAGGATGTAAAGCGCACGTATGAAGAGAATAAAGAATTAAAAGCAAAATTAGATAATTATGCAGGTCTATCAGGGAAAGTAAAACAATTAGAAGATGATAACAAGAAGTTACAAGAGCTAACTGGTAAAAAAGAGTTAAATAGCGGGTATACTGAAATTCCAGCTACTGTTGTTTCTCGTAATCCAGATAAATGGTACGATTTAATTGGAATTGATAAAGGGGCACAGCAAGGAATTAAAAAAGATATGGCTGTAGTAACTTCACAAGGGTTAGTTGGAAGAGTGAAAAGTGTATCTCAGTTTACATCATCAGTAGAATTACTAAGTTCTATGAGCCGAACAAATCGCGTTTCTGCTATTGTACAAGGGCAAGAGAAAATCTTTGGATTGATTGAAGGTTATGACAAAGAAAAGCAATTACTTCTTTTCACAAAGATTGGCTCTGATGCACCGGTAGAGAAAGATCAACTAGTTGTAACATCTGGACTGGGTGATATTTTCCCGAAAGGTCTTGTAATTGGAAAAATCGTTGAAGTTCAGCCGGATGCATATGGCTTAACAAAAACAGCTTATGTAAAACCTGCCGCTGATTTAAATGACGTAGAGCATATTACGGTTGCTAAACGTGCAACACCTTCAGCGCCATTAGAATAGGAGGAGAAGAAGAGATGATGAAGATATTAAAAAGAGCAGCTCTTCCTCTTTTGCTCCTTTTTGTGTTTCTATTTGAAAATATGTTTGCTACTGTTGTTCCAACGGATGTGTTTTGGAAAGACAGCATAGCAGCACCGCATTTCTTTATAATCGTCTTATGTTTTATTACAGTGTATTATAGTCCGGTCCAAGGGATTTATTACGGACTATTATTTGGCTTCTTATTTGATACCGTATACACAGAACTTGTCGGGATATATATTTTTGCTTATCCGATTTTAGCTTATTTAGTATATAGTGTGATGAAAGTACTACAATTGAATTTATTTATTGTTGTTTCTATCATATTAGCTAGCGTTGTAGCACTAGAGTATTATGTGTATGGATTCTTAACTTTATTAGGGCGTACTCATATGCCAGCGTATGTCTTTTTCACAGATCGTCTCCTTTCTACTTTATTGTTAAATGCTATTTTCTTATTGATAGTTTGTTTCCCACTGAGACGATATATAGTGCGTCTTTCAAAAGCGATGGAAGAAAAAGAAAAAAGGATTTTCTAATTTTATGTCGAATTGAATCGGTGGGGTGAACTTTAGTGGAAGAAAAAAAGCAACAAAATGTAACGATAAAAGGGACAAAAGATGGGATAACGCTTCATTTAGATGATTGTTGTTCATTCTCAGAATTATTGATGGAATTAGACGAAAAACTTTCTACACATTACTACGATGGTGATGGGCGCTCTTTAATTGAAGTGCATGTGAAAGTAGGAAATCGTTATTTAACAGAAGTCCAACAAGAAGAGATTCGTACGTTAATTCGTAATAAAAAGAATCTTGTTGTGGATTCAATTGAAAGTGATGTTATCACTAAAGCAGAAGCAATAGCTTGGAAAGAAGAAACAGAAATTGTCCCTATTTCCAAAATTGTTCGCTCTGGACAAGTTTTACATGTAAAAGGAAATTTGTTGTTAATTGGAGATGTTAATCCAGGCGGAACGGTTATCGCTGGGGGGAATATTTTTGTCGTAGGATCATTAAGAGGAATTGCACATGCTGGGTATTATGGGGATTCGGATGCTGTAATCGCTGCATCTGTTATGAACCCGATGCAACTTCGAATTAGTGATGTGGCAATGCGGGCTCCGGAAGAGAAAGAAGACGGAGCGGAGGCGGCAGAATGTGCGTATATTAATGAGAACAATCACATTGTTGTCGATCGCCTGCAACTTCTCACTCATCTTAGACCTAATTTAACAAAGTTAGAAAGGGGAATTGTATAGCTGTGGGAGAGGCAATAGTAATTACATCTGGAAAAGGCGGAGTAGGTAAAACTACTACATCTGCGAACATTGGTACGGCCCTAGCGTTATCTGGAAAGAAAGTGTGCTTAATTGACACAGATATCGGTCTTCGAAATTTAGACGTAGTAATGGGGCTGGAAAATCGTATTGTATTTGATCTTGTTGATGTCGTTGAAGGGCGTTGCCGTTTACCTCAGGCTCTTATTAAAGACAAACGTTTTGATGATCTTTATTTATTACCTGCAGCACAAACGAGTGATAAATCAGCGGTAACACCTGAACAAATGGATGAATTAATACAAGTATTACGTCAAGATTATGATTACATATTAATCGATTGTCCTGCGGGGATTGAGCAGGGATTTAAAAATGCGGTAGCTGGTGCGGATAAAGCAATCGTTGTTACGACTCCAGAAGTATCCTCAATGCGCGATGCGGATCGTATTATTGGGCTTTTAGAAAAAGAGGATATTGAACCACCCAAACTTGTTATTAACCGTGTACGTAGTCATATGCTTCATGAACAGGATATGTTAGATGTTGATGAAATTGTACGTACATTGTCAATCGAGCTTCTTGGTGTTGTCGAAGATGACGATGAAGTTATTCGAGCTACAAATACAGGTGAACCTGTGGCGTTGCAACCAAGCGGAAAAGCAGCGTTGGCTTATCGTAATATTGCAAGACGCTTGTTAGGTGAGAATGTACCATTACAAGCATTTGAACAAGAAAAGGTATCGGTATTTGCAAAGGTGAAAAACTTCTTTGGAATCCGTTAAGAGCACTTCGCACATATGCGAGGTGCTTTCTTTTTTCTTCACACGAATATCTTTCTTTCTTAGCTCATACATATGTACAAACTGTATACAACTGTTTCTAATGAAATTAGCTTAACGAAAGAAAGGAGACAGTATGAAGAATAGACGCGTAGAAGAAATTAAAAAGCGGATTGCAAAAAGGAAGGCCGAGCAAGAAAGGATGGAGGAAGAGCAGTATTTTAACGGAGGGAATTTTGATAGTGAAGCAGTATTTATTGAAGATGGAGAAAAGGAAATGCATCCTTTATTTCGAAAGGAAGTCTTTTTCTTCAAAGTTTTATTATCAGCAATATTAGTTCTTTCGGTTGCTATTTTATATAAGAATGCTCCTTCTTCATTCAATGGAGCTAAAGCTGTTACAGAAAAAGTGATGAAAGAGGAATTTCAGTTTGCTACTGTAGCGAAATGGTACGAAAAGCAATTTGGAAAACCGCTTGTATTCTATTCGCCGAACGAGAAAAAAGAAGGAAGTATTCAGCAAAAAGATTATGCAATTCCTGCTTCTGGAAAGGTAATGCAAGGGTTTCAAAAAAATGGCCAAGGTGTATTTGTCCAAACAGCTACAAATGCAAAAGTGGAGTCAGTAAATGAAGGGTTAGTTGTTTTTGCAGGCAAGAAAGAGGAACTTGGAAATACAGTTCAAATTCAACATGCAGATGGTACGGAGTCATGGTATGCAAACTTAAACGATATGTCAGTGAAATTATATGATTACGTTTCAAAGAAACAAAAAATTGGAACGGTGAGTAATGATACAAATGATAAAAATGGAAAGTTTTATTTCGCGATAAAAAAGAATGAGAAATTTATTGATCCGATCCAGGTGATATCATTTGATTAAATATAGGGACGTTTTAACGAAAATTTCCGTGCATCCATTATTTTGGGTTATTATTGTCATTGGTATTTTTACTGCGCGTTTTAAAGAGTTACTACTGTTATTTTGTATTGTTCTTATTCATGAACTTGGGCATGCTTTTGCAGCAGCACACTATAATTGGCGTATAAAAAGAATTCAGCTTTTGCCGTTTGGTGGCGTTGCCGAGCTTGAGGAACATGGTAATAAGTCATTGAAAGAGGAACTTGTTGTCGTAATTGCAGGACCGATTCAACATGTTTGGATGATGCTGGTAGGTTATATGTTGTTCAAAGCTGGTTGGCTGAATGCAGATTTATATTATTTCTTCATGTGGAATAATATAATTATTTTAGCATTTAATTTACTTCCTATTTGGCCGTTAGATGGCGGGAAAGTATTGTTTAATGTATTATCATATCGTTTCCCTTATTTACAAGCACATGAAAAGATGATGCAATTGTCATGTGTTTTTTTTAGTGTAATATTAGGATGGCAGTTACTCTGGAATAGTAACAATATTATGATGTGGGTACTACTCATATTTTTAGCAGTGTCATTATATCAAGAGTGGAAACAAAGACGGTATGCATTTATGCGTTTTTTATTAGAACGTTATTATGGAAACAAAAGAGGAATCGAAAAGATTGCACCTATTGAAGTGCAAACGGAAGATCGTTTATATACGATCTTCACAAAATTTCGTAGAGGATATAAGCATTCTATTATCGTCCGTGGAAAATATAAAGAGCATTACACATTGGATGAAAATGAATTGCTCTATGCATATTTTACTGAAAAACGAACAACTTCATCAGTTGAAGAATTAATCGGTTAGTGTTGACGATAGCACTAACCTTTTATTATTGTAAAAGCAAAGAAGATTATAAAGTGAGGAAATAATTTTGAAAACGTTATATGTGAATTACGCTGGTTCGGAAAAGCGCGTTGCAATTGAAGAGAAGAAAAAGATTGTTGAGTTTTTATGGAAACGTAATGAAGAGCAAGAGATTGTTGGGCATATTTATGTTGGACGTGTCGTAAGAACAATTGCTGGAATGAATGCAGCTTTTGTAAACATCGGTTTAGAAAAACATGCTTACCTTTCATACGATGATGTACCATCTTCTTATCGTATACATGAAGGGCAAGCGATACTCGTACAAGTTGTGAAAGAGGCAATTGATACGAAAGGGCCTAAATTGACAGCGAATATAGAATTTACCGGGAAATATGTCGTTTATATGCCGTTTGATGAGATGCGCGCTGTTTCTCGAAAAATAAAAAATAATAAAAGAAGACAACAGTTACTCCAAATTGAAATAGAGGGAACGGGGGGGTACATTTTCCGTTCTGCTTCTGAAAAAGGAGCAATTGAAGAAATACAAGCTGAAATGCAAGGGTTACAACAGTTGTATGAAGAGTTAAAAAGAAAAGAGGGTCAAGGAAAGGTGCCGTTATTACTTCATCGACCGGCGACCTTTTTAGATCGTGTATTTCAAGAGAACCCAATTGAAACAATTGAAAAAGTAGTTGTAGATACAAGAAGTATAGTAAAGGAATTAGAAGACAAAGTTGGAAAAGAAAAAGTATCTTTTTATAATGAAAAGTCTTCGATGTTTAACCATTTTGGAATAGAGCGTGAGATTGAGAAAGCACTCCAAAAAATTGTTTGGCTTCCAAATGGTGCTTATTTAATTGTAGAACAAATGGAGACGATGACTGTAATTGATGTGAATACGGGCAAGTTTACGGGAAAACAAAATTTACAAGATACAGTACTTCGCACAAATGAGCTAGCCGCTGAAGAAATTGCACGCCAATTAAGACTTCGTGATATTGGTGGTATGATATTAATTGATTTTATTAATATGAAAAAAAGAGAAGATAAAGAAAAGGTAAGAGAATGTCTCATAGCTGCTATGCAAGATGACCGCACATATACAAGGGTGCTCGGCTTTACGGAGCTAGGGATTTTGGAAATGACACGTAAACGTAAAAAGCATTCTTTACGGGACGTATTATTAAAAGAGTGTGTACCTTGCAAAGCGACGGGTTATGTGATGTCGCATGAAACAATTGCGTATGAGTTAGAGAGAGAGCTAATCACATATGGCAATATAGAAGATGAAGCAGTATTAATCGCTGCGCCTAAAGAACTGCAAAAACAGTTTTTGCAAAAAGGATTACAAAAAAATATTCCATTTGAAATTTATTTCAAAGATGATATTATCGAAAAGTATGCTATCGTTCGTTTTGGAAGTAAAAAAGAAATTTTAGAACGGAAAAAATAGTTAGCAGAACATTTATTGACAACCGTCTATGATTCATGATAACATCTTTATGTTATAGTTTATAGCACCTAAACGGCTATATGCTACAACCGCACAAGACAGGTTCCCTAAAGGCATTTATGTCTACCTCGTTTTTGGCGAGTCTTAGTAATTAAGAGGAGGTGCAAGTATGTACGCAATTATCGAAACAGGTGGAAAACAAATTAAAGTTGAAGCTGGTCAAGCAATCTACATTGAAAAATTAGATGTTGAAGCTGGTGAAACTGTTACTTTTGACAAAGTTCTTTTCGTTGGTGGCGAAAACGTTAAAGTTGGTAGCCCAGTTGTAGAAGGTGCAACAGTTACTGCGAAAGTTGAAAAACAAGGTCGCGCTAAGAAAATCATCGTTTTCAAATACAAAGCGAAAAAGAACAATCGTAAGAAACAAGGTCATCGTCAACCTTACACTAAGCTAGTTGTTGAAGCTATCAACGCTTAATTCTGGTTAACATGATTAAAATTACGATAAGTCGCACGAAATTAGGAAGTATCCAATCATTTAAAATGACTGGACATGCCGATTATGCGCCACATGGACAAGACCTTGTCTGTGCTGGAACTACAGCGGTTGTGTTTGGTTCTATAAATGCAGTGGAACAACTTTGTAATGTGCAAGCAACTATTGAACTCGGAAGTGATGGCGGATTTTTAACGTATGAATTGCCTAATGATTTAGATGTTCATGCAGCAGAAAAAGCACAAACGCTTTTAGAAGGATTAGTTGTTTCGCTTAAGACGATCGAACTTGATTACGGAAAGTATATCCGTTTAATAGAAAAAGTGCAGGAGGTGTAACGTATGTTAAGATTAGATCTTCAGTTTTTCGCATCTAAGAAAGGTGTAGGTAGTACAAAGAACGGTCGTGACTCTCAGTCAAAACGTCTTGGTGCTAAACGCGCAGATGGTCAAACGGTTACAGGTGGTTCAATTCTTTACCGTCAACGCGGTACAAAAATTTATCCAGGTGTTAACGTTGGTCGTGGTGGCGATGACACTTTATACGCGAAAGTTGACGGCGTAGTACGCTTTGAGCGTCTTGGTCGTGACCGCAAACAAGTGAGCGTATATCCTGTTGCTCAAGAAGCATAAGAACTCACGGAAAACTCTAACCTGAGTGCAGGTTAGAGTTTTTCTATATTAAGGGGTATCTAAATGAATGAAAAATGGACAATTATAGATGCATTGCGCCATTCAAGACATGATTGGCTCAATCGTATGCAGATGGTGAAAGGAAACCTTTCCCTTGGAAAAGTGGAAGAAATTCATAGTCTCATCGATCGTTTTGTCCAAGAAGCGAGACAAGAATCCAATCTGATGGGGCTATCAATGCCTTTATTTTCAGAGTGGATTTTAACATATAATTGGAAACAGCAGCCGTGCTTATTGGAGTACGAAGTATTAGGGAAATTACATAACTTATCTCACTTAGATGAGACTGTATGTACATGGACGAATCAATTTTTCTCGATGCTTCAGCATAGTTTAGACGTATATGTTGAAAATTATGTTTGTATCACAATTGAATGTGACGCGGATAATGCTCGTTTCTTTTTTGATTTTCGTGGTAAGCTAACGAGTGTAGAAGAACTACAGAATTGGCTTGCGACCCAAAACAATAAATGGTATTCCATTTCTTATACAGTGCGAGACGAAGAAGTCTCAGTTATATTACAACCAATTGAAAAAAGTGTGGTGAAATAATGTTTGTAGATCAGGTCAAGATATATGTAAAAGGCGGCGACGGTGGTAATGGTATGGTTGCGTATCGTCGTGAGAAGTATGTACCAAAAGGTGGCCCAGCAGGTGGCGACGGAGGTAAAGGTGCAGATGTTGTTTTCGTAGTTGAGGAAGGCTTACGTACATTAATGGACTTCCGCTACCAACGTCATTTCAAAGCTGATCGCGGTCAGCACGGAATGAGTAAAGGTCAGCACGGACGTAAATCTGAAGATTTACTTGTAAAGGTTCCGCCAGGAACAGTAGTAAAAGATGAAAAAACTGGTCAAATTCTTGCCGATTTAGTAACGCATGGACAAACTGCTGTAATTGCAAAAGGTGGCCGTGGTGGCCGTGGTAACTCACGTTTCGCAACAGCTACGAACCCAGCGCCAGAAATCGCTGAGAACGGGGAACCAGGTCAAGAGCGTGATGTTATTCTAGAACTTAAAGTACTAGCAGACGTTGGACTTGTTGGATTCCCAAGTGTAGGTAAATCTACATTATTATCTGTTGTATCATCAGCGCGTCCGAAAATTGCAGAGTATCACTTCACAACAATCGTTCCGAATCTTGGTGTTGTTGAAACTGGTGATAACCGTAGCTTCGTTATGGCTGACCTTCCAGGACTAATTGAAGGCGCACATGCTGGCGTCGGACTTGGACACCAATTCTTACGTCATATTGAGCGTACACGTGTAATCGTGCATGTTATTGATATGTCTGGTTTAGAAGGCCGTGATCCATATGAAGATTACGTAACGATTAATAATGAATTAAAAGAATACAATCTTCGCTTAACTGAGCGTCCGCAAGTTGTTGTTGCAAACAAAATGGATATGCCAGATGCAGAAGAAAACTTACAAGCATTTAAAGAGAAAGTGGGAGAAGAAGTAAAAATCTTCCCAATCTCAGCTGTAACAAGACAAGGTGTTCGTGACTTACTGTTTGAAGTAGCGAACTTAATAGAAACAACACCAGAATTCCCAATACATGAAGTTGCGGATGAGTCTGATACAAGTGTAATGTACAAATTTGATACTGAAGGTGTTAAATTTGAAATTACACGTGAAAGTGATGGCACGTTTGTTATCTCTGGTTACGATATCGAGAAAACATTCAAGATGACAGACTTCTCACGTGATGAATCTGTACGTCGTTTCGCTCGTCAAATGCGCGGAATGGGTATTGATGAAGCGCTTCGTGCACGTGGTGCAAAAGACGGAGATATTGTAAAAATTCTTGAATATGAATTTGAATTTATCGATTAAGACTGCCGAAATACGGCAGTCTTTTTTTATATCGTAAAAATCGGATTTGTATAGGAAAAAATCCCCACTAATTAAATTTTCAATTTATAATAAAAAGGGGAGTGGTTTTAGAAGAATTTTTTTATGGGGAGAAAACGAGCATGTATAAAATATTAATTGTAGAAGATGATGAGAAAATCGCGGGAATATTAGAAGAGCATTTAGAAAGATATGGCTATCAATCATTTAGAGCAAGTGATTTACGTCAAATAAAAGATGAGTTTGTAAAAATAAATCCTCATCTTGTGTTACTTGATATTAATTTACCGTACTTTGACGGTTTTTATTGGTGTCGTCAAATTCGTACTGTATCGAATGCACCGATTATTTTTGTTTCTGCAAGAACAGGAGAAATGGACCAAGTAATGGCGATTGAAAATGGCGGCGATGATTATATTACGAAGCCATTCCATTTAGATATCGTAATGGCAAAGGTGAAGAGTGCGCTTCGCCGTGGTTACGGAGAGTATGCCTCTGCTGCTGAGAGTGATTGTTTAGGTGTAAATGGACTGTTGTTATTCCCGTCTCAGCATATTGTTGAGTGGCAAGGACAACAAACTGAACTGACAAAAAATGAGTTTTACTTATTAGAGTGTTTAATGAAACAGGTGAATCAATATGTAACGCGCGAAGAACTGTTAGAAGCTCTATGGGATGAAGTAGCATTTGTGGATGATAATACATTAACCGTAAATGTAAAACGTGTAAGGAAGAAACTAGAGGAGTTAGGCATTAAAAATGCAATTGTAACGAAACGTGGATATGGTTATGCGCTTCTTACGGAGTGGGGCGAAGGGCATGAAGGTTAAAAATTACCTCATGGACCGCTTTTCTTTAATTCTTTCTTACATTGTTAGCCTTTGTTTATTTGGGCTCGTTTTACAGTTGCAAAGTCTTTTAGAAAAGCGATCCATTGATTGGAGTACGTGGTTATATGGACTTTTATTAGGAACAGTTGTGTTTACTGTATACCTCATTTACGATTACCGAAAACGGAGTGTGTTTTTAAATAGGATCGAAAAGTATGTTACTGGTGGAAATACATTACATGACTCTTTACTTATTGATGAATCTTATACATCAGAGCAAGAAATGGTCGTTGAATCTTTTACGTTATTAAGACAGCAATATATGAATGAAGTTCATAAACAGCATGCGAAAGAGCAACAGCAAATGATATTTATGAACCAATGGATTCACCAAATGAAAACACCAGTATCTGTTATTGAATTATTGCTGCAAAAGTTTGGCAAAGAGCATCGTGAGGCAAGAGCAACAGTTGAAAGTATTCGTGAAGAAAATAACCGTATACTAAATGGTTTAGATTTAGCGTTACATATGGCAAGACTAGAGCAGTTTGCGAAAGATTATAAGATAGAAGTAGTAAATGTTATAGATGTCGTGCGAGGTATTATTAATGAAAATCGGAAATCCTTTATTCAATCGTCTGTATTTCCGAAAGTGATGTTTGAAGAAGATACTTGTATGGTTGCATCTGATAGAAAATGGCTAAGTATTGCTATAGGTCAAATTGTTGTAAACGCAATCAAGTATACAAAAATTTCAGCGGCAGAGAAAAAGGAAATTCAATTTCAAATTGAAGAGAAAGACCAAAAGGTGTTATTACATATTAAGGACAATGGAATCGGTATTCCAGAGCAAGATGTAAAGCGCATATTTGATCCATTCTTTACGGGGGTAAATGGCCGTAAAACGAGAGAAGCGACTGGAATGGGTTTATATATTACGAAGGAAATTTGCGATAATTTACATCATGGAATGTATGTTCAATCGGCTGAAGGAGAAGGGACAACATTCACGTTCCAATTTGCAAAAGATGAAGAATATCATACATTGATGAGAAAAATGACAAAACTGTAAGATAACAAAACGTTTTGTAAGGGAAATCACTCGTTTCTTTTTCTTATTTTTCTTATAGTAAATGTAAGAAGAAAACACGTAGGGGGATTAGAAATGAGTGTTCTTGAAGTAAAAGGATTAACGAAGGTGTACCAATCAAAAGGTTCAGTAGCGACGACTGCTTTAAACGATATAAATTTTAAAATAGAAGAAGGCGAATTTGTAGGGATTATGGGTCCTTCAGGAAGCGGGAAAACGACGCTTTTAAATTTATTAGCAACAATTGATAAGCAAACTTCAGGTCATGTGCTTGTAAATGGTGAAGAAATTAATCAAATGCGTGCTGCAAAATTAGCGGAGTTTCGCCGTACACATTTAGGGTTCATCTTTCAAGATTTTAATTTACTTGATACGTTATCCATTAAAGAAAATATTATTTTACCACTTGTAATGGCGAAGAAATCTGTAAATGAAATCGATGCGAAAGTACTGGAAATTGCGAAGTTTTTAAACATCGAAGAAATTTTAAATAAAAAAGTATACGAAGTATCTGGGGGACAACAACAACGTGCAGCAGCAGCGAGAGCAATCATTCATGAACCGACGTTAATTTTAGCAGATGAGCCAACTGGAAACTTAGACTCGAAGTCAGCGAAATCGCTAATGGGCGCTCTGCAAGATTTACACGAGCAAAAGAAAGTAACGATTGCAATGGTTACGCACGATCCAGTAGCGGCTAGTTATTGTGAACGTATCCTTTTCATACGCGATGGGGAAATTTTCTCGGAAATACATAAAGGAAGAACGAAACAAGCCTTTTTCCAAGAAATTCTGGACGTACTTGCGATGCTAGGAGGAGAATATCATGAACTTTCGCCAGCTCGCGCTTAATAACGTAAAAGGAAATTGGCGTAACTATAAAGCGTTTCTTATAAGTAGTTGTTTATCGATTGTCGTATTTTTCATGTATGCTTCTTTTATTTATCATCCAGATGTCGTAAGCGGTAATATTAGTATGAGAAAGATGATCACAAAAGGATTAGAATCGATGAATTATATTGTGGTCATCTTCTCGGCACTCTTTATTTTATATGCAAATTCAACGTTTTTACGAGCAAGAAAAAAAGAGTTTGGTCTACTAACATTAATAGGCGGAACGAAATCGCAGCTCGGCCGAATGATTATATTAGAGCAACTGATGTTAGGTAGTATTGCAATTGTAATTGGTATTGGGGTTGGAATGCTTTGTTCAAAATTATTTTTCCAAGCGTTAAGCGTATTATTGAAAATAGATAAGACACTTCCACTTGTTTGGAATAGTAAAGCAGTTCTTATTACAGCTGGCGTATACTTTATCCTATTTTTAATCCTATCATTGTTTAGCGTTTGGACGGTAGGACGCTTGCAAATTATTGATTTATTAAGAGAAGCTAGAAAGCAAAAAGTAGAGCCGTTTGCATTTACATGGTTATGTGTAGTTGGTATAGGATGTATTATTGCTGCATATGTACTTAGCTTCCAAGTAACGTTTCTGAATTTCCTCATCCTCTTTTTACCGGTGGTAGGACTGACAATTGGCGGAACGTATTTATTATTTACACAAGGTAGTACAGTTGTATTAAAAGCATTACAAAAAAGAAAGCAATCTTTCTATACGTATCCAAATATGTTTGTTCTTAGCAATCTTATTTATAAAATGAAAGATAATGCTCGTTTTCTATTTGTAATTTCTATTATTACGGCGGTAGTATCTTCAGCAGTAGGTACACTGTACGTATATTTTGAAAATATGAGTGCGAAAACGGTAGAACTTACACCACATGCTATTTCATATGAGGAAAAGGGGTTAAATACGCATAATCTTATTAATGAAGAAAAGGTACAGGAGCTTGTGAAGAGACACGGGTTTGAAGATGCGCGAAAAGTAACCTACGTTAAACTACCGGCAACACAGAAAATAACGTTGTTTAATAGTGAACATGAAGTACCGATGATGATTATTTCAGAAAAAGAATATAATGCAGAAGTGCGCAAACAAAAGAGAGAGCAACCTACAGAAGTTCATAATGCACCAGGTAGTGCAACGATGGTTATGGTTGATATGTCAAATGAACTGATGAAGATAGATCGTACGAAACCGTATGAATTTACAATTAACGGGCAAAAGCAGTCTGTTCAATTAAATAATCCAACGCAGTATTCTGTTTTTAATGATAGTGAATATCTTATTGTAAATGATCAAGATTTTGAGAAATATGCAAAACTCGTACCAGATGAAGAAAAGACGAAATATTACGGTTATTATATCGAGGATTGGAAAAATACAGAAAATCTTGTATTAGATTTGAAAAATGAAATTGCACCAGAAAAGCAAGGAGAATTGAGAAATTCAGTGTTTGCGTATAAGGATATAAGAGAAGGTGGAGCAATTACAATGTTCATCGGTTTCTTCGTAGCGGTACTGTTCTTCTTCTTCGCTTGTAGTATGACATACTTTAAATGGTTTAACGATAAAGAACAAGATCGTATTCAATTTAAATCGTTAAAGAGAATCGGTATGACAGATAAAGAAATTCGCAAAATTGCGATTCGACAAATGGGAGTTATCTTCTTTATCCCAATTTTAATCGGTTCCATTCATAGTGGAGTTGCTCTTCATACGTTAGGGAAAATGCTTTATATTGATTTATGGAAATCAGGTGCGCTTGTAATTGGAGCATACATTTTAGCTTCTGCCATTTACTTTATGATCGCGCAAAGAGGATATTTAAAACACGTAAAAAGCTAGGGGAACCTCTAGCTTTTTGCCTATGTAGTAAGTTACAGGAGGACGATAGATGAACATTTGGCAACTAGCGCTGCAAAATATAAAAGGAAATTGGCGTAATTATAAAGTGTTTTTCTTAAGTAGTTGTTTTGCAATATTTGCTTCTTACGCATATATGTCTGTCATTGTGCATCCGTATATGCAAGAGACGATGTGGTATCAAAACGTACGTTGGGGACTTATCATATGTAATGTTATAATCATTTCTTTTTTCGTCATATTTATTTTGTACTCTACTTCTATTTTCATAGAAGCACGTAAGAAAGAATTAGGGTTATATATGTTAATGGGAGCAACGAAATCTAACGTAATAGGAATGATTATGACCGAACAAATTTTAATCGGGGTCTTCGCGAATATTTTCGGTATTGTGCTCGGTATGATATTTTTAAAACTCTTTTTTATGGTATTTAGTATGTTACTGGGGCTTCCGAAAGAACTCCCTGTGATATTTGACGTAAGGGCGATTGGTGTAACATTTATTACATATATGGTCGTTTTTATTTTGTTATCTTTTATAAGTGCTTTACGTATATGGAATATAAAAATCATTCGGTTATTGAAAGAATTTCGAACAGATAAAAAAGAGAAGAAAACATCAAAGTGGCTTTGTTTATTCGGTTTTGCTTGTTTAGTGGGCGGGTATGCGTTGGCGCTACAAGTGACGATGACTACGATAGCAATATACTTTTTCCCTGTGTCTATACTTGTCTTTTTTGGAACGTACTTTTCTTTTACACATGGAGCTACCCAAGTGTTAGAAATGATAAAGCGAAATAAAAAGATTATGTATACATATCCGTATTTATTTATAGTGAATCAATTGTCACATCGAATGAAGGAAAATGGTCGCTTTTTCTTTCTGATGTCTATGGCAACGACGTTTGTAGTTACAGCAACAGGTACGGTGTTCTTATATTTTTCTAGCATGCAAGATATGTGGCGAACTGGAGGGGTACACTCGTTTTCGTACATAGAAAAAGGTATTTCTACTCATGAAGTCTTTGAGGAAGGTGCGGTTGAAAAATTACTGCATCAATATGAGTATGATGATTTTCAATATATGAGTTTTGTTGGAGTTTATGCATCCTTTCAGTCTAATAAGGGAGAAACAACAATAGTACCGCTTATAAAAGAAAGTGAATATAACCAAGAAGCAAGGAAACAAAGACAGAAAACGTATCGTCCTAAAAAAGGTACAGTGACACTCGTTTATTATAATAAATACAATAATTCGAATGTATATAATCAAAAAGAGATTCAATTGCAAGTAATGAATCAACCATATCAATTCGTATTTAACGGTCAGAAAGAAGGGGTTCAATTTAACCATCACCCTTCGTACATTAATGGTCTGTTCTTCGTTATGAATGATGAAGATTTTGACAGTATAGCAAATCAGGTTCCTGATTCTGAAAAAATGATATATAGAGGCTACACATTATCAAATATCGAAAAGACGAAGAAATTAAATGAAGATTTACGGAGACATATAAAACAAGATAATAATAATGCATTTCGAAGCAATATGGAGTTGTATGTAAATATGAAAGAAGGCGGCGATATTACTCTATTTGTAGGCTCATTTATTAGTATATTATTCTTTCTCACTTCATGTAGTATCGTGTATTTTAAATGGTTCCATAATATTGCATCGGACCGAAAGCAGTATGGTGCACTCTCTAAACTTGGAATGACGAAGGAAGAAGTATGGAAAATTTCTCGTTGGCAATTATGTATGCTATTTTTTGCGCCAATTATAGTAGGGAGTATGCATAGTGCAGTTGCATTATATACGTTTCATAATACGCTTTTTATGGATGGATCATTAAGAAAAGTAGGTTTGTTCATTCTGTTTTATATCGCAGCATGTATCATTTATTTCTTCTTCGCTCAAAGAGAGTATAAGAAACATTTAGACTAGCGAATGCTAGTCTTTTTTAAATATTCGAAATTTACATAGAAGAATATAAAAAAGTATGGTATAACAGTAAGAAAACGAAAAAGAGGGGAAAAGACGATGATTCGAGTAGGATATTTAGGACCAGAAGCAACATTTACAAATATGGCGGTGAGTCGTTTTTTTCCGGAAGCAGAGCATGTACCGTATCGAACGATTCCAGATTGTATAGATGCAGCTGCAAATGAAAATGTAGACTTCGCAGTTGTACCGTTAGAAAATGCAATAGAAGGTTCAGTGAATATAACGGTTGATTACCTTGTACATGAGCAGCCGCTTTCCATTGTAGGAGAAATTACAGTACCAATTCAGCAGCATTTACTTGTACATCCGCAGTATGCAGAAGTGTGGGATGAAGTATATGCAGTGCATTCTCATCCGCATGCCATTGCACAGTGCCATAAATTTTTAAATGAAGAATTAAAAGGAGTAACTGTTCGAGATATGACATCTACAAGTGCTGCTGCACAATATGTGAAAGAACATCCTGAAGAGAAAATTGCCGCTATTGCAAATGAAGCGGCTGCAGAAAAATACGGATTAACAATTGTGAGACGTAGTATTCATACGCATAAAAATAATCACACGCGTTTCTTAGTACTCCATAAGAAAAAGAAAGCAGTACTCCCGAATAACGGAGAGAACCGCGGAGAGAAAACGACGCTTATGATAACGTTACCTGCAGATTATGCAGGTGCCCTATATCAAGTGTTATCAGCTTTCGCATGGAGAAAATTAAACTTATCAAAAATCGAATCGCGTCCGATGAAAACAGGTCTTGGAAATTACTTTTTCTTAATCGATGTCGATAAAGCATACGATGACGTATTATTGCCAGGCGTAACGATGGAACTTGAAGCACTCGGTTTTTCTGTTACTGTGCTGGGGAGTTATTCTTCTTATTGGTTGTAAGATGTAGATGGAATGTTGGTGTTTGTCTAATCGTCAATATCATTTCATTGCCTAATATATTTTTTAATAGATTAATAAAATCCCACCTGCAGAAGGTGGGATTCTTTATTTTAACTTCGCAAGACGATCTTCTAATTGACCACGCCAAATATCAGCTAGTTCTGGAACAGCAAGAATCTTCTCGATGCCATCTTTATCTTTTCTATTATGAAAATAAATTTCGTTAGAGAATAAAACAGAAACATTGCTTGATGGACGTTCTAGTAATGTAATTTTTGAATCTTTACGTACAGTACCTTCTTGAAGAACGCGGCATAGGTAGCCAGTAAATCCAGTTGCTACAATACGCGGCAGTATGCCAGGGATGCCAAGGCGTTTTGAAATTGTGCTACAAGGTACGCGCGCTTGTGTCACTTGAATAATCGCTTCACCTAATTTGTATGTATCTCCGATGCAAACATCATGCTCTAACATATTTGTTACGGTAATGTTTTCACCAAATGTGGAAGCGGGAAGCGTAGTTTGAAATTCCTCTTCCCATAGTGCGTAATGCTCGTGTGGGTACACACAAACAGCGCGATCAGGTCCGCCGTGATGTTTTAAATCCGCTACGTCATCACCACGAAATCCGTCTTTTGAGAGAAAGGCCTCTTCTGTAGGATCTTTACATATACCTGTTATCATTTCTTTATCTTCGCCATATTTCATTTGTTTCGGTTTGCCAATGCTAAAGTGAACGAGTTCAATTCCCATATTTGATCTCCTTTACGATTGATTACAATATTATAGCATTAAAAAAGCACAGAGAATGATAAAAACTCTGTGCTTTACATTAATAAACGAGAAATCCTGCTTTATCTAACGCCTCACAAGCAGCATCTAATTTTTCTTTAGAATCTGCCTCGATTGTATGTAAGTGAATACCATCTGTTAGTTGTGAAAGATAGGAAGCATTTGTGTTTTCGATTTTTTGTAAATATTGCTCTACATCAAAGCGATTGCTTACCATAATGGAGGCTGTTAAGTCACCGTATACAGGATGCTCAACTTTTACGTCTTTAATCGTAACGCCATGGTCAACAAGCATTGTAAGTTCCTGACGTACTTCTGCTGGTTTATGTTGGCATACGATTACGCGTTCAAAAGTTTGTTGCTTCTCTTGCGGCTTTAAATATAAATAACCTTGAGCAGTCGCAATAATTGGTTCGTTTCGTGCTTTAAGCAAGGAAATATCTTGCACGATAACTTGTCTACTTACGTTCGTCTTTTTCGATAGTTCATTCCCCGATAACGGTTCATTTGCAGCAAGAAGCCACTGGAGGATAAGTTGTCGTCTTTCTTCACCTAAAATCTTTTTTTGTTCATTTTGTTTCATTATGATTTAACACCTCTATAAAATTGATTTCCAATTGTGTGTAGTGCATGAATAGTAGTATCAATTTGATCTTTCGTTGTTTGTTGTCCGAAAGAGAAGCGGACATATTGTTTTGCCTCTTCATACGTTTTTCCAATTGCAAGCATAGTTTTCGAAGGTTCTTGTTTACCGACTTGGCAAGCACTTCCGGTGGAAATGGCGATACCATGGCGATTACATTCTAGCATAGTATATTGACCTTCTATTCCTTTTATTGTAACCCCAACAATATGTGGTAAACAAGAAGTAGAATGACCTTCTACTTCAATTTCTAGCGGAAGTGTTTGTATTTGTTCTAAAAAGTAGGATCGTAACTCTTTAAAACGTAAACTTTCTTCCCATTGAGTTTTTAATATATTTTCAGCAGCTGTTAAAAAAGATGCGATGCCGGGAACGTTCACTGTACCTGGGCGAAATCCTTTTTCGTGAGAAGTTCCTGGAAATACTTGTTCCCAGCGAGTTTGCGGATTTATGTAGCAAGCGCCGACACCTTTTGGTCCGTATATTTTATGTGCTGAAACAGAAAGACTATCAATCCCCATCTCAAAAACATGGATAGGCAGTTTACCAAACGTTTGCACACAATCCGTATGAAATAAAACATTATATTTTTTTAAAAGTGCCCCGATTTCTGTAATGTTTTGAACGGTTCCGATTTCAGAGTTTCCATGCTGTATACTTGCTAGCACAGTATCTTCCGTAATAGCTGCCTCTAAATCTACTAAACAAATGAGTCCATTTTTATCAACAGGAATTTCAGTGATCGTATAGCCTTTTGATTTTAGAGATTGAAAATAACTTCGAATGGATGCATGTTCCATAGGTGTCGTAATAATATGCTTCTTATTTCGGGCATTTAGAAGTGATTGAATCGCAAGATAGTTCGATTCCGATCCACCGCTTGTGAAAAATACTCCTTGTTCTTTGCCTCCAATCATTTCCGCAAATGTTTTTCGGCAAACTTGTAATAAAGAAGAAGCCGTTCCTCCAATATCATGTAAACTTTGTTCATTTCCGAAGTATTGTGAAGCTGCTTTCATATATGTTTGTAACGCTTCCTCGCTCATAGGTGTAGTAGCTGCATAGTCAAGATATATCATCATGTAAGTTCCTCTCTCTAGTAAGAGTTACATTTCTTTTACTTTTAAAATGGTAGTGAAAATAAGAATTATAAAAAAACTCTTGTCATTATTTTAAAACTATGTAAATATAGGTGTCAAGACAGTTGAAAAGTGTAAAGTAGGAGGCAACAATTATGCCAAGCGCAGATGTCTTAATTATTGGAAGTGGCGTTGCGGCACTTCGTGTTGCAAAAGAGATTTGTCACGAAAAGAATGTGATTATTATCACAAAGGAGACGAAACATAATAATAATACACATTTAGCTCAAGGTGGAATTGCCGCAGCGGTAGCTACATACGACAATCCTAATGATCATTTTGAAGATACGCTAGTAGCAGGGTGTCATTATAACAATGAAGAAGTGGTCCGTTATTTAGTCGAGGAAGGACCGAAAGAAATTAATAACCTTATTGAAAATGGAATGAAATTTGATGGAGATGAAACAGGTCCTCATCTTGGAAAAGAAGGAGCGCATCGAAAACGTCGTATTTTACATGCAGGTGGCGATGCAACAGGAAAGAATTTATTAGAGCATCTTATTCAAGAAGTAGCTCCATACGTTACGGTAGTGGAACAGGAAATGGTGCTCGATTTTATTATAGAAAAAGATAAATGTGTTGGGGCTTTAACTCGCAACAATAAAGGAGAATTGAAACGTTACAATGCAGATTATACGGTGTTAGCTTCAGGCGGTATTGGCGGTTTATACGCCTTTACTTCTAATGATGAGACGATTACAGGCGATGGACTTGCAATGGTGTACCGTGCAGGCGGAGAGCTTGTAGATTTAGAGTTTATACAATTTCATCCGACGATGTTATACGCGGGTGGGCGTTGTTCTGGTCTTGTGTCCGAAGCTGTTCGCGGAGAAGGAGCTGTCCTTATAAATGGAAAAGGGCAGCGTTTTATGATGGATATACATTCCGAACAGGATTTAGCGCCTCGTGATGTAGTCGCAAGGGCTATTCATGAACAGCTACTTGCGGGTGAAAAAGTGTACTTAAACATCGAAATGATTCAAAACTTTGAACAACGCTTTCCGACCGTGTCATCGATATGTAAAACAAATGGAGTCGATATAAATAAAAAACTTATTCCAGTCGTGCCTGGTACTCATTTTCACATGGGCGGCGTGAAAACGAACTGTGATGGAGAGACGTCTATTCCGAACTTATACGCAGTCGGTGAAGTAGCTTGTAACGGGGTTCATGGTGCAAATAGATTAGCGAGTAATTCATTATTAGAAGGTCTTGTGTTTGGAAAAAGAATCGGACGACACATTTTATCTAGAGAGACAAAAGAAAAGGTGAACATGCTAGCCGAAAAGGAAGCAAAGTTTATCGTTCTGAATCATTTACCGACGAAAGAAGAAATACAAAAATGCATGATGAAATATGTTGGGATTGTGCGAACAGAGCAAAGTTTATCTTATGCGAAGAGATGGCTTAGTAAGTATGGTGTTCGAAATATGATATTACAACATGATGTTCTTACGAATGAAGAGATAACGCTTATTAATATGTTAACGGTTTGTGAGCTTATAGTTGTGTCAGCCTTGCAAAGAGAAGAAAGTATTGGCGGGCATTACCGGAGTGATTATCCAGATAGAAATATAGGAAAGAAAGAGATTGTTCGAGTAAAGAGAAAACGACAACTTGTGTGATGAGGGGAAGAGGGGCTTTATGAACACGATAAAAGTTAAAGAAGCATTAAATCGATTTTTTTTAGAAGATATAGGGGAAAGAGATGTAACATCTCAGCTTATTTTTCCAGATAACTTGCTTTCGAAAGGAACGTTTCTTGCGAAGGATACAGGGGTCTTTGCAGGACGTTTAGTAATTGAATCAGGATTTAAATTAATTGATGAGAGAATTGAAGTAGAGCTTCATAAAAAAGATGGGGACCTTGTAGAAAAAGGCGAAATCATTGCAACTGTGCAAGGCCCAATTGCATCGTTATTAACAGCAGAGCGCGTTATATTAAATATTATTCAGCGTATGAGCGGAATAGCGACGATGACGCGTAAAGCGGTTCTTGCTTTAGATAGCAGTCATACTCGCATTTGTGATACGCGAAAAACGATGCCAGGACTACGTATGTTTGATAAGCATGCAGTCGTGTGCGGCGGTGGATTTAATCATCGCTTCGGTTTATATGATGGTGTCATGATTAAAGACAATCATATTGCGTTTGCTGGTTCTATTACAAAAGCTGTTACATCAGTGAAAGAGAAGTTAGGACATATGGTGAAAGTAGAAGTAGAAACAGAAACTGAGGAACAGGTGAGAGAGGCTGTTGCTGCTGGTGCTGATATTATTATGTTCGATAATCGTACGCCAGATGAAATCCGGGAGTTTTCAAAAATTGTACCAAGTGCTATCGTTACAGAAGCTTCAGGGGGCATCACAATTGAAGATTTACCGAAATACGGAAAAACAGGGGTAGATTATATTTCACTTGGAGCGTTAACACATTCAGTGAAAGCACTTGATATTAGTTTCAATATTGAAGGATAAGGAAAGTGGCTTAGAGGGGAGAAACGTATATGAGTATTTTAGAACAAGTACAGCCAATTGAAACGATGTTACCAGAGCGTTATTACACGATGTCAACGGAAGATATGGAAAAGCGTGTTCGTGAAATTAAAGAGAAAATGGGGAAAATGTTATTCATTCCAGGGCATCATTATCAAAAAGATGAAGTGGTACAATTTTCAGATGCAGCAGGGGATTCACTTCAGCTTGCACAAGTTGCAGCGAGCAATAAAGACGCAAAATATATTGTGTTTTGCGGGGTGCACTTTATGGCGGAAACAGCAGATATGTTAACGACAGATGATCAAGTTGTCATCTTACCAGATATGCGTGCAGGTTGTTCGATGGCGGATATGGCAGATATTGAACAAACAGAAAGAGCATGGAAAGAGCTCACGAAATTATTTGGAGATACGATGATTCCGTTAACATATGTGAACTCTACAGCTGCAATTAAAGCGTTTTGTGGTCGTAACGGAGGAGCAACAGTAACATCTTCTAATGCAAAGCAAATGGTATCTTGGGCGTTTACTCAAAAAGAACGTCTCGTCTTTTTACCAGACCAACATTTAGGGAGAAATACAGCGTACGATTTAGGTATCCCGTTAGATAAAATGGCAGTATGGGACCCACACACAGATTCATTAGAGTACGATGGGGATATAGAAGAAATTCAAGTAATTTTATGGAAAGGGCATTGTTCTGTTCATCAAAATTTTACAGTGAAGAACATTGAGAGCGTACGAAAAAATCATTCTGATATGAATATTATTGTACATCCAGAATGTTGTTATGAAGTTGTAGCTGCTTCAGATTATGCAGGCTCAACGAAATATATTATTGATATGATTGAATCAGCGCCATCTGGTAGCAAATGGGCGATTGGTACAGAAATGAATTTAGTGAACCGAATTATTCAGCAACATCCAGATAAAGAAATTGTTTCACTTAATCCATTTATGTGTCCGTGCTTAACGATGAACCGAATTGATCTGCCTCACTTATTATGGACACTTGAAACGATAGAAAGAGGAGAAGAAATTAACGTTATTAGCGTAGACAAACAAGTAACGGCAGAAGCGGTTCTTGCATTAAATCGTATGTTAGAGCGTGTGTAAAGCAACGGTATTCCTGTTGCTTTTTTTCATACATATAATCATAACGAGAACGAAATGGGCATACATTGTTTTGAAGAAATCATTGTGGTTCTTTATGCTTATTCCGCTTCGAATGATATTGAAAATCGAAGAAGTGATAAAAGTGAAAAGAAGTTAATGTTATTTAGAAAGAGTTACTTCATGAGATTTGTTACTTATAGATAAGTTATACAGGAGGGGGAAAATTTGAAAATTCATATCGTGCAAAAAGGGGATACCCTTTGGAAAATTGCGAAAAAGTACGGAGTGGATTTTGACACGTTGAAAAAAACAAATACACAACTTAGTAATCCAGATTTAATTATGCCAGGTATGAAAATTAAAGTGCCATCCAAGAGTGTTCACATGAAACAACAGGCTGGAGCAGGTTCAGCGCCTCCAAAGCAATACGTAAAAGAAGTGCAGCAAAAAGAATTTGCAGCAACACCAACTCCGCTTGGAATAGAAGATGAAGAAGAAGTTACGTATCAATCAGCACCAATTACACAGCAGCCAGCTATGCAACAAACACAAAAAGAAGTGCAAGTAAAACCGCAAAAGGAGATGCAGGTAAAGCCGCAAAAAGAAGTACAGGTGAAACCACAGAAGGAGATGCAGGTAAAGCCACAAAAAGAAGTACAGGTGAAACCGCAAAAAGAGGTGCAAAAAGAACAGCCAATTCAAAAAGAAAAACCAGTTGAAAAACCTTCTGTTATTCAAAAACCACCTGTGATAGAAAAACAAAAACCGGCGGAAAAAGAAAACACGAAGTTTTCGGTAAATGTATTACCGCAGCCGCCACAACCACCAATAAAACCGAAAAAAGAATATAAAATTTCAGATGTAATAAAAAAAGGAAGCGAGTTAATTGCTCCTCAAATTAGTAAAATGAAACCTAACAATATCATTTCTCCGCAAACGAAAAAAAACAATATAGTATCGCCGCAAGTGAAGAAAGAAAATGTAGGAAATATAGTATCGCCGCAAGTGAAGAAAGAAAATGTAGGAAATATAGTATCGCCACAAGTGAAGAAAGAAAATGTAGGAAATATAGTATCGCCGCAAGTGAAGAAAGAAAATGTAGGAAATATAGTATCGCCACAAGTGAAGAAAGAAAATGTAGGAAATATAGTGTCACCGCAAGTGAAAAAAGAAAATGTAGGGAATATAGTGTCACCGCAAGTGAAAAAAGAAAACGTAGGGAATATAGTATCGCCAAATGTATCGAAAGAAAATGTAGTTATTCCACAAGTCATACCGCCAAATATTCAAATGCCAAATATTCAAATGCCAATCATGGATAACAACCAACCACCGAATATAATGCCAATCATGGATAACAACCAGCCACCGAATATAATGCCAATCATGGATAACAGCCAGCCACCGAATATAATGCCAATTATGGATAACAACCAGCCGCCGAATATAATGCCGAATATGATGCCGATTATGGATAACAATCAAATGCCGAATATGATGCCGATCATGGATAACAATCAAATGCCGAATATGATGCCGATTATGGATAACAATCAAATGCCGAATATGATGCCGATTATGGATAACAATCAAATGCCGAATATGATGCCGATTATGGATAACAATCAACCACCCAATATGATGCCCTATCAAATGCCGTATCAACAGCCCATGATGCCGCCGAATCCGTATTATCATCAAATGCCATATCAGCAAGGAGCGCCGTTTGGACCGCAATATACGTCTATGCCAAACCAGAATATGATGCCAATGGATAATAATATGCCGCCGCTTGTGCAGGGTGAGGAAGATTGTGGATGCGGAGGAGAAAGTAGACTATATAGTCCACAACCAGGCGGTCCGCAATATGCGAATCCTTTATATTACCAACCAACTCAGTCTGCATATGCACCACAGCCAGGAACGATGTATTATCAACCAGATCCACCGAATGTATTTGGAGAGCCCGTTTCAGAAGAAGAGGACGAAGAAGAAGTTTAAAAAGGCGGGAGTATTCCCGCCTTTTTTACATTCCTGTTAATTAAGAAAATGAAGTTTTTTTATGAAGTGCTAGAAAATTCCCAGTGAAATATTAACAGTGTAAAAACCTTCTCGGTTACTCATCATAAGAGGGAGCTTTTCAGTAGAGAAGCTCATTCTAACAGAGGGGGTTTTTGTATTGAATACGAAAGTAAAAGTGATTGCTGCTTCTTTGTTAGTTACCAGTGCATTAGCTGCATGTGGTACACCGAAAGATAACAATGCAATGGATGGACGTAACTACAATTACGAGCGTACATCTTATAATGATACACACCAGTATCGTGATAATGTGACACGTAATGATCGTTATACAGATTATGTAACATATAGAAATGGTCGTAACGATACAGGATACAATTATTATCGAGATGTAAATTACAATGGACAAATTGCTAATCCGCATCCAACTCGTAATATTACAATGAACAATTCATACATTAACAATGATGGTAAAACAGCTGAAAGAATAACAAATCGTGTGAAACGTATGAATAACGTAGACCGTGTGTCTACAGTTGTATATGGAAACGATGTAGCGATTGCGGTAAAACCACGTAACACAGTGACAAATGAAACGGCGATGGCTAACGAAATTCGTCAAGCTGTTGCAAATGAAGTTGGAAACAGAAACGTATATGTTTCTGTAAGAAATGATATGTTTACTCGTGTCGATGCAATGAGTACGCGTCTACGTAACGGTACAGTTACAAACGATTTTAATCGTGACATAGTGAATATGTTCCGAGACATTCGTTACGGTTTAACTGGTACAGTGCGATAACAAAACAAAAGAGGAAGGGATAGCCCTTCCTCTTTATTCATCGTTGTCTTGTAAGCGACGTTTTTTAATAAAATAACTAACGGAATAAGAAACTAAAAAGCATATGAAAAGAATACTACCTGTTGAAATAGCTTCAAATAGAGGTCTTTCTGGACTGAAAATAATATAAATAATAGCCGTAACGATTCCTACAATAAGGGAGTGGAAGACAAGTTTGTAATAAGGAGTTAACTGTATTTCCTTTTCGCCTTCTTCTACATCGATTGAAACACTTAACTGTAAATAAGCAAGTAAAATACTTGTAAACATAAATAATAGCCACAATGGAGATTTCGTAATTTGATCAATGCCTTCAGTGAATCCGATATAGCCTAAAATTCCAACTACGCCAATGTATTGAAAAAGAAAGACAATACGTATGTTTTTTAACATTTGAAGAATGAGGCGTTCATCCTTTATTTTTTTCATAATATTCATCCCCTGCTTATTATGATTTCGCTGTCACATTAATTGTAACATATATATTGCAATTATCAATTTATAATTTACATAAAATAATTTGGATGAAAGAGGAAATAAAATATTTTTATAAACATGTTGCACTTATACTTTATTAATGTTATATTAGCAAAGCGATGAGCTAATTTACGTAAGACGAGAGATATGCTTAAGTGCTAAACACGCGAATGTGGTCGCCTGGTCTCTCGCCGTAAACGCATCAAGACGCCTGCTTTGCAGGCGTCTTTCATTTTATATAAAAGTAAATGATACATGCAGATGAGGTAAACCCTTATCTGCATTTTTTATTTTTCGAAAGAAATGTAATATGGATAAAACCCCCATTTCCGGAAAAACTACTAATGAAAGTATGATCTTGCCTAAAAGAGGTGAACGGAAATGAAATGGATACTGATTGCGATGCAAGCTTTCGTTATGATGTTTTGTTTCGTTTATGAAACGAATGTGAAGGCGGAAGGGCCAGTACCAGAAGTAACGAAAAAAGAACCTGAGGTTACAATTTTATTAGAGCGTATGTATGTTGATGGCGAAGTAAGCGAAGAAATACTTACAGAAAAAGTGACGGATTTAGAAAAGTTTTTACAGCAGTATAAAGAATGGCAGCTCGTTGATCGTGATGATGTACAAATTGTATTGCAAAAGAAAGTTGATGATATTTCTCCGTTATTGAAAACGAGCGGGTATTTTGGTGTTTCAGAGGAAGGGATATTACAAATTTTCAAAGGTGTACCGAAAAGTGATAATGCGATCCATTCTTTCTTTCAAATTGATATGAAAAAGCTTGAGAGCTATGAACGTGCGAAATTGAAACGTGGCATTCGTATTAAATCAAAAGAAGGTTTTGTGAAGACGATTGAAAAAATGAAGCAATACGCAGTTCAAAGTAAGAAAAAAAGCAGCTCATGGTGAGCTGCTTTTTTCTTATTTATTTTTAGCTAAAATTTCTTTTGCGATTTCATCAATTAGCATATCTTTTCCGATTGGATTGAATGCTTTCGTATTGAAGACTTCATTTGATACTTCATATACGTGATTGTTTTTAACTGCTTTATTGTCTTTCCAAACAGCACTGTTTTTGTAGTCTTCGTAAACTTTATCAGCTTCGCCGCCGAAGTTTACAACGAACATTTGATCAGGTTGGAATGCAACAAGACCTTCTAGCGATACTTGCGCCATCGTTTGTTTTAAATCTGTGCCTTTTGTTGCTGGAAGTTTTAAGTCGTTAAAGATGATGTCACCGTATCCGAAGCTACCGTATACACGGAAGTTTTGTGGTGTAACTGCGACGAACATAAAGTTCTCATCTTTTGTTTTCTCTTTAATTTTTTTAGATAAAGAGTCTGCTTTCTTATCGTAGTCTGCAATCCATTTGTCCGCTTTCTTCTCTTCGTCAAATAGCTTACCTACTTCTTTAAACTTACCACGCCAGTCTTCTAAGTTTGTTTCTAGAACAACTGTAGGTGCAACCTTTTCTAGTTGATCATAAATTTTCAATTGACGGTTGTTTAAAATAATTAAGTCTGGTTTTAAAGCAGTAACAGCTTCTAAATCAACTTTAGGTGCCCAGTACCAACCTACTGCTTTTACTCCATCTAACTTGTCTGTTAAGTGATCTTGGATTTTATCTTTATATGTATTTGCTGTACCAACAGGTTTGTGTCCAAGAAGTAATAGTTCTTCTGTTGATCCAGATAAGTCAACAATTCTCTTTGGATTTACTGGAATTGTAGCTTCACCTTTAGCATGTTTTACAACTTTTGTTTTCGGTTGTTCTTTTGCCTTCGATTCTTCTTTTTGAGAAGAACAGCCAACGATAGAAAGAACAACGAGCATAATAGTAAATAAAATAAATAGCTTACGTTTCATCCTGATGTAACCCCTTTAATTAGTATTGATAATCATTATCGACTTCTGTATATTAAGGTGCTTTAACCTTTCTGTCAATGGAAAATAACAGAAGTTTCAAGTGGAGAACATTTGTTGGGGCAGTCTCGCTTTTCTATCATTAAATATGTTAAAATGGAATACATGATTTAAGAGGGAGAGATCGTATTTTGTTTGAATATGTTACAGGTTACGTGGAGTATGTAGGGCCGGAATATGTCGTAATTGATCATAATGGAATTGGTTATCAAATTTTCACACCAAATCCGTATGTATTTCAAAGAAGTAAGCAAGAAATCCGTGTCTATACATATCATTATGTGAGAGAAGATATTATGGCACTTTACGGGTTTAAAACACGTGAAGAGCGTTTATTATTTACAAAGTTGTTAGGCGTGTCTGGCATTGGGCCAAAAGGAGCTCTTGCAATTTTAGCTTCTGGTCAAACAGGACAGGTCGTTCAAGCGATTGAGCATGAAGATGAGAAGTTTTTAGTGAAATTCCCAGGCGTCGGAAAGAAAACAGCACGCCAAATGATTTTAGATTTAAAAGGAAAACTAGCAGATGTCGTACCAGATGCATTTGTTGATTTATTCTCAGACACAGAACGTTTTGATGAGAAGAAAGGTTCATCAGCTGAGCTTGATGAGGCACTGGAAGCTCTCCGCGCACTTGGATACGCAGAACGCGAAGTTTCTCGTGTTGTACCAGAGTTATTAAAAGAATCATTAACGACGGATCAGTATATTAAAAAGGCACTTAGTCTTTTACTAAATGGTAAGAGGTGAGTATAATGGACGAACGTCTCCTTTCAGGGGAATCTGCATATGAAGATGCGGATTTAGAATATTCATTACGGCCACAGACGCTCCGTCAGTATATTGGCCAAGATAAAGCAAAACATAATTTAGAAGTATTTATTGAAGCGGCGAAAATGCGTGAAGAAACGTTAGATCACGTGCTTTTATATGGACCACCAGGTCTTGGTAAAACGACGCTTGCGAATATTATTGCCAATGAGATGGGCGTTAATGTTAGAACAACTTCAGGTCCCGCAATTGAAAGACCAGGAGATTTAGCTGCTGTATTAACAGCGCTTCAGCCAGGGGATGTATTATTTATTGATGAAATTCATCGTTTGCATAGATCAATTGAAGAAGTATTGTATCCTGCGATGGAAGACTTTTGCCTTGATATTGTAATTGGAAAAGGGCCTTCAGCACGTTCTGTACGCCTAGATTTACCGCCATTTACATTAGTTGGAGCAACAACACGTGCTGGAGCATTATCGGCACCGCTTCGTGACCGCTTCGGTGTACTTTCAAGGTTAGAGTACTACACAGTAGATCAGCTTTCTGCGATTGTTGAACGTACAGCAGAAGTATTTGAAGTTGAAATCGATTCGTTAGCTGCATTAGAAATTGCAAGACGTGCTCGTGGTACACCTCGTATTGCGAATCGTCTTTTAAGACGTGTACGTGATTTCGCGCAAGTTCGTGGTAACGGAACGGTTACGATGGAAATTACACAAATGGCATTAGAGCTACTGCAAGTAGATAAATTAGGTCTAGATCATATTGATCATAAATTACTGCTTGGTATTATTGAGAAATTCCGTGGCGGTCCAGTTGGATTAGAAACGGTTTCAGCAACAATTGGAGAAGAATCTCATACGATTGAAGATGTGTATGAGCCGTATTTATTACAAATTGGCTTTTTACAACGAACGCCAAGGGGCCGAATTGTAACGCCGCTTGCGTATGAACATTTCGGAATGGAGATACCAAACGTATGACGGAGATGCCAAAGCTGCTTATTACAGCCGGGATCTTACTCATCGTTGTTGGATTAGCTTGGAAGTTCATTGGAAGGCTTCCAGGCGATATTTTTGTGAAAAAAGGAAACGTTACCTTTTATTTTCCTATCATTACATGTATTGTGTTAAGTATTGTATTATCTTTTATTATGTATATAATAAATCGATTTAAATAAGAAATAGGTGGATATAGCTATGGATATAAATCTGTTTGATTTTCATTTACCAGAAGAACTTATTGCACAAGTCCCGTTAGAAGATCGTGAAACATCAAGATTAATGGTGTTAGACCGTGAAACAGGTGATATTGAGCATAAACATTTTACGGATATTCTTTCTTACTTACATGAGGGGGATTGCTTAGTTTTAAATGAAACGAAAGTTATGCCTGCTCGTTTGCACGGTGTGAAAGAAGATACAGGCGCGCACATTGAAGTACTTCTTTTAAAACAAGAAGAAGGTGATAAGTGGGAAACGCTTGTAAAGCCAGCGAAACGTGTAAAAGAAGGAACTGTTATCTCTTTTGGCGAAGGGAAATTAAAAGCAACTTGCACAGGAACTGCAGATCAAGGTGGACGCCAGCTTGAATTTTCATATGATGGCATCTTCTATGAAATTTTAGATGAACTTGGGGAAATGCCGCTTCCTCCATATATTAAAGAGACGCTGGAAGATCGCGATCGCTATCAAACAGTATATGCGAAAGAAATCGGTTCAGCAGCAGCGCCGACTGCGGGACTTCACTTTACAGAAGAGTTACTTGAGAAGTTAAAGCAAAAAGGCGTTCAGTTAGCATTCATTACACTTCACGTAGGACTTGGAACATTTAGACCAGTTTCTGCAGACACGATTGAAGAACACCATATGCACGCAGAATATTATCATATGTCTGAAGAGACAGCGGCATTATTAAATCGTGTGAAAGAGAATGGTGGACGTATTATTACTGTAGGTACGACATCAACTCGTACGTTAGAAACAATTGCAACAGATCATGACGGTAAGCTCTGCGCCGCTTCTGGGTGGACAGATATTTTCATGTATCCGGGATATGAATTTAAAGCAATTGATGGTTTAATTACAAACTTCCATTTACCGAAATCAACATTAATTATGCTTGTAAGTGCATTTGCAAATAGAGATAATGTACTTCATGCTTATAATGAAGCAGTAAAAGAAAAATATCGTTTCTTTAGCTTCGGTGATGCAATGTTCGTTGCATCTCACGCTAAAATGAGAAACAAATAAAAGGAGTAAGTTATGACAGCAATTCGTTATGAATTTATTAAGACATGTAAACAAACGGGTGCCCGTTTAGGTCGTGTGCATACGCCGCACGGTTCATTTGATACACCAACATTTATGCCAGTTGGTACACTTGCAACAGTTAAGACAATGTCACCAGAAGAATTAAAAGCAATGGATTCTGGCATTATTTTAAGTAATACGTATCATTTATGGCTACGTCCAGGTCATGAAATTATTCGTGAAGCAGGCGGCTTGCATAAATTTATGAACTGGGATCGTGCAATCTTAACAGACTCTGGTGGTTTCCAAGTATTCAGTTTAAGTGACTTCCGTCGTATTGAAGAGGAAGGCGTTCACTTCCGTAATCACTTAAATGGAGATAAATTATTCTTATCACCAGAAAAAGCGATGGAAATCCAAAATGCATTAGGTTCAGATATTATGATGGCATTTGATGAGTGTCCACCATTCCCAGCTACTTTTGAATATATGAAGAAATCTGTAGAGCGTACGAGCCGCTGGGCAGAACGTTGCTTAAAAGCGCATGAACGTCCGCAAGATCAAGGTTTATTCGGTATTGTACAGGGGGGAGAGTACGAAGAGCTTCGTCGTCAAAGTGCGAAAGATCTTGTTTCAATGGACTTCCCTGGTTACGCTGTAGGTGGTTTATCTGTAGGCGAACCGAAAGATATTATGAACCGTGTACTTGAGTTTACAACACCACTTCTTCCAGATAATAAGCCTCGTTACTTAATGGGAGTAGGTTCTCCTGACTCGTTAATCGATGGCGCAATTCGTGGTATTGATATGTTTGACTGCGTACTTCCAACTCGTATCGCTCGAAATGGTACATGTATGACAAGTGAAGGTCGCCTCGTTGTAAAAAATGCGAAATTCGCAAGAGACTTCGGTCCGCTTGATCCAAACTGTGATTGCTACACATGTAAAAACTACTCTCGTGCGTACATTCGTCACTTAATGAAATGTGATGAAACGTTCGGAATTCGTTTAACGTCTTATCACAACCTTCATTTTCTGTTAAACTTAATGGAGCAGGTGAGACAAGCTATTCGTGAAGACCGTCTTGGCGATTTCCGCGAAGAGTTCTTTGAACAGTATGGCTTTAATAAACCGAATGCTAAAAACTTCTAATACATAATTTAAAAGGAGGAACAAAAGATGAATGCAGGTATGATGAATATCGTTATGATCGTTGCGATGTTTGCGATTTTCTATTTCTTATTAATTCGCCCGCAACAAAAACGTCAAAAAGCAGTTGCTCAAATGCAAAGTGAGTTAGCAAAAGGTGATGCTATCGTAACAATCGGTGGTTTACACGGTACAATCGAATCAGTAGATGAGACGAAAATTGTTATTAAATCTGGTGGTTCACACTTAACGTTCGATCGCAATGCGATTCGTGAAGTTGTGAAAAACTAATTTGGAAGGCCCTGCATGAAATATGCAGGGCCTTTTTTAGTTACTTTGCTTTGACATATTTACACCGAAAATACCACCGAGTGTACTCGCCCCCATTAATGCTAATTGATAAAGTAATTGTGAGTTCGATAAAGTTTGAGAAAAGCCTAAATAGTTAACTAGAAAAACGAGTATAGTGAACGTGAGACCTGTTGTGAGACCTACTAGCCAACCTTTTCCTTGAGCCTTTTTGCCGGCAGTAAATCCAGACATAAGCATAGATAAAAGAGCGAGTATAAAAATAGTAACGGTTAATGTCCCTTCGTTTATATTCGTAAACTTTAATAAAAGAGCCATAATCATACTAGTAATAGATGCGAGAATTAGTAGTGTAACAATACCGAAGCCAATTGCAGTTGATAATTTTTTCGTTCCATCCATTTATGCATTCCCCCTTTTTAATACAAGCATATTTTCCTTTTGTCTAAGTTAGACTAGTTTCTTTTTTATAGGGGAGTCTATACGTAAAAAAGGAGATGTAGAAATGGAATGGATATCAATAATTGGACGGACAATGCTTTTGTATATCATCATCTTAATTATTTTTCGTCTTATGGGTAAACGTGAGATAGGAGAGCTAAGTGTATTAGATTTAGTCGTATTTATTATGCTTGGAGAAATGGCTGTAGTGGCAATTGAAAATACCGATAAATCACTTTGGCATCAATTAGTTCCGATGACTTTTCTTATGTGCATCCAAATTATTTTGTCAGTCATTTCCCTAAAGTATCAACGCTTTCGGCATTTAATAGAAGGTGAGCCGGCTATTCTTGTAAACGCGGGAAAGATTGATGAAAAGAAGATGAGAAAGCAACGTTATAATATAGATGATTTAATGATGCAATTAAGGGAACAAGGAGTTGGAGATATTCGGGATGTAGAATATGCTATTTTGGAACCGTCTGGGAAGTTATCTGTCTTTCAAAAACAAAAAAATAAACAAGATACATTGCAGTTTACGCTTCCTCTTATTATTGATGGAGAAATTCAATCTAGTCATTTACAAATGATTGAACATACAGATGCATGGCTTATTGAGAAATTAAAAAACTTAGGTTATAACGATGTAACACAAATTTTATACTGTAGTTTTCAAAACGGAAAATTTTTTGTTGATGTAAAAGAAAATTAGAGACTTATTCTTTGAAAGAGTAAGAATGATTAGTGTAACTAATAATCAGTGGAGATTACCCCACTGATTAAAGTTTCACCTTATTTCAAAAATGAAAGTTTACGAATGATAGGGAGACGACTTAACTCTTCTTTTCGAATGAGTTTGAAAGTGAAGAGAAGTACGATATAAACAATTGTTGTTAAAGTGATTTCCCATAATGTTTGTATGCCAAGGGCATGAGAGAAAATAATATATTTATGAAGATAAAAACCGAAGGCGCCTGCGATACCGATGGCAAGTCCGCCGAAAATATAGTCTTTTGCGTAAATGGTAAATGTAATCTTTTTTAAAACAGTAGCGTAGTGAAGAAATGTTACTGTTACAATATTTGCTGCAATAGCGAGAGCAACCCCCATCATTTGAAATTCTGGCCTTGATGCTAGTACAAAAATAACGATTAATTTCACGATGGCTCCAATAAATGTATTCATCATTGCAGCTCTTGCTAAGTTTAAAGCTTGCAAAACAGAGGTAAGTGGACTTTGGAAATAATGAAATAAAAAGCAAGGCGCAAGAAGTTGAATGAATGCTGTTGCGCTGTCTGATCCATACATAAGAGTTAAAACAGGAGAAGCGAATACGTATAATATAACGACAGACCATCCGCCGGTAATTAATGAAATTCGAAGTGCTTGTTGTAAACGGTGCTCCACTAATTTATGTTGTCTTTTTGCCATTGCTTCACTAATAGAAGGGACGAGCGCTGTAGAGAGAGCGTATGTAATAAAGGCGGGTAGTGATAGAAGCGGGAATGCATAACCGTTTAATATACCGTATTGCTGGGTTGCAACAGAAGCAGCGACACCAGCGATTGCTAAGCTTTGCATAACGACAATAGGTTCAAAAAAATATGAAACGGAGCCGATTAAACGACTTCCTGTAGTTGGAAGGGCAATATCCATCAGAGAATAAAATGTCCCTTTGCTTTCCTTTACAGTAGTGAAAAATCCAGAGCGTATTGATAAATGTTTTTCTCGCTGAAATAACGTGAGTAAAAATAATAACGATGCAACTTCACCGAGAACAGCTGATAACATAGCGCCGGCTGCAGCGTATTCTATGCCGTAAGGTAAAAATAATTGAATGCATATAGCGATAATGGTAATGCGGACGACTTGTTCTAGAACTTGCGCATAAGCGCTAGGTTTCATGTTTTGTTTCCCTTGAAAATAACCACGCAAAACAGAAGAAACAGCAATAACAGGAACAACGGGCAAAATGGCCATTAATGGATAGTACGTTCTTTCGTCGGTTAATAATGTTTTTGCTAAAATAGGTGTGAGGAACATAATTCCGATTGTTAAAATAATACTAATAACGGATGTAACAGCTAGTGATACGGTTAATATTTTTTTAACTCTTTGTTTATCGTTCACAGCTTCCGCTTCTGCTACAAATTTTGCGATTGCGACAGGAAGACCAATTTGTGTCAATGTAATTGCTAAAATGAATGTAGGAACGGCCATCATATAAAGACCAACGCCTTCTTCTCCCAAAATACGTGCCATTACTATGCGGTTGATAAAGCCGAGTATTTTTGTAATAAAGCCGGCTATCATTAAAATAAATGCGCCTTTTAAAAAGCTTTGTCTCGTCATGTTCTTCTCCTACCTTCTCAAAATCAATGGAATGATTTACAATAATTTATATGCACGTACGAGACAAGAATGACAAGCATTTAAGAGAGTGAAATATGATAGTGCTCTTGAAAGTAGTTATTGCTGTCCATTAGAGCGGGAATAAAAGCGACTTTTCGTGCGAAATAAGAAGGAGATGTTATAGATGTTAGATAGAGAGGCTTTGGTAGAATCATACCGCGGACAGTTACAAGTCGTTTTAGAAAGTAAAGTAGAAGAGTTTCAAATGTTCGGCTACGACAGAGTGACAGATGATGACATTTGGAAGTTTCTTAAAGTGAAAAAGTGGAAGAAGATAGACAGCGATGTTAGATTGTATGAATTAGTTAATGACGTATTAACAGTAAGTGCTAATGAATATATGACATATTTAACTGTTGAAGCATATCAAGCGCCACTTTGGTCATTTGATGAATATGAAAATAAATAACCGACTGCAATTGGTTTGTTCTTCCTTTTGCAGTATAATGATAGGTATTGATAATCAGGAAATAATTATGTCTAAGATCATATATAAAGGAGGTAGTGAAGAGAGAAAACAAATAATGAAAGTGCAGGTATCGTGAAAACGTACCGGCACAGCTAGTGATGAGCTAGCAAAATTATAGAAAGGAAGTCTACTAACTAGACGTATGCACACGTGTAAAAGTGAATCGTAAGAGATTTATTTAAAGTGTTAGTAGCGGAAAGAGGGTACATATGGCAAAGCGTGGTACGAGAATTGCCGCCTTTTTCCTCATCGTTTTATTAATCGGTGGAGTAATTGGTGCGGCAGGAAAAGACATAGCAAAAGGAATTAGTCTAGGACTAGACCTTCGCGGTGGTTTTGAAATTCTGTATGAAGTAAAACCAGCCAAAAAAGGTGACAAAATCGATCGAGACGTACTTGTAAGTACAGTAGGTGCTCTTGAGAATCGTGTCAATGTTCTCGGTGTAAGTGAGCCGAACATTCAAATCGAAGGGCAAGATCGAATTCGTGTACAGCTTGCTGGTGTACAAGATCAGCAAAAAGCACGTGAAATGTTATCAACACAAGCGAAATTAACATTCCGTGATGTAGATGATAATCTTCTTATGGACGGAACGGATTTAAAAGGCGGCGGAGCGAAGCAAACATTTGATGAGCAAGGCCGTGCGAGCGTAGGTCTTACACTAAAGAGCGCTGAAAAATTCCGTGAAGTAACTGAAAAAATTTCAAAAATGCCACCACCAACGAATTTAATGGTAATTTGGCTTGATTTTGAAGAAGGAAAAGATTCGTACAAAGCAGAATCTGCAAAACCGAATCCGAAGTTCTTATCAGCAGCAACAGTAAACCAAGTATTTAACCAAGCTGAAGTATCTATCGTAGGTGGAAACTTCACAGTTGAAAGTGCGAAACAACTTTCATCTTTATTAAATGCAGGTGCACTTCCTGTTGATTTAAAAGAAATGTATTCAACATCTGTTGGAGCGAAATTTGGTCAACAAGCGTTAGAGCAAACGATTTTCGCTAGTGCGATTGGTATCGCTCTTATTTTCTTATTTATGCTTGTATTCTACCGTTTACCAGGACTTGTAGCGGTTATTATGTTAGGTTTATACATTTTCGTTACATTACTTGTCTTTAACTGGATGCATGCAGTTCTTACGTTGCCAGGTATTGCGGCGTTAGTGCTCGGAGTAGGTATCGCAGTTGATGCGAATATTATTACGTACGAGAGACTGAAAGAAGAGTTGAAAATTGGTAAGTCCATGATGTCGGCATTCCGCGCTGGTAACCATCGTTCATTAGCAACAATTCTAGATGCAAACGTTACAACTCTTGCAGCAGCTGGTGTGTTATTCGTTTATGGTAATAGCTCTGTAAAAGGATTCGCAACAAGTTTAATCGTAAGTATTTTAGTTGGTTTTATTACGAACGTATTCGGTACTCGTTTCTTACTAGGTTTACTTGTAAAGAGCCGTTACTTTGATAAAAAACCAGGATATTTTGGTGTGAAACAAAAGGATATTATTCCATTAACAAAAGGGGTAGTACATCCGCCAACGAGATTTGATCGTATTAATTTCGTAAATATCGGTCATAAATTCCTTATCTTCTCGATTGTAGTTGTAATTGCGGGTGCAATTATCTTACCAATTTTCAAATTGAATCTTGGTATTGACTTTGCGAGTGGTACACGTATCGACTTGCAATCAAAACAAGCCGTTACTGTGTCTGATGTTCATAAAGATTTTAAAGAATTGAACATTGATGTGAAGGAAGAAAATATTGTACCGACTGGAGATGACAATAAAGGTTTCGCAGTTCGTACATTAGGTGTTTTATCAAAAGATGAAATTGCGAAAACAAAAACATTCTTCCACGATAAATATGGTACAGATCCAAACGTAAGTACAGTTTCACCGACAATTGGTAAAGAAATTGCACGAAATGCATTTATCGCAGTATTAATTGCTTCTGCGGTTATCATTTTATACGTAAGTATTCGTTTCCGATTTACGTATGCGTTATCTGCAGTGCTTGCATTATTACATGACGCATTCGTTATGATTGTTATGTTTAGTATTTTCCAACTAGAGGTAGACTTAACGTTTATTGCTGCAGTACTAACAATCATCGGTTATTCTATTAATGACTCGATTGTTACATTTGATAGAAACCGTGAATTATACAAACAGAAAAAACGAGTGCGCGATATAAAAGATCTAGAAGAAATCGTAAATGCAAGTATTCGCCAAACGCTTGGTCGCTCGATTAACACCGTATTAACAGTGTTATTCCCAGTAATTGCACTGCTTATCTTCGGTAGTGAGTCACTACGTAACTTCTCGTTTGCGTTACTTGTTGGATTAATTGTAGGTACGTACTCTTCTGTTTTCGTTGCCTCTCAAATTTGGTTAATGCTTGAAAACCGTCGTTTGAAAAAGGGAAAAAACAAGAAGAAGGTTGAGAAAGTAGAATCTGAACCGCAAGTATAGAAAAGATGATGTCTCTTTATGAGGCATCTCTTTTTTCGTTTGTGGATACAATAAGATAGCAACTTTTTAACAGAAAGAAGATGGAAGAAAGTGGTGGTGCTATCGCTGTTTTTGTTAAAATAAAAAGATAGGTTAAGAAAAGAAGGGATTTTAATTATGGAAAAAGATGAACGTTTTAAACAGGCCGAGTTTGGTGCTATTGTCGGGATCGTTGGTAATATTATATTAGCGATTGTAAAGGCGGTAATTGGTTATATTGGGAACAGTAAAGCGCTATTAGCGGATGCCGTGCATTCTGCATCAGATGTAATAGGTTCGCTAGCTGTACTTTTTGGATTGCGAGCGGCAAAGCAGCCACCTGATGAGGATCATCCGTATGGTCATGGTAAAGCGGAATCGATTTCAGCGATTATTGTTGCGGTATTATTATTTATTGTGGGACTTGAAATCGCGATTTCGTCTATAAAAGCTTTTTCGCAAGAACTAGAACCGCCGAAAGGAATTACGATATTTGCTGTTGTTCTTTCAATCGTCGTGAAAGAAGGAATGTTTCAATATAAATTCCGATTAGGGAAAAGAGTAAACAGTGATGCAATTATTGCAAATGCATATGAGCACCGTTCGGATGTATTTTCTTCAATTGCAGCTTTAATCGGTATTTGTGCAGCTATAATAGGTGGTGAGCTTGGTATAGACTGGCTTGTATACGCTGATCCAATTGCGGGATTAATTGTTTCACTTCTTGTTGTAAAAATGGCATGGAGCATTGGAGCGGAAGCAATTCATGCAACGCTTGACCATGTTCTTCATGAGGAGGATGTTATTCCGCTTAGAGAAGCAGTTCTTCAAGTAGATGGTGTGAAAAAAATTGGTTCTTTATATGCACGGGAGCATGGTCATTATGTTATTGTCGATATTAAAGTGTCCGTAGATCCATACATTACTGTAGAAGAAGGACACCGTATTGGAAAACATGTGAAAGAAATACTTATGAAACAAGATAATGTACAAAATGTATTCGTACATATAAATCCGTATTCTCCAAATTAAACATCATTAACATTTTAGTATATAGATATTGCATCGTAGTTTGCATTATATTGTCACCCCTTAATCTGTCTTGTATAATGAACAGGTTAAGGGGTGATTTCGTGTTACAACCGAAGACGCGTTGGAAAGAAAAAGAATATAATGACGAGCGAGTGAGTGAATTAGCAAGTAAATTACAGTTATCGCCACTTGTCGTTTCGTTATTCCTCGGTAGAGGACTCGATACAGAAGATAAGATTTTAGATTTTTTAAATACAGAAAATCAAGAATTTCATGATCCATTTTTATTAGAAGGAATGGATAGAACGGTAGAACGTGTAAATAAGGCGATTCAAAATGGAGAGCAAATATTAATATTTGGTGATTACGATGCGGACGGAGTAAGTAGTACGACAGTTTTATATCTTGCTCTTCAAGAATTAGGTGCAGAAGTAGAATTTTACATTCCAAATCGTTTTACAGAAGGGTATGGACCGAACGAAGAAGCATTTCGTTGGGCGCATAGCGCAGGGTTCTCGCTAATTATTACTGTCGATACTGGTATTGCAGCGGTACATGAAGCGAATGTAGCGAAAGAGCTTGGAATAGATCTAATTATTACAGATCACCATGAGCCACCGCCAGAATTGCCAGAAGCACTTGCGATTATACATCCGAAATTAGATGGCGGTGTATATCCGTTTCACTATTTAGCTGGTGTAGGTGTTGCGTTTAAAGTTGCGCATGCACTATTAGGCCGTGTACCAGAACATTTATTAGAGATCGCAGTAATTGGTACAGTAGCCGATTTAGTATCACTTCATGGTGAAAATAGGTTGCTAGTGAAACGCGGTTTAAAACATATGCGTATGACGAGAAATATTGGTTTGAAGGCATTGTTTAAAGTTGCTAACGTTTCGCAAAGTGAAATTACCGAAGAGAGTATTGGTTTCTCAATTGCACCTCGTATTAATGCGGTTGGGCGTTTAGAAGATGCTGCGCCGGCTGTACACCTTTTATTATCAGATGATCCAGAGGAAGCGAAAGAGCTAGCTGAAGAAATTGATGAGCTGAACAAACTGCGAAAAGATATTGTAAAGCAAATTACAGAAGAGGCTATCGCTGAAGTGGAAAATAACTTCCCACCAGAAGAAAATAAAGTATTAGTACTTGCGAAAGAAGGCTGGAACCCAGGGGTAATTGGAATTGTTGCTTCGAAATTAGTTGAACGTTTTTATCGTCCGACGATTGTATTAAGCATTGATCCTATAAAAGAAACAGCAAAAGGCTCAGCACGTAGTATTGCAGGATTTGATTTGTTTGCAAATTTATCAGATTGTAGAGAGTTATTACCACACTTCGGAGGGCATCCGATGGCAGCGGGAATGACGCTACATATGAATGATGTAGATGAATTACGTCGCCGCTTAAATGAACAAGCAGATGCAATTTTAACAGAAGAAGATTTTATTCCAATTACAGCAGTTGATGTTTTTTGTAAAGTAGAGGATGTAACGCTAGCGGCAATTGAAGATATGCAAAAACTAGCCCCGTTTGGTGTTGGAAATCCGAAACCACGTATTGCAGTAAAAGATGCAGAGTTAGAAAGCATTCGCGCAATCGGATCAGATGGCTCTCATTTAAAAATGGCTCTTCGTGATGGACAAGCAACACTGGATACAATTGGATTTGGCTTTGGTGCATATGCGAAAGAAATCTCTCCAGTTGCAAAAGTATCTGTAATAGGAGAAGCGTCTATTAATGAATGGAATAACTTTAAGAAGCCACAACTAATGGTACAAGATATTGCTGTAGAGGCGTGGCAATTATTTGATTGGCGTAGTATGCGTAATGCAGAAGCAAATTTAGCAGAACTTCCGAAAGAAAAAATAACAATGGTGTATTTTTCTGAAGAGGTATTGAATAAATTTTCTTTAGAGAGCTATAAAGAAAAGCTCATGCATGCTTCAGAAGTAACGCATTTAGATGATCAATATATCGTGTTACTTGATTTACCAAAAGGAACAGATGAATTACGTGAGCTATTTAAGGTAGGATTCCCAGCGCGAATTTATACGCTATTTTATCAAGAGAATAACCACTTATTTAGTACAGTTCCGACGAGAGAACACTTTAAATGGTACTATTCTTTCTTAAGCCAAAAAACACCATTTTCTTTAAGACAATATGGAGAACAACTATGTCGTCATAAAGGTTGGTCAAAAGATACAGTAAATTTCATGACACAGGTGTTTTTTGAGTTAGAATTTGTTACAATAAAAGATGGCGTCATTTTTATGGCAGACAAAAAACAAAAGCGTGATTTAATTGAATCGAACACATATCGTGAGAAAATGAACCACTTACAATTAGAAAAAGAATTGGTTTATAGCACATATCAGCAACTATATACATGGTTTGAAACGATTCGTAATCATAAAGAAGTAGAACAGTTAGGGTAAAGGATTTGTATTTACAAACCTTTTAGATCTGAGGAGGATTCAGAAATATGGATTTCAAGCAACATATCGCAATTGTACCGGATTATCCGAAAGAAGGTATTGTGTTTAAAGACATTACACCTTTAATGAATGACGGTAAAGCATACAAAGCAGCAACAGACGCAATCGTTGAGTACGCAAAAGAAAGAGATATCGATGTTGTAGTAGGACCAGAAGCTCGTGGTTTCATTATCGGTTGCCCAGTTTCTTATGCGTTAGAAGTAGGATTTGCGCCAGTTCGTAAATTAGGAAAATTACCACGTGAAGTAATTACAGTTGACTACGGTAAAGAATATGGTAAAGATGTTTTAACAATCCATAAAGATGCAATTAAGCCAGGTCAACGCGTATTAATTACAGATGATCTATTAGCTACAGGTGGAACAATCGAAGCGACAATTAAGTTAGTTGAAGAGCTAGGCGGAGTTGTAGCAGGAATTGCATTCTTAGTAGAACTTACTTACTTAGATGGTCGTAAAATGTTAGATGGTTACGATGTATTAGTATTAGAAAAATACTAATCACTATATAGGTAAAACTACGGTGATAAAAAGTACCCGTGAATCTCTTGGAGAGGAGCGGGTACTTTTGTATAATTGAACAAAAAATTATGGTGAAATGTCAGTAAAATCTTTTCCTTTTCACAATTCACAATCATTGGGTTATAATGATAGAATATAATTTATTCTATTAAATAAAGATAAAGTCAATTTTCAATAAAAGGTGATTCGATGGCAAATGAGCAGGTACTAACAGCTGAACAGGTACTCGAGAAAGCAAGTCAATATTTAGCGGATGAAGATATTGAGCTAGTGGCACGTGCCTATGAATATGCACGTGATGCGCATAGCGAACAATATAGAAAATCGGGTGAACCGTATATTATTCATCCGATTCAAGTTGCAGGTATTTTAGTTGATTTACACATGGATCCAGCTACGGTATCAGCAGGTTTCTTACATGATGTAGTGGAAGATACAGAGATTACGTTAGAAGATATTGAACGGGAATTTAACAAAGAAATTGCTATGCTTGTTGATGGCGTTACAAAGCTTGGGAAGATCAAATATAAATCTCACGAACAACAACAAGCAGAAAACCATCGCAAAATGTTTATTGCAATGGCTCAAGATATTCGAGTTATTTTAATTAAACTAGCTGATCGTCTTCATAACATGCGTACATTGAAACATTTGCCTCAAGAGAAGCAGCGTCGCATAGCGAATGAAACGTTAGAAATCTTTGCACCTTTAGCACATAGACTCGGAATTAGTACTATTAAATGGGAGCTAGAGGATACGTCACTTCGCTATTTAAATCCCCAACAATATTATCGTATTGTAAATTTAATGAAGCGTAAACGTGCAGAACGTGAAGAATACTTAGACGAAGTAATGACTGGTATTCGTGAGAAATTAAAAGAAGTTGCAATTCAACCTGAGATTTCTGGAAGACCGAAACATATTTACAGTATTTATCGTAAAATGGCACTGCAAAATAAGCAGTTCAATGAAATTTACGATTTATTAGCTGTACGTGTCGTTGTAAATAGTATTAAAGATTGTTATGCGGTGCTTGGAATTATTCATACGTGCTGGAAGCCGATGCCAGGTCGTTTTAAAGATTATATTGCAATGCCAAAAGCAAATCTATATCAATCTCTTCATACGACTGTAATTGGACCAAAAGGTGATCCACTTGAAGTGCAAATTCGTACGAAAGAAATGCACGAAATTGCAGAATTCGGGATCGCGGCACACTGGGCGTACAAAGAAGGAAAAACAGCAGAAACAACAGGTACATTAGAGAAGAAACTCACATGGTTCCGTCAAATATTAGAATGGCAAAATGAAGCTTCTAATGCAGAAGAATTTATGGAGTCATTAAAAATTGATTTATTCTCTGACATGGTATTCGTCTTTACACCGAAAGGCGATGTAATGGAATTACCACTTGGATCGGTTCCGATTGATTTCGCGTATCGTGTCCATTCGGAAATTGGGAATAAAACAATTGGTGCAAAAGTAAACGGTAAAATGGTGACGTTGGATTATAAATTAAAAACAGGCGACATCATTGAAATTTTAACGTCGAAACATTCATATGGCCCAAGTCAAGATTGGGTAAAACTTGCTCAAACATCTCATGCGAAAAATAAAATTCGTCAATTCTTTAAGAAACAACGTAGAGACGAAAATATTGAAAAAGGCCGTGAACTTGTTGAAAAGGAAGTACGTGGTCTAGAGTATGAGATGAAAGAAGTATTGGCGCCGGATAACTTAAAACGCGTCGCTGAGAAATTTAACTTTGCAAATGAAGAAGATATGTTTGCAGCAGTTGGATATAGCGGAATTACAGCTTCGCAAATTGTTACGCGACTAACGGACAAGTTCCGCAAACAACGCGAAGAAGAAGAAATTGTTGAAGTTAAAGAAGTCCGTAAACCGATGAAAATTCGAAAATGGGATTCTGGTGTAAAGGTAAGCGGTGCTGATAATTTATTAATCCGTTTATCGAAATGCTGTAACCCAGTTCCGGGCGATGATATCGTTGGGTATATTACGAAAGGCCGAGGTGTATCAATTCACCGCCGTGATTGTGTAAATGTTCATACAGAAGAAGCTGTAGAACGATTATTAGAGGTAGAGTGGGAAGGTAGCCCTGAAAAAGAAATTGAGTATAACGTTGATATTGAAATTTCAGGTTACGATCGCCGCGGTTTATTAAATGAAGTACTGCAAGCTGTTACAGAGACGAAAACATACATTTCAGCTGTTTCTGGTAGAAGTGACCGTAATAAGATGGCAACAATTAATATGTCAATCTCGATTCGTAACTTACAACACTTGAAAAAAGTAGTAGAACGCATTAAACGCGTTCCAGAAATTTATGCAGTACGACGCATGATGCATTAATAGGGAGTGTAGAAAGATGAGAGTTGTTTTACAACGATCAAAGAAAGCGTCTGTCACAGTAGACGGTGAGATCGTAGGACAAATTCCGTTCGGTTTAACATTACTAGTTGGCATTACGCACGAAGATACAGAAAAAGATGCAACTTACATTGCGGAAAAAATTGCAAACTTACGTATTTTTGAAGATGAGAGCGGAAAGATGAATCATTCTGTACTTGATGTAGAAGGACAAGTTCTATCTATTTCGCAATTCACATTATACGGAGATTGCCGCAAGGGCAGACGTCCAAACTTTATGGATGCTGCGAAACCTGATTATGCAGAGCGTTTATACGATTTCTTTAATGAAGAAGTTCGTAAACAAGGATTACATGTGGAAACAGGGAAGTTTGGAGCAATGATGGACGTTTCTTTAATCAATGATGGTCCGGTGACCTTAATTGTAGAAAGTAAATAGTGTTCATAAAAAAGAGAGGGTTATATTAAAATGTACCCTATAGAATAGACACTTAAAAAAAGTCTATTCTATAGGGTATTTCTTGTATAATGAGAGAAAAATGAGAATCGGAGAAATTTTAAAATGACGAAAAAAT
>NZ_JAKUGK010000006.1:0-434945 GCF_022663885.1 Bacillus cereus group sp. BfR-BA-01330
ATTTTTTCGTCATTTTAAAATTTCTCCGATTCTCATTTTTCTCTCATTATACAAGAAATACCCTATAGAATAGACTTTTTTTAAGTGTCTATTCTATAGGGTACATTTTAGTAACTGACATCCTTTTTTATTTTGTCGTAAGCATTAAGATTGATTTTCACTTTGGAATACACTTGATGTCATATCATAAATGCAACTACTGTCCATAGTTGCGAACTTAAAAAAGCACCTCTTTTAAATACAACTATAACAAAATTCTATTCATTTTCTTTTCATCTATTTATTAAATTCAATTTGCATCATTTTATTTAACTGCGGAACAATATCGACCCCACCTATTGAGTTAAGACTGATAGCTAATGTATGTTTGCCTCCAATTACTCCCCCAGCAAAAGTTGCAAATCCAGGAATTCCTCCTCCATGCCCCCAAACTGAAACACCGTTTGGAAGTTTAGTCTCATAGATTCCAAGACCGTATGCGTCACCAACCCCTTTGCCTTCTATAGGAACTGTAGTAAGCATTTCTTTTAGCTCGCGTTCCTTCAGTAACTTACCACCAAATAAAGATGAAAAGAACTTATTTAAGTCATCCGCATTAGAAATCATATCTCCAGCTGCATTAGCTAAACTCGGATTATAATACGTAATATCTTTGAACTCGCCTGTCCCTTCCATTTTCACATATCCACGAGCATGATTCTTTCCTGGAATGACGGGTGAATTTCCTGGTAAAAACGTATTTGATAGATCCAAAGGTTCAATAATTCGCTTTTCGATTTCTTCCGCATAACTATTTCCAGTTATTTTTTCAATAAGCATTCCTAGTATTACGTATCCTGTGTTTGAATACAACCAATCTTTACCCGGCGAGAAATCTGGAGGCAGCGAAAGGCCTATTTTCACTATTTCTTCTGCTGTATACGTTTTTTTCGAATTCATTATGTCCGCGTCTTTTGACTTTAAGTATTCAGCGATACCACTCGTATGATTCAAAAGTTGTCGTATCGTAATTTGATTACCATCATACCCATTTCCTTGCACGAGACCTGGTAGCCACTTTTCAATTGGATCGTCAAGTTGTAAGCGATTTTCTCCTACTAATTGAAGCACAGTCGTCGCAGTAAACGTCTTCGTCACACTACCAATCCGAAAGCGATAATCCGAATTCACCGGTTTCTTTGTACTTAAGTCCGCCACGCCAGCAGTAAAACTACTAGTTTTTCCGTTGTTAGACGCCTTAGCTAATATTCCTACAGCACCAAGCTGTACTGTTTCCTGCATTACTTGTTTCCAGCCATTACGATTCTTTTGATCATGTACTTGTGACGAACTAGAAATATTTTGAGTTGACTCTGCAGTCACAGTAAAACCAGGTGTAAATAGAGCAGTACCCGCTAATAAAACTGCAAAACTTGCTAACTTAATTGAATTACATTTTTTCATAAGGCTTTCTCTCCTCCATTAATATCGGATTGATTCAAGCTATACTTTCATCTTATATGATAACTCTCTCTTTTTTCTTATCCATTCCTTACGAAATACTTACGTTTAAATTTAAATACGGTAAACTGCGGAAGAGTTATGCATGCAAATAAAAAGAGAACATGTTTTCATTTTTTATGTAAACATGTTCTCTTAAACATTTAAAATTCTATATCAACTTTTCATCCTATTCTTTACACAACTAATTTATATTCCTTTTTACCAGCCCGCACTAGCATTCATACCATTTCCAATAATAGAAAGTAATAGCGGCCATAATACTGGTCCTAGTGTAAGAAATACATTTAGAAGTATGAGCATTCTATATCCAACGGTGAAATTGTGATTTTTACGATTAACAAATACTAAACTGATTAATGATATTATAGTTGTTAAAAATAATACTAACATTAGCAACCAATACCACACCATTAAACTAAGACTCCACGGTGTTAATAGCTCATGTATGATACAAAATGAGATTCCTAATACAGCAAAACTAAAACTAGTCACCGATGTTTTTATAAGCCATTTATTTATTTTTTTATCGTATGTATTTTTACAATATAAATCTATTAAAGTATATAAAGATAAATATGCCATTAATACACCTATCCAAGACAATAACCAGTCTCCGTCTCCTTTGAATAATACGTACAGTAACCAACACATACCTACTGCTGAAAAAACAAAGGAAATAAGTATGCTTTTTAATACCGATTTCATTACATTTTCACACCCTTAAAAAATCAAAAATTAATTATAATTTATAAAAATTAAGTATAGGTTAACATGTAATGAAGTATAAGTAAATAAAGCTAATTTTGTTTACCTATTTGAAGACGGTTTCATATAAGAAAATAATTCATGTTAATCAAATTTCCGTATAAAAATAGAAAAGGTGGATATTTATGTATCCACCTTCCCGTCTCCCTCTACCCACTTCATTATTTCTTTCACATCTAAATCCGTATACGTCTTTTCACCATAACGAACAGACTCATATAACGAGATAATATCCCTTGTTATACAAATTCTTTTTAACCATTGTTGTATCGTTTCATAGGACCTTCTCTGTTCATGAAATGGTAATGTTCTTTCCCATTCAACTAACGTTTTTCTTATCTTATCTGTCGGTAACGGCTGTTCTAACTGATGAATGACTTTTTCATTCTTTATGCTTCTTACCGCAGTTTGCTTTGTGATCGATTCTTTCTCCTGTACTATTTCTGTTTTCGTCAATTTTTTCCTAATATACTTGTAGATGGCATATATAATTGATATTGTGATTATCACATAAAAAACTATAGTAATCCATACATTTGAAAGAACAGAAAGCACGTCATTCCATAGACTTTCTCTTTCGAAAGGTTGAAATTTTTTACCCGTTTTCGTTCTTATACCCGTATCTTTTACTTCTTCATATTCATCTTCATCTATTTTGGAATCATCAAAATTTTCACCTATACTAGTAAAGTCATAATTTCTTTCCGATATTGTCTTAGTCTTACTGAAAAAACGCTCTTTTACTATGTCTTGTACATACACAATACCTTGTGATAACGTTATCGCACTAATCGCAAAGAAAAGTATGATTAAAGTTCTCACACTCCATAACTTCACTTTCATATGTCGCTTTTTATTCACCATGACATAAGCCCCTTCTTATTCTTTCATTACAATCCATTTATTCGTTCTACTGTATTTCTTTGGTGAAGTACCAATAATTAAAGGAACCGCATCCAGTTCCTTTCGACGAAAGCCTGCTGTGTAAAAGTAAGAAGAAGATATAGGCGTATCTTGGTCTGATATCGAGGCAAGTATCCTTAATACATTTTGCAAATGTTTCCGATTATCCCCATTTTTTATATGTAGCAAACCGTTATCTTTTACACTATTGATCCATACTTCAAACGAACAGTTTTGCATAAGAAGTTGTTTGCATATACCTGCTGTTAATTCAATTAGTTCCTCTATATCATTTCGCAAAGAAACACCACTTTTATTTTGCAAGTTGAGATAAATCGCGTATTTATCACATTGTGTTCGCTCATACTTTTTCGCAATTATTGTCCCTGTTTTCGCTGTTGCACTCCAGTGGATGGAACGAAAATCTTCATTTTCATAAGACTTTACTCCCATTACTTTCGTTTCATCATATAAGGGTGAAGACATCGCTTTTCGAAATCCTCGTGACCATTCTTGTAATTCAGGAACTTGTATTTTCGGAACAGCTGGTAAAACTAAATAAGAGGGCGTATCAACTTGTTTATATGTTATATGGTTCGTTATAAATCCAAAGAGATCAGTAATAACAATTTCAACTTCTTCCCATTTCGCGATGCCTCTTTTTAACGCTACAGCTTGCAAATCAAATGAAACTGACTCCCTTCCTTTTAAATTAAAATTCATATAATAATTTGAACCTGTACTATGATTTTTGTTTATTTCATCATGATTCCAAGTTAGCTTATTTTCACATTTAAATCGAAATACGATATTAAGAATAGGAAATATCGACTTGTTTGAAATTTTCATTTTGCACATATTCGTTTCACCTATAAAAACATTCGAATTCCCTTGACTGTATTCCCATTCAACACGAGATACTTTACGTATATATACATGCATAGCACCTATTAAAATTACATATAAAAATACGAGAGATAAAAACAGTAGATTACTTGAAAATACACTTAAAATAACGGCTACAACTGACATAACCCCCATTACGAAAGGCTCCGCTAAAGGTGTATACACAAGCTGTTGATTCATCGTACATTCTCCACTGGCACACTAATCGTATGAAGAATTTCTTTCATAATTTGTTCTTTCGTCGTTTTCATCTCTCCCTCAATCGTTAACGTTAAACGATGAGCACAAACTGATGCAGCGAGCGTCTTAATATCATCTGGCGTACAGTAATCTCTTTCATTTAATATTGCCCGTGCTTGAATCGCTCTCATAAATGCCAACGTTCCCCGAGGGCTTACACCAATTTCAATTAACTCATGGTTACGAGTTGCTTCAATAATTTCAAGAAGATAATCTTGCACATCATTCCCTACTAACACTTCTCTTGCACGCTTTTGCATCGTAATAATTTCTTCACTTGAAATAATAGAGTGTAATGTTTCTAACGGATCATTCATTTGAAACCGATTCATCATTTCCTTTTCAGCTTCTCTCGTAGGATAACCTTGGCGAATCGTAAGTAAAAATCGGTCTAATTGAGCATCTGGTAAAGGAAATGTGCCCGCTGATTCGAGTGGATTTTGCGTTGCTATAACTAAAAAAGGTTCTGGTAATGAATGTGTCTGTTTCGCAATTGTAACAGTACGCTCTTCCATAACCTCAAGTAACGAAGATTGTGTTCTCGGTACAGCTCGATTAATTTCATCCACTAATACGATATTTGCAAAAATGGGTCCTAACCTCGTTTTAAAATCCGATTCCTTCACATCAAAATATTCAAGGCCAATAACATCTCCAGGCAAAGTATCCGCTGTAAATTGTATTCTTTGAAATTTGGCGTCCACACTTTTAGCCAAACTTTTCGCTAATGTTGTTTTTCCTGTCCCAGGTACATCCTCTAATAAAATGTGTCCTCTTGCTATTAGAGCAATGGCTGCTAGTTCTATCGATTCGTCTTTTCCTATAATAACCTTCGAAATATTATTAGTAATTTTCTTTAATGTACTCATATAGTATCTACCACCTTTTAATTATCTAAAAATTAAGAATATACTTTTTCCAAATTATAACATGTAATTCGAAGATGAAATAGAGTGAAAATGAATCTTTTATTTTTTCTTCATTGCACGCAAAAAAGCACCTATTGTCGTATATTGACAATGAGGTGCTTAACTCAATCCAACAGCCTTCTTTCCCTCTAATTTTTAGTAACAATACATCCTTTTTTCTGCCACGCATGCATTGTTTTCAATTAACTAGTAAAATGCATTCTAATATTACATATAATAAAAACCATTTCGATTTGTTCGTTATAGAACTTCCTCTACATCGACACTCTCAATCTTCACTTCATACATATTTGGGATGCTTGCTTCTTTTGGTACCCATGCATAATAATTTTGATCATTTTCTAATATAAATTGAACTAACTTTGTTTCTGAAACATTCCAGAAATTTTTAAGATTATCAATGTAGTCTTCTAAATCGTCTTTATAGTCCAGTTGTAATATATAATCTCTTACCGTCAGGGCAAACACAATTAAACTTCCTAATAGATTTTTTTGCTCATTTTCTTCTTCATACTCTTGTGGTAAGAACCACACTTGACCTATTCCTATCGTTTTTTTGTATTTTTCATAAAAACTACTATCATCCATATTCTCATAGTCATGAATCAATTCATTGACCAATGAATGCCATTTTGGCGGAATAATATTTTCCAATGCAGGATTATGTTCAATTCCTTCTACTATATCCTCGATTTCTTCTGTCTCATCTTCATAGTGATATTCACTTAGGTCTATATGCTTGAATTTCATTTCATTTTTATAATGTGCCAAATCATATGGATAATGATTATTATCTTTTAAACTTGTATCATCAAGTCCGAGTATCTTTACTATTGCAGCTGTCTCAAAGCTCCAATACCCTACATATCCAGGTTCTTTATGCGCATTTTTCCATTCATAATCATAATGGCCTTTAAACCATTCTTTCTCCATGTACGTTTGTAATCTTTTAGATGCTTCTTTTTTATCTGTTTGTGCAAGTTCTATAATCTCTCTCGTTTTTGCATATGGATTTTCTTTATAATATCTGTTCGTCATGTTTGTGTATCCAATATCACTAGCGCATAAGAGGAAATCAATTACTGCGTCATTCATATTTTTTGTATCAACTATCTTTTTTAATCTTTCTATATTCTTTTTATCCGTTTCTAACAAAATTCCTAAGGAAATCATCCAAATCAGACTTAAATATCCAATTTCCCTACTTCCTGTATTCTCTAAATCATAAATTGCATTATGAAAATCTTTTTCTATTACACTAACATCTTCCCCTAAAGAATACTTTGCCCTAATATCCTCCATCTCATATCTAAAATTGGCTAGATATGTCCCTTCTATAATACTCTTATTATCTTTAGAATATCTTTGAATTCCATTTTTAGTATCTTCTTCTAAACTTTTAATATCTTCTCTATTTTCCTCTATAAACTCTTTATGATATTCAATTCCTTCTCTACACTTTTCTTCTATACATAAATAATCTCTCATACCATTCAATTCCTCCTCGCTTCTAAATTATGGCCATTCTCCAACGATGTTACCCTTTGCATCTATCTTAAATGTTTTAACCTTTCCGCTACTATCGACTTTTGATAATACTCTTTCTACCTTATCTCTCTCCAACGCTTTTGTAATCTTATCTGCTAATTTGTTATCTCCATCAACAGCTTTCAATATTCTACTTTTTTCAGTATTCACACCTGTCAACCAACCATCTGACATTTGTGGTCCATCTTTAGTTTTTCCTAATTGTGAACTACCAAACTTTGCTTCATCAATAACATATTTAATATTTGAATTTGGATTTGCATTTTCATATAATCCATCAATCCCTTTTACTATTTTATCATTTATGCCTGATGGTGCACTTTTTCCGACTGGCTTTAAATCAAATCCAGCTTCTTTTAAACTTTGATTATTCAATAAATTGTCACTAGATTTTATTTCACCATAATTCCCTTTTTGCTTATTTGTAGCTGTTTTTGCATCAAAATTGTCTACATTTGTATTTTTGTTACTGCTAGGTTTACCGTTAGCCGCACCCTTAATAGGTACTTTAACACAAACTTAAAAATCCACAGTGTAAAAAATTTATCACTGTGGATTCTTACATTTATTTTTCTTGATAATGCACCATATCATAAGGGTAATATAAAGTATTTTTTAAACTTGAATCATCTAATTTTAAAATCTTTGCGATTGCTCCACTTTCAAAACTCCAATAACCAAAATATAATTTTTCCTGGTGTTTATGGCATTCATACCATCCCATATCATTATGCCCCACATACCATCGCTCTAACAAGTATTCTTTCATGAATTCACAAGATTTTGTATTATCATTACACATCATGACATTAATTAGACTTTTAAATGGCTTTTCAAATAACCAATTACTGTTTTGATAGTTCACTTCTTCATTTCTATAATGAATGATAAAATTATATAAAAAATCATTCACCTTATGCTTTTCTACTAATTTTGCAAGAATATCAAATGTATTTTTATCAATCTCCAGCATAATACCTATAGAAAGCATCCACAACATATCTTCATAAAGATTAATATCCCAAAATTCCTCCATTTTTCCGGCTATTAATTTATAGTCGTCTATCAAGGATTCTATTGGTTCCCCCATAGAATATTTGGCTATTAAAATTTGATATTCTAAATCATATACCTTCTTTCTCACATTTAAAATCCTATCTTCTCGCACTTCATTATTGCGTAATTTTGTTTCAAATTTATTTATTCTACCTTCTTCTTCAGAAATATACTCCAAAAAATATTCTTTGTCTTTAAGTGTATCCCTTAGCATTTCTAAACAACCCTTCTTATTTTTTTATAGTTCTTGCATCATCTAACTTTTTGGTTATAATAGAGCCGTCTTCTTTAATATTAACTAGTATCTTATCATATCCCTCTAACAAAATATCATCAGCAGCATCTTTTCCTACTGCTTTCTCTAGCCTAATCTTTCCCTCTACCCAAGTATCGCTCATCTGTCTTCCATCTTTAGTTTTACTTAGTTTAGCACCACCATATTTAGCTTCGCCGATTATATATTTCGGAGGTGGGCCCTGATTATAATAAACCCCGTCTATTCCTTTAACTATTTTATCATCTAAACTCGTTACTCTATCGTTACTAATTCTATCAAAACCTTTACTTTCGAAATGAACATCCATTTTCATTTCTCCATAATTACCTTTTTGTTTATTAGTTTTAAGTTTAACGTTACCATTTTCTACTTCGTTTATAATTTCTTTTTGCTTTATTTTAGCTTGTTGTACATTATTTATTGTCTTAGGTTTACTCAGGCTCTTACCAGCATTATTAGTCCCCTTAACTCCTCCACCAGAAGACTCGAATTTTTGAATAGTATCCTTAGCATTTTGAATCGATTTATCCCATACAAATCCACCATGCGCAAAAAGACTAGCCCCAGCAGCTGTTGCTGCTATATCTAATGGAATAACAATTGGTGATGCTAACCCACCAGTTCCTACTTCTGCGACGATAGTTAAGAAATTAGATCCACCTATGAGCGAAATAGCTTCAAACATTTCTACAATGGACCCGGCTATTGATATAACATTTCCAGCCAACCTTCCAGCTTGGTAAGTTGTCTTACTTTCTAATTTATCATTCTCATGTGGTTGTAGTCCAACAAAGTTTTCTAGTGCTGCATCACCAGCACCTTGAAAAAATTCGATAACTCCATGCAAAAATGATTGCGCATAAATGGCTGTTTTTTCATGCCATGATCTATTGTCTTCCTGTTCTTGTAAGTTCATTTCTTGTTTTTGCAAAGTAATTTCTTTCATCTCGTTTTTTCGAGCTGTTTCTTCTATAATCCCCTGAATCGAACTCACCCAATCCATATTCAATCCTTGTATACTAAACGTCCCACTCACAGGGCTAAATCCTTTCCCACTTTGCACTTCAGCGAGTCCGGCTGTGATGCTAGCTGCTAATTGGAGAGCGGTGCTGTAGTTGTTGCTGGATGAATGATTGAATTCATATAAATGCTCTAGTTTTTCTTCCAGTTTTTTTCTCATTGCACCTAATACCGTTACAATTGCACCTACTCCGGGCATTGGTGTAAGTACTTCTATTGCTTCTATACTTGTAATCGATTGATTAATTCCCCTTATTTGTTCTCTTATTTCTTGTTCAATCACATCTGTCGAAGCAACTTTCGCTTGGAACTCATTTGGAAATGCTTCGTTTTGGCGAATTAATTCTTCACATAAGCATATAATTCCTTGCGCTAATGGCCGAAATGTTTGGACAAGGTAGGATTTTGCACTACTGTATGTTTGTCCTTGTAATACTGTGTCTATCGCAAAGGCATCAATAGATTGAATGACTTGTTCCATACTTTGAATCGTAGCATTACATATAGCGTTCATACTTTGAGTTTGACTTTGTACTTCTCCCAAATACATGTTTAAACTCATGTATTGGCCTCCCTTTGTAGTTGCTGCTGTTCATAGGAAAGGTCGTTTTCTTTCTCACTGAGATGCCGTTTTTCTTTAAGCAACGTCTCTTTTTCATTTTCTAATTCGAATGTAAGTTTTCTTTCATACTGTCCGATTTCTTGCCGCATATTCGTAAAAAGGTGAAACACTTCTTTGTCGCCGTGCCAAGTTTCTAGTATTCGGTTAAATAAACGATTACTTCTATTTTTCCATTCATGAAAACTAGCCTCAGCTCGTTCTTGATTTTGCAGCGCGATTCGGTTTTCATTTTGTTCTTCAAATATAATTCGTAATTTTTGATTACATTGATTGATTCTCGTTTCAATTTCTTGACTCATCTTTTCCCCCTACCTTTTCCCCTTTACGTAGGTTGTTACATTATTGAAAAGTCTTTTGAAGTCCTGTATCCATTTTCTCAAATTCATTTGCTACGGAATGGATATTATCAATTGTTTGTTGAAAAGCAGTACAAAATTGTTTCGTGATCTGTAAATTTTGTTGATTTGCCTCTTGTGCTTGGAAGTTCACAGATAGTGTCGTACGCGTTGCCTTATTTATAGAGCGACTAGTAGCACTTTGCATTCTATCTGAAGCATTTCTCATTTTCGTTGCAAGTTGCGTTGCCGTATGCAAATTACTTTGAAATTCTCCCATTACTTACTCCCCTCTACCTTTTATTTACAAGAAAATTATACCACGGAAAAATATCCCAATAAACCGAATGTTCGAATTTAACATACAATTCAGCACTGTTACTGAGGATGCGAGCAACGCTTATCTATCAACATAACTGAGTCCAAAATGGATTCTACTTATACAAAAAAGATGACTTCAGCCATATGCTAAAGTCATCTTTTTCTACCTTATTATTTTACTAATTCTCCATTATAAGCTTTTATATTAAGCGGAGCAGTTAAAAATTGTGCTGCTTTACTAACGAAAGATGTGAAGTGTTCACTCGTATTATGGCTCGCAACTGCTGCTTCATCTTTCCATACTTCTACCATCGTATAAACACTTTCTTTTTCTGTATCTTTATATAAGTCATAAGATACATTTCCACTTTCTTCTCTTGAACCATGAATGAGTGGCTGAATTTCTTCTAAAAATGCTTGTTGTTTTGCTGGGTCTACTTGAAATATTGCGTGAATAATAATCATGGTGTTTCCCCTTTCATATTCCATATATTTCTATGACCTAATTAGATTACTTCCACTCAGCAACTTTGTCAATTGGAAGACGTACTGATTGGTAACCACTGTCAGCAGCTTTCCCGATTGAAATTAGCATTACTGGTACGTAGCGTTCTTTATCTAGTCCAAACGCTTCTGCGATTTGGTCTTTTTCAAATCCACCAATTGGACAAGTGTCATAACCGTGCGCACGAGCTGCTAGCATAAATTGCATCGCTACAAGACCACCGTCAATTAATACTGTATCTTTCATTACTTCTGGTGTAACCATAGAGAAGTAAGCTGAAAGTTTTTTCATTTGATCTTCTTTTACTTCTGCTGGCATAAGTCCACGCTCTACTGCTGTACCATAAATTTCTTCTGCGTTATCAAAGTTGTTTAAGTCACCAAATAAAGCGATCATTGCTGAAGATGTTTCTACTTGAGATTGATTGAATTTTGCAAGTGGCGCAAGTGTTGCTTTCGCTTCGTCACTTGCAATCACTACGAATCTCCATGGTTGCATGTTTACTGAAGATGGTGCAAGTGTTGCTTCTGTAAGAATTTCTGTCATTTCTTCTTTGCTAATTTTCACTGAAGGGTCGTACTTACGAATTGAACGACGTCCTGTTAAAATTTCGTTAAAATCATTTGTTTTTACTGAGTTAGTCATAGTTGTATTCTCCCTTTTTTATAATTCTTTTATATTTTCTTGAATGTGATTTAACATATTTAAAAGATTATCGCGTTCTTCCTCACTTAATCCTTTAAATGCAGATGCTGCAAAACGTTCTTTTTCCTCTTGAAATGCTTGAATTTTATTTCGTCCCTCTTCAGTAAGAGAAACTAACGTAATTCTGTTATCATCTGGATTTTTACGTCTTACAATCATTTCATTGGCCTCAAGCTGCTTTAAATGCCTTGTTATCGCAGCATTATCAATATTCACTTCTTGTTGAAGTGCTTTTTGACTAATTTCACCTACTTCATATAACTGAAGTATAAGCTCTAATCGAGACTGGCTCATACCCGTACACCCTTCAAATTTCGAACTTACTTCTTTATTTAGAAAGTGTAATTTATATAAAATAATCGCTTCTTTTGAGCATGAACTTGTCAAATTAACCCTCCTTTACAATCAAAATAAAAACATTTGATGTATCAATAGTTGATATGTCAATTAATATAATCTATATCGATTTAGAATGCAAGCATTTTGTTTTCATTTTATTTTTTCCAAATTAAGGCGCTTTGTAGCGTTACAAATAATGTTAATTGCACTATAATAATACTAATTTAAAGAACTGGAGAGTGATTGATAATGTGGCAATATACAAATAGAAATGAGGAATTGAAAAAGGAAAATGAAATGAGGATATTCACAAATGACAACAATAAATATAGGGATTGTCGCGCACGTAGACGCTGGCAAGACGAGTTTGACTGAGCGTATTCTTTATGAAACGAATGTGATTAAAGAAATTGGCCGAGTAGATAGTGGTAATACACAAACTGACTCAATGGAATTAGAAAGACAACGCGGAATTACGATTAAAGCATCTGTCGTTTCTTTCTTTATTGATGCTGTAAAAGTAAATGTCATTGATACACCTGGACACGCTGATTTTATCGCTGAAGTGGAGCGATCATTCCGCGTTCTAGACGGTGCGATTTTAGTTATCTCTGCCGTTGAAGGTGTGCAAGCACAAACAAAAATTTTAATGCGAACATTACAGAAACTAAACATACCGACTATTTTATTCGTTAATAAAATTGATCGTAGTGGCGCAAACAATGAAAAAGTTATGAAACAAATAAAAGAGGTTCTTTCAAATGAAGCATTCCCCTTCTATTCTGTTCTAAACGAAGGAACGAAAGAAGCCCGGATCATTGAATACAAATCATATGACGATTGTATGGAACTGTTAGCACCATTTAATGAATCGTTACTTGAATCATATGTAAATAACGAAATAATACCGGACGCACTATTAAGAGAAAAACTAGAACAGCAAATACAGCAAGCAAATGTGTATCCAATCTTTTTCGGTTCAGCAATGACAGGTATAGGAGTAACTGAACTACTTGAAAAACTACCGGCCCTAATGCCAGCTCTTACATCGGCACAAGAGGAACTATTATCCGGTATTGTTTTTAAAATTGAACGTGAACCTTCTGGAGAAAAGGTTGCGTATATAAGAGTTTTTTCAGGTAGCTTACATGTTAGAAAATATGTTAATATACAGCGCAGTAAGTCTCTATTCCATAAAGAAAAGATAAAAAAAATGTGCCTATTTCATAATGGAGATACCGTTCAAACTTCTACCGTTCCTAGCGGTGAGTTTTGTAAAGTGTGGGGGCTGAATGATATTAAAATTGGTGATATTATCGGTGAACGTACAGATTATATAAAAGATATTCACTTTGCCGAACCACAAATGGAAGCTGCCATTGATGCGGTACCTAAAGAGCAAATTCATAATTTATACGCTGTTCTTATGGAACTATGTGAAGAAGATCCGCTCATTAAAGTTTGGAAAGACGATGTTCATAATGAACTATATATTCGCCTTTTCGGTGAGGTACAAAAAGAAGTAATTGAAACAACACTTTATGAGAAATATAATTTGCAGGTTAATTTTTCAAATACGCGAGTTGTATGTATCGAGAAACCAATTGGCGTAGGCAATTCTGTTGAAGTAATGGGTGAAAAAGAGAATCCATTTTACGCAACAATCGGATTCAAAGTTGAACGTGGTGAACTTAATTGCGGTATAACATATAAATTAGGTGTTGAGCTCGGCTCACTACCTTTAGCATTTCATAAAGCGATTGAAGATACGGTATTTCAAACGTTAAAACAAGGATTATATGGGTGGGAAGTTACAGATATTATCGTCACGTTAACACATACTGGTTATGCTAGTCCTGTTACAACAGCGAGTGACTTTAGAAACTTAACACCGCTCGTTTTAATGGATGCTTTAAAACAAGCTGCAACAGATGTATATGAACCAGTTAATGCGTTTGAATTAACTGTACCGGAGCAAGCAATTAGTACCGCAATGTATAAGCTCGCTGCCGTTCCAGCAACTTTTGCAGAGCCTATATTCAATAACAATTCTTATCAGTTAACAGGATCATTACCTGTTGCGAAAACAGAGAGTTTCAAACGAATACTACATTCATTTACAGAAGGAGAAGGCATATTTACAACGAAGCCAGCTGGTTTCACAAAACTTATGGCTCCCTTCCCTACTCGAAAACGTGTTGATTATAATCCGCTGAATCGTAAGGATTATTTACTTCATGTTTTGAAGGCTTATTAAAGTAAAAGAGGTGCAATTCGCACCTCTTTTGCATGTATTAATAGGTTAGTTTGTCCTAACAACTTCTTTAAGTTTTCCTATTATTTTCGCTATAGCCTCAATTGAACTTTCTGTTTCATATTCTCCAACATTTACAGAATGATTTGCATTTTTGACAACTTCAATCTGTAAATTTGTTTTATGTAACTGATCAACTTGATCTGCATTGTATTGATGATCTTTATCCCCAATAACTAAAAACCCTTCGTGTCGACTATGTAAGATAGAATCAAAAATTGTATCAAACGTCAGTAAAGGTGTAAATAGTATCATTTTTGACTGCGCGAATTCTTCTCTCCTCATTAAATCATTTGCAATCGGAATTGTTCCGAGTGACTTCCCTAAAAACATAGTCTCGTTGTATTGCTCATCTTTTAATACTTCATTTATTACCGGATTAATATCATCCATCATTACTTTCGTTACTTCTTCCATTGGTTTATTCATTAATTGTCCATCATAAGAATAATGAATATGTACAACATCTATTTTATGTTCAAGCATTAACATCCTCGCGTAATAAAATAACGGCTTATCATAATTGTATCCTGAACCTGAAAACATAAAGCAAACGGTACTAGAACCTTTTTCGATATGTGTGTAATAAATTACTTTGTCATTTATATGTACCTCTTTTTTAGTTCCCTTCACCATTTTCCCCTCCGAATACATTTACTTTTGTAATACGATATGTTCTGTGTGAACTGATACATCCTTTACTTTCTCTTTTATAAATGCAGGCTGTAAGTTATATGTATGCAGTTCTTCTACTGGCACCCATCTAAACAAATACGTTCTACCCTCTTCTTCCAAAATATATTGATCCGCTCCACTCGCAGGTAACTCATGTAGCTCTACTTCATAATAAAAACTAATTTCATGAAACTTTCGCTCAGAAAGTGTAAAGAAATTTTCTACTGACCATATTAACCTTTTCCTTTTAATAGGAACACCTATCTCTTCCGCAAGCTCTCGTTTTAATGCATCTTCACTATTCTCTAGCATTTTTACTCTACCGCCGGGTACATACCAAAAATCTTCACCGTCACCTTGCAGAATGAGTATTTTATTATCATGTTTACAAATTGCTCCAACGCGGTAATTAAAACATGTTTCCTCAACTTTAAACGTAAGATCCATCCGTAACGCCCCCTTATATAAATATCGAATTATTACAAAACAATTATGTAATTACTGTACAAATAAGGTTACTAAATTTATCCACTCCATTCAATGATTTTTGAATTTTCTAAACTATTATTTTTCATCATTACAAGTGTATATACATATGTTACAATCATATTGCACACTAGAAAACATTATGGGGGTACGGATGGAAACGTTATTAATCCAGCAAACTGAGAAATCAAATAAGTTTTGGAAAATCGTTGTGAAAGAAAAAGACTATGTTGTGTTTTACGGAAAAATTGGCACAGCTGGCAGTGTGAAAGCGAAAGAGTTTGAAACAGAAGAAGAATGTATGAAAGAAGCTAATAAACTAGTTGCTTCCAAACGTAAAAAAGGATATACAGACCCGTTGCCTGGGGAAGATTACATAAAAGAAAAAACGATAACCGAAGAAGAATTTTGGGAGCTACTTCATCGTGCAAAAACGAAAGGTGAGGACCAAGAAGAACAAATAGAATGGCTTACTTCTCACCTTGCTAAACGTACAGTACATGAAATTGTAGCTTTTGATACGCATATGCATCGCCTTTTGAAAGACTCCTATACCTCCCGTTTATGGGCAGCAGCCTATATTATTATGGGTGGCTGTTCAGATGATACTTTCGATTACTTCCGCGGATGGTTATTATATCAAGGAAAAGAGACATACGAAGCTTGTATTGAAGATCCAGAACGATTAATTCCTGTATTAGAAAATTTGAGTGAGTATGACGTCCCAGAGATTGAAGAACTTACTCTATATTTCGGGCAAGAAGTTTACATGGAGAAGACTGGGGATGAAGATGATACATACTTTACACTATACCATGTCTTAACAAATGAAGAGTTTGAGGAAGTTGATATCGAGTTAGATTGGGATGAAGACGATGAAGAAGGTTTAAAAAAGATGTTTCCTAGGCTATGGGAGATGTATGGGGAAGAACCGATTGAGTGGTAGATTAATTATTCGTGAAAAAGTGCCTTGTTTCTTTAGTAACAAGGCACTTTTTTTGATACTATATTTAAATTATCATCTTTCCACTCTCCCACCACTCCATAAAAGTCTTTAAAGAAGGAGCAACCCACGTTCTACTATCATTTTCATGGTTCCATACATATATGTCATCTCTTTGTACTTTTCCATTCAAAATGGAATAGCCAAACAAATCACCATTTCCCCCATCAGCAAAAAATAATAAACAGTCAAAAGGCATGTATAAATCCTTAAAATCAACTATATTTCTCATACTCATATTTTCAGTTTTAATTTTTGAAGCAGACCATATAAAGTCACCGTATTCACCTTCTATACCGTTTGTTTCCTGTAATAATTGATATAAATCATTCGGTAACTCCACATGTAAACATTTTTGTATATCAGTAAGTTCATCCTTCGTAGCTGGGTTTTTCAAGCTTAAATTTGATGAGATACTGTGAATGGTGTCTTTCCACATCACCTTTTCCTCCTTATGTGCAATCAAGCATATTCAAAGAACTCCGCTAAATTTATTGATACCATCTTTCTAACAATTCCTTCTCCCTCTCGCCTGAAATACCTGCTTTTAATTCCCATTCTTCCGTACTCTCCATCCACTCATACACATCTGTAACTGTCTCTTCTATCCTTCTAAAAGTAAGCCCTTCATTAACCGCACTTTCGATACAAATAGAAAACCCGCCTCTCCACGGCTTCGTCTCACCATCTAATGGGAAAGTTTCTGGAATCCACAAAGGCATTTCTGTCCAAGGCTGCACATTATGTTCACTCATAAACGCTTCGTCTACCCAAACAAATTCAGCATCGCTATTCGTAACCTTTTTACACGTATTTAATAGCTCTTCCATCGTCAATTCATCATTCGGACCTGTTATATTAAATGTTCCTGCTTTATGATGTTCTGCCATATTTAGCCCCCATCTCGCGACATCTTTTATATCAACTAATTGCACGGGACGAATTTTTCTTCCTGGTACTAATACTTTCCCACCCTTTGCTACACGCTGAATCCAGTATGGAAGTCGATCTGTATAATCAAACATTCCTGAAAGAAGACCTGCTCTTACATGTAACACACGCCCCGGCCAATACTTCTCTGTTTCTTTTTCACATAATACTTTCAGTGCACCATAATACTCATAAGGTGAAACTTCACCATTCTCTATAGCCTTTATTTGATCATCCGTCGGTTCGGGCTGTAATATATAATCTTCTTTTATGTCATGCGGAATCCAATCTTTATATACGGAAAGGCTTGAGATGAATACATAGTGTTCAATATTATCTTTGAGCACTTCTCCAACATTCCTAATATGATGTGGAGAAAATCCACACGTGTCTATGACAACATCCCACTTTCGATTTTTTAAACTTGATACATCGTTATTTCTATCACCGATTAACTGCTCCAATTCAGGAAAAACTTCTTTGTTTGTTCCGCGGTTAAATAACGTAACTTCATGCCCTCTCTGTAAAGCCTCATCTACAAATGCTCTTCCTAAAAATCGTGTACCGCCTAGAATTAATATCTTCATAGTTCTCCCCCATTCGTGATTAATAACCCTTCCTAATGTTTAACGATTTTTTATTGAGGAAAGTTACGGGGAGCGTTTAAATTTTTCTACAAGCTCACCATTACTCTGTTAAAAGTATATACTCTTTGATTAATCTCCATCTATCATTTGCTTCTGGCACAACTTCAGAAGCCATCACCACCACCAATTCCTTCTCTGGAATACAACAAATCATATTCCCCCCATCACCCATAGCACAGTATGAAAAGATTCCATCTTCTTCTCGTAACCACCATAAGTAACCATATTGATTTGGGTTCATTTCTGTCGATTCTTTTATCCATGATTTTGATAGTATTTGTTTTCCATTATGAATACCTTCATTCAAATACATCTGTGCAAACTTCGCCATATCTCTAACCGTTAACGTTAGTCCCCAGCCACCCGTCGAAATACCATTTGGATCGTGAACCCATCCTTTCACATCTTTTCCGAATAAGTCATCAAATCCAAATGCTTTCATATTGTAGTTTGGAATTTCTCTCATGCCGAGTGGCTGAAATAAGTATTCATTCGCAAATTCACGCGCATTTTTTCCTGTTGCGTTCGTTATGATCGCTGATAGTATATGAGCTCCTGCAGATGAATATTTAAAAGCCCCAATTTCTCCGCCTTGTCCTATCCTATTTAACGTATACTGTACCCAATCTCGTTGCATACATAGTTCTTCTAACGGCTCCTGCCAGTCTACGAAAGGATGTGGAGCTGTCATTGTCAACAGATGTCGTACTGTTATTTCAGATGAATTAACGTTATACTCCGGGAAAAATTCTATTACTCTTTGATCAACGCTTTTTATATAGCCCTTATCTATACATATCCCAATTAGCGCAGAGATTATCGTTTTTGTGACTGACGCTATGTGAAATGCATCATCTGGACCGTAACCGTTATAATATTTTCCAAAAATAACATTACCTTTCTGCACTACTAACATACCATTCATATTTTCATATTCTTCTTTTATAATCTGATCTAACTTTTCAGCAATTTTCATTATTCCTTCCCCTTTAACCTATAATTAAAAAGGTTCGATAGGTACATATATATCAACTATATGTTTATGCTTTGGATGCTGCTTTGGGTCATTTCTATATACTTCAAAAGGATACGAATCTCTCGGTTTATATCCGCTATTTGGAAGCCACTCACCGTATATAAAGTCCCATGCTCCTTTATATTCATCTTGGCATATTTCAAAATGTCCTACTGCATACTTTCCAGAAGGTATTACCATTATTCCAACGTCGTTCGTTTCTACTGTGGATTCATCTGAAATTGTTACACATAAACTTGTTCTTAAATGATAGTCCTCAGTAAATTCATGATGATCGTGGTAAATGGTTAATACTTTCGTATCCTCAAATACATGATAGTTTTGCTTAGCTGCGTAATGAAATAATTTCTCTATCATTTTCGGAAAAGCTATAGTTAACTCTTCATATGTACCGATATGTCTTATGTATGCGACGTTTATATTGTCTGCTGTTACAATTTCAATATTTCCTCGAACCTTCTTACATTCATTGTATTGAGGAATTCCCCTTACGTCTTTGCAATTCTTGCTATTGTCGTTTCGATATTGAGATGGACTTACGCCGTAATAATTTTTAAATGTTCGGGAGAAAACTGCTGAATCTGTGAATCCGAAGTGATACGCAATATCTGTAATCGTCATATCTGTCCGATATGTAAGTAGATGTGTTGCCCTTTCTAACTTCAATCGGTTTACATACCGTGATAATGACTCGTTTACTATCCCCTTAAAAATCCGATGAAAATGAAACTTTGAAAATCCTGCTACATCCGCTAACTCTTCAATTGAAAGTGAATCATTTATGTTTGATTCTATATAATCTTGCACTTTATAAATGCGTCGTAAGTATTCATTTCTACTTTGTTTACTCTCCATACTTTTAGCTCCTCACAACAAAAAGAACCATCCTAGAATACTTTTAGGACGGCTTTCTATTCGTAATAGATTCTTCCATATTTTATTGTTAAATCGATATAATTTCACTATATTTTTTAAGCTGATGGTAATGTGGCGTTATCCTAATTTAATTTAAAGAAATAACTATTTTTTTATAGCCCTACGCAAGTTAATAATATTATTGGGATTTAGCTCCCATTGTCTCATAAGTTCTCTTTGTCTTGTTTTTAAGTCTTCAAATGGTTCTTCCACCATGTCGATTTTATTAAATTTCCCTTCGAAAACTAAAGCATTTTTTATCTTTTTATATCCACCAAAACCTAAGTCATCATTTAGTAACCAGACTACTCTCTGTATTTTTGCAAATAAAATACCACCTGTACACATTGGGCACGGTTCCAACGTGCTATAAATAGTAAACCTCTCATTTTTTATTTTTGCATCAAACATTGCTTCCCCTGCATTGCGAATAGCGTCTAACTCTGCGTGAGCTGTTATGTCTTTTTCTGGATGCACTCTATTCCTTCCTCTTGCAATGACATTATTATTTCCATCAACAATAACTGCTCCTACTGGATATGTGTTTTCTTTTAATGCCTTTTCTGCTTCTTCCAATGCCATCTGTAAAAAATATCTATCCCTCTCAAAATTCATATAGATCCCTCTTTTTTAGATGAAATTATGTTATGGAAATTCCTTTCGACTATCATACTAGCTTCTATCAAGCTAACAAAGTCAGCTATTCTTTATGCAACGGATAACATTTTCATATACATTTAACTCAGTGGGTTTTGGTAAAGCTTATTTTTCTACACATTTTTCAAAAATAAAACTCTACTACCGCCATTCCCATCATAATTTGTATGTACCGATACACCCTCTATCTCATCATCCCCAGCCTCAATTTGAAAGCCAATCTCCCTATGAAACTGTATCGATTTTTTATTAACCGGTGACGTGATTGCTTTTATAACTTTACGATTGTTTGCACGAGCTACATCGAAGAAATAAGAATACAATGTCGATGCGATTCCTCTTCTTCTATACTTCGGATTTACTCCAATAAAATGAACGTACGCTTCCTCTTTATGCGTTTGCGAAAAGAATCCGCATAAGAAACCTAACGTTTCGCCATCTTCTTCAATGATAAAACTCGTTTCTTGAAAGTGAACGAAAAACAATTTTGGCAACATGGCAGCCATGTCTCTCCCGCCCCACCAATCATTTAAAACAGAATAAATCTTTACATAATCTTCCCCTTGGATGTTTCTTACTCGCATATGTTTCTCCCTCTCACTCACTTCATTTTTTCATAAATTTTAATGACTGTTTCTACTAAAAGGATGAATACCCATATCCCGCAAAATACAAGAACAGACTGGAATAAAGAACCTAGCATAACAATACTTATTAAACCTAATTCCGATCCCGAAATAGATATTTCATCAAACCCAAGATTATGTATAAATGGACCAGTTGAAAAAGCCATTAAAATTGATGCTATTAAATAAATCACACTCATTATTTTTAATATTTTTATAGAAAGATATGAAGTTTGTTTTTCTTCCACTTGTGATAATTCGATTTCCCCACTCGCAATTCCTTTTTGCAAACAGTCTTCACATAGAAATTCTTCCTTAATTTTTTTGCCACCGTGCAATGTACCTGTTATTTCTTTACAGCGCGAACACTTTCGATTTATCATTTTGTTATCACTCCAATCTCGTAAGATTATACTTATACAATTCTATTTTTACCTTATTATTCCTTTTGTGTATTTTATAGAGAGGTGACGTGTTTTATGATATCTAAACTTATTTTTGGTTATAAAAAGCCTACTGAGCAATATGTATTACGACCTAGTTGTTATGCAATTATTTTTAACTCAACTTCTTCAAACATTGCTATTATCCAAAAAGGAGACCGTTATTTTTTACCTGGTGGCGGTATGGAAGGTACCGAAACAAAAGATGAATGCTTACATCGTGAACTACTAGAGGAATTAGGATGGGCAATTGAAACTAATCAATATATCGGTAATGCAATGCGATATTTTTATGCGGAAAAAGAAGATACATATTATTTAAACGATGGATTTTTTTATATTGCGAACATGGTGCAGACACAAACTGAAAACTGTGAGGAAGATCATGTTTTGCGGTGGATGTCTCCTTTACTTGCTGTAGAGCTTCTCATTCATGATCATCAAAAATGGGCTGTTGAACAAGCGCTTTTATTACAAAAACCAAAAGGATCTCCTTCTATATGAAAGAGATCCTTTTTATTGTTAACTTACTTTTTTCAAATTGAGAGCTGGCTTTTGAATTCCACCCTTTTTTACAACATATAAGCCGATAAAGATTATAAGTCCGCCAACGAGTTGCATCATGTTGATTTGCTCTCCGATAGTTACTGCCGCGAAGATAACTGCGAACAATGGTACAAGATACATATAAACCATTACTTTCGTTGAGCCTATTTTACTAATACCGACATACCACATTGCAAGTCCGAAGATTGTCGCGAAGACGATTGAATATGCTAGAGACCCCCAGCTTGGCATGTCTACTGGCCACGTTAATGTATTTACGTTGAATAAACAATATACAACGAGAGGTACAATTCCAATTAAAGTTGACCAAGATGTGACTCTCATTGCGGAATATTTTGTTATAAGAGGTTGCGCTAATATTGGGTACCATCCCCACGCAATCGCTGCGACTAATCCAATTATGTTTCCGAGCCACGCATATTCGTAAGTAGCTCCTCCTGTATGCCCTGTTAATAAAACGAATGCTGCACCAACAAAGGCCACTATTGAACCAATTTGTACTTTCATCGAAAAACGTTCTTGTTTGTGCAATACTGCTAATATCCCTGTAAAAATAGGTGACATTGCAATTAATAATGAGGCGTTTGTTGCTGAAGTATATTTCACAGATAGCATAAACATCGTTTGATACATTGTTGTACCAACGATACCAACTGCTACTAATCGTAACCAATCTTTTCTTTCAATACGTAATGAGCGTTCCATCATAAAAGTGATAAGTAATAATACCGGTGATGCTACTAAAAATCGTAAACTATTAAATTGAATGGATGACATAAATGCCACTCCATACTTTCCTATTGTATAATTTGCTCCCCATACTAATGCAACTGATACTAGGAGCCATTCCATTTGCCATCGTTTCATCCGAATCTCCCCTTCCCTATTTAGCATAGTAAAATTGGCTGGATATAACACCGTCCAATTGGCTGTTTTTTTACCCAGCCAATTTGCTATACTTGATGTATATAAGAGATACGGAGGCGTTTTTTATGGAATGGAAACTAGATAGTGACAGTAAAATCCCTATTTATCAGCAAGTTGTTGACTTTATTGAAAAACGTATTACATATGGAGAACTTCCTCCCGGAAGCTTCCTCCCTTCAGAACGGAAATTAGCTACGCAGTTAAATGTAAACAGAAGTACAGTAACGACTGCTTATAATGAACTACGTGCTATGGGAATTGTAGAGAGTACGACTGGTAAAGGAACACGCGTGAGTACACATATGTGGGGTGTTTCTCCAACATTAACGCCGAACTGGAGAAATTTCGTAGAAGGTGGTACTTTTTTACCAAACTTACCACTACTTCGCCATATTCGGGCAGAAGTACAACAAAATGAAAATATTATTGATTTTGCAAACGGAGAGCTCGGTTGTAATCTTTATCCCCACAATCAACTACAAGCGATTTTACGTGAACAACCGTTAACGCATTCATTAAGTTACGATCATCCGCAAGGCTATCTCCCGCTAAGACAAGCGGTCGTAAAATATATGAAGGAATATTTAAAAGTTGAGGCGACTGAACAATCCATTATGATTACATCTGGCGCACAGCAAGCACTTCACCTTATCGTGCAATGTTTATTAAATCCAGGTGATGCTGTTGCTTTCGAAAGTCCTTCACACTGTTATTCCCTGCCTCTATTCCAATCAGCAGGTATTCGTATTTTCCCATTACCTGTTGATGAACACGGCATTAACCCAGATGATGTACAGGAGTTATATAGAAAGCACCGCATTAAAATGATTTTTTTAAATCCAAATTTCCAAAACCCTACGGGGACGATGCTTCATCCAAACCGTAGAAAAAAACTATTATCACTTTGTGCAGACTTACGAATTGCGATTGTGGAAGATGATCCGTCTAGTTTACTTACGCTAGAAAAGAAACAACCTTGCCCTACTTTGAAATCAATTGATGAAAATGGAACTGTCATTTATGTACATTCTTTATCAAAAATGATTGCACCAGGCTTACGAGTTGGTTGGCTCGTTGCCCCGCAGTCTGTAGTAGAAAGGTTATCCGACGCAAGGCACCAAATGGAATTAGGTATGAGCATTTTCCCACAGTGGCTTATGCAACAATTTTTTGAAACTGTACCATTTCAGTCGCATATCGTACCGTTACGAAAACAACTAGCAGAAAAAAGAGACGTTATCGTCCACGCTCTAAACGAGCAACTTCATGATAAAATCTCTTTTTCAAATCCGACCGGTGGAATATACATATGGGGAAAATTAAAAGAACCGATAAACGAAAAGCAACTTATTATGCAAAGTTTAAAACAAGAAATTGCTTTTATGCCAGGTAGTATTTTCGGCGCAAAAGATGGTTATATACGTTTATCTTATGGAAAAGTGAATATTAATCAAATTGAGGAAGGTATTTCTCGTTTGCGGGAGGCTATTTTGGTTTGTGAAAAATAACGTGAGATAAAGCTTTCTCGTTTGACAAAAGAAAAATCTACCATTATTATCAACACGAACCTAGTTATAGGAGTGATAAAAATGAAAATTTACGTTGATGCAGATGCTTGTCCTGTAAAAGATGTAATTATTTTTGAAGCTACGAATGCAGAAATCCCTGTAACCCTCGTTACTAGCTTTTCTCATTATTCTAATGCGGAACAACCAAAAGGTGTGGAAACAATATATGTTGATTCCGGAGCAGATGCTGCTGATTACCGAATTATGCAGTTAGCAAAAAAAGAAGATTTAATCGTAACACAAGATTACGGTCTTGCTTCGCTCGCTTTAGCAAAAGGCTGTATCGTTCTACACCATAAAGGCTATAAGTATACGAATGATAACATTGAACAATTGTTACAAACACGATATTTAAGTGCAATGGTTCGAAAAAGTGGTAAACGTACAAAGGGACCGAAACCATTTACAGCAGAAGATAAAGAGAAATTTAGAGCACTCTTTAAAAGTATGATCTCACTTTAAAAATGAATCGTCTATTTGCTAGGAAAACTTCGCAAAACAAAGAAGAGAATATCGTAATGAACATTCTCTTCTTGAGGTTTACCCGTTTAAAATGAAGGTAAATTATCTAAGTTATTTTCTTTTATTCCATCCGGTTCACTACGTATAATATCTCTGCCATACTTATGAAATACGTCCACATGAGCTAACTTCCCTGATTTTGCTTCATTAAGAGCAGTCATATAATCTAACTCTCTCCCGCTACTTGTTTTAAACGCTATTAAATCTCCATCATCATTTTTACGAACAGCAACAATTTGTTCTGCTCCTGTATTGACTTCATGGCCTACTTCAAATTGAGCTTGCTCTTCTCCTTGATGTAAATAATCATTATACACCTTTTCAAAGTCTTTTTTGTCCATAAAACTCACCTCCAACACAATTTATTAGTATGGTTGGGAGGTAGTGGTTTTATGTACTTTTCTCTTAGAAAAACGTATTTTTAATACCTACGCAACCCTTTCAAAGTCTCCAATATATCATCTGTAAAGGCTGTGCTACCCTCTGTCTCTAAAACTCTAAAATATAAACTTCTTAAGAAAGCTCTAATATTTTGTACTAAAATATCATATTGAGGATGCGGGATGTCTTCAACAATTGCTATACTATGTAACCAGTTGCTCCACTCTTCTTCAGTTAAAAGATTTTGGTTACGTAACGACATAATTGGTGCTACTAATCTCTCATCCTCAAAGTGAATGTATACATAGTCATGTAAGCGTACCTTCTGACGAACGGCAGCTAGTATTGCATATGAGAACTCACGATTTTGGATTGTACGCGCTAAAGCATCAAGCGCATCTGCTGCATGTGCAGTAGAGTGTGCCCAGCCTTTTCCTTCTACGTAGCCCCTTACATCTTCTTCTAAATATACATATTCCAACACTTGTTCTGCCACACTGTACAATTGTTCTTCCGATAACAACGGTTCTCTTTCATGAACAGATAAAATAAGTGGTGGAATTAATACGGAGAATGCACGTTTAAATACAGAGTCTGTTCCCTTTTCACCAATTTTATAAAATAAATAATCAGGACTAATTGCTTGTAACATTAATCCTCTTAACTCTTTTTGTCTAAATACATCATTTGTAATCCATGTGTGAAGCGTACTATAAATTAAATCATCACGTAATTCAGCATCAGGTGATCCGATATAATCTAGCATCCATTGCGCATATGGATATGCATCTACGTCTTCTGGTACAGCATAATTGTTATTTTTAATTTGTAGTAGTTCTTCTTTTAGTTCGAGTACTTCATTCATTATATTTCTTGTCCCCTTTTTGCGTTTTTTATTGTCTTATCCCCTTTTATTTGCTTCATAAAATTAATTTAATTATAACCATAAACAAAAGGCTATACATATATTTCTGATTATGTATTACGCTCTTTCATGAAATATAACTTCTGGATTTCCTAAATCACTATTCTTAAATATAACATTCGCACACTCTTTTGGATTATGCTCATCTATATACAACTTACAGGCCGCATGATATCTGTTCAAAAATATCTTCTCTGCTTCTTCATAACTTCCAAAAGCTTCAGTTTCCCGCTTAGCACCACGTTTTCTCGCAATCTCAAAATTTGTATCTACAAAGATTTTGTAATCAAATAAATACGCAACGTCTTTTTTCAATAGAAACGTTCCATCTACTATGAATATCATATTTTGCGTGGCCAATAGCGGCTCATTATGTACAGACATATCCGTTATTAAGTTATGAGAAATCGTTTCATACTGTAAATTCCCGTTAGGTCCTAAAGGCATTAATAATCTTTCTTTGAAAGCTGTATAATCGTGTGCATCTTCATAATACCCTCTTGCAGATTCTTTTCCTTTTGCATAGCGAATCACTCTTGGATTATGAAAATCATCAATGCTGGCGCGTGTTACTGGTAATCCTCGTTTTTTTATTTCTTCCGCTAGTTCGTTTGCAAATGTTGTTTTTCCTGATGCTGTAATACCACTTACTCCAACTCTTGTTGGATAGGTTAAGTTTAGCTTTACAATATGATCTGCAATTTCTTTGATTCGTTGTTTTCGGTTCATGATATCTCCCTTTATAATTAGTTTACATAATATAATTATAAGTAACAATTCATGTCACTATTTGTCGGTAAATCGATATCCTTTGTCGAATCGTTGATATATTTTAAGTTATGATAGATATATTTGAAAAATCGTTGATATATTATTAGCTTACTTCCCCTTAAACCCTCGATATAAAGCAGTCCGTAATTCTTGTTTGTATTCTTCAATTTCTGGCATTTCGAGTTCTTCTGCTAGTCTGATAGCTAATTCAATATCATACGGTACTCGTACAAGTTGAATAGAAAAGCTCGCTGCTTCTTTTTCATTGTAAGTTCCTTCAAATATTAAATAGGAAGCTTGTGTTATTTCAAGTGGGTTTCCTACACTACCGGCATTACATAACGTTTTCCCTCTGAAATTTTGAACGAATGCTTGGTGAACGTCACCGTAACAAACGACATCTGGTTTTCTTTCCCCTTCTATATTTTCCGTCAGATCACTATTTTCGAACATACTAATACGTTCTTCTCTTGAAGCGTGTGGTTGAATTCTTTCATATAAACTTCTCGGTGAAGCGTGAAACATACGAATGAATTTCCCACTCATATAAAACTCGATTGAAAATGGTAAGTTTCTTAAATAGTCATTTTGTTCTTCCGATAATTGTTTTTGATGCCATTTCAATGCTTCAAATTCAGTCGGCTTTGTAATAAAATCATCCCAGTTTCCCATTACGACTACTTCACATTCTTTACGAATGATTTCAATTGCTTCACTGGAATGAGGTCCTTTTCCTACTAAATCTCCAAGACAAATAATGCGCTCGATTCCTCTTAATTTAATATCATTCAACACGGATTCTAATGCTTGAATATTACCATGTATATCTGAAATTACCGCTATTTTATCCATATAAATTACTCCTTTATTTATTAAATTCGCTTGATTGATACCATTTTGGAATATAAGATGAAAAATGATTATGATCTTCTAAAATTCCATTTAATCTTTCCTTCATATCATCTACTAAATGCGGCGTACTTCGATTCGTCCAAACGATATCCGCTGGGAATGTCATCGCGGCGTACAATGTATAGAGTTTCCAAAAATGAATCGATGGTTCGCCTCCGCAATAACCGTGAACTTGTCCAACCGCAAATGGTTTACTTATTCTTGTAGTAAAAATCGCTACATTATAAAAATCGTGTATTGGATCGCCAAAATCATATCCACCAAAATCAATAACGATAAACTCCTTATTATGAATCATACTATTTGCTGGATGGAAGTCATCATGTAAAAATCTTATTGGACGATTTCCCAATAAATCTTTATGATTTTCTACAAAGGTTAATACTGGCTTCAAATCCAGAAAATTCACCTCGTAATCTGTTAGTGCCTCTATGTATCTTTCGTATTTATTCCATCTAGATGTTTCCCATTTATTACTCGCACTTTCTCTTTCAATTGAGTGAATCCTCTTTAATACTTCCCCTGCTTTTCTTCCTGCCTTATACTGTTCTTCCACCGATAACTTCGTTAAACCTTCTACACCATTTATACCTCGGGTCCATTCAAATACTTGAACACATTTATTTAATTTCTCAATTATTATGAAATGAATTAACTTGGGTGTTGGAATATGTAATGACTCTAATCGTTTCATATACGTATATTCTTCTTGTTTACGTTCAAAATGAACTGTATCACATACTTTTACAAAATATGTTACTTTGTTTTCTAATTCTATTTTATGTTTCTCTTCATGTGAGAAACCTTTTGAAATAGCTGTACACTTTACAATACGAGGCCATTCTAGTATTCTCTCTATCTCCCTAAGCATTTCTTCCACAACGTTCACCTCTATTAATATATGTACAAACTACCTAGCACTTCATGCTCTCGTTTATTTCCACCTTTAAACTCTACTGCAAATGGATATTCGCCATTCTTATTCAAATGTTCTAGTACTAGCCCTTCTCCAATCGGTTCACAAAACTGCACATGAATATTTCCAAACACTACACTTTGACTCTCAGCATTCCATTTTTCATTTTTCACAACTGAGCTTGTAGATAGTCCCATTACTTTTTTCCATTTCCGTACTGTTTCTCGAACGTTTTTTACTGCGTAATGAATCGTTTCAATTTGTTGCACTTTGTTTTTATGTTCAGTGATCATCCCACTGTTACGTAAATCGTTTCTTCTTTCTTCGTCCGTTTCATTCCACTGTATAAAGAAAGGTAATTTCGGTCCGTTCTCTTCTTGCTTAACAAATAACATTTTCCATTCTAAAAGCCGGCCATCTTTTCTCATGCGTTTCCCTTCAAATGGCCCTATCGTATGTAAGCCGTACTTATTAAAGTTAACTGCTAGCTCCTCAATTGCATCTGTTCGGATCGCGATTTGTAGCATTCCTTCTCCATTTTGTAGTTTCACCACTGTTTCTTGTACTAATGGATTTTCTGCTTCTTTCGCTTTTTCTTCATGCTGAACTGCTAAAAATTCTATGTATGATAAGTCAAAATAACTTAAACTATTCCAAGTACCCCAAGTAGTATGCTCTCCGCCTAATACAGTATGAAATCCAAGCTCCTGCATTTGTTTTGCCGCTTCCTCCGGTGTACATTGCACTGCGTGAACGAGATGATCAAATGCTAACATATTCTTTCTCCCCTTTCTCTCCATCCTTTTATTGTATATTTTATTTTTCTTTCATTCAATTCAAAAACTTTAAAACCTAGTTGATTTATACGATTAATATGTATTATAATGAAACAAATTTAATTATTGCTGATTGGAAAAACCAAAGGCACTTTTCTCATACGGGAAAAGTGTCTTTTTCATTTATTATTACAGGGGGATTATTTATGCAGAAATTAATTGTCTTTGCTATTATTGGATTTTTCGCTCAACTGATCGATGGAGCACTCGGAATGGCGTATGGGGTAACGTCTACTTCACTATTATTAATGTTTGGTATTGCACCGGCTGTAGCTTCCGCATCGGTTCATTTAGCTGAAGTCGTTACAACTGCAGCTTCTGGCGCATCTCATATCAAATTTGGAAACGTTGATAAATATACAGTTTCCAGGCTTACATTACCTGGGGCAATCGGCGCATTTGTTGGGGCATGTTTTTTAAGCAATTTACCTGGTGATGTAATTAAACCGTACATTTCCGTATTTTTATTTACTTTAGGGGTTTATATTTTATTACGATTCATCATTCAAAAACAAATTGTCACTTCAAATAAGCGTATGTCTGCAAAACAACTTGTGCCGCTTGGTTTATTCGCTGGATTCGTTGATTCAACTGGTGGCGGTGGTTGGGGGCCGATTACGACACCTGTTCTTCTAGCAAGAGGAAATGAAGCTAGAAAAGTTATTGGATCTGTAGATACGAGTGAATTTCCTGTTTCACTCGCTGCAACAATCGGCTTCTTCATCTCACTTGGCTGGGAACAAGTAAGCTGGTTTTGGGTATTTTCTCTCATGCTCGGTGGTATCGTAGCGGCACCAATCGCGGCATGGCTAGTTCGCATCGTTCCTTCTCATTTACTTGGCGTATTAGTTGGTGGTCTTATTATCTTTACAAACATTCGTACACTGCTTACTACATTTAAAGTGGATCCAACTATTATTTCACTTTCTTACGTTGCAGTTGGTCTTGTCGTTATTATTTCTATTTTCATTGCTGTTCGTAATCATTCCAATCGTCCTAATACGTCAACGGCTCAGTATCCGAATGATCAGAAGCAAATGCTACCATAACTATAAAAAATACCGCTCAATTTAGAGCGGTATTTTTTATTTTTCTATTTTCCAATTAATCATCATTTCTGTAGCATTTACTCTCTTCATATGTAACTTTTCTAAAACACGCATCGAACTATAATTATCTAGAAGTGTCTCTGCAATTATTGTTTCTACCTCACCTGTTTTGAAAGCCCAATCGATTAGTTCTTTTACAGCTTCTGTTGCATAGCCCTGATTCCAATATTTCTCAATGAATCCATAGCCAATTTCTACTGTTTGATTCTCGTTTGGTTTCCCTTTAAACCCAATATCACCTAAAACGCTATCATCTTCTTTTCGAAGAACATACCACGCCCCCCATGGTAATAAAGCCTCATCTTGTTTCACATTCTCTACATGCCCTACAATATGCGGACCGCTATTATATCCTTGCTCGTTAGCGACTTGAATCCTCTCTTCTGTACACGGCACTATATAGAGCCTTTCTGTTTCTAATTTCATTTTGATTTCCCCTTTTTGCTTAAACGTTACTCTAATTATAACAAATAATATGACTTTATTATGAATGTCGAATTATATTTTTCTGAATTTTCTTTTAATTTAGAGGGTTTTTCAATATTTTTTGCGAAACATTTGTATAACAATTTTTTCTTTGCTTATTGCTACATAATAGTAGGTTCGGGTGGAGTTTCGCAAGCGTTTCCTATACAATAACCGATATTTTTTGACTTTTCCTAACAAAATATCTTGCAATATATTCAGAAAGTCATTACAATTGCCATATATTAAAAATCTTAGCAATATATAAATCCTCATCAATCCGATGAGGTAGAGGTTGCGACTTTTAAGAGTACGACGGACGAGACACAGAGAATGTCACCGACTCCGTTTGAAAGGAAAAGTTGCCGAAGTTTATATTTCTTCTCTGGAAATATGAGCTGGGGCTGTCTCCGAAAGGAACAGAACTGTCACGTTTACAAAATTACCGTGTAAACGTGGGGTGCTATCTTAACGGAAGGGTATGATGGGGTGGTTATTTGTGAAACGTTCCGCCAAATTCCTTTGGCGGTTTTTTGTATTTTTCTCCCCCGCTCCTTCCTAACCTACAAGAAAAGGAGTGTTGAACATGAATAGCGCAACAAATCAAGCTACCTCTAAAACAGAAACTACACAAGGAAAAGGTGAATTAAGACGCGGTCTAAAATCAAGGCACCTTACGATGATTTCTCTCGGTGGTACAATTGGTACCGGACTATTTCTTGCCAGCGGTGGTGTCATCCATTCAGCTGGACCTGGTGGTGCATTAATTGCATACGCCGCAATTGGAATTATGGTTTACTTCTTAATGACAAGCTTAGCTGAACTCGCAGCTTACATGCCTGTTACTGGATCTTTTAGCACGTACGCAACAAAATTTGTTGATCCATCACTTGGCTTTGCACTTGGATGGAACTATTGGTATAACTGGGCAATTACGATTGCTGCTGAACTAGCTGCTGTAACATTAATTATGAAATTTTGGTTCCCAGATACCCCTTCTCTTATTTGGAGCGGATTATGTTTAGCTATTATTTTCCTTTTAAACTATTTATCTGTTAAAGGGTTTGGTGAATCTGAATATTGGTTCGCACTTATTAAAGTAGTTACGATTATTATCTTTTTAATTGTTGGTTTCATGATGATTTTTGGAATTATGGGCGGCGAAACGGTTGGCTTCAAAAACTTCACTGTTGCAGATGCACCATTTAACGGCGGTATCATGGCAATTATCGGTGTGTTTATGGCAGCTGGTTTCTCATTCCAAGGTACTGAACTATTAGGAGTAGCTGCTGGTGAAACATCTGATCCAGAACGTAATATCCCAAAAGCAATTCGTTCAATCTTTTGGCGTATTCTTTTATTCTATATCCTTGCGATTCTCGTTATCGGTTTATTAATTCCTTATACAACTGAAAGTCTTGCTGCAAGTGATGTAACAGTAAGTCCATTTACACTTATTTTCGAAAAAGCGGGCGTTGCCTTTGCTGCTTCTGTTATGAACGCTGTTATTTTAACGGCAGTACTATCTGCTGGTAACTCTGGTATGTATGCATCAACTCGTATGCTTTGGGATTTAGCTCGCCAAGGGAAGGCACCAAAGTTTCTTGGTAAATTAGATAGCCGCGGTGTACCTGTTAACGCATTAATCGTAACATCGATTGTCGGTAGTATTGCTTTCATTGCTTCTTTATTCGGTGACGGTGTTGTATACATTTGGTTATTAAATGCATCAGGAATGTCTGGCTTTATCGCTTGGGTCGGCATTGCAATTAGTCATTACCGTTTCCGTAAAGCGTATATCGCACAAGGAAAAGATTTAAATGACTTACCATATAGAGCAAAATGGTTCCCCTTCGGTCCAATCTTTGCATTTACACTTTGTATCATCGTAATTTTAGGACAAAACTACGGGGCATTTATGGGTGAGTCAATCGACTGGAACGGTGTACTCGTTTCTTACATCGGTTTACCACTCTTCTTAGTACTATGGTTAGGTTATAAATTTACGAAAAAAACAAAAGTGATTCCACTTGATAAATGTGAACTAAAATAAAGTGAAACGAGCAAACAAATTTGTTTGCTCGTTTTTTGTTGCAAACCTCTTTCCTTCCCTATTGCTCCTGTTTTTGCCATAATAGAAGAAATATAAATAAAAGGTTGGGATACAATGAACATTCGCATTACTGATGAAGCAAAAGCAGCTATACATAGATTAGAACGTGAAGACAAAAAGATCATTCGCATTAGAGGAACAATGACAAACTCCTGTAGTATTTTCGTTGATGTCGATTTAATTTGGGATACATTTAACGCAGATGATGTTGTATATGAAGATGCGGAGCTTATCGTACAAATGGATTCATTTACGAAAGACTACACTGGTGATACAGTGAAGCTTGATTATAAGACGACAGGTTTTAGTATTACGACTCCGAGTGAGACTTTGGTTTATGGATTGTCGATTAAAAAATAAAAATTGTTTTCATTTGACCACCGAGGTGAAAAAATGGGTAAATATGTTCCGTTAAAATTTTTATTTAATGAAGAATTAGCAGAAAAAATAGCTGATTCTATTTGTAAACACGATCCTTGTTTCTCTAAAAGCATCTTTGTAGATTCTGTAGCTTGTAAAGTTGAAAATTTAGAGTTAAAACAGCGTATTGAAGTAATTGCAGATGAATTACACAATGCTTTACAAAAAGATTTTAATGCCGCAATACATATATTACTGAAAACATTAGGACCAGAAAATACAACAGAAGTAGGCACATTTACAAATGGATATATGTACATGCCTGTTGCAAAATACGTTGAAAAATATGGGCTTAACGATTTTAAAATCTCGTTTAATGCAATGTATGAAATAACGAAAAGGAATACTGCTGAATATGCCATTCGGCCCTTTCTTGAAACATACCATGAAGATACACTAAACATATTACAACAGTGGATTCATGACGAAAACAGCCACATTAGGAGATTAGTTTCTGAAGGTACAAGACCAAGGCTTCCTTGGGCTAAAAAAATAGGAGCTCTAAAAGGTGATTTTCAGTACAATTTACAACTTCTTGAACCATTAATGAATGACCCTTCTAAATATGTTCAAAAATCTGTAGCCAATCATATTAACGATATTACGAAAGAAGATAAAGAACTCGTTTTTCAGTGGTTACAGCAATTACGTGATAAACAGCATCCTATTAATCCTTGGATTATAAAACATGGGTTAAGAACAGTTATTAAAAATGGTACTTTACCAAAAGATTTTTGTTTTTGAGTATTTTAAACAAAACCGCTTATGCTTCAAAAATGAAGTATAAGCGGTTTTCCTTTTGAATACAGAAATAACAAACATAAAAAGTACTTTAAATTTCTTCTTTATATCATTATTTTACTAACTCTTCTATGTTATTACTTGCCTTAATTTTTTCGGATGATAGCCAGAGTGAATAACTTGTTCCATCCTTGTTCCTTAAATATATGTTAAATTCCTTATTATATAGTTCTTCTTTAAGAATAGTGACTACCTTTCTCAAATCATCTATTACATATGGATCATTTCTATATTTTATCTCACTGTCATTGAAAACTAATGTCAATTCATACTCTAGACAATTGCCGTCTTTCGGGTGTGGACAAGTAATATCCTCAATTTCAAAACGATCATTTTGAATTTCATTTAACCTTACGCCTACTTTTGTTTCAGTTTGAACCAAATATGTCCAATAACCGCTTACTGTGTTTTTCATTGTTAAAAGCAGTTCTTCTTTCGTTATAGCTTTTTGCACATTTTGAAAAGGCAAGCCTATAGATTCACCATTATAATCCTCAATTTCAAGTGTTGTTATCTTTCTATTACTCTTCTGAATGAATTGGATTAGAGCATATAAACGATCTAATTCTTTTAATTCAAATTGACTGTAATCAATCTTGTCACTCGTTTTTAAAGTTAATAATAACGTATCCGTTGGTTTCTCCTCTATATCATCATCCACTATATATTGAAAAACATTTTTATTTTCAGGTTCCACGTAACCTAATTTTTTAATTTCTTCTAGCATTGGTTTAAATTTCTTATATTCCTCATATGTTTTTTTTCCGTATTGATATTCATCACCTTTTATTCTTGAATATAAGAAGCCATCTACCTCTACTCTAAATTGAATATTTTTGTTATTTTTTGCTTGAACAGTATGATATGTATGCCCCATATTCCCTTCGTTTATAGCACCCCAATGTGTTACAATCACATCAATTCCGTGCTTTTTTTTCACATATTTTTTCACCTGATCGTCATCTTTATAATTACACCCACTTAAACATAAGAAACATAACAATAGTAACATTACATTTTTCATTCTTTTCATATAGCACCTTGCCCTCTTTTCGCATAAACAAAATATTCCATATATAAAGAATACTAAATCGCTGAATGTTTTCAAAGAATTAAAATATTTTTACACTCGGTTTATATATCTATTTCTTTTATTAATGGCTCTAATAAGTTTTACTATTGATAATCGAATATAATAAAAAGAAACCTAAATTTAAGGTTTCCCATTTTTACCAACAATTTAAATTTTAATAGATATTTTTTAGCCAAGTAATAATTCGTAGTACCTGAAACGACTCAAACCAAGTAATGAAAAACAGGAGAACAAAGAAAGAGATAAGTGATATGAATTTTAATCTTCCATCTTCACGTCTAGCAATCGCTATAATACTCAGAACCACTCCAATTAAAAAAGCAATATACCCTAATAGGATAATAGGCTCAGAATAGCTATCTATTATCCTATTTAATCCAAATAATAACATTCCAAAAGTCATCAATGTTATTGAAAATACACTAAATTTTTTCATAATTCAACCTCCAATATAATTTTACTATTTTATGGAGAGAATAATTTTTTTATGCGTATGGATGAACAATTACACTATAAAATTAGATAACTCAATTTATTTTTTCATTAAACAACTGCCTTCTTTTATACCCTCAAAGGATTCCCACTCGATTATCCCGAATATATAAATTACTATTCTCACAAGGAGCAAATTTATATGAATCTATTCGAACACGAAACGTAAAACCGCTTCTCTTTCATGAGAGGTCCTCCCGTTCTCCGTTCTCCTTTCTCATCACATCATTCATTGAAAAATAGGAGGATATAATTATGAAACGTGATCCATTATTTTTAACTTTATTAGAAAGTGCAAATACACATTTTAGCGGTTGGGATTTTTCTTTCATTTCAGAAACAGGCCGAATGAAGAGCGAGCCTTTATCATGGTCGTACGGCAGTACTGCTTATGCAACGCGCTAAATCAATGCTAGATATGGGAACTGGCGGCGGAGAGTTTTTATCTATGTTACAACCGTTCCCGTCAACTATTTATGCTACTGAGGGCTACGCTCCAAACGTGCCAATTGCTCGAAAGAAATTAGAGCCTTTAGGGGTTACTGTTGTAGAGGTGAACGATGATACTGCATTGCCATTTCAAGATGGTCAGTTTAATCTAATCCTAAACCAACATGAATCATATGCTGCTTCTGAAGTAAAAAGAATCCTTTCTCAAAATGGGATTTTCCTTACACAACAAGTTGGTGGTCTCGATTGTGTGGAACTTAATGAGCAATTTAACGCACCGCTAAATAACGAATTTGCAAGTTGGTCACTTGAAGCAGCATGTAGTGAGTTAGAGGAAACTGGATTTACTATTTTAGAAGCAAAGGAAGAATTCCCTTTCCAACGCTTTTATGATATTGGCGCTATCGTCTACTATTTAAAAGCGATTCCGTGGCAAATTCCTGATTTTACTGTCGAAAGGTATTATGAGGAGTTATATCGTATACATGAAATTATCTTACAAAAAGGATATTTTGATGTGAAGCAACATCGATTTATGATTAAGGCGATTCACAGCTAACAAAAAGGAGGCGGCAAAGCCACCTCTTTTTTGTTCCGTTTACGTATGTTCTCTACGCTTTCACCATAAGAAAAGTTATATCATACATATTACAATTCTGACCAATAAATTGTATTTCTGAAACATATAATCACTTCGTATATATAATGAGAACAAAACGTGATTTTTCACTATCCTCTTCTATTGAGAAATGAGTTGTTTTTCATATCGCTTGTTCGCATCATCTTCTGTCAAACATGCAGTTGTGTAATTAATAATATTCCGGTTATCGTACGTGAATATATGTTTTAACTTATTTTCTTCTGTTATTACTGTCGGTAAGTATTTTGGTAAGTTGCTAACTACACCTCTATTATCACTATCTAATATCCAATCAATTTCTTTCCATTCTAATAATCCTTCAGCCGTACGTAATGGTGTATTCATTTGCATTCCATCTGGAAAATCAGCAACGAACACATACATTCCTTCACTAGCCTGGGGCTCATCTTTACCTTTAAAACCAACAGTCCCTTTATACGTTACACTTGAAAGTTCTATACCCGTTTCCTCAAACGTTTCTCTAATTATTCCTTCGTATGGCGTTTCATTCTCTTCTATTTTTCCTCCAACACCATTCCACATCCCCATATTCGGCTTTTTATTTCTATTTAATAGCAGTATTTTATCGCTTTTTCTAATAAAACAAATTGTGTATTTGTACATACGATCATTTCCTTTCATTTTCCACATGAGTTATTTGGCTTATTTTCAAGTAAAAACACTCGCCTTACAATTCCTTACTACATAATATATAGTACAACTTTCATGCGTAAACACTTTACGTCAAACGAGAGAATCCTTTTTAGAAAGGAGAATTTAAAATCGATATTATAAGCAATGAATTTCTAAACCAATATTACAACAGCCTCGTGTGGTTAAACGATACACACTGGTTTGGAGTTCCAATCTGTAAACTTCCCTCTGATCTCTTTTTGTATCAAGAAATTATTTATGAATTAAAGCCCGATTTAATTATTGAATGCGGGACTTTTCACGGTGGTAGTGCACTGTATTTAGCTTCTATGTTAGATTTAATTGGAAAAGGTCACGTACTTACTATCGATATAACTCCGCAGCCAAATCGGCCATCACATAATCGGATTACGTATTTAACAGCATCTTCTGTTTCTGTGCAGGCCATCCAAACAATTGTAAGCATGCGCAAACCTGATGATGTGGTTTTAGTTATTTTAGATTCTGATCATAGTAAAGAACATGTCTCCAAAGAACTATTACTATATAAATCTATCGTCACTACTGGCAGTTATATGATTGTAGAAGATACCTCCATTAATGGAAATCCGCTTCTTCCCGATTGGGGTCCTGGCCCGATGGAAGCTGTGGATGAGTTTTTAACTAAAAATAATAACTTCATAATCGACGAGTCTAAACATAAATTTTTCATATCATTTAATCCAAAAGGTTTTTTAAAGAAAATAAAGTGAAACTTTAATAAGTGGGGTTTTGCTCATCCCCCACTTATTCTATCATTTTCATTTTTGAAAAAGGATAATATACAAATTCCACCTTGCCTATTATGTTATCTTCTTCAATATATCCTAAGCCATTTCGACTATCTCTACTTACTTCGCGGTTATCTCCCATTACAAATAACTTATTTGGCGGAATTTTTGTCTTTTGAAAATTATAAAATACTTGAGTGTTGTTAAATAAATCTTTGTTTGTATATGGTTCTTCTTGCTTTTTATCGTTCACATATACCTTTCCGTTCGTTATGTTAATTACATCACCAGGAAGCCCTATTACACGTTTCACATAATATTTCGATTCATCCTCTTCTTTTATAATGACAATTTCTCCGTGTTGTAAATTAGAAAGACGTACTACCGCTTTATTTACAAATACGTAGTCTTCTTCATATAAAGTCGGCTGCATCGATTCCCCTTCCACCTTACATAAAGTAAAAGAATGGTAGCCTATGACTATCACCAATATAAATAGTATGTACTTTCCCCAGCCTCTCTTAATCTCCTTTTTCATATCCATTCCCACCTTATAAAGCGCTTTTTAACTCAAAAAATATATCACTGCACAATATGTTTCCATGCAGTGATACTATTTTTACTGTGCCTTGTTCGGTTGTTCTACTGGAATTGAATTTGCATTTGATCTATTTGTTTTTAATTCAAAATACGCATCCAAAATCTCTTTACCAATCGCAGAATTAATTCCTGATTTATCATCATTCACCCATGGTACAACAACTGAAAAAGCTACTTCCGGATCCGCATCATATGGTGCATAACCGGCAAGAGTTAAATTATAACATTTTTTTCGGTTGTTGTTCTCATCTCTTCCAATATCACTTTCTCCACCATATACTGTCTCAGCTGTTCCTGTTTTTCCCGCTGGTTTATATGGTAGACCTTTAAACGTTCCGGTACCTGTTCCGTCAGCTTCTTGAAAAACTCTTCTAAATCCTTCTTTTACATGATTAATGTACGAAGTGTCCATATCCACTCTATTTAATACAACTGGTTCAATCGACCGAACGACTTTTCCTACATCCTCTGGTCTATTCGGTTGCTCTCTAACTTCTTGTACAATTTGTGGTTTCATTCGGTAACCGCCATTTGCAATGGTTGAAATATATTGTGCAAGCTGAAGCGGCGTATATGTATCATACTGTCCAATCGCGTAATCAAGTAAAAATCCGGGTATGTTATCAGTTCTACCTATTTGACCGATCGATTCATTTGGCAGGTCAATACCAGTCGACACACCTAGGCCAAATTGTCTAAAATAGTAGCGCATTTTATTAAATGTTTCTTGTTTAATATCTAATGGATTGTTTGGAACATAATTAATGCCTGCCATTTTTAAAGCTGTATTAAACATATAAACGTTCGATGATACTTGCAAAGCTCTTAAATCATCAATATCCCCAAATTCTTTCCACGATTTCTTCGGCTTAGAACTTCCTTTAAAATACATTGGCGTATCAAAGAAGTGTGTATACGGCTTAATCGCTTCTGTTTGATATCCAGTTAATAAAGTAGCCCCTTTTACAGTTGACCCTAACTCATAAGAACTTGTCATCGTTCCTAATGCATAATCTTCTATTTGCATACCGCCATCTTTATTTACAATTTTCTTTCCTGCCATTGATAAAATTTGACCGTTTTTCGGATTCATCATTACTACGAACGCACGATCCATCATCGGCTCTGCAGCATGAAAGGCTCGTAAATTCTTTTCAAGGCTGCCCTCTACTCTTTTCTGTAAATCCATATCGACTGTTAACATCAAGTTATTTCCACTTTTTCCTTCAGTCACTTTTTCTGTTCGAACAATCTTCCCTGCTTTATCCATAATATTTTTAGACTGTTCCTTCGTTCCATGTAGTGCATCTTCATATTGTTTTTCAATGTAACTTTTACCAATACGATCGTTTCGATTATAATCACGAACTAAATAATAATCTAATTGTTCTCTTGGCAATCCTTCATTTTCATTAGAAACGCTACCTAGTATAGAGCGCAGTATTTTATCATTTGGGTATTCACGTTCCCAATCTACTGTCGTATCTACCCCTGGTAAGCTTGCCAACCTTTCACTAACGACAGCATATTCATTTTGACTTACATCTTTTTTAACGATTTGCGGCGTCATTTTATATCCCGCATTCATTTTGCTTTTAATTACTAATACTTCTATATCTTCCTTTGAAAACTCATTTAGTTCTTCTTGTGTAATTCTTTCCCGGCGCAGTTCTTCTACTTTTTTATCTAACTCTTTTCCTTCTATTTCTTGCTTTCTAAATTTACTCTCATCTTCTTTTGTTACTTTCGCCGCTGCCCGCTTTTCATTTAACTGCATCCAAAAATCTTTCTTATCTGTCTCTGTTAACTTATCCATGTCCTCTTGCGACATTTCAATTAGTTTGGCTAAATCTCTTGCTACTTGTAAAACTTCTTTCGAGTCTACTCCTCTCATTTTCGTATATGTAACGGTTCGCAATGGTTTATTATTTACAATAACGTGACCTTGCCGATCAAACATTTTCCCTCTAGGAACGGGAGTGCTTACCGTTACATCTTCCTTTTTATTTACTTCATTTCTATACGTTTCTCCATCAATGATTTGTACTTTACCTAATTGAATTATAATAGCTGAAAATAAAAGAAAGACAATAAAAAATAGTACATTTAACCGAAATGGAATATGAGTCTTTTTCTTTTTCGATTGTTTTTTCTGCTCCTTTTTCTGTCTCATTTCGCTCCCTCGCTTCATTCTATTAACATTTCTACGCAAAATCATTATGTATCAAATTTATTTATATGATATATATAGAATTTTATATTAATTATAAAAGAAATAAAAGATTTAATTTTCAGTTTTTTGTTTTTACATCCTATTTATTACCATTCCCTTAATGCACAATAACATGAATATTATTCTAAAAAAAAATGGGCAAATTGATTTTTATAAATTATAGAGATGGTGTTACTACATTATCAAAATGTTTTCATATGGCTTAAAACAGTGATTACTCAAATAAAAAACTGAGGCAGATACCTCAGTTTTTTCGATAACTTATTTCATTGAAGATAACCCTTCAACAAACTCACCAATCTTATTTTGAAAAACAAAATCAAAGTTATATTCCTGTCCTGTTAACTCTTCATTTACTAAAATAGTTGTTGCTCCTACTTCCCTCTTTGCGATTTCCGGGAATGAAGCGACAGGTTGTACTTTTAATGACGTTCCCATAACGAGAAGTACACCTGTTTCATATAAACGTTTCATCGCATTTTGATATTGCGGCAGTGTATCTCCGTATAAAACAACATCTGGATTTAAAATAAAATTACACTTCTCACAACGCGGTACTTCATGATCAATCATATACTGTAAATCATAGCCTGATTTACATTTTGGACAATGTGCTGTTTGAAGTGTTCCATGTAAATCAATGACATGCTTACTGCCACCTAATTGATGTAAACCGTCAATATTTTGCGTTAAAATCGTAATATCTTTCCCTTGTTCTTCTAGCTCAGCTAAAAAGCGATGGCCACGATTTGGTTTATATTGATGGAACGTATTAATTTGAAAGATTTCTTTATAATGCTTCCAAAATTCTTTCGGACTTCGGTTATAGTACCCTCTTGATAAGTACATCTCCACATTCGCATCAGCATACAATCCATTTGCTGAACGAAAATCTGGAATACCACTTTCCGTACTTGCACCAGCGCCTGTTAATACTGTAATTTTCTTCGCTTTTTCTAAAATTGAACGTACTTCTTCAAATTGTTGCACAAAAATCACCTCTATGTATTTTCCTATTCTTATTATACCAGTTGTTTACAGGAGGTGTTGTACAATTCATTTTACTTAATGCGTTGCGCCCCCAACCTCTACAATATCTACCTTAACTGTCGTCGTTACTTCGATTGCCAATTCTATCCCCTTACGAATAGTAGAAAGTGACATACTCGGTTGCCCTGGATAATTACTCGCTTGTTCTGGTAAAAACGGAATATGAATGAATCCGCCTTTTATTTTCTTATCATGTTTCTCTAGTTCATGCATAAGTCCATAGAATAAGTGATTACAAACGAATGTGCCTGCCGTCTGTGAAACAGATGACGGTATACCCTCTTCGCGAAGTTTTTTTACGATTGCTTTCATCGGAAGTGTAGACCAATACGCAATGGCTCCTTCTTCTACAACCGGTACATCTACCGGCTGATTCCCTTCATTGTCAGCGATTCTTGCATCATCAATATTAATTGCGATACGTTCTATCGTAATATCTGGTCTGCCCCCAGCTTGTCCAATGCATATAATAATTTCCGGCGCTAGTTCTTCTATATACTCTTTTAATACGCTTATTGATTTATGAAATACAGTTGGTACTTGTTTGCTTATTATCTTGTATTCTCCAATTGTTTTTTCATGCAAACCTTTTGCTACTTCCCAAGCTGGATTGATATTTTCTCCGCCGAACGGATCAAACCCTGTTAATAATACTGTTTTCATAGTTTTATCCTCCTAATTAGAAACGATATACTAGGCCGTACATAATAAACATATTTATGATAAAAATTGAAAGAGCAATTGGTACTTGCGCTTTAATAACCGCATTTTTATCCTTTAGCTCTAAAAGCATCGCAGGTACGATATTAAAGTTTGCTGCCATTGGTGTAAGCAGCGTTCCGCAATATCCAGCAAACATACCGAGCGCTGCCATAATTGCTGGGTTTCCGCCGTGCATTTGAACTATTAAAGGTAAGCCAATTCCGCCAGTAATAACAGCAAACGCTGCGAATGCATTTCCCATTACGACTGTAAATAGCATCATGCCTAAACAGTACGCCATAACGGCAACGAACGGATACTCTGTCGGTAGCACTTGTCCGACTAAGTCTGAAACAACTTGTCCAACGCCAGACTTCGCGAATATACCGCCAAGTGCTGCTAACATTTGTGGTAAAATTACAGCCCAGCCAACAGCTTGTAATAGTCTGCTTCCTTCTTGTACAGGTGTTGTTATTTTTGATTTTGTAATACGCATCGCCGCAACAAATGCGAGTAATGCACCAAGCGCTAGTGCAAATAATGTTACTTTATCTGGATCAACAAGAGAGACATTTCCCCATTTAATTTTCCCTAAGGTCAACGTACCGATAATTGTAAAAATAGGAATTAATAGTGCAGGCATAAAAATTTTATTTTTTAATTTCTCAGCATGTTTCACACGTTCTTGTACTGGAACTTCTTTTTCCTCTGATTTTGTTACTTTATTTAGCGAGGCTAAAACGACCATAGCGAGCACGATACAGCCAACGTAAAACGAAGGAATTACATTTCCAAATAAAAATGTAACTGCAAACAATGCCCAAAATAAACTAGAACCGAATCTGTTTGGATGTTCACGATCGAATGCGATACGAACAGCGATAAAAGCAACGATTATCCCTAATACATAATAGATTGTATCCATTGTGATGATGTTCATATTAAATTGCCTCCTTCTCTTCTTTTCCTTCTGCCTTCATTGTTTTCTCTATATATTTATCAAACCTTCTAAATCTAATCCAGCTTACAATAAGTGCAGATATTGCTGTCGGAATGCCCCAAAGTGCCATATCCCATACTCCGACATGCATACCTACTGAATCGAAGAATCCTTTCATTAATAAAATAGCTCCAGTTGCGATGAAAATATCTTCTCCGAAAAACCAAGCTGTATTTTCAGCAGCTGCTGCGTTTGCTTTAATCTTTTCTCTTAATTTTTCAGGAAGTTTACCGTATTTACCTTGCGCGGCCCCTTCTGCCATCGGTGCAACGAGCGGCCTTACTGTTTGCGCATGCCCACCAATATTAAGTCCTAGTGCTGCTGATGATTCTCTTATCGTAAAATATGACATTAATACTCTTCCAGTTGTTGCTCCTTTTGATTTCGTTATAAGTGCTTCTGCTCTTTCTTTTAAACCGTAACGCTCTAAAATTCCGATTACCGGTAAAGTTAATATAATTGGCATAGACATATATCTATTTTCTATGAAAAATTTACCGAACATGCTGATCACATCATAAAAACTTAATCCTGAAACCATACCAGTAACAATACCTGCAACCATAACTACTAAAAGTGTATTTAATCTAAATAAAAAGCCCACTGCAACAAGTAGTATTCCGATTAATTTAATCATCCCAGCACTTCCCCCTATTTTTTATTTCGGTGCACAAATAGAAATATCATTAAGTTTGAATGTTCTGTATATTCTTTTTGCAAATTGCACTGCTTTTTCCCCATCACCGTGTAAACAAATTGTTTGCGCCTGAACTGCTACTTTCTCTCCATTGACCGCATTTACATGGCCTTCTTTCACCATTTGAAGTACTTGCTTTATCGCTTCGTCTTCATCTTTTATAAGCGCATTTTCTTCTGTACGGCTCGTTAATGTACCATCTTGCTTATATGTACGATCCGCAAAAGCCTCTTGTACAAGAGTTACTTTGTATTTTTCTGCAGCCTGTATAAACGCCTCGCTATTTGCTAATCCATAAAGTAATAGACTTGGATTTATATGATAAATTGCCTTTGCAATTGCATCTGCAATTTCCGGATTAGACGCCGCCATATTATATAAGGCACCGTGCGGCTTTACATGCTGCATTTTCCCGCCTGCCGCTTTCACAAATGCGTCTAATGCGCCTGTTTGATATAGAACATAATCGTATACTTCACTTGCTGAAACATTCATGTTTCTTCTACCAAATCCAATTAAATCAGGAAATCCAGGATGCGCCCCTATTGCTACGTTATGCTCCAAAGCTTTTTCAACAGTTTGACGCATAATAGACGGATCACCCGCATGAAAACCGCAAGCAACGTTTATAGAGGAAACGAACGGAAGAATCTCATCATCATTCCCCATTTTATAAGCGCCAAAACTTTCTCCTAAATCACAGTTTAAATCGATTGTAGTCACAATGTATTCCTCCTAATTTCAGCTTCGTAAAGCGATGAATTTCTTTAATAGATTCATATTTACTTCTTGTTCTATGTACAATTGTTCCGCTTCTTCAAGCGTAATTTTCTCAAAAGAAACATAGTCCCCCGGCTTTAGCTGGGCAAGAAGAGGTAAATCTACTGAAATGATATTTCCCATTCTCGGATAGCCACCTGTCGTTTGCCTATCTGCCATTAATATAATCGGCTGTCCACCATTAGGAACTTGAATGGTTCCAAATGTAACAGGACTCGATAAAATCTCTTTTTCTTCAATCCTATTTAAAACTTCTCCCTCAACCCTATAGCCCATACGGTCAGCATAATTAGATACCTTATACTCTTTCGTAAAAAATGCCTTTCTACTTTCTTCTGTAAATTGATTATATTCAAAGTCAGCTATGACACGAAGCTTAGGATGTTTCTTATACTTTGGTAGTACGCTGTTGCTAATTGCCCATTTCGTTTTTATACACTCATCTTTTTGTAAGTCTTGAATGAAACGATTCGCCATTTCTGGTTGTGCACCAATTTGGAAGTAGTCACCCTTTTTCAGCATTCTTCCTTCTATACCACCAATCGCAGCACGTATGTACGTACTTTTGCTTCCCATTGTACGCTCAATATGTATACCACCCGCAAAAGTTACATACGCTCTGCAACCACTTTTCACTTTTCCAAAACAAAGCATACTACCTTCTTCCGCTAAAATGGGACGCCATAACGGGATACGTTCTCCATTCAATAACGGTTCCATATCTGCTCCGCCAATCGCAAGTAAAGTCGTTTTCTTTATTAACAATTTAGGTCCCATAATCGTCATTTCGAGTCCCGCTTCATTCTCCTCATTACCAACTAACATATTGATCATCCGAAGTGCACTTTGATCCATAGTCCCGCCAACTGGTACACCGTATTGTTGATAATGAGATCGCCCTAAATCTTGGACTGTTGTAAACATTCCTGCATGCAAAACCTCTACATCCATTCTTTAGCCCCCTCAAGTGATAAGTACTCTTCCTTCGTTATTGGGATAAATCGTAAATACATACCGCTTTGAATAAAGGTTGGTGTTTCTTCTTCCGGATTAAATAAGGAGATTGGTGTTCGACCAATAATATTCCATCCACCCGGTGTTTCAAGTGGATAAATACCTGTTTGATTTCCGCCGATTCCTACCGAACCAGGTGAGATTTGTAACCGCGGTATTTCTTTTCTAGGTGTTTCTAATTCTTTTGATAGTCCTCCTAAATACGGGAACCCTGGTGTAAAACCTAACATATATACAAAATATGTAGTTTCACTATGTATTCGAATCACATCTTCTACTTGTAAACCTTTATAATGTGCAACCTCTTCTAAATCAGGTCCATATTCTCCCCCGTAGCACACTGGTATAGAAATATGTTTCACATCCTGTTTTACTTCTTCTTTATAAGAATCACACAGCTCCTTTATATACTGGCGAACGTAATCATGTGACCTTTCACGTCTCTCATTTCCCTTCCATACTTCGTATACATTGTAGTAAACAGCTAATGAAGTAAACGACGGAACGCACTCTATCATTCCTGCAAACGGATGTTGCTGCAGTGCTTGAAATAACCGCTGTACTTTCTCATATATATCCCTCTTAATTTCTTCACCAAATGTAACAATAATTGCTTGATCCCCTAACGCAGAAAATTTCATCCTACTCCCTCTTTCTATGCCAAAAAGCCGAGTTCTTTCGAAATGCGATGCGCTGTTTCTTTCACCTTCGCAATAAAATATGAAATGTTACTTTCGTTGTACTCAATTGCTAATCCCGAAATACTAATGCCTGCTACAACCGTTCCATCGCTCGCGAAAATGGGTGCTGCTATCGCGGCTGTATGATTTTCTAACTCAGAATAACTAATGGTGTAGCCTTCCTTTTTTGCCATTTGCAACACTTCTAACAATTGTTTCTTATCCACGATTGTTCCATCTGCAAACTGTTTTAAATCCACTTCCTCTATGTATCTCCGTTTCTCTTCCTCAGAGAAATACGATAGTAAAATTCTTGGACATGCGCCAGCATAAAGCGGTGCTCTTCTTCCAACCGCCGTATACACGCGTACCGGCTGAACACCTTCCATTTTTTCAACATAAATTGCGTCATTTCCATCCTGAATTATTAAATTAACTGCCTGTCCTAAACTATCTCTAAGTTCTTTCATATAAGGAATTGCTATATTTCTTACTGATAATCGTTGTGAAACAAGTTGACCGAACCGTAAAAATACGACCCCTAAACGATATTTCCCCTTTTCGTTTTTTTGTAAAAACTCCATCTCTTCCAACGAGCCAATTAAACGATAAACAGATGTTTTCGGCATATTTGTAAGCTGAACCATCTCTGTTAAACTTAGCTCTTCATGCTCATAAAACAACTCCAAAATATCCATTGTCTTAACTGCCGTTTTATTTATACTCATTCTATCTCCCTTTCGTTCCGAATTACGGAACTTAAATTCCGTTTTTCGAAACAAACATATAATTTAAAATTATAAAATATTCTTTCAATTCAATCAATAGATTTTAAGCAAATAAAAAAGTATGGAAGAATATCTCTCCCATACTTCACCACACTTTATAACGCTCTTACTTGTTCCAACGGCCAGAAAACAGCTTGTCCTTTTCCGACAATTTCATCTTCTGAAATAAAGCCAAACATGCGACCATCCTTAGAAACTTCACGATTATCCCCTAAAACAAATACTTGGCCTTCTGGCACTTTCGTTTTCCCAGTGATTTGTTCTAACGTAAAGTCTGGAGTTAATACACGGCCTACTGCTTTTTCTTTAAACTTTTTTAAATATGGTTCTTCCATCGCTTTTCCGTTTACATATAAAACATCATTTTTATACTCAACTGTATCTCCTGGCAAACCAATTACTCGTTTTACTAAATCGTATCCTTCTTTTCCGTGGAAGACGATAATATCAAAGCGATCTAATCCACTTATACTATAACCAATCTTATTCACTAGAACTCGTTCGTTATTTTTTAAAGTGGGCATCATTGATTCACCTTGCACTAAAGAAGGTGTAAATAAAACACCGCGAATAATAGCAATTAATACAAGGGTAAAACCTATCGTTTTAGCCCAAGAGAATAATTCTTTCTTCGTATTTTCCTTCATCGTTTCTCCTCTTTCTTAAGCACTTATTTTATTATTTCAACTAATTCTTGTACTAAATTAGGATCTATTTCAGAAAAACATGATTTTCCTTCTCTTACCGCTGTACCGACATGCGCCTGCGTGATTCCAGTTTCATCTAGCAATCGCTTTATATTTTCTTTCGTCACGCCAGCTCCAGCTACAAGCTGAATTTGACCATCGCTTACCTTTTGCATTTCTGTAAGCACCGGAATATTCTCTACTATATTTCCTTGTCCACCTGAAGTTAGAACGTGAGTCACTTTATGAAACTTCTTTAAAGTGTTCATTGCTTCTACTGGATTTTCTATATCATCTATCGCACGGTGGTACGTTACATTTATTCCATCTACAACAGATAGTAAGTCCGCTAATTTCTCTTCATCCACTTCATTTCGTTCGTTTAATACGCCTAATACTACACCAGCTGCTCCTAACTTCTGCGCAACTATAATATCTTCTTTCATCATTTCAATTTCTTCTTCCGTATATGTAAAAGACTTCGCATGCGGACGAATCATAACATGAATTGGTATACTTACCGCTTCTACCGCTTTTTTTATAAAAGCATAACTCGGTGTTAAACCACCTTCTGTATAAGATGAAATTAATTCAATCCGCTTCCCGCCAGCGCTTTCAATTCGTTTTACATCTTCTAAACATGTTGCAATAACCTCTAGCATGAGATGACCTCTTTTCGTGCTTTTTTCTTATTATAACATTAGTAAAAATAAGAAGCCTAGCTTTCTCCTTTAAAACTTAAAAAAGAAGAATGAAAAGAAAGATTTTTTATTGGCAACGATTATTGGTAACATCCTATTATTCATGTACACTCCTACCATAATGAAAAAAGCCCTTCATTTTGACGGATTTTTCTAATTTCAAGCTTTTCTTTCCTCAGTTTTCATATCAATGCCTAATTGATCTTCCAATAACTTTACACCTTTCTTTGTAAGATGGACAGCTCGGTTCTTATCCGTTTTCGTAATCCATCCCTGTTCAAAAAGCAGTTTTGCAATTGCAGACCCTAACCAACCAGAAATATGGTAACGCCGTTCACTCCAATCAAGGAAAGGTTTTGCAAATACCCTCCTTTTTGTATCTGCCTCATCAACATTTATTCCAAAATTCAGAAACCATTTCTTACCTTGTTCCGTTACAATGTATTCTCCATCCTCTAAAATTATAAATTGCCTATCTAGTAATTTTTCAGTTATCTCTACACCGAGTTTGCCTGCAAGATGATCATAACAAGTTCGAGCATAACGAATTTGTTTTAGTTGGCTTGATTGTTTTAAAGAGCGAACTTGAACTGTTGGTGCAATTGTCCCTAACTTTTCAAGCACTTCTGCAACTTCTTGATTAGCAAGTCGATAGTAACGATGTCTACCATGTTGTTCAACTGTAAGTAAATTCCCTTCTACTAATTTAGAAAGATGCGAACTAATTGTTGGATGTGACACTTTTGCCATATAAGCCAATTCACTAGCCGGTAGTGCCTGATTATTCATTAGACAATCTAAGATGATTGCTCTTGTAGGTTCAGCAATTAGTTTAGCTATATATGAGATATTCAGATATACATTCATATTTCGATGATACCCTAACTATTAAATTGATACAATTATTTTAAGTTTAATAGTAAAGGAGAATGTATTATGAATGCAATTGATCTTAGTATATTAAATTTAAAAGAAACGAGAAGGCGCTCAGAAAAATTATGGAATTCTCTTCCCGATAATTTTCTTAATTGGAAGCCTGATCCTGAGGCTATGTCCTTTGGTGAAATGATTCGTCACGTATGGAGCTCAACTTTTTACTATCATATGATTATATAAAACAACGGTTCAATAAACGACATACGTACCCCGTATGATGACGAGCCAATTACTTGTGTAAAAAAAGAAATTGAATTGGCACAATCACACTTTACTGACTTCATAGAATATGTTCAATCAATAAGCATAGCCGAGCTAGATTCAAGACTTATTGATCGAAGCGATGTTGGCTATCAACGATATTTAGGTGATATGCTATTACGAATTGCCTATCATGATGCGGTCCATGCAGGTCAATTTTTACAATATTTGCGAATGGTTAACTTGGAAAGACCTTTAATTTGGGATTAAATACGAAAAATGTTTATACAGCCTCCAAACTGGCATTACAATAAGAATTTTTCAACAAGAAACAATCACAACACCATGATAATCATTTATATTAAAAACCTACATCTCCATTAAGTACTTCATACACATAAAAAGCACGGGTTTGATTACTAATCAAACCCGTGCTTTCAAAACAACTATAATATCCATAAACAATAAAATGTAAACTTCAAAAATCACGACCGAAACGCCGCATCCGCCAGCATAGACAATGTTGCATCATCCATCGGTGGATTATGCAGTCCTGCTCTGACGTTTAAATAGTAACGATGGAGCGGATTTTTTTCTGATAAACTTTTTGCTCCTACGATGCGCATCGATTTATCCACTATAGATATCGCCGCATTTGTTACAGCATATTTCACAGCTGCTAATTCTGCTTGCAGTGATAGTTTATCTTCTGCCTCATCGTACTTTTTCGCAATTTGATATAAAAAGACACGAGCTTGCATAAGCTCAAGTTCTAACTCTCCAACTAATTTTCTAACATTCGGCAATAAACTAATAGAATGATTTAAACTATTTGGCTTGTATGATTCCGCAAATTGAACTGCATAATTTCTTGCTGATTGTGCAATTCCTAAATAACATGCTGGTATATGTAGCAACCAGCCAATACCCTTTTGTTTCACTTTCCCGCCTTTTACATCCGTAAAAAAGCGGTTGTCTATCTCTACATTTTGTAAGACAAGGTCGTGGCTAGCAGTCCCTCGCATTGCAACGCTATCCCACGTTTCTTCAATAGATACACCGAGTGTATTTCTTGGAATAACAAACTCACCAACTTCTTCACGGCCTTCCATACTTGCTGAAATAATAAAATAATCAAGTACTGGCGCCATCGTTGTAAAAGTTTTTCTTCCATTTATAACCCACTTCTCGCCTTGTTGAACCGCTATTGTTTCTGGTTTGCCGCCACGCGTCGGACTCCCTGTTTTCGGTTCTGTTGCTGCCCTGTTAAAGAGCGCACCATTACGTACTTCTTCGCAAAACCATTTGAACATCTCATCATTCCAAGAGCGATTTTCCGCTAGCTCCTTCACAATGCCAAGATGCCAGCCAATCGATAATGCAGTAGCTCCACAGCCTTCCGCGATTTTCTCTTGAAATAAAACGAAGTCATATAAAGAAATGGCACTACCACCAAATTCCTTCGGTAACGTTAATTTCGTATATCCGATATCTTTCAAATCATTTATATTTTCATACGGAAATGATCCTAATTCACTTAGCTGATGCTCCCTTCCCATGAACTTCGGAATCAATTTATTTATTTTCTCAATAATTAAAGACTGTTCTTCTGTTTCAACAAATGAGAGTGCCATACTATAATCTCCTTTATCCCGCTATTTGCGGGCAGTAAAACTCCCACCTAAAAATTCAGGTGAAGCAAAGGAAGTTAGGTAGGAGATCAACTGCCCGTAAACGCCCGATTGGTTCAACTAATAATCAGTGAGAAACCCACCCACTGATTAAAGTTTCACTTTATGCTCGATTCATAAACCGTTCATTTTGTCATTATGATTATATGAAGCTACCTCTCTATTGTTTCACTATTCCGATAAAAATACAATGTTTTTGACTAATAAGAAAAGTGCCTATTTAAGGCTAGATCCTTTTCTTATATTAGTCCCCCTTCAATGCTTTTAACGGCAAAGAGGTTACATATCCAATATACGAGAATAATTCTTTAAAGAAGAATGGTATTTCTGTATCTAACGTTTTATATGCTGATGTCGGCGTTGGTGAAGCATACGCTTCAATATTAATATGTTTTGCGATTCTCATTGCGCGTTTCATATGAAGTGGATCACTCACAATCGTGTATGTTTGTATGCCGTTCTCTATTCCAACTTGCTTCGCATTTTTTAAATTTTCTTCAGTGAAAAGGGATTTAGTTTCAATTAAAATATCTTCCTCTTTTACACCTTGTTTCATTGCATATACTCTTGCAGTACGTGCTTCCTCAAGTTCTGCCTCGAACTTTGTACCACCTGTAAAAATAATCTTTTTAATATTTCCGTTCTTATATAAAGAAATCGCATGATTAATTCTTTCTTTAAATACAGGAGATGGTTTTCCGTTCCATGAAGCTGCTCCTAGTACGATACCAGCATCCGTTTTCACGTCATCATTTGCTTTAAAACGATAACTCCAAATATCGTAAGCTGCATAACTTACATATAAAATAGCAGAACAAATCATTAGTAAAAATACTTGAAAGATTCGTCTTTTCTTACTCTTCTTATTTTCTTTCATTTGTAATTGCCTCCGTACATCATCCATACTTCTATAAAAAACATTTATATCAAATCGTTTTGTTTGAGTTTATTTAAAAGAAGGAACTTTACTTGTTATTTATGTATAAAAGGGTTTTCATTTAAAATTGAGGATTATCAATTCATTTTCATTTGCGGTTTTCATTACATTTTTTAAATTTATAAGTTTATTACCATACAACTACATTGTAACGAATTTTTTCTCAGAAGGGAACGATGAAACAAAAGGAATTAAAATAAAGTAGCATTTTGTAAGAAAAAAGGTATATTTTTCATATCTCACGAACAATATACCTTTCAAAACACGAATTATAACTTTTCTTTATACAACTCTAATTTTTCTAACAATTTTTCTTTTACGCTTGGCCATTCACTCGAGATAATACTGTACACCACCGCATCTCTCACATAACCATTCGGTAATTTTCTTTCATTTCGAAGCACACCCTCTTTTACTGCGCCTAACCTTTCAATTGCTCGTTGTGCTTTTTCATTTCTTGCATCCGTCTTAATTTGCACTCTCAGCATATGCAATTTTTCAAAAGCATACTGAAGAAGCATATACTTACACTCTGTATTTATACTCGTACGTTGCACACTCGGATGATACCACGTTTGCCCTAACTCAACTGTCTTATCTTCTACTGAAATATTATATAAACGTGTACTTCCTACAATTTTATTCGACTGTTGATCTACGACTATGAAAGGTATTTGAGTACCTCTTCCGTAACCCTTTATCGCTTTTTGAACGTATTGTTGCATATCTTGCACACTATCCATTTTAGAGATTAAATACGCCCAAATATCCCGATTTCCTTCTACAATCGAAAACAAAGTTTCGACATCAGTATTATCCATTAACCGCAACTTTGCTCTTTCGTGAATAATTTCCATTTTTAAGCCCCCTTTGTTGTTACTATAACATATCATTAAAATTATTTTATTAATATATACATAAAAATAAATTCATACCATAAACATATAGTACATCTAAAAATAAAAAATGCGATGCCTTTATTCAAGCATCGCACTTATAATTTTGCACTACCTACGATTTTACGATAAATATTCATTTACACAATTTAGTAAACGCCATATATTTAGAACTTACATTATAGTTCAAAGCAACAAATAAGCAATCGGCGTAATGATAAGCAACGTTAAAATCGTTCTCTGCACATACAGAATAATAAGTTCAGATACTTTTAACGGAATATCTGTTGATAATATACAAGGAATTGAAGCGGAGAAAAACAGTATAGATGATACGGAAACAACTGCAATGACAAACTTTGTCACAAGTGGCGCACTTACTACTAATAATGACGGTAAAAACATTTCTGCAATGCCAACTGATGCGGCTTTAGCAGCTAAGTCTGCTTCTGGTAATTGTAATAGCCATGTAAACGGATAGAAAATATAACTGATCCAATCAAATATTGGCGTGAACTTCGCTAAGACGATACCAATTAATCCTACTGACATAATGGATGGTAAAATTCCCATTGTCATAATAAATCCGTCTTTTAAATTCATTGCAATATTTTTCATAATGCTCGGTGCAGACTTTGATACTTCTAACGCATCTTCCCAAGCACGTTCTAACATTTTCTCTTTATAAACAGGCTCTGGGAAGCCTTCTTCTGTTACATATGTATCTGGTTTTCTACTGAGGGGTGGGATTCTTACGGTGATAGCAGTCACGATGAATGTTACAACAAGTGTAGTCCAAAAATAAACATTCCATAAATGCATAATATCTAATGTTTTTGCGATGATGATCATAAATGTAGCGGATACTGTAGAAAATCCTGTAGCGATAATCGCCGCTTCTTTTGTCGTATACTTTCCTTCTTTATACACGCGATTCGTAATAAGGAGAGCAAGCGAATAACTTCCAACGAAGGACGCAACTGCATCGATTGCCGATCTCCCCGGCGTATTCCATAATGGCCTCATAATCGGACGACAAAATGTACCGATAAATTCAAGCAATCCATATCCGACTAATAACGCTAAAAACGCCGAGCCAATTGGAACGAGCAAACTTACTGATATGACTAGCTTCTCATATAAAAACGGTCCAACATCTGGCGCAAAGAACCAATCTGGTCCTACTTTTAAACAATATAATATGCCAAAAACAAAGCCAACTACTTTTAAAATAGAAAAACAAATGTCTACGATAGATGCATTCCATTTCTTCGTATAAAATGGATAAATCGCACCAATTGCCATAACAAATAATGCATAATAAGGTACTATGCCAGGAACCGAAGCCCTAATCCACGATACGATATGATCAATCATAATAGACGATGCACCGTTTATCGTAACAGGAACGAAAAACATAAACACTCCAACGAGACTAGCAAGTATAAACCGAAGAATAATCCCCTTCTCTCGCCCTGTCTTAATTACATTACTCTTTAATTCAATTTCACTCAAAATTCGACACCTCCTATTATCTAAATATTCTGTATAATAATGTTGTATTCCTTCTTTCCATTTCTACTATTTAATCATATGAAAAAGCCTATTTTAAAATAGGCTTTTCTATTACCTCTCATAATCATCCACAAGCACTTGAATGATACGATAAGATTCTTCTGCTACTTTTTCATTACTATCCCTATTCGCATCATATGTAATTAACGCCTTCCAAAGTGCCCATCCTCTCGCTCTATTCCACGTTTCTTCATCCATGCGTAATACTTCTTTAAATACATTTCTACTATTTTCATCAAAAAACGTCCAAGCCATCGCTGCATCACAAGCAGGATCTCCTACGCCTAAAATACCAAAATCAATTACAGCACAAAGCTTTCCATCTTTAACGAGTAAATTCCCTGGCGCTACATCTCCATGAACCCAAACTGGCTTACGATCCCATGTCGAACTAAGTGCTACATTCCAAAGGTGTTTTAATAATGCCTCGTCAAAAACATCCTTATTATTTTCAATAGCAACTCTCGCCTCTTCATCATATACAGATATAAGTCCGCCTCGGTAAAAATTATGTGTTCCAGCTAAAGGTCCGTTACTCGCATTAATAGATTGCAATTCTACTAAAAAAGATCCTAAGTCCGCCGCAAATTCATTTAAATCCCGAACGTTTTGTTTCGTAACTGTTTCTCCCTCTATCCACTTATTAATAGACCAAGGCAATGGATACGCTTCAGACGGATTTCCTTTCGCAAGTGGGATAGAAATCGGTAAAGAAAGCCCCTTATTTAATATAGGAAGCCAACTATTTTCTTTCTCTACTTGCGGTGCATATGCCACATCACTTGGCAATCTTACACTCATCTCATCCCCTAAGTGAAACGTCCTATTATCATACCCACTAAACTTTACAGGTTTCACTTCTAAATGGGCCCATTCAGGAAACTGTTCCTGTATTAACTTTTCAACTAAACTTACGTTAATTGGATGCATTCACATTCTCCTTTTCTTTTGAAACTTACTAAGCCCATCCGTACTTCCAACATATTCAAAACTATTTTTCTTATAAAAATCATTCAACGTACGATTATGCCCCACGCAATCTAACTTCAAATACTCTTTATCACATTGCACATTCTCTTCTACCCACCGTAAAATCCATTCTCCTATTCCATTTCCCTTATACTTCCGTTTCACCGCAAATCTATGAATATATAATGAATTAGAAACTTCCTCTTTACCAAAAATATGTTCATCCCATTCATTTTGTTTAGGAGAAACTGTAACCGTACCAACTATTTCAGCTTCTTTCAGAACAACATATGTATATTTCTCTCTTATACATTCTAGTATTTCAGCCGTAGCTTCCTCTCCTAAAAGATACTGCCACTGATCCACTTCTTTATATTGTAGCCATTGTGCTACCTCTTTTAATAAAAGGATAATACTATCACTTTCATTTTCAGTAGCAATTCGAATTGCATATTCTTTACTTATATTTCTCTCCATATTGCCTTTCCCCTTTCAAATTGCTACCATACTGACAAACGAGTCCTTCCATCATTTTCATCTGTAATATATTCTACATAAAATCCTTGATTCACTGCGTTTTCATACATTAATTCAATCGATTTTTGATCTTTCGCATAAATTTGTATGTATTGAGCATCCACCGCTAATACAACTACCTCACACTTGCTTTCCTTAAACTCTTCGTATGTTTCAATATCTATCGCTATTTCTCCTTTAGGATATGCTTTTAAATCTGCAAAAATAAGATAATATATGTTGTCTTTAACTAACTTTTTCAACGCTAACCCTTCCACTACACTTGGTTCTTCTGGAAATAATGCCTCATCCAATTCACCACGTGCTATTAAGTAGGACTCCTCATCCCTCACTCGCCAATCAAATACAGTAATATCAATTGGCTTTAATACTTTCCAAAGTAAATTATCATATCCATCTAGAATATCTACTGTAAGCCCTCTTTTCATATGCTTGCTCCTAACTTATTCATTTTCGTTTCATACATTATATATGAAATGTAATTACTATATTTTGTCGATACATAAGTACATCATAAAAAAACCGCTCCACTACTAGCGAAACGGTTTCCTTCTGCTTACATTTAAATATTCCATTCAATTGTTGCACTACGTTTTAAAATATTTTTTAATATATGCACCACATCAGTCGTTCATTCTTAATGTTCACTTCGACTTCACGAAGTAATATAAAAACCATACTGCATGATTTTGTTCATCCGCAGCTATTCTCCGTAACAACTCTTTCAAATGTACATCCGATGTCTCATCTGAAATTTCCAAATAAAAATCTACTGTTTTTTGTTCATCTTGTATAGCAAACTCTAATCCTTGTAAATACGTATTCGGACAGTCTTCAGTAATTTGTGGTTTCGGCTGCCTGCCAGTTAAGTTCGTATAAATTTGTACAAAGTTGTGGAAATGCTTTATTTCATCATTACGAATTTCAAGAATTTGTTTTTGTTCTACTTGATTTGGAGCCATATTTGCTAATTTTGCATAGCAGCTTATGGCGCTATACTCTCCATTTATAGCTTTTTCAATATCACTAATCAATTTATCATTCTGCCTATACCAATCATAATAATTTGAATTATACATCATATCCCCCCATACTTTCGCTTAACATTTTATGCATTTAGAAATAGTAGGAGCCTGTGTATTTAATGGGACGGCTTTAGAATGAAAGAAAAGTTTGAGAAAAGGGTCTATTTTGTAAAGGAATTGCTTATTCATAAAGTGAAACTATAATCAGTGGGGATTTTACTACACGGCAAATAGCGGATAAAATATCACTATTTTTTTGTACGCTGTTGCTATAAATTCGCGAATGAATCAGGTTTCCAACCAGATGTGGTGTTGAGATGCGAAGCTATTATGAATCCAGTCATATAACTAGGAGGTACCACTATGCCATCTTTATTTAAAACTATGGCCTTCCAGCTGAAAACCGAAAGACTTGAGCTTAGTATGTGGGAGGAATCCGATTCCGTTTGGCTGAGCAAATTAATTGGCGAACGTGGCGTGGACATTCCAGCCGTTGATTCCGTTCGTAACCGGCTTATTGAGATGCGCAAGAAGGCAGATGAAAATGGTATTTCCCTTCTCACTATTCGAAGGAGAGACGAAGGCGATTTCATTGGGTACTGTGGCTTAATTATCGGTCGTTCCACACTTGAAGAGCCGGAGATTGCATACGAGTTGTTCCGCAGCGCTCATGGTAAAGGTTATGCGACTGAGGCCGCATCTGTTGTACTGGACGCGGCGATTGCTACTGGGCGCCAAAGACTTTGGTCGACTGTAGGTGCTTGGAATATCGCTTCCCTCCGGGTACTAGAAAAGATAGGATTTAAGCGGCATCACAGTACGTGGGATGATGAACGTGGTGAGATTGTTTGGAACGTACGCGATCTTTAAAGATTTCGCCTTAATTCTAAACACTACACTTTTCAACAATCAGGCATTTACATTGAGAAAAAATCACAAACAAGCCGTTTCACTAATTAGTGAAACGGCTTGTTTTTAAGCGTTCAATTCTGTTTTATGCCCTTTTACTACACTACGTTTGAGTGCAGTTGCTAATATAGTAACCATACTTACTATACCAATCCAAACGAGTACAGTAACAGGTGTATTCCAGCTTAACCCTTTTCCGAAGAAGAAGATTTCTCTTAGGCCTTCAATCATAAATTTCATTGGTAACCATGAGTAAACCCAGTCTTGATAAAACGGAGACAACATCTCAGGTGCTAATAATAATAACGGTGCCCCGAAGAATAGTAATAAAGCGAATAAACCGATTCCTTTTAGCCCAACTAATGATAGTACTGCAGATATCATTAAGAAGAAACTAAAAGAAGTAATGGATAAGAATAGAGCTGTATCCGTGAAGTTCGAAATATTTAACCCTACCATCCCATCTGCAATCCATGTAAGACCAAACCCAATTACAAGTGTCGCAATAGCTCCTGTTACGATTTGTTTTACTTTTAACAGAAAGTTTTCTTTTCTTGAGCTTACTGGCATTTTACTAATCGCAATAAAAATAATCGCTGCACTAGCTAAACTTGCAATCCATAACGGCTGGAATAATGATATTGGTGAGTTACCGTTCGCACTATTTTTGCCGACCTCATTCACATTTTTCACGTTCTTTACAATAGGTGTTACTAATTTCTCAGCTTGATCTGTTGTTACAGTAGCTCCTTTTGCTTTCAACCCTTCTAATATTTGTGTACGAACAGTATTGTTCATATTATCAACAATCGCCTGTAATATTTGCTCTGCCATAGTTGATGCAGCCGTATTCATTCCTTGATTAATATATATTTCTATCTCAGGTGAAGATGGCTGTGGTGTTCGTAACGACGCTTGTTTTGCGCTAAATTCTTTCGGGATGACTAATGCCGCGTAATACTCTTTATTGTTTAATCCCTTTTGAACGGCTTCTTTATTTTTTACTTCTACCCACTCCACTGCGGGTTCTTCCTCTGATTTCGCTGTTTTTTTCATGTTATCAACGATCGTTTGCCCCATATTCATTTTCGGTTGATTTGGAATTTCTACACCTTGATCCTCATTTACAATTGCAATTGGCAAGTTTTTCGGCTGCGGTTGAACAGTTGGAAATAGCGTTAATGAAAAAATAAAAACAACAAGTAGTGCAATAACTGGTGATAAAAATAAAAGTTTATTTTTAAACATTTTCTTTTCTCCTCCCTTAATTTGATCTATAATAACCAACAACGTGTTGTTTATTTATATTTTGAATTATATGTTCGAGTTGAACCTTATACAATAATCAAAAATCGTGAATGTGTTGGTTATAAGACACATTTTCCAAATGTGTTGAGTAAAATTAAGGAGGGATATGCTTTGCGCGATAATAATTTAGATTTGCGTGTTGTTCGTACGAAAACTGCCATACGAAATGCATTGGTGGAGCTAATTGAAGAAAAAGGTTTTGACGCCATTACAGTGAAAGATATTACAACGAAAGCAAACATTAATCGCGGTACTTTCTATGCGCACTATCAAGATAAATTTGATTTAATGACAAAATGCCAAGAAGACATTATGTACGAGTTTTCTAGCATTGCTAAACAGAAATTCCCGGAAGTTATTGCTGACCTTGGATCAAATCCTTCTCCAACAATGCCATTTATACTTATCACTTCTATTCTTGAATTTCTAAATGAAAATAGTGATTTTATGAGAGCTGTACTAAGTCCGAAAGGAGATTTATCTTTCCAAACAAAACTGAAAGACTTTATGTGGAAAACATTATTTGAAGATACGAATGGTCCTCTCATTAATAAGGAGAATTTACTTGTTCCAAGCGAATATTTAACTTCTTATATGGCATCTGCACATATAGGTGTCATCCAACAATGGTTAAATAATGGACAAAAAGAAACACCTGAGGAGATTGCTCGCTTTTTATCAACAATCGCAGTTCATGGACCTTTTTATGCTGCTGGCTTAAAGAAATAAGCCCGCTTGCTTAGTAATTTCTATTATTTTATTAATAACTTGAAATTTATGTTTCTGTAAAAAAAGCTGTTGAAAGGACTCCCCTTCAACAGCTTCTACATTATTAACGATATAAACGAACTGCACCTGCAGAATTATCATCTGCTTGTCCAACTACTTCAAATTTCAATCCAAATTTCGGTAATTTACGTCCTGCATCTGGGATTAAATCATTTATATACAATTTAGAGTCATCAAACTTCGTTACACCTGGTAATCCTTTGTAATCATATGTTCCACGTGTTGGAGATACCACTTTCCATGCTGGCGTTTGGTTAAGGGAGAACGCAGCATCTGCGATTTGGAATCGTGTACTATTTTTAACAGTTGGTTTGCCATTTAGTGTTCCAACAATTGCCTCTGGGTGAGAGTCAACAACTCCTAAGAAACCTTCACCTGGATGTAAACCAACCCAATTATCTGTAAAGCTAGAGTCTGCATACCATACTAGCAGACCTGTATTATATGGTACACCACTGCTATATTTTAACGCTTGATCAGCACCAGCATAGTTTCTCCACTCTAAATAGTAGTTATGCTTCTTCTTATCAAAACCGTCTGCTACAACAAAACCATTTAATTTAAATTTCGTTTCGCCTTCTGCATCATCAGAGAACACAACATGTCCATCTACAGTTAATGTAGCATTATCAAAAGTAAAACCAGTCGGCGCTAAACCACCATCTGTAATGTATTCGAATACTAATTTTACTTTTTGACCTTTGAATTTGCTTAAGTCATAAGACTTATCTACCCATTTACCATCTGTTGTGTCTAGACCATTTTTCACATTTTTTTCACCAATTCGATCCACTAACGTTTTCGTACCATCTTCTTTCACTGCATGTACTTCAAGGAAGTCATAATCCGTTTCAATTTCATACATTGATTTATAATCAAACCTCGCATTTGTTGCATTTGTTAAATCAAACACTGGCGTTTCTAATGTTGTATGAAGGTTATCACCTTTTGTACTATAGTAGTACTTCTTACCGAATGCAGGCTGAATACCTTTCACCTCTTTATCTGGTAAGTTAACACGAATCAGACCAGGACGATTTGATTTCGTTACACTTTGATCTAAATACGTCGCATAGCCAATACCACGATTTAATTTATTATAGTCAACCTCTACAATATTGGCCCAGTTTCCACCTATGTTCTTTTGAAAGAACTCTTTGTTTTGCGGAGAGAAACTCGGTGGCGTTGTTCCTGCAATTTTACCAGCCCAGCTACCGCCACTCATAACAGACCAGGAGTTAATTGGCTCACCTGCTCCTGTGTACTTCGTATCATACTCATCTGGAAGACCTAAATCATGACCAAATTCATGTGCGAATACACCAACCGCTCCGTCTTCTGGCTCAATTGTGTAGTCGTATGCTGCCATCTTACCGCCCCAGTTATCAACTTTTGCTTTTGTTCCTTCAATTGGATATGGTGTTCCAAGGTGCCAACGATGTGACCAAATTGCATCATCACCTAGTCTACCACCGCCCCCATCTTGCCCAACTCCAGCGTGAATGACCATTAAGTGATCAATCAGACCATCTGGTTCATTTTTATTGCCATCACCATTATTGTCATATTGATCGTATTCGTCAAATTCAGATAAATCAATACCACTTTCTACAGCCGCATTTAATGCCTCTTTTACAAAATCACGAGGTCCTTTTGGTCCCATATTATCATGACCGCCATCTCCTGCATCTGCGCCATAATCTGCCGCATTACCAGGAACTGTCAACCACTTTGTTACTGTGCCATCTACTGTATAACTACCACCAGATTGCTCTTCATAATATTGTTTAAATGTTGGTACTTTTGAACCATCAAAGAGTGTAAATGGCTCATTACCAAATAACATTTTTTGATAATGTTCTGGATTAAAATCATTTGAATACATATAACCTGGTACTTGATCAATATTGTTATGCTTAAAGTCCGCAAACTCTACTAGCAATACGAGAACTTTATCTTTACGAACATCACCGTTATATTGTTTTTGCTTCGCTGAAGTAGTTGGTACTTGGCCGTTTAATCCCCCTTTAACCGGCTCTTGTCCCGCTACTGGACCACTAGCAGGTTGATCTGCTTTTTCTTTCTCATCTGCTTTTGCATCTTTAACTTTTTTCAAAAAGTCAGCCGCTTCTCTCGTAACACTATCCCCCGCTGCTGGTTCTTTTCCCGCATTTTCTCCTTTTTTCTTCTCTACGTATTTTTCAACAGCTTTTAATGTGTCTTCTTTCGACGTAGATTCATTAATTACACCGCGTTTCTTGAGCGCATCTGCTAAACGCTCCTCTTGAATTAAATTTTCATCAATCGGACTTAAAGTTCCTCCATTAGACGGCGTTGCCGCATAAACAGATTGACCCCCATACCCAAATGTGCAACTAAGCACAGCTGCCGCCGCAAGCGTAGACAGCACTTTAAAAGGTTTTTTCTTCATCCCTATTCCTCCCCAATATTAAATACGATACAACGTTTATATATTACGGAAAATTCAGAAAATTATCAATGCATTGTCTGAATTTGTAATATTTTTGAAAAAATCCTTTGTTTTAGATGAACATACATTCTGATTCATCAATATTTCAGAAAATATTGATGAAAGTTGATAAAACTATTAAAATCATAAAGAAATCGTCCACTATATTTAGTGGACGATTTCTTTATTTATCTAAAATACAACTACAACACTTCAATATATCCTTCTGTTCCATGTACCCGAATTCGTTGCCCGTCTTTTATTAGTTTCGTAGCATTCTCTACTCCAACAACTGCTGGCAGGCCATACTCACGTGCAATCACTGCTCCGTGCGTCATAAGCCCGCCGACTTCAGTGACTAACCCTTTTATAGAAACAAACAAAGGTGTCCACCCAGGATCGGTAAATGCCGTAACTAATATATCTCCATCTTCCAAATTCGCGTCTTCCATGTTTAAAATAACGCGTGCTCTCCCCTCAACCACTCCAGAAGAAACAGGCAAACCTACAATTGCTTCAGCCGGGAGATTTTCGCGTTTGTACTTACCTGTAATGATTTCTCCATCAGACGTGATAACACGCGGAGGTGTTAGTTTTTCATATAATTTGTACGCATTTTTTTGTTTATGAATAATCTTGTAATCTAGTTTATTTGTGCGAACGACTTCGTGAAGTTCTTCAAAAGTTAGATAGTATATATCTTCTATTTCATTCAGAACATTATTTTGCACAAGTTTCTCTGCTTCTTTCAGTAATGCCTGCTTATATATGAAATAACGATGAATCATGCCGTATTTCGGATATTCACGATAACCGATGAAATTGCGGAGGTTACAAATCATTCTCTTCGTCTCTTCTACTTTTTGTTCCCCATCCGGCAAGTGCTGCAATCGCTCTAACAACTCTTTTTCTTTTTTCAAAGCTTCCTGCAGCCCTTCTTCAAACTTCCGCTTACTAGCACCATATTCAAAGTCTCTTATATGATTTAAAATCATCGGTATAATTGTAGCTGGCTGTTCACTCCAGCGCGTTTTCGTAATGTCGATTTCTCCACTGCATCTCATTCCATATTTATTTAGAAAAGCATCGATTGCATCCCGAACTTTTTCCCCGCCTTTAAACTGAATTAATTCATCTAAAAAGCTGTCATCTTCTACATGCTGTAAATACGCAATGACTTCCGGATACGGCCGAATCACATCTGCCACATCCAATAACGCTAGCCCCATTTCTGACGTAATATTATGTTGTACAGATTGTGAAAGTACATCTGCTGCATTTTTTTCTCCTAGCCACTGCTCCATCTTTTCATTAATCCATGATGAAGCATTCATACCTGCCATAATGATAGCTATACTTTGCGAGTTAAATAATACTTTCTTTAATTGCTGAATGTCTTCTAAAATAAAATCAAGTACATCCACCCCTGATTTCGTTTGCATGTTTCGTTTTAATTCTTCTATTGATAATTCACTATTCTTTATTAAATTCGTAACGATTTCCGGATCGTTTTCAGGTTGTTGTTGCGAACTTGCAGGTGGCACATTTTTACTAAGATCCTTTTCTTTTTCATCATCCGATAACAATTTAATAAAATTCTCTCGCTCAATTACAGTCGTTAATGCATCTCGTATGAGCGGATCCGATTTACCTAAAGTGTTTATTAAGTAATCTCTGCTAGCAGGTGAAGCTAGTCTTTGCGTAGCATCAACAAATAGTCTTCCTCCGGCTTTACACATAGGTGCACTAGTCGTTAACAGGAAAAAAGATAAACCTAATGGTTTCATCGCATCGGTCATCATTTGTTGGTGACCAACTGATATATACACGTGATTTTCCCCATCATTTACTTCTGGAATTGGATATAAAGTCGTAATCGGTCTGCTTTGGACTATATAAATTGTATCATCAACTAAGCACCATTCAATATCTTGCGGACAACCAAAATAAGCTTCGATTTGTCTTCCGATGCGTGCTAGTTGTAAAATCTGTTGTTCAGTAAGTGTTTGAAATTTTTGCTGATTAGGAGCAATTTTCTTTCTCTCTGTTCCGCCTTCTTTTCGTCCATAGATGGCTAATTTTTTCGTTGCGATGACCTTTTCGACGATTTCGTCTTCTTTTACCTTATAATTATCGGCAGAAACCAATCCAGATACTAGCGCCTCGCCAAGTCCAAAGCTGGCATCGATTGACAACACCTTCCTATTCGAAGTAATCGGATCCGCAGTAAATAAAATCCCTGAAGCCTCAGGGAAAACCATTTTTTGAATGACAACACATATAGAAACTTGATTATGATCAAAACCGTTTTGCATTCGGTATATAACCGCCCGATCTGTAAACAAAGAAGCCCAGCATTTTTTAATATGCTGCAAAATGTTTTCTTTTCCAATAACATTTAAATACGTATCTTGTTGACCAGCAAACGAGGCATACGGTAAATCTTCAGCAGTAGCACTCGAACGCACTGCATATGCATGTTCATCGCCAAAGTGCGAGAGATAATGAGCTACTGATTCCACTACATCAACTGGAATTTCCACCGCCATAATGACTTCTCTAATCTGCTTACTAATTTCACCAATTCGATCTCGTTCCTCAATTTTTAGCATTGCTAATTGATTCAATAAAGTTTGAAACGCTCCATTTTTTCCGATGGCCTGTTCATACCCTACCGTTGTAACACAAAACCCTTCTGGCACTTGTATCCCTTGAATATTGGATAACTCCCCTAAATTCAATCCTTTTCCACCAACGAGAAAAAGCTGCGTTTTTTCTATTTCCTGAAAATCGAGAACGAAAGAACTCATTTGGCACCTCTCCTTACTATTCATGTGTTCTTGATTGTAACAGTAGTAAATGAGAAGAAACAGTCTATTTCGAACGTAAATTACATGATATAATTAAGTTAGGAAGAGATCATCACTTCTATTTCCCCTCTAATTCACTTCAATTACATCACCAAACTTAAACATTCTTTTATTATGAAAAGCAATCATTAGACATAATGGATTTCTATCGAACTTTGTTATGTCTTTTTTATATAAATCCATATTGTAATATCTTTATAAATCTTTTATTAAGCCATAAATTCGCCTCAAGAATAGTAGAATCTGTGACTTTAAAAGCAATATTTTTTGTTTGCACTTTATATAAATTGATATGAATCCCTCTTAATTCTAGGACTAAATTATTGTTTTTTAATCCCGCATTAATTCTTTTCTCAAATTCGCCAAAATGAATTTTCAAGATTAGGGAACTATAATGTCGTATTAAAATATATTAAGGGGGAGAAAAATTGGACAATGAAATGAATTATGGAAGTGATTACAAGTTTATTCCAGCAACTTCAATTGAAAGTGGTCACGGCATCGAAGTATTGCCTGATTTATTTTGTTACACGATTCAAATCGTCAATATATGCTTTGTTGGAAATCCTAAGACCAATGATTTTGTTTTAGTTGATGCTGGAATGCCTAAATGTGCAAATGAAATTATCTCTATCGCTGAGGATCGATTTGGTACCAATAGTCGCCCAAAAGTAATTATTTTAACTCACGGCCATTTTGATCATGTTGGGGGAATAATTGAACTCATCAAGTATTGGGATGTTCCCGTCTATGCACATCAAATGGAGCTACCGTTCCTGACTGGACAACAAAGCTATCCAGAACCAGACCCTACAGTTGAAGGTGGTATGGTAGCGAAAATGTCTCCTCTGTTCCCAAACGAACCAATTGACTTAGGAAATAACGTAAAAGCGCTACCTACCGATGGAAGTGTTCCCCATATGCCAGAGTTTAGATGGATTCATACACCAGGACATACTCCAGGGCATATTTCATTATTCCGAGAAAAAGACCGAACTTTAATTGCTGGGGACGCTTTTGTTACAGTGAAACAGGAGTATCTATATAAAGTCATAACTCAAGAACAGGAAATAAGCGGTCCGCCTCGTTATTTAACAACAGACTGGAAAGCCGCTAAAGAGTCAGTTCTTAAGCTAGAGAAGTTAAAGCCTCTAACCGCTGTTACTGGACATGGAATACCGATGTCGGGTGAATTGCTATCAACAAGCCTCAAAACACTCGTTCAAGAATTTGATAAAATTGCTGTACCTGATTACGGAAAATATATAGATAAAAAGATGCATTAAACGCGGGAATACTTTGTTTATTTTTATATTAACGAATCAGAATATGATACAAAATCAAAACACCAAAAAATATTAAGTTTAATATGAAAAAAACTGTACTTAGGCAACCTCTCTATTATAAGAATGGAACTATCCTTTGTGAATAAAGCTCGATATTCCGCAAATACTATCCATAGTATAAGCCTGCTTCTTACCCAGGTTGTACCTCTTACCATTAAAGGGTGATTAAAACGGGTTACGCTATATAAAAGCATAATCCGTTTTTAATGAAATATTGTATTCCATATACATTTAAACAATGGAGGAAAATAATGAAACATATTGTTGCCTTATTAATTAAGTACACAGCGATAACTGCAGTATTGCTAATCATGCTCAGTATCTTTCAAGGCATTTCAATTCCTAAAGTATTATTAATTTCTCTTTTCCTTACGGGAACTGCCTATTTAATCGGAGATCTCTTCATTTTACCTAAATACGGAAATGCGATTGCTACAATGGCAGATTTCGGCTTAAGCTTTTTCGGAACTTGGTTACTAACATCCTTGTTTACTAATTTAGATGCTACTCGTAATATTGGATTTTCTTCATTTTTAGCTGCTTTAATTATTGGCGGAATAGAAGTTTTCTTCCATATTTATATGCAGAAGTTAGTACTGCGTAATGACAATAAATTAAGAGAACATAATCATATTCCCCATGATAAATACGCTATGGAGATATCAGATGAATATATGGATTCTTCCACAATAAATAAGTCCAAGCTTGAGGATACACCTAAAAAATAAAAAAGTGGCCAACGCCACTTTTTTATTTTTGTTTATTACGCTTGGTCAGAATTTCTTACATGTAATGGAGGTGGAACTACCCATCCCTTTTTCTTACTTAAACGTAGCAGAGTTACACCTGCCTGCGCTTTTTTCATATGAAATTGTCCGAATAACATACCTACATCTTCTCGAAGGCATTTTCCCATTACTTGACTACATGTCACAAGTCCAGCTGCTAATCCTGTAGAAACAGCTGCAGCAATTTCAACATCATTAATACGCGCTCCCGGAGGAATGTCTTCAATAGATGCAACTGGTCGTTCTGGAGGAGCAGGCGGTAAAGCGACCCCATTAATCTTTAAAAGAGCTTTTAATTCTTCTATTTCCGAATTCATATCATTTTCAATTAAGCCTTCTAAAAACTTCTTCAAATCTTCATCACCTGTGTGATTCATAAACACTTGATGGCTTGCAATTGCACCCTGTGCAGCAAGAAGATAACTCCAAATGTCAAATACTTCTCCGTAATGTAAAGGTTCATTTTGAGGATTTCCACTTAATATACCCATTTTTAAATTCCTACCTTTCGAAAATATCATAATAAATATTGATTTCAATATTGAAATCAAATTTTTAAGTATGCTTTTTCCTGCAAAAGATTTTCTACTATGCATGGAAAACACCTTTCCAACACTGCGTGTTTATTGTTTAGGAAAGTAGTTTACAAATTAAATACTCAAAGATTATGAAAGAAGATTATCAATAATCTTTGAGTGAGAATCTGTTTAATATAAGGTTTTTTATTTTTATGAATACACAAAAGAAATTGATTTACATATTTGCTATATTTTAAGCCAATTTACTTAGCGGTTAGCTCTACCACCAAGTTGTTGTTCTGCCATTGCTACTAAACGTTTTGTAATTTCACCACCAACAGATCCGTTTGAACGAGCTGTTGTATCTGCACCAAGTTGTACACCAAACTCTTGTGCAATTTCATATTTCATTTGATCAAGAGCTTGTTCAGCGCCTCGAACTAATACTTCATTACGACTTCCACTATTATTTTTTCCCATATTGTTTCACCTCCGATGTTTTTAATATGCTACAAATTATGAAATAATAATTATCCTTTTTATGGAAATTAGATTATGAATAAAAATTGATTTTTTTCTTAAAGTAGGGCAAAACATATAAGAAAGAATAACTGATATAACATACTTTCATAACAACACTATGTATACTTTCTAATTCCCTTCAGTAAACAAAAGAAAGATTTCTATTTCACCAAGAGATTAAATAAAATTATGTTTTGAGACATAATCCAAAAGGAGATATGAGATGAAAGCTGTAACCTATCAAGGACCAAACCAAGTACAGGTTAAACAAGTGGATGATGCAAAATTAGAGAAAAAAGATGATATTATTGTAAAAATTACTTCAACCGCTATTTGCGGTTCTGATTTACATCTATATCAAGGCAACATGCCCTTACCTCAAGGATACATTATCGGCCATGAACCAATGGGAATCGTTGAAGAAGTCGGGCCAGATGTCACTAAAGTGAAAAAAGGCGATCGTGTTGTCATCCCATTCAACGTTTCTTGTGGACATTGTTTCTATTGCCAACATGAAATGGAAAGTCAATGTGATAACTCAAACCCTCATTACGATTCTGGTGGATACTTTGGTTATACAGAGAAATTTGGTAATCATCCGGGCGGACAAGCAGAATATTTAAAAGTTCCTTTTGGAAATTTCACTCCATTTGTTATACCGGAATCATGCGAACTTGAAGATGAATCCCTACTATTTCTATCAGATGTTTTACCAACAGCCTATTGGAGTGTAATAAACGCAGGCGTTAAGCCAGGTGATACTGTTATCGTCCTTGGTTGTGGACCTGTTGGATTAATGACACAAAAATTCGCTTGGATGCAAGGTGCTAAACGTGTAATTGCAGTGGATTACTTAGATTATCGGATGAATTATGCAAAAAAGATTAACAATGTTGAGGTATTTGAGTTTACAAAATTCCCCGATATGGGAGAACATTTAAAGGAAATTACACGTGGCGGTGCTGATGTAGTTATTGATTGTGTGGGGATGGATGGAAAAAAATCGCCTCTAGAATTTCTGGAACAAAAATTAAAATTACAAGGTGGAACTCTCGGTCCTATTCAAATCGCTACGAAAGCCGTAAGAAAATATGGAACGGTTCAAATGACCGGCGTTTATGGTGGCAATTATAACGCCTTTCCACTCGGTGCATTTTGGGTTAGAAATATTAATCTTAAAATGGGACAAGCACCTGTCATTCATTTTATGCCGGAACTATTTGAAAAAATAACAAATAAAGAATTTGATCCAAAAGAGATTATTACACACAAAATTCCCCTTGAAGAAGCGAGTTATGGTTATCAGATTTTTAATAATCGTGAAGACGACTGTATAAAAGTCATTCTGAAGCCTTAAAGCTACAATTCATTATTCTTAATGAAAAGATAAGATTACATTTCGTAATCTTATCTTTTTTTATTAAATGCTAAGTATCTATCCCCTATTTTCATCTCACATCTAAAATAGTTATTTTCAAAAACTTTGCATTTTGAGGTAATAAATAATTAGTAAAAACATGAATTAAAGTATTAAGTAACCAAATAGCGGACACGATAACAATGTTAACTAACTTAAAAGTGATGTTGATTATATTGCTGCTCCTCTTAATTTTGTTTCTATGAACTATTAAACGCCACTGTTACTTACTTATAATCTCCCTACCTCTATTCACATATAAAATCCCTATATTGTAAACAAAGAGGAGGGACTTGTCCCCCCTCTTCTTTTAATTTTTCTTTAAAAGAGTTGCTCCTGCAATCCCTGGATGTGTCATTTCGAATGGATCTAGAATTAACTCTAAGTCTTCTTGTGACAATACACCATTTTTCACACAAAGTTCTCGAACGGATTGGCCTGTTGCAATTGCTTCTTTCGCAACGCGAGCTGCTGCTTCATAACCGATATGAGGGTTCACGGCTGTAATAATTCCTACACTTTTCTCAACATACTCTTTTAAGCGATCTTCATACGCTTCAATTCCTTTTAAGCAATTATCTGTAAAGGCACGGAAACCGTTATTCATAATGCTAATCGATTGCAGTAAGTTGAAAACAAGTACTGGTTCCATCACGTTTAATTCTAATTGTCCTGCTTCTGAAGCAAGGCAAATTGTATGATCATTACCTATTACTTGGAACGCAATTTGATTAATAACTTCTGGCATAACAGGGTTTACTTTCCCTGGCATAATAGATGAACCTGGTTGACGAGCTGGTAACATAATCTCTGCTAAACCAACACGTGGACCTGATGCCATTAAGCGAAGGTCATTCGCAATTTTAGACATATTCATCATACATACTTTCAGTGCTGCAGATACTTCTGTGTATGCATCTGTATTTTGCGTTGCATCTACTAAGTCTTCTGCACCAACTAGTGGTAGTTCACTAATTGCAGCTAAATGTTTTACAACTGCTTCAATGTATTCTGGATCTGCATTTAAGCCTGTACCAACTGCAGTTGCTCCCATGTTCACTTCATATAAGTGTTGACGTGATTGCTGAATTCGTTTCATATCACGTTCAAGTACACGAGAGTACGCCTTAAATTCTTGTCCAAGGCGAATTGGCACAGCGTCTTGTAAATGTGTACGACCCATTTTAATCACATGATCGAACTGTTCTGCTTTTAATTCAAATACATCGTGCATATAACCCATCGTTTGTAATAAACCTTCTAATGCGTTTAATGTAGCGATATGAATCGCTGTTGGGAATGCATCGTTTGTTGATTGCGCCATGTTTACATGACTATTTGGACTAATATAATGATAGTCTCCCTTTTCCATCCCTAATAATTCAAGAGCACGATTGGCAATGACTTCATTTGCATTCATGTTCATTGAAGTACCCGCTCCGCCTTGGATTGGATCTACGATGAAATGATCATGCCATTTTCCATCAAGAATTTCTTGAGCAGCTTCTGCGATCGCACCGCCCTTGTTTAATTCCAATCTTCCTACATCTGTATTCGCAAGCGCTGCTGCTTTTTTTACAATTGCGAACGCTCTAATTAAACTTTCATGAATTTTATACCCTGTAATCGGGAAATTTTCAACAGCGCGTAAAGTCTGAATTCCGTAATATGCCTCAATAGGTAATTCCTTTCCTCCCAAAAAATCATTCTCCACTCGCACGTTCTTGTTTGTCATTGCCATTTTAATTTCTCCCCCATATTAAATGTAAAACCTAAATAAATCATATGAAGTCATTACCAATCCTTATCAGATTTTATTGTTAAATCGTAGGCTAAAGGCTCTTCAATAATTTTTTTAATCTCTTCTAATTTATTAGTTTTCCCAAGCGCCCACATCAATTTTGCTATGATGGCTTCCGTATTCATATCTCCAGACAATATTACTTGATGTTGCGCCACTTTCCGTCCTACTTCATAGAGAAGTATGTCTTCTCCTTCTTCCAGGCATTGAGTAGTAATCACTACAGCAATCCCCATTTCAGTCAACTCTTGAATTTTCGAAAGCAAGTTCCTTCCTTCAAAAGGTAATCCACCGTTTCCAAAACTTTCAATAATAATCCCTTTATACAAATCTTTTAAACAATCAAATACCTCAGGCTTTGTACCTGGATACAATTTCATAAGAAAAACATCCGTACATAAATTAGTATTTATTGAAAGTTCACTATGTGAGGAAGTTGGCTTCCAATGATATTTCACCTCATCTTCATTTACCTCAGCAACATATGGATAATTCACACTTTCAAATGCATCATAACTTTTTGTTCGCATTTTAACTGCTCTCGTCCCAATAATCACCCTACTATCAAAAACAATAAACACACCGCCAACATCCTCACAGGCAAACCTAAGAGCATCAGCTACATTTTTCTTTGCGTCTGTCTTTTTAAAACTAATAGGTACTTGTGAACCTGTTAAAACAACTGGTTTTCTTAAACCTTGCAGCATATAAGATAACGCAGAAGATGTATAAGCTAACGTATCCGTTCCATGTGTAATCACAAACCCGTCATAGTCATCATAGTGATTAAAAACAGCATTAGCTATTTCTTTCCAGTGCTCAGGTTGCATATTGGTACTATCAATATTCATTAAGATTTTGCAATCTATTTCTAAGTTTCGAGAAGACTTCGAAAAATAATTCAATAATTCCTCAGCGGACAATCCTGGAACAAGCCCCTCATTCCCCTCCACAGATGCAATTGTCCCACCAGTTGCAAGTAATAAAATTTTCTTCATACACAACCCCTCCATAAAATAAACAACGATATAGCGTTCGCGTAATGCGTATTTATATTTATCATTATAGAACTTAATTTGAATTAATCAAGATTTTGTATTCAATACGCGTACTTTTTTTCTATTCTTGATTCTTTTTCTATGTTATAATTAATTTAATAAAATTAGATGGGGTATGAGACGAATGCTGGAACGTTTATCTAAATTAAGAAAAAATCAAAAATGGTCCTTACAAGAGACAGCAGATCGACTTGGGATTGCGAAAAGCACCTATGCCGGGTATGAAAATGGTTATAGATTACCTTCATTACAATCTTTATCAAAAATAGCCGATTTATTTGATACATCTGTAGATTATATATTAGGCCGAATTGAACATTCACATCAAAACAAAGATGTAATTGATATTACAAGACTCCTAAACGATCCAGATCCAACACTTTTAATAGATGGAGAAGCACTGTCAACAGAAGAGATAATAGATTTTATTGCTTTTGTGAGAAGTAAACGAGAACTAAGTTCCAAGAGAATAGAAAATATTGAACCAACATGTAAAAGTTGATTCAATAAAAAACGAAGACACTGTACTCTTTAAACTTAGAAATACTTAGACAATTAATTTGCAAACGGTTTATATAATGAATTCTTAACAGCTGGCCTCATTCGGGGACTTATACTTGGAAACAATCCCATTGGTTATATGATTCAATTATTTTTCATCATTTGTATAGTGGTAGCAGCTATTTTCGGAGGTTTCACATCCAATAAATCAATTATCATAAAACAAGGATTTCTCGCTATTTTAGCGTTGCTTGCCCTTTTATCTGTCATATAGAACTAAAACTTTTCAATAAAGGAACTCACTTTTGAAGAATACGCCATTCTTTCTGTAGATTTATAAGAAAGAATGGCGTTTTTGTATGTCTATTTCTGTATCGAAAGAATTTGAAAGTATAACAGAATTTAAACAAGAATTAGCAAAGTATATAAAGTACTATAATCATGAAAGAATCAAGGAAAAATAAAAGGAAATGAATCCAGTATTGTACTAGGCTCATTCCCTAGAGGCTATTTAATAAACTGACCTTTCTAACTTTCGGGGACACAGTCTAATTGAAGTGCTACAAGCAACGAATTTACTATTTTAAAGTTAAGTGTTTAACCTTTAAGTACTTAAATTCTTTTTTCCAGATAAAGCATACATTATATCTTGATGTTTTATTGTCCTCTTATAATTATGTGGTATCGGGAATTTATTTCGGTGTTCTTTTATTATAATTATGATTACTATAAGTGATAAAGCTACAGGTATAAAAACGATTAACAAAGCATCTTAATGTTTATGAAATTCTTTGTTAATCGTTTCTCTTCTCCCTAATCTCCTGCGAGACTATATTTTTTTATTAAAATTTTCCATATCTTATTTGATTTATTCTGTAACACCAGATTGGGTTACTTTTACATCAGCTGTTACACGAAAACGTAAATGTTTATAGGATTCTTCCCATTCTTGACTGTTCCATTTTCTTACGTGAGTTCTACCAAGCTTTCTAAGTCCTATAGGATCTGTGTCTTTTTTAATAAATCTCTTTATCAATGTAGTTGCTTTTTTTTCTATTTCTTTTTCCATAATTTTTTCTAATTTTTTTATTTCTTTAGGATTATCTAGATTTTTTGTTTTTGTAAATTCTTGAATTTCAGCTTTAACTTGAATATGAGCATTTACGAATGGATGCTTACTATTCCCCTCCATCTTATATTTTGTTCTAGCTTTTATATTCTCTATCGTGGCGTAAGTATTTGAGGAACCAGGTAGTTTGAATTGGTATGTACCTTGTTTAAAATTATCTGTCAACAATTTAAATACAAATAAATCTTTAGGGTTTACTTTATCAACCATTTTACATCTTTTAAAAAGTGCTATTCCATCTAACTCCAACACATTACCTTTTTTAGATATTATCGGTAAATATGAATCTCTCGCATCATCATTAAGTTGGTTTAAAAACATAAAAAAATTTGTTTTTGGCTGCGTTCCATTATCCATATTTTGCTCCAGTAAAGAGGATAGATAGGAAGCAATTTCTTTTTCTTCAGAATAATTCCCCTTTAATAGTGATTCCCCTTTTACATTTGTAATTGCTAAATAAATTGCATTTCCTACACTAGGATTTCGGTTCAAAGTCTCTAAAATTTCCTGCATTCCCTTATCAATTATTTTTTCATTAAATATAATAACACGCAATTGCCCCAACTCTAGAGGTCCAGAAGATTTTTCGGATGCTCTTGCAAGAACTTCTCTACCAGTCTGGCCTGATGCTGAATAGATTTTCGTTTCACCTTCCCCGCCTCCTTTATAAGCTGAAATCGCAAAGGTTCCTTTTAGCTTACCTTTTGCTTCGGTATCATATGCCGCAACTTGAACTAAGTCAATGTCATCCACAATTTTCGTTTTAGCACAACCTATTAAGAAGACACTTACTATAAGGAAAAGTATCCATCGCTTCATGTTTATCTCCTTAACTTTATTTTGGCGGTTTGAATTAGCCATAATATAGGTAGGTATACATATATATATACAAAGCCAATTTGACCTGTCCAAGTATTTAATAAGTTAATTTTATTACGGTTATTCAAGAAAAATGATAAAACAAAGATGAACAGGATGATAACTGGCAAAACATATTTTTGCTTTATTCCCAGTGCCTCTTTTATACCACGACTTACTCCCCATAATGTAAAGGAAACATTGGGTAATATAAAAAAAGCCCAAACAGAAACAATAATGTATTCAAACCGCTCTATAAAGGGAAATTGTATAATTTTAATCATGCTTAAATATGCCCATATCGCGCTCGCTAGTTGTTTTTCACTAAAAAACGCAAGAGTTAAAATCATAAGGTATGTGTAGACAATAGTCGTTACTAAATTTGCATAGTGCGCATATTTTTGAGACGTTCTTGCCTTTTTAATAAATGGGTAGTATAACAATAACATTTCAAATCCAAAAAAACTAAACATATTTCCTTTCATTCCTTTCATAATTTCTAGGAATGAATGCTGTGCAATTGGAAATAAATTTTGGAAATCTGCATACTGCAAAGGATAAAAAAATGTGAAGATTAGAATGCTTGGGATAACGATTCCAAAGAAGCCGATTCCAGCAACTACACGAAATCCTCCAGTCACAATGTAATAACATAGACCCAAAAAAGCCCCTGCTATAATCCAAGATGAAATGGAAGGAAACATCCAAACATGTACTACTTCGATATAGGTATGTAGTGTTGTTGCACCTAACAATACAATATAAGATAAAAAAATGAAGTTGAACAATCCACCAATCCATTTTCCAAGTACGTCTTGATTGATTGCAATGATATCTCCATTACCCTGATTTAAAATCTGATATATGATCCAAATCATAAGATTAACAGATATTCCAAAAAGCAGCGTGCTAATCCACGCATCATTTCCAACTAATTTTGCACTAATCCTTTCAAAACCAAGCATACCAACCCCCATCTGTATAGTAATAATTAAAAAAAACACCATATATGGAGAGACTTGATACTCAATTGGGATCTGTTTCATAATGCTCCTCCCTGTTAATTTCAATCATCAAAATCATTTCGTGATTTAATTTTATTTTTCTCTACCTCTTCTGGATTAAAACGAAAACGCTGTTTAGATCTTGAAAAAATAGGACGTCGAAACATCGCTGAGATCGGCAAACGGATAATGCTGTCTTTCCAATCTGTAGGGCGTGTAGGATAAAAAGGAAACAAATAAGGACGTCTTAATGATTCTGTACGTAATAAACGTGCTAAAAGCAAAGAGCTTGTTAAAACAATTCCTAATAAACCCAACAGGTGTGCAGATATTATAAAAGGAAAACGAATTACTCGAATTGTATTACCAATTCGATATATTGGTGCTGTAAATGAGCTAAGAGCTGAAAGTGCAACAATAATAATAAGTACATTACTTGTAAGACTTGCCTCTACAGATGCCTGTCCAATTACAATACCACCTACTATACCGACAGTTAGACCCACTTTAGTTGGTAAACGTGCCCCCGCTTCTCTCAGTAATTCAATCGTTATTTCTAAAAAAAGCGCTTCAATTAATGGAGGAAAAGGTACTTTACTTCTCGATATGATTAACGTTTCAAGAAGTTCTTTTGGAATAAGCTCGTAATGATATGTTAAGATTGCAACATATAATGGAGTCGTTAAGACAGAAAACATAAAAGCAAAAAGCCTTAATAGACGAAAAAAAGAGGCAATAATCCAAGGCATGGTGTAATCTTCTGTCGTAGAAAAAAAGTCAATTAATGTTGTTGGAAGAGTGATTGCATAAGGTGAGCCATCTACAAAAAGTGCAATTTTCCCTTCTGCCAATACAGCTGCTACACGGTCTGGTCGTTCTGTATTCAAAAATTGAGGAAATATAGAATTCGGGTTGTCTGCAATTAACTGCATCAAATACGTGCTATCCAAAACGTGGTCTGTTTTTATTAGACTCACCCTTTTTATAATTTCTTGTAGATTTTGATCATTTACAATTCCCTCAATATATACAATCGCAACGGTTGTGTTAGATAGAGAGCCTACTTTCAATTCCTTCATTTGTAAATAAGGTGTTGGAAGCTTTCTACGTACTAAATTTAAGTTTACATCTAAATCTTCAACAAACGCGATTTGTGGACCCACGATATTGTATTCAATTTCAGCTTTTGTAATATCTCTTTTTTCTTTCTTTGCCACATTGATTAACAAGCCATTTAATTTATCTGTATCGAACTGAATAAGTATATAGCCGTTTAAAATACTATCCTGAATATCTTCCATTTGATTTGTTATTTTTGAATTTTCAAAGGGTAAGACAGACCGAATATCTTGTAATGAATCGAAGCTCTTCTCTTTTATATAAGTTAAAACCTCTTCATGAAATATATTTACATCGATTAAGGTTCTAAAATATGAAATGACTATAGAGGATTTGTTTGAAGCGATCTCCAACGTTATAAAATCTTTAGATTTTTTTAGTAATTGCATTAATTCCTGCAAAGATTTTATAGAGTGAACAGGTACTTTTTCATGTGGTTTCAATTGATAATACCCTTCCTTTCAAAAAGAACCTATATATAGTTTTTAGAAATTTCTATTTTAAAAATGAGGGATATTTATATGTCAATATGCTTCTTAAAAATAATGCCTTTTTAACTAACTTAACCAAAATTAGTTAAAAAATGTATTACAAGTAAAAATTTGAAATGTCTCCAAGAAAAATTACAATATTAAAAACATCCTTTCTTTTGGTTCTAAAGAAAGGATGTTTTTATAACAGGCTTTTTCAAGTGTCTATTCTATAGGGTACATTTACCAGTGTTCTTCTCTTTATTATTTCATTAAGTAACATTGGCATTACATTCTGTATGGTTTCTTAAAAAATTTCAGTAAGAGAATATCTTAATTTTGAAGTGTACAAATAGGGAGAGTGACTTCAACTGTAGTCCCCTTATTCATTTCACTCTTAATAAATATCTTTCCCTGATGTGTTTCAATGATTTTATAACAGATCATTAATCCTAAGCCAATCCCCTCTTCTTTAATACTATAAAAAGGTTCTCCGAGGTATGGTATACGTTCTTTTGGAATCCCACACCCTTGATCGATAAAACGAATGCTTACTTGATTATTATCAAGTATATTTATTTGAATCAGAATTTCCCCTCCCATCGGCATAGATTCAATTGCATTTTTTAATATATTAACAAATACTTGTTTTAATTGATTTCCTTCACATGAAATCAATGGAATACCAGGGTTAAGATCGATTCTAAATTTTATATTATGCATCATTGCTTGAGGTTGTAGTAGCATTACAACTTGATCCATTAGCACACTAATGTTATTAGGTTGCATTTTTACTACCTGTGGTTTGGCTACCGCCATAAATTCAGTTGTTATGCTCTCTATACGCTCAATCTCTGATGATACTATATTAATATAACCCTGATTATTCTCATTTTCCGTTGATTTTAGTAATTGCATGAACCCTTTCATTGCAGTTAATGGATTATTAATCTCATGAGCCATTACAGTCGCTAATTGTCCTACAACAGCAAGTTTTTCAGATTTTCGTAATAATTCTTCTGTTTTTAGCCGTTCAGTGATATCACGAGAAATACTTAGAAAAACTTTTTTACCATTTAAGTTAAAAACACGAACACTAAACTCAGTTGTTATTACTTTTCCTGTTGGGAAAACATATTCATCTTGCAAAGTGAAGGAAGTTTGTCCTTTTTTAATTTTTTCTAATAACCTTACGATTATTTGAGAATCTTGTGGTACTATATTTGAAAATGATAATGAGAGCAACTCTTCTCTACTATATCCAAATCTTCTACACCCAACAGGGTTTACCTCAATAAATCGACTTGGAGCATTATCTTCATTCAGCTCTACTACATATACCGCATCAGTTGCTTGTTCGATTAGTGCACGGTACTTCATTTCACTATCTCTTAATTGCTGGTGTAATCGATGCCGTTCTCTTTCTGCTTGTTTTCTTTCAGAGATGTCTCTACATATTGCTGATAAAGCTATCACATTTCCTCTTACATCTAGTATAGGAGAAACTGTCAGACTGATATCAAGAAGACTCCCATCACTCCGTTGTCTAACAGTTTCTAATCTAGTAACCACCGATTCTCCTGTTAGAATTTTCTGAATATTTTCGAGCGATTCTTCCATTAAAAAATCCGGTACACAAGGTAATCTCTTACCTATGATTTCTTGTGATGACCACCCAAATATCTTTTCATAAGCTTTATTGGCTTGTAAAATATGCCCTTCTCGATCAGAAATGGTAATAGCATCTAGATTATGCTTTATAAATGATTCTAATAATTCTTTGGTAGCGCTTAATTCTGATTCTACCTTTTTCCTTTCGGTTATATCAACTGTAGAACCAACAACTTCAATAACTTGTCCATTTCGTTTAATTGGCCTAAGCGCAATAAGAATAATAGTTTTATCATTTGGCCAAGGTAATTCAAATATAATTTCTTTTCCTTCCCATGCCTGGAGATAGTACTTCATCAATTGTGGAACTAAATGTGGAGGAATAATAGAAGCATCAATAGTACGTAAGCTTTTTCCTACCACCTGTTCAGAATAAAATCCGTTTTGATAATAAAACTGTCCATCACATAAAGTGTGTATAAAGTGCTTATCCACTTTTTTAAATTTAAAAATTCCTCCTTGAAGCTCATGTACGGTATCTGTAAGTTCTTGCTTCGATTTTTTTAATTCTCGATTCATTTTAGATAAGTCCTGTGTTAAATAATACAATCTCTGGTAGGCTTCCATAAGAAATAGCCCAATTAAAAGTCCTAACGCTATATATAATAGGCCTCCTGTGTAAAGTAATGTAGTATTAAATAATACGCCAACTAACCACTTTATTCCAATAAAAACAGAAAAATATAACGATGCACTTTTAAAAGGATGTAGTTTTTTAAAATAAGTTTTAAAAGTAGAAAATAGAATCCCCATACATAAATAAGCAATCACAGGAGGTTCCCAATACTCTCCAATGTAAAAAATACGCATTAATATTATGCTAATTAGCGTAATCCAACCAGCAATACGACCAAAGTAAATAAAAGATAGAATAAGAGGAACAACTCGAAGATCGTAGGAAAATCCCATGTATGGAAAAGAAAAGAACATTAACGTAACTGCAATAATCCCTCCATAGAGCTTTTCGAAATATCGACTAGAATTAATTGTAAACACTTGAATAAATATTGCTGCGCTAACTAATAAAGAAAAAATAGAAAGGTTGATGAAATAATCTTTAATAATCATGTAATGTCCCTCCTTGCATTAAGTGTATTCGACAAAAAAGCTAAAAATCCTACAAATTGTATAAACAGTTCAAATGCATAAATTTTAAACTAGGATAAAATCTGGAAAAGTAAATAAGGAACACAGCAGATGGGATATTTTAATGAAAAATAGTTCAAAAAAGATAATAGTAACCGTTGACTACTATTATCTTTTTTCTTTAAGTTATCGTAATACGTATGAAACTCTAAGGGACGTGGTATGTCATTTCATCAAACAATGATTATATACTGAGTCATGAATATAGAAATTTCAGCAGTAATTTTTGAAAAATAACATAAAAAACAAAACTATCTTTGAAAATGGAAAAAATCTATATGAATGTCAACTAATCTATGTACAAAAACGTTCACTTAATTTTGCATAAAATCACTCCACTTAGGAAGCTAAGTAGTTCTTCAAGGTCGATAAGAACACCTGTAGATGCTTCAGGATAACTACATAATTGTATGGGTAATGTACTTGAAACCTTTCGGTAAAACCATACACATAATGCAAGTAACGCCTTGGTTCAATATTTACTTTTTCTTGAGCTAAGTATTCTAGGACATAAGGAGAAATATACCATTACAATTTTTCAATTAACTTGTTGTCTAGTTTATTGTCCAGCTCCAATTACTTCGTTACTTTCAGATTCAGTTCATTATATTTTGTACTTTGTCTTTATACACAACATATTCTTTACCATCCACTACTGCTACTACCGCAAATTCATCATTTGGATTGAATGAAAGCCAATCAGCCCACATGTTAGTATTAGCCCCTCCACTCCACATATTATGAACAGTGTTTTTAGTTAAATTCATAACTTTATAAGACGCATTTGGCGCATTTGTTCCAGTCTTTATTTCAAAAGTGTATGCGTTATGAATCTTTTTATAAAAGTAGAAAACGTTTGATGGACGAAGCTGATTCAAAAAATCCTGTTCTTTTTTCTCTGCAATTTTTATCCCTTCTTGCAAAGTGACAACATCTGTTTTTAATGTTTTCCAACTGTTTTTCGCTGCATTCAAGCTAGGGGTTAAGAATTTATATTTATTTTGATCAGCTTTTTGATCAGCTTTATCAATATGTCCCAGTACACCCGAATATTGAGAATCTAAATCCTCCCATTGCGTAGACATATAAGTAAGAGCAGTGATAGCACTATCAAGCATACTATGCATATCACTAATATTATGAAATGCAACTCCAACTACACGATTCAATGTTATTTTATAATCTACAGTCTGACGCAATTTTGCTAATTCAGGTTCTAGCCAACCTAACTTACCTCTTGCATCACCTATCATTATGCCACCAGCAATCAAGGTTGGAATAAAGGGGATTTTCACCATGTCTAACCCCTTAGATTCTATGTCTTTCTGATATTTTACTTGTCCTAAAAGGTCCTCTAGACGCTTTTGGTCCGCCTCCACATCAGCACCTTGGTTTTTTAAAATCGATTGCAATGTCTCTTTATGACTTCCAAATGTTCTAACATCTTCTCCAATAGCATTTTTTAATTGCATTAATTCTTCTATTAATGCTTTTGCAGACTTTTGATTTTGTTGAATTCCTCCCTGTAGATCTTTAATCCCTTTTTTTAAAGTATCTCCATTTCCAGTATTGATCGCCTCTACTAATGTTTCATAATGATTTTCAAATTTTGTATCGTATTCTATAATGCCTGTCAATGTATCAAAAAGTTGTTTTTTTACTTGTGTATTCCATGTAACAGCATGTGCTCTTGCATTCTTTTGATCTTGTACAATTTTACTAGGTAAATCTGCATTTCCATTAATAGTTATTCCTTCAAAACTCACATCTGGATTATTAATTAGCAAATAAGAGTATTCATTCATAGCTTTTGCAAATAAACCAGCATCTTGCAAAGCTTTTTTCATCTGTTCTTCATTTGCTGAAAGAGATATATTTTCAATGTTCGTTTGTTCAATTTCAATTGCAAAAGTTTCTATTGGTATGACTGCATAAGTAGTTGTTATAGTTATAAACGCTGATACAGCGAGTAGTTTATTAGGGGTTTTTTTCATCATTTCGTATTCCTCCTATATAAGGTATGGTTTCAAGTTCTAATCTTATTAAAAAGCGATGTCTTTCAAAATGAGTTCTACATCTTTTATCAGTATCGTTTGAACTTTCTTTAGCAGCCTTCAAATCATTAAGTATTAAAGAAAATGTATATAATCTACTTCAAATTAACCGATTCTGTTGCAAATTTTAAAAAAGCAATTAAACTACAAGGTTATTTTTTATTCGAATCATACTTATATATAATTGAAAGGCGAAGTCTTTAATGAGACTCCGCCTTTCTGTTATATAAGGATTTATCAATTATTACTTTTCTGTTTAACAGTGTAATCATAGACTTTCTATGTTTTAGTTCACTTTACAACAGAATTAATATTTCCCTATTTTTGTGGAGTAACAGTTTCCACTTTTAATTCCTTTATTCCTTCTTTTAATGTAACAGCATCTGTTCGTAATGTTTTCCAACTGTCTTTCGCTGCATTTAAATTAGGCTTTAAGAATTTAAATTTATTTTGATCGGCTTTTTGAGCTGCATTCTCAATATGCCCTAGAACGCCCGAATATTGAGAATCTAAATCATGCCACTGCGTGGACATATAAGTAAGAGCGTTAATAGCATCATCAAGCGCCTTGTGCATTTCATTAATATTACTGTAAGCAACTCCAACTACACGATTTAAGGTTACTTTATAATCCACGGTCTGACGTAATTCTGCTAATAAAGGCTCTAACTTACCTAAATTATCCCTTGCTACTCCCACTATAATACCGCCAATTATTGGTAGACCCAAAATAGCACCCTTCATTACATTAAACCCATCAGATTCTAATTGTTTATAATAGTTTACTGATCCTAATACTTCTTCTAGACGCTTTTGATCGGCATCAACATCTGCACCTTGATTTTTTAAAATTGACTGCAAGAGCTCTTTATTACTTCCAAATGCTCTAACATCGTGTCCAATAGAGTCTCTTAATTTAGTTAATTCTTCTATTAGTTGTTGTGCATACTTTTGATTTTGTTGAATTTCACCTCGTAAATCTGTAATCCCTTCTTTTAAAGTTTCTCCATCCCCTGTATTAATCGCCTCAATCATTGTTTCATAATAATTATCAAATGTTGTATCATATTCAACAATACCATTCAATGTATCTAAAAGCTGTTTTTTTACTTTCGTATCCCAAGTAACGGCATGTGCCCTTGCATTCTTTTGATCTTGTACGATTCTACCAGGTAAATCTACATATCCATTAATGGTAATTCCCTCAAAATTCACATCAGGATTCTTAATTAACATATAAGAATAGGCATTCATAGATTTTGCAAATAATCCAGCCTTTTGCAAGGTCTCTTTCATTCTCGCTTCATTTGCAGAAAGAGCCGTATCTCCATTATTCGTTTGTTCAATTTCACTTGCAAAAGTTGTTACTGGTGAAACTACATTAGCAGTTGTAATAGTTAATAGCGTCGATACAGCGAGTAATTTGTAAGGGATTTTTTTTATCATTTCATTTTCCTCCAATTTAGGTGTTAAATTTCAGTTCTACTCCTGTTTAAAAGCAATATCTTTTGAAATGAATTCTGCATCTTTATGAATATCATTCCAACTTTCTTTAGCGGCTTTTAAATCATCTGGTATTAAAGAGAATTTGTGGTCTTGCATAGAATCGATATTATCCAGTAAATCTGTATAATTTGCGCCCATTGTATTCCATTGCTTTTGAATATTTGTTAGAGACAATATCGCTTGATCTACAGTCTGATATAAATATGCCAATGTTTCTTTCGCGTTAGTAAGCGAAAGAACTGCTTGATTAGCACGATCTGCTTTCATACTTAATTCTCCGATTTTATTAGAAATTTCATTATAGGAGTCCATATGCTTAGATGCTGTGACACCAGCCGCAGTTCCTAGACCGATACCAGCTGCACCAAGAGCCGAGAGTCCACCAACAACAGCCGGTGTTGCTGTACCGCCAGTTACAACAATAACTACCGCTCCTCCAATAGCTGCAATAACTAAAATAGCTGCTCCCAATCCACCACCAATTGACCATGCTAATACATCATCAAAATGTTTTTTCTGAGTAGAACGAAGTTGCTCAATTTCAGCTTGAAGTTGTGGAATCGTTGCCTGTTGACCTGCTAATATTGCAGTTAATCCACCTTTCCCATCTGGACCACCAACATTATTTTTAAAATCTGTAGAATTTTGATATAGTTTCCCTTTGAAGTCTTGTAGCATCTTAATCACATCTGTAACTTCTTTTGAATTTGTATTGATTGTAGTAATTAAATCATTTATACCCTCTTTTAGACCTGCCTTATCTTTCTTTTGTACAGTTTCTACTAATGTGTCGTAATAATTTTGAAATTGTTCATCGTAATTTACAATATTACGAGCAGTTTTTTGAATCTGTGGCTTCGCTGTATCTAACCAGTAATTCGCATTGATTCGTGACAGCTCTTGATTAAGGTGAATATTTTTGAGCAACTCTCCCCCCTCTGAGCCTAAATCGATATTAGATAAATTTACATTTGGTTGCTTAATCATTGTTTTTGCGTATAAATCCATTACTAGAATATGAGACCCTGTTTCAGCTAATGCTTTCTTCAGTCCTTCGGGGCCTAATGCATAATTGCCTACTTTTTGTTCTTGAGCGGTCGTTTCTTGTGCAAATGCATGAATAGTGTTACCGGTAGTAGCAGTTATAACAGTTGCTAATGTAGCTAAAGTTAGTACTTTGAATGGAAATTTTTTCATGACTATTCTCCTTCTTTCGCTAAATGCTTATAATCTTTATGAATTCCGAAAAAACGCAATATTAAAATTTATATACTTGTTCTTCAAGGTAACTTATTACATTTTTTAATTGTCTTAATGTATCTTTTTGAGACTGCTCGCTAGTTGTATCAACATTAGTAGATAATTTTGTAATGCTATTTTTTATTAGATTTAAATCTTCTTTATAGCGCTTTAGTAGATCAAGTTCTACATCTACTTGATTTGCAAACGTATGCAAATCATTTTGTGTAAGAAGAAGCATTGATTTTTGTAAATCAGCTATTGATAATTTCGTTGTTAAATCATATATTTTTTGATTTTGTTTCTCTAAATCATCTAAATATGCTCGCTGTTCTGCTGTTAATTTATTTACTTCAGCAAAAACGCCAAATGTTTTCTTAATCTTTTCGGTATCAATGACCTTCATCAGGTCATACTCTTGTGTTTTTGCTGCAGCTGCGGCTGCTATTTCACCTTGTTTGCTTTTCTCAATTGCTTCACGAGCTGCTTTTTTTGCTGATTCAATCTCTAGAGCCGTTTTACCTTGCTCTGTTGCTTCTTGCACTGCTTTTTTCTCAGCTTCTAGAATAGAGTTGTTAATTTCTTTTCCTTTGTTATACGCTGCCACCCCTGCTTGCGCAGCTGGTTCAATAATTTCTTTTGAAAGACTATAAACTTCTTTGAATATAGCAAATCCCTGTTCATTTAAAGCCCCTGGTATTAATGCAATTTGCTGTAAATCATTTTGAATTGCTTTTTTGGTATTTAATATTTCATTTTTTAACTGATCTATTTTTCCTGTTCCGTCTGTACTTAGTATGCCTTGAGCAGTTGCCACATTGGTATCAAAATCTTTTAATTTTTTATCAAGCTGTAATTTAAGATCTGTTAATTCATTGATTTGCCGTTGCGTATTTTCTTGATTCGTCATAGCCATTTCTTGAAGTACTTCAAGTCTATCCGAAAACCCTTCTCTATCTTCTTTATTGTCTACAAACGATTTTAATGTCGGGTAATAGCTATTAAATTTTGTTACAAATCCTTTACTTTTTGAATTTAATAGAATTAACTGTGGATAGAGTTCCGATGACCATTCCTTCATATCTTGTTTGATTAGGAATTGATTGGTATTTAAAGCTGGGACTTCCTCTAGCTGTACATTAGGACTCATTAAAGATTGATCAATATACGTTTGGATTAATTTAGATTGCGCACCTAATTTTCGTAATGATGAAGAAATATCCATGCCTTCCTGTTGAGTTTCCGCTTGAACGATTGGTGTTGCGAGAGTATTGATAGGAATAGTTGCTCCAGTTACAATGGATGTTATTAAAAATCCTGTCATTATTTTAGTTTTCATTCCGTACACTCCTTTACCATTGTTTTTATAACTTAATTCATATAACTTGTACGACCGCTCTCGTTGTAAACTGGATAAGAAGGAGAAATCTTTCAGATACGTTAATATCGTTGTTTTTTACTTCTAATAGGATGTAAGGATTTTATTTATCTCTCATTTCGATACTCTATTTTTTTAAATATAAATAACAAAAATTTATTAACTATATTTGAATCAGGCACCCTATGAGTAGTAAATTATTAATTCTTTCCTAAAGTTGCGGTTTAACTTACAGAATCGTGAGGATCAATAAACCAATGCTTACAGTTAATCTTGTCATAACATTGTTTAATTCAAATTTAATAATATTACTCTTAGTTTTATCAGCAAACTCCTTACTAGACTACAAAAGGTGGAATTATGCTGTACATCGCTTATACTTTTATTGCGGAATAACTTCACTTTTGTTATGCAGAAACTTAGAACACGTTTATTACAAATTTGATTCTTGACCTCTTGTGGATAAATTTACCATTTAGAAAATTATTAACAACATAATGTTACTTATAACTTCACTATAATTCCTATTAGCGTAACCTTCTCCTTTCTGTCTGGTCATACCAGTTATGTTGTTCATTAAAACATTAAATTTTTAATGCGTAAATAGAAAAATTTTGTCGATTACGATCGATAATTTACTGTTAAATAAAAATATGAACCGAAAAAAATTATATAAATATAGTTATCCATAAATTTCATTTCTGTAATTGTAATGATTACAAATTAATGTGTATACGGTTAAAAATAACTATTTTAGCTCAACCGAGAAATTTTATTTTAGAAAAAATACTTATAGAATAATATAATAGGTCTTTTTATACTTTTTTACCTTTATTTAGTTATGTATAATTGCATAAAATGTAGATATATTTAGTAATATATGTTATATTGTTGATTTTTTCACAAAACATCCTAATATCATTATTAACAAATATTCAGTATGAAGATATTAGTCTATAAACTTATCATCGTTATAAACATAGGTTTTAAATTACAAAAAAGCTGCAAAGCTTCCTTGGAACACTTTGCAGCCTTCTGTCTTTTTGTTTTCTTTAGCAAAATAATGGTTAGTGTATTTTCATTTTTTGGGATACTTATACCCATGTTTAAGTCTTTACATTGAAGACAGCAGATAACAAGCTTATATTACTGTATATTTTTCACGGTACTGCCTAGGAGTCATACTAGTGATTTTTTTGAAAACTCTTATAAAATAACTTTGGTCATTAAAGTTAAGCCACGCACAGATATCTGATAACGAATAAGTAGTGAGTGTTAATAATTTTTTTGCTTCTTCCACTCTTTCCCTTTGAATATATTCGCTTAAAGTAATTCCCATTTCTTTTTTAAATAGTTTAGACAGATAAGTAGGCGTAATTTCTAAATGATTAGCAAGTTCATTCAGAGATATTCCATCGTAAACATTTTTATTAATATGTTTTATACATGTAGTAACCGCGTAAGAATACTTTTTTGCATTGTATTCTTTCACACGATCTGCAAAGGTACGTAAAGCGTCCCCTGATAATCGCTTTACAGATTCTACATTATCTAATTGTTCTAGGGTTTGTATATATAAAATACTATGGGCAAAAGCAATATCTGGTGGCAGGTTTCCTTCTATTGCATATCGAGTGGCTAAGGTAATCGCAATAATTCCAAGGTTTTTTTGATTCCTGAGCGGATCCTCTATTAGCATAAGTTCAACATCTTCTTGCGAAACCGCATACATATACTGTATTAACTTTTTTTTATTTCCTTCTTTAATAGTCGAAAAGAAATCATTTACTAATGCCATATTGTGCGTTTTAGGTTTGTTTTGTCGGCGTTTTAAAATATATAAATCCGGTTTCACAATTTTATTAGGAACTTCCTCTAGTACTTTATTTTTTTCCAAGACAATATCTACATCTAACTTTTCATTGAAAATCATGTAATGTAATAAAATTCCCATATCAATTAATGTAGTTTTTTTAATCTCAGATAAACACTGATAATAGGCAAGTCTTTCTTGAATGTTATCATTTGATTTAAATTCTTTCTGAAATTTTATGATCATATCATCTGAATCTTTTGAATGTATAGTAGGACCGATTATAATAGTCCCTTTAATATCATCATGATTTTCTATATGAATTAGAACAAAATTTTCAAGATAGTTGTTACTTCGGAAAAGTGGCAAGTTAAAGGGATCGTTTTCTTGATAAATATCAGTAAGATGTTCTTCTTTTGAAGAATAAAAAGGACTACAAACATTATCAGATGTAGAATGATATAAAATTTTTCTGTCTGCAGATAAAATATGTACAGGGGCATTAAATGCTTTATGTGCAAGATCACACAAGTGTTGTATATCGATAGAAGTATTCATTACATTCTCCTTTATAGATCCATAAAATATATTCTGTTATATATAATTCACGACAAATAATACTATAAAATATCAAATTAGTACAATTCACAACAAAATATTACTATATCTTTTTTATAAAAATCATATATTATTTAATTATAGTTAGCATCTAAATATCAGAGTAGATAAGATAAGTAAAGGAAATAAGCTAAGTTCTTTTCTTAATTCTACAAAATATAATTATTGAACTTGAGAAAACAGTGAAATACTACAAAATACAGTGGTAGTCAATGCGAGGACCAAGCTGGAAAAAGATTTAAAATAAAGCGAAAGTAACAGGAGATACTGTACCACCGCAAGAAATAACAGTCAAAGTTCCAATTCAATCACTTATACAAATTGAATTCAAAAAAATAAATACTGCTAATTTACATGTGAAACTGAAAAACTATTTTGCTCCAAATTTTAGAAAAAGATAATAAAGAAGTTGTGAAATTGGAAACAGATGAAAGCGATACGGCTATTTTTGAAGCACTATGCTTTGAAAAATACAAGGTAGAGGAAATTCAAGGATTCAATTAAACATTTAATTGAGAGAAAGGTCTTTTCATCAACTAAAAATAAAAAACGAATGGAATATTCAAAAAATGACACTATATTACTGGTCGTAACATTAGTTTTACTTTCCACAAAAGAGGAAAAAATATATAGACTTTACAAATACTAAAAATAGCAAACTAGCTAGTTTTATTACCGCATCACATAAAGTGAAACTTTAATCAGTGGGGGTTTTGTTCATCCCCCACTGATTATTAGCCCACACCAATCGGGCTTTTACGGGCAAATAGCGAGATAAACTTATTATTAATTTCCAAATACAATAGTTGTTAATCAACCAAAAACTTCAATAACCAAGGTGCACAGTAAATTGACATCAAAACAATTCTTACTACAATATCAAGTTTTGCTTATTCTATAAAAAAGAAATATCACTTAAAAACTATTCCTTTATATCGATTTAGACATAAAACATTTTATTATATCGGCTTAAGTATTATGGAATTAAAATTGCAAATAACACCAAAACTCTTTAAAGGGTTCATACATCGCTCGTATCGAATTTATCACCTTCCAATACCTACGTCATTAACATAACTAAAAAACATCATTACAAAAGAATCTGAGAGGTTTTTTCAATTTCGAAATTTATTTTTTTGTAAATTAAAGGAAAAATAATCCGTATATATACGGATTATTTTCTTAGTGTAGTCTGTATTGACCTGTTAACTGTTTTTCAGCCATTCGAACTAAGCGTTTTGTAATCTCTCCACCGATCCGAACCATTTGCAGATGATGTGATGTATCAGGTCCCAGTGTGACTCCTAGTTCAAAAGCAATTTCATACTTCATTTGCTCAATAGTACTTGTAGTAGCAGAAATAAGAATTTCATTTGTATCACTTTCGTATCTTTGAATATTTATAAATAACATGTGCCTAATTATGCTATTTATGCATGATTAACCTAATTTATTCCAGTATTTTTATAGGAACCCTTTCCCTCCCCTTATTCCACCAATTAAATTTGAAACACAAATGTACATTGCATTTCAATATAACAATAAAAGCTACAAAAGCAACGAATTTACTACTTTAAAGTTAAGTGTTTAACCTTGAAGTACTTAAATTCTTTTTTCCAGATAAAGCATACATTATATCTTGATGTTTTATTGTCCTCTTATAATTATGTGGTATCGGGAATTTTTTTCGGTATTCTTTCATTATAATTAAAGTTTGAAGTTCTATGCTCAATACTTTTGCGAGGATATGATAGTTATATCCATTGTTTAACAGAGAAATTATGTCATAAAACATAGTTTTTCCACCCACTAATTTTACTAATTTATTCTTTAACTCATCCCCCTTTTCTTTAGCTTTATCAATTTCTAACAACATAGATTTTTTATTTGTCTGCTTAATGTATTGAGTATACAACTCTGGGAATTCTTTTTGTACTTCTTTGTTTAATACTGGTCTATATTTAATCATATAAGTAACTTGTAACAAAGAGCGTTTTAACAAACTATCTTCAATGAGATACGCTACTTTATTAAATAAATGTACATATTCCTCAATATTGGAATAACTATTAAAATGAGCTAATACTCTACTTTTTATACTAAAAGCCTTGCCTACATAAATAATATTGTCATTATAGTCTTTAATGAAATAAATACCACTGTCAGATTTTTTCAATTTATTATCCAATTCTTCTATACTCATAAAATGCAATTCACTCATACTTCTCTCTCCTTAGCAGTGTTAAATCGTAAAAAACAAGCAAGGTTTCTAAAAAAGTACTTAGCTGCCCTAGCATCTCTTATTTTATCTCTTGCTAAATGTCAAAAAACTGTTTCTATGTTACTCAACTATCAATATGATTATTAATAAAATTTTCGATCGTTATTATCTCGCAATTTTATCATGTAATTTCGAGATCGTTTCCTCATTTAAATTACTGTATTTTATCGAATAAAGGAAATATACTACTACCCCAATAGTAATCCAAATACTAAAGTACACCCATGTCCTTAACGGTAAATTTAGCATTAAAAACACACAGCATACAATTGCAACGCATGGTAATACAGGTACAAAAGGTACCATAAATCCACGTTTTAAATTTGGATGTGATTTACGAAGGATAATAACTGATAGACAAACTAACGCAAACGTCACCAAACTACCGATATTAACTAAATTAACTAATTCTTTCAAATCAATAAACCCAGCTATTATAGAGCTCCCTATTCCTGCTAATCCAGTTATAAAAGTGGGTGCTCCAGTTTTCTTATTAACTTTCGCAAATGATTTCGGTAACAATCCATCACGACTCATTGCAAAAAATACTCGTGTTGCCGCATACATATTGGAAAAAATAACAGCCATAAGGCCAATTACAGCACCTGCAGCAATTGCACCAGCGACTTTTCCTTGTCCTACAACTTCCATTACATAAGCCATTGCCTCAGGAACATTTAATTCTTTATAGGAAACCATTCCTGTCATAACAAGGCATACCATAACATAAATAATTGTACATATGATTAATGATGCAATAATACCGATGGGAAGATTACGTTTCGGATCTTTTACTTCTTCTGCTGAAGTTGCTAATATATCAAAACCCGTAAAAGCGAATAAAATAGCTGCTCCACCCGTAAAAACTCCACTTAAACCGTATGGTGCAATTGGTATCCAGTTCATTGGTTTTACATAGAATATACCAACCGTAATAAACAACAAAATCATTCCAATTTTAATCAATACCATTATATTATTGATTCGTTTACTTTCTCTCGTACCACGAGATAACATCCATGCCAATATCAATGTAATAATTACTGCTGGTAGATTCACAATACCACCATGCGAAGGAATCGTTACTAGAGCTTTAGGTATCTCTAATCCAAATCCCTTTATTAAATTGTGGAAATAGCCTGTCCATCCAGCAGCGACAGCTGCTGTTGCCACGATATATATTAACAGCAATGACCAACCTACTAGATGAGCAACAAACTCACCAATTGTTGCATATGAGTACGTATATACACTACCAGACGCCGGGAGTGTAGAAGCAATTTCCGCGTAACATAATGCTATAAATCCACATATAATTGCTGCAAGTATAAATGAAAAAACAACTGCTGGACCAGCATTTGTTGCTGCTACTAATCCAGTTAACACAAGAACACCCGTTCCAACTATCGAGCCTACCCCTAACATAATTAAATCAAATGCTCCTAATGTTTTCGTTAAAGTCTTGCTTTGATTATGCTCTAACAATTGTGTAACGGATTTCTTTTTTAGTAAATTACTCATATTTTCTGTATCCCCTTTAAAATAAGGTTTGTTCTTCTCGTTAGTGTTGTATATAAATTTACTTAGTCATTAACTAGCCTCATAATATTTCTTTTACATTAAATAGATTTGAAATATTATATAAATTCGCTTCTCACTTACTAGTTAAACTAGACATTTCCATAGATTTTTGCGTACAACGTTTCATAGCTGAAATGATAGCTGTTCTTAAACCTTTTTCTTCTAGCGTTACTACAGCTTCTATCGTCGTTCCACTTGGAGAACAAACCATATCCTTCAATTCACCTGGATGTATTCCTGTTTCCAATACCATTTTTGCAGAACCTAATACAGCCTGAGCCGCAAATTTATAAGCTTGTTTTCTCGGCATACCGCCAAGTACAGCAGCATCTGCCATGGCTTCTATAAACATATACACATATGCTGGAGAAGAACCACTAATAGATGTAACAACATCCATTAGTTTTTCATTTATGACCTCCGTCTGGCCGAAAATATTAAATATGTTCAGTACCTCTTTTATATCTTTTTCTGTAACCATTTCATTAAAACATAACGCAGACATTCCTTCTCCAACAAGTGCCGGTGTATTAGGCATTACTCTAACAACCTTTAACTTTCTACCAAATTCATTCTCAGTGCTCTTAATACTTTTTCCTGCAGCAATAGTTACAACGATTACATCATTTTTTATTTGATCTTTTATTTGGTTAATTACCGATGAGTATAAATCTGGTTTGATTGATAAAATTAAAATGTCAGCACTGTTAGCGACTTCATTGTTGTTAGTAGTTATAGTTATGCCATATTCATTACTAGCATTTTTTAAATTAATGACGTTTAAATCTGAACAAATTATTTGATCTGGAGAAACTATATTTTTTTTTATCATCCCACCTATCATAGCAATACCCATGTTTCCACATCCGATGAATCCTATTTGTTTATTCATAATAATTTGCTCTTGCTCCTTCTACTCTAAATTTTATTGATTTTGAAATTATTATTCTAAATAAGGGCTATTACAATTACTTGGTTTATCAATAGAATTTCAAAATTCTCCTTCCTATATAGAGCTTACATATACCTCTAATAACTTCTTTGCTTTCGCTGAATTTTGAGGTGGGGGTCTTGCTGCCCGGCAAATAGCGGGATAAAATCATTTCTTTAATCTATAATAAGAAGGACATAAAAAAACAAAAAGTTACAAAAATTTTTAAATTAAAATTTTTGTAACTTTTTGTTTTGATGCAAATATAATTTCAATTAAGGTATCTCACCGTTTTAAACTTGACGCTCCATAATCTTGTATAGTTACATTTATATGATATTTAATCGGTACCTTACTAAATGTTTGATCCCAATTTTTTTTGACTTTCTCCCATGTTCTCGGGTGTTTAATTCTTAATTGGTTGCCAAAACCCGCAATATCGACTTGGTATTCTTTTTGTATTTTTTTTGTAACATGATGTACTAAGTGCTTTACTTCTTTTTCAATAGCTTTTTCTTCCCTTTTTAAAAATTCATTTTCAAAATCTTTTCCTGATTGTATCCAATTTTCAGACAAACGCCCTTCTGATTCAATGTTTACATCAAAGGAAATATTATTTCCGTTAACATGTGGTATGATTTTGCTTTTTATTGACTTTATTTCGTATATAATGAGTTTCTTTGATTCTTTATCAAAAGTTTTTACCACACCACCATTCCTTTTTCCGTTTATCCATACTACTCCTTCCAATTCCTGTTCATTTAAAAAGCCCATCAACTTTTTTGTCTTTCCTTTAATTACAGCAGCTCCTGCAAATTTTGTTTCTCCTTTTATCGAGATTACATTTTGCAAAAGAAAACTGGACCCTGACCGCATCTTTCCTTCCAATTTAGCGAGCGATACAGGAGGTAAAATCCTTGTTGTTCTATTTCTATTATCTGCAATTCCAGACAAACGAAATGCTGGGATTTCTCCTTTTTTGTTTGATTCCAGTACCTCCTTCGCTAGACCCTTGCTAATTAAGAGCATACAGCTAAGCCGAACTTCATTGTCACGGAGATACTGTTCAAGTAATTGTTCTAAACTGTATGTACGTACAAGACTATCACTAATAACAATGTTTTTTAAATGTGGGCTGAACATTGTGCTCTCTCTTTTCAATGAAAACTCACGAACAATTTGATGAATGGAATCACCGGTCTCAGAAACATTTATATAACGTTTTTGTTGTCCATTTCCTTTACTTTGTGCTTGCGAACTAACAATTTGATAAGTAGCTGTTATAAGATTTCTTTTAGGATAACCTCCTTCCTCATCCTCTTTCTCAATTGTTGAATCCTTCCCTTTATCTAGTGCTATACCTGCAGTTAAACTCAACTCTTCTACTTCTTTACTGCTCCAACACCCTGTTAAAAATAGAAGCAAAAGCGTCCATAACAAAGCCAAATAGAACCGCATATAATTAAATTTATGTTTCACACTACTCCTCCTTTTAATCGCGTAATAATAAGAAGAAGCAGTGGTAGTAAACCAAATAAAAATAATGCAACATTACCGAGCATATCCCCCAATTTAAGCAAGTCATTTATATTTTTCGAAGTCATAGCAATGATGTAAATGATTGGAATCAAAGCAAAAATAAACGGATGAATACTCTTTTTAAAGAGTTGCGCTAATCCTAATGCAGCTGCATAATAACTAATCGTATAGGTAGCAAATATTTGCATAATCCATATTACAAGCAGTAAAGATTCAAAACGTTCAAATATCAAACCAGAAATTTCAAAACTGCGCATAAGGTCAATTGTCGGCCATGTTCTTGTTACAACCCCATCAACTGATAATGCACCAATGACCATTACAACAGTTATTACATAAAAGATTAACGGAATAGAAATTCCAACTAAAATAGCTTTTACTGCTTTCTTTCGTTGTTCCATAAATACCAAAAGAATTAACATAATTTCAGGACCTGTATATGCGAGAGACGTTGTTTTTATCCCATCTAACACTGGTTTAATTCCCAAACCTAATACGGGACGGAGATTATCTATCTCGAATATTCCGATACTCATAAAGGAAATGATTAAAAAAATAAAAACAGTAATAGGAAATATTATTTCAAACATCCGTGCAATTGAATTAATACCACCCATAATCAAATAGAGACCTATCCACATAAAAGGCATAACAATAGCCCATGTGGGGGTTCCTTCTAGTAAAAAAAAGCTTATTACTTCTGCCATTGAACGAATTTGAAATGCTGAAGTTGTAAGAAAATACCCTATAATAAGAAAACTAAGCAATCTCCCTATCCATTTCCCTACAATATCTTGACTGTATTGGTAAAATGTTTTTTCTGGAAACTGCTGACTTAATTTGACCATAATTACTCCTGAAACCATTGCCAGTATCCCACCTAATATCACACTTAACCATACATCTGGTGTTTTCACTTTTTCCACAGATGCTCTGGGCAAAGTAAGAATTCCTGTCCCAAGTATGTAATTTACAATAATAACAACTGCTTGTGAAGTTGTTATTCGGTCTTTAGGTATAGTAATCACTGAAGGCCACTTCCTTTCGTCATCAGCTACCTTTTGCGGATAGTTTTTTTGGTATGCATTATTTTCGGTCGACGTCTCATTATTTTTAATGGCATGCGAACCATAAAATCTTTCCAATCACTGAATCGATATGGAACAGCAGGGCTGGTATAAGGAACGCCAAAACTTTTCAGTTTCACTAAATGACTGCAAAGTAAAAGAAAGAAGAGAATAACTCCATACAAGCCAAATATCGCAGCACAAAACATAGCTATAAAACGAAGAATGCGTAACGTAATTCCCACACTATATTGCGGAATAGTAAAAGAAGAAATAGCTGTTACCGCAACAACGATAACCATTATTGGACTAACAATTCCTGCTTCTACGGCAGCCTGACCAATTATTAAACCGCCCACAATTCCCATTGCAGGTCCAATCGGTTTAGGCAGACGTAAACCTGCTTCTCGCAAAACTTCGATAGCTACTTCCATAATTAACGCTTCTATTAAAGCGGGAAAAGGAACTCCTTCTCGCGATCCGATAATAGAAATAGCGAGCTTAGTGGGAATTAATCCTGGATGAAATGAAATAAAAGAAATATACAGTGCTGGAGCAAATAATGAAACAAAAGCTGTCATGAAGCGTAATAAGCGGAGAAGCGTACCAGGAAGCCACCTTTCATAATAATCTTCTGGTGATTGCAGCAGCATACTAAATGTAACTGGAGCAATTAAAACAAATGGTGTTCCATCTAACAAAATAGCTACTCGACCTTCCATCAAAGCACTAATAACACGATCAGGTCGTTCTGTATTTTGAATCTGCGGAAAAGGACTGAGATAATTATCTTCAATAAGTTGCTCTATATAACCAGATTCGAGTACACTGTCTATGTCAATTTTCTGAATTCTGTTTTTTATTTCATCCACCAATTCTGTACTAGCAAGATCTTTAATAAATGCGACGACTAACTCTTTCTTTGCACGTTCTCCTACTGGTAGCTTTACTAATGATAAGCTCTCATCCGCACAGTGTCGTCGCAAAAGTGAGGTATTATCACTTAATACTTCAGTAAAACCGACCCGTGGCCCTCTGACTAATGCCTCCGATACTGGTTCTTCAATGTTTCGTTTATTTGCTTTTGTTGTACCAAGAATAAACACATCTGCTAAACCATCAATTAAAAGAGCTGTTGAACCTATCAATACTTTGGGTATTAAATCTTTTATGTAATGGACTTCTGCTACTTCACTAATTGTAAGAACTTTATTTTTAATATATTCTTTTGAAACAGTCCCCTCCACATAAGAAGATTCATTTTTATATTCATCAGAAAAATCATCCATTAGTAATTTCATAATATGTTTGTCAATTATCTCTTTATCTGATAGACCATCAACAAAAACGATCCCAGCCTGAATATCTGTGCGTCCAATATTAAACTTCCGAAATCGAACATCAGAATTATGTCCGATTTGTTGCTTTATAAGTTCTAAGTTAGAGGCAAAATCATTTGTGAAATGAACGTTTGTATTTTGAGATGGTTTATGCTCTTGTTTCGTTTTACTTTGAATATTATTTTTTTTCACTTGTTTGTCTCTTGACTTCCACCAACTCATTCTTCCCACTCTTTCTCTGACATACGAACCCAATGAAAAAATCTTGAGATAGTATACGGAATTAAAAACAAGATAAAAGCTTGTACAAAGACTTTCCAATCTGGAAGATAAGAAGTAATTATGTTCCACATTTTTATCACCCAATTTATATACTCTGCTAGGATTGAGATTTCTAAAAAACGATATGTACTTAATAAAAAATAACGATAAGATTAAAGAGCAGAAAAGCGAGACATTATGCTTATTTAGTACCAATAACCTAATTAGTATAAAAACATTTCTGACCTAAAATACCATTTCCAATTATAATTTGTTAAATATTATCTCCTTTTCCCTTATTTATATGCCCGCATTTGAATTTCAAATAATATAAGGATCAATGATATTTCCTCTTAAAGAAAAAAAGATGCCAGAAGATAGCATCTTTTTTTCAATTCAACTTACTATGTATTTATATTTTATTGTGAAAATACTCGTTTTTTTTAATGAATATTAATGTGTAAAAAATACATATTCTTTTGTTTTAAGTTCATACACTTCTACCGAATCGATACGGAATTTTCTGATTTTAAAGCCAATATGAAATAAAGGAAAATCCTCTCTTAGAAAAACTATATAAAACCAATAACATGAAAACAATTATCAATCTATCAATTGAAAATAATACTTAGCAAGAGTTTATTATCTTAACTCCAGGTGTATTCGTTTTGCTTCAAAATAAAGAACTTGAATAAATTTTTTCGTATCAATACGAGCAGGTAATGTTGGTTCATTATTCAATTCTGTCATCTTTCTCCTTACGGTAGTAAAATCAAAAAATCTAGAAGCATAATTTTCGAACTTCGGGTTTAAAAAATCAGTAAGTCCAAGGGATGCTAAATGGTTTAATGATTGATAAATTGCTCTCCGAATCCGTTGTTTGGAAGCTTCTATGAACCTTTTTAATTCGGCATCTTCAGCTGAATCCCCAAGTTTTTTTTGAGCCAAATTCATAAAAATCTCTTTTAGTGAGGGAAAGCCTTGTTCCAACGTGTTATCTTGTTCATATTTATATAAATAATCTAGCATATCCATTAAATCTTTACTTCCACTTTCACTGGCTATTCCTAATTCAGACAAAAGAAAATGAATGGAATTTTGAAAATGATTGAAAGTATTTAAATGTTTTTCACTACGGTATTTTTCTTGCGTACTTAAATTACTATCCAATTTTAGTACCATATTAAGCGATTCTTGAATGTTTTTTATTGATTTTTCCAAACGAATTCGTTCAATGACTTTCCGAACAACTGTTAATACTTCAATCCGGTTAATTGGCTTAATAATATAGTATTCAACACCAAGCGAATAAGCTTCAGCAATTAATTCTTTTGATTCTACTTGAGAGACCATGATGATTTTCCCTTTAAACGAAGGCTTTATTTGACGAATTGTTTTTATTCCATCTTGATTCGGCATTAACAAATCGATAAATAAAATGTCTATATTTTTAAGGATTACCATTTGTTGCTCTAAAGATAAACCATCCTCAGCTTCTCCTATAACCTCCCCAAGATCTTCATCCTCGATAATTTGAGCCAACATTGAGCGAACCGCTTTTTCATCATCTACTATATAAAAATACATAGAATCACCCTTTCGAAATTATATGATCAATCCCTAATCTAATTATAAAAATTGATCCTTTTCCTTCGGTTCTGTCCTCAAGCGTAACATCACCTTCAAGTTGTTCGACCATTTCTTTAACATACGATAATCCGATACCTGTCGATGGGTTGCCTAAATCATCATATTTAGAAGTAAACCCAGGCTCAAAAATTGAATCTTTATATTTTGAAGAAATACCAGGACCATTATCGCCTATTTGAAATTCAACAAAATGGTGGTCTTTATTAATGTCAATTGTGATGGTTCCCATACCTTGGATAGCTTCTACAGCGTTTGTAACGATATTATTTATAATAGATAAGATTGTGTAAATATGATAATGAGGATGCACACCATCAATTTTATACACAAATTGGATGTCTTTCTCTAGCAACCGTGCATATTTCGTATTTGCCCGTATAATGATATTTACTAGTTCATGCACAGACATATAATCTGTAAAACTTTCATCAGAAATTAATTTTGAAAGTCCCGCAAAAATACGTTGGTTATCCTTTTTAACGTCATGGACCTCACCAGCAATTTGTAATGCCTGTTGCCTTAAATCCTCAAACTGAAAATCCATCTGTTTGTGCTCAAAGGAGTCTAAGGTTTTATATAAATCATAGGATTTTTTTGTTATATTCTCAGCATCTTGTAATGTTTTCTTTAAATGAACAGCATCTTCATATAAATTAGAGATGAGCATGAGCATGTGTTCATTTTGCTTCTTTATATGTCTCTCCCTTGATTGCGCTTCATACAATTTCATCATATTGAAAAAGCTTAGAACTATAAAACTATGGGAACATGCGATAACAATGATCTCATTTATTGCCTCGGATGTGATCGATGTTTTTAATACGAAATATTGAATCATTAATTCCACACAGTCTGACAGTATTTCAATCATGCAACCAATAAAACCAATCATTAGTGGTTGATGATAAAAACGTTTGATTTTTGCTAAATGAAAGAGATACGAATAAGTAAAATAAAAGAAAAAACTAGGATAGTGAGTATGAAAAGCGGCTAGCCAATCCATATTTCCCTTTATAATGACATCCATTGAGATACGAAATACTACCACGACTATCGCTGTTAAAAAACCCGGTAAGAATGCTGGAATTCGTCGAAACAATAACAAAAAAAAGAAAAATGTTGGTGCGCCAAAGCTCATTCTAAATGTTTCATTTAAAGGAAATGACTTTATTTCACCTACTAAGGGTACTGTAAGTATCATTAAAACGAGAATATAGATGTCTTTTTTTACTAAATTACTAAGATTCAAAATAATCACTTCTCACTTTCGCCTAACAGTCAGTATACAAACCTATTTGCATTAATACAATACTTACTCTATTTTTTTCAAAAACTGATAAATAAGATATAAACGAAAGCATTCTAGATTGTGAGTATTCATTACACCCTTCTACTTTAGAAAGATACTTTATAACTCAAAAATGTTCAGACACAATATAAGGTCTGAACACTTTTGGACTCGCTCTAACACCAAAATATCTGTGCTCCTTTTTAAAATATACTTAAATCCCATTCTTTTGCAATATGTTCTAACAACATAATTCCTGGTAAACTATTCCCATATTCATCAATGGCTGGTCCGTAAATACCAATACCACATCCATCTTGAAACGATAAATCCTTCCTAGATTTTGAGGGAACAAGTGTCATAATTCCGCCCGATACCCCACTCTTAGCTGGTAATCCAATGAAAGCAGCAAATTTTCCAGAAGCATTGTACATTCCACAAGTTAGCATTAAAGCTTTTGTTAACCTAGCTACTTCTTTAGGGAGCACTTGTTCTTTGCGAATAGGATGATATCCATCATGTGCTAGTATAAGCCCTATTAAGGCAATATCTTCTGTATTTATTTCAATCGAACATTGTTTTAGGTAAACCTCTAGTGTCTCCTCCACATCTGATTCTAGAAAACCGTTCTCCTTTAAATAGTATGCTAATGCTCTATTACGATGAGCCGTTTCCCATTCTGATTGAAATACTATTTCATTAATAGCGGGACGCTTCTCTATCATTTTTTCAATTAATACGTATAGAGATTCTAATTTTTCTTGCACCGATGTCCCTGGCAAAAGTGAAGCTATCGTAATTGCTCCAGCATTAATCATAGGATTAAAAGGTTTTCCTGGTTTATGTATCTCTAAACGAATAATTGAATTAAAGGCATCTCCAGTTGGCTCTACGTCAACTCGTTCTAATACATAAGAAATACCGCGACTTAAACAAGCGGCTATAAAACCGATTACTTTTGATATACTTTGTAATGTGAAAGGTATCTCCCAATCTCCTGATTTTATCATTGTTCCATCTGGCTTTACTATACAAATACCTAACTGCGATACATTTATTTCCCCCAGAGCAGGAATATAACTGGCGCTTCGTCCCTTAGCTGCATACGTTCGATAATGAGCTACCCATTGATCTAAGCAAACTTTTTCTTGACCCTCAACTTGAACGCTAGAATCCTTTATCATTTAATCATATTCCCCCGTACTATTAACTTTATATAGAATGATTTTTTCTTTACTATAATCAATAATATTTGCACTAGAACCAAGAAAAATATTCAGACATATTGCAGTCTGAATATCCTTCTTATTACACACTTTTCTTTTTTGAAGTTTTCTCATAACTATCCCAACATTCAATATTTTCAAGCCCTTTAATGTTTTCTTTATAAAAAATAGGATCTTTACCAGCTTTTTTCTGGTTTATATAATCTTGTAACGCCGCAAATGCTACTTTTGAAAGTAAGGTAATAGCAATTAAATTAATAATAACCATAAAGCCCATAAATAAGTCCGCTAAATCCCATACAATTTGAATCTTTGCAACAGAACCAAATACAATCATAGCCAACACACTTATTCTGTATATCATTAACCACACTTTACTTGTATGTAAGAAGCGAATATTTGTTTCACCATAATAATAGTTGCCAATTAACGCACCAAATCCAAATAAAAAAACAAAGATAGCAAGACAACCCGATGCCCAAGGACCTATGTGTTCACTTAATGCTGCTTGTGTAAGTGCAATACCATTTAACCCCGGTTGTTTATATGCATCAGACAGCAAAATAATAAAGGCAGTGCTAGTACATATGATCAGTGTATCCGTTAATACACCAAATGCTTGAATCAGTCCTTGTTTCACCGGATGACTTGTTGTTGCTGTTGCGGCAACGTTTGGTGCACTTCCCATACCAGCTTCATTTGAAAATAAACCACGTTTAACTCCATTCATAAGTGCTGCACCAATTGAACCGCCTGCTATTTGTTTAAAACCAAATGCGTTTTGAACAATAAGAGAAAGAACTTCCGGCATTTTTGATATGTTGGTAACTACAACAAATAATGCAACTCCAATGTATAATACCGCTAAAAATACCACCTTGTATTCAGCCATTTTTGCAATACGTTGTACACCACCAAAAATAATCGCAGCGAAAGCAATGGCCATGATTATCCCAACTGTTAGACGATCTGTACCAAATGAGTTTTGAAAAGCAATTGTAACTGTATTTGATTGTACTGAATTGAATACAAGTCCAAAAGTAATTGTGATTAAAATAGAGAATAATACTCCCATCCAACGTTTATTCAACCCTTTTTCCATATAATAGGATGGACCACCGCGGAAACCAGTTTTATCTTTTACTTTATATATCTGTGCTAATGTGCTTTCGACAAAACTAGATGCCGAGCTGATAATAGAAATAATCCACATCCAAAATACAGCTCCAGGACCACCTAATGCAATTGCAATCGCAATTCCTGTAATATTCCCTGTTCCAACGCGGGCTGCCATACCAATACAAAACGCTTGAAAAGGAGAGACTTGATCTTTAGCACCACTTTTTCCCTCCATTAATACACGGACCATCTCTTTTAACATTCGAAACTGTACAAAATTCAATTTAAATGTAAAATAAATTCCGCAAATAACAAGCATAATAATTAACAATTTAGACCATAAAAAATCATTTGTTGATCCGACTAAATCTACAAAAAACCTTTCCATATCATCACTCCATACCAAAATTTATCTATCATAATCTATATAAAATCACCTATATTTCCTGGTATAAATACCTCTTTCATATTCAAATACAACAAGGATAAAAATTTTCTATATGAATCGGATTGGCCTGTTTAAGCAAACATCACAACATGTAACCGTAAAACTGAAATTTTGAAGTACTTAACGATTATACAAACGGATGCTCTACCCCTTTCTGCAAAACTAATATTTTTATCCACTAACATTGTTGTACTACTATGTTTGTTTCGTTTACCGGTGATTTAAATCATAATAATCAATAGTGATTAAGTGGTTTTTTGTTAATCTTCTCAAGAACATGGAAATATCTCCTTTCTCACTACTAATCTCAAAAATAGGCTAGGTAAAAACTTCGCGAAAACTCTATAAAGCGCTTTCACTATTCAACTAAGAAAATCTTGTCTTTAATTTATAATTAAAAGTACAGAATGTTACGAAAAAGTACAGATTTTTATAAAAACAAAAAATATTTTAAGTTTTTTTCATCTAAAAAACACTGAGATTTTGTGAATTTTATACAGTATCCAAACGTCGCAGATTTTGTTCTACCTATCCCTTGACAAGCCTCTATTTTCTTCATAAAAACATGCATACCTTTTCTCTTTTAGAAGTTCATATAAAGTATTTGAAATCAAGAATCAATAGGATATTATAAGAATATTAAAAAAAAAAGCATTTAATTTATTTATGGTATCATACAAAAAACATTTGTTTTCTCAATTAATCCCCCTAGTTGGATTCGTCTATATTGCACATATTTACAACATGAAAGACACTAAGAAAAAAAAGGATTTTGTTGAAGGGATGAAACATTACAAAACTCTTATTTAGGACCTTATGACATCCTCTTTTCTAGCAATATCGAGTTATCCCAAAAAACGTATATTTACTAACATAGATTACAGGTGGTGTATTGTGAAAGAAATAGTATTCGTTCAAAATAAAAAAAGACTCCTTATGAAATTCGAATTTTTAAAAAAGGATTTAGTGCTTACCATTTCACTGATACTAGCAATTGTAAGCTGCTTAATACATTCGCCAAAGATCGAATATATTAACTTTGAAGTGTTAATTAGCTTATTTAATCTAATGGTGGCCATTAAGGCCTTGGAACAGCTAAAGATATTAGACAAACTTGCCGTTGCCATTTTAAATAAATGCAATAACAGCAGGTCAATATCTATTATTCTAATTTTGTTATGCTTTATTTGCTCCATGTTTGTAACAAATGATGTCGCTCTCCTCACTTTTGTACCAATAACACTTGTCATTAGTAAAAAAACACAAATGAACATGATGGATACAATCATCCTGCAGACAATTGCGGCAAACATCGGTAGTAGCTTGATGCCTATGGGAAACCCACAAAATTTATACCTATATTCTTACTATGGAATTAAGCTCATCCCATTTTTAGGTTCAATCCTGCTTTTAGCTGTACTTGGAATTAGTTTGTTATTTATATGTACTCAAAAACTTCAAAAAACAGATTTGAAAATAGAACTACCTGTTATTACCGTGAAAAATCGAAAAAAAGCTAACGTCTGGATTTTAATACTTATCACTATCATTGCATCTATTTTTGGTGTCATTAATTATTACATTGCACTAATAGTCACATTGATAGCAGCATTTACGTTAGATAGAAACTTACTATTTAAGATCGATTACTTTCTTCTAATAACCTTTGTCTGTTTTTTTATTTTCATCGGAAACATTTCACATTCGGATGCACTGGAGACATTTGCTCGCGCTAATTTAAGAGGAGATACTTCAGTCTTCTTTAGTTCCATATTTTTGAGTCAATTGATTAGCAATTTTCCTACTTCAATTCTTCTATCAAACTTTACTTCTGATTGGAAAGCTTTATTACTAGGAGTAAATATTGGAGGGCTCGGAACAATCATCGCATCTTTAGCCAGTGTAATCTCCTATAAACTATTCATTCAGGCCAATGTTAAAGAGAGCAAGGCATATTTAATTAAATTTAGCATTTACAACTTTTCATTTTTAATCATACTTACATGTATACAATACTTTATGTTTAAATTTCTAAAAATTTTTTGAAAAATTGATTCCTTTAGAAAAACCCAAATTTCTCAATTTAATGCTGAGATATTTGGGTTTTAATATAGGTATGTTTAAAGAGCTACAACAAAGTTACCATCAATTTAATATTTTGAGATGTTCTCACAGCGAAAATCTTTTAGCTTTTACGTTGTTTAATAGAGTTTGGTTCATTTTTTATGCACTCAGTTATATAATAAATAACTGAATTTATAGGGTAATAACTTTCAATTAATAATAGAAAGTTATTACAATGTTATTTCATTTTTGAAGTCCTCTTCACAAAATCCTTAATGTCCCTCAAATTTTTCCCACTAATATTATCTTTGATGGTTAAATTTAGTTCAATTTCTAATTTTGCAAATACTGCTCCTACACAATTATAGATACTTAATCCCTCTAAACTCTTTCAAGCGGTAATCCATTCCGATAGAAATTACAAATGACAAAATTTATCCGTTTTTCCTACTTGCTAAATTCAGCAAGTAAAATGTTCTTAAAAACTTCCGGGTTATTAAGGTTTAAACTGTTCGAATTGATAGCGAGTGTATGTTTACCTCCAAGTGTTCCACCAGCAAAAGTGGAAAACCCTGGAACGCCCCCCCTGTGTCCCCATACCGAGACACCGTTCGGAAGCTTAATTTCAAGTATTCCAAGACCATATCCGGTTCCCTCTCTATTTGTAGGAACTGTAGTAAGCATTTGTTTTAACTGCTGTTCCTTCAGTAATTTGCCACCTAGTAAGTAAGAGAAGAATTTGTTTAAGTCGTCAGCAGTGGAAATCATATCTCCATCCGAGCTACCTGGGTTAATATAAGTAACGTCTTTTAGCTCACTCGCTCCGTCTAGTTGCAAATAGCCACGGGCATGCTTGGTGCCTGGAATCACGCTTGAATTACCAGGTAGAAATGTATTTGACAAATCAAGCGGTTCAATAATCCGATTTTCAACCTCTTCCGCATAGCTGTTTCCTGTTACTTTTTCAATAAGGATTCCTAGTATTACATATCCTGTATTTGAATAAGACCAACCCTTTCCTGGGGCAAAGTCTGGGGGAAGTGAAATCCCCATCTTTACAAATTCTTCAGCCGTATACGATTTTTTTATATCCGTAATATCAAAGTCTTTTGAATTTATATAGTCAGCAATACCACTTGTATGATTCAATATTTGCCGGATCGTAATCTGGTTACCATCATATCCGTTTCCTTGAATAACACCAGGTAACCATTTTTCAATGGAGTCGTCTAGATTCAAACGGTTCTCTCCAGATAATTGAAGTAGAACTGTTGCAATGAACGTTTTCGTCACACTGCCAATGCGAAAGCGAAAATCTGCTTTCATTGGTTTCTTAGTTTTCAGATCCGCTACCCCAGCTGTATAACTCCAAGTTTTACCCCCCTTAGAAATTTTAGCGAGTATTCCCGGGTATCCAAGTTGCAGTTCATCTCGCATTGCTTTTTTAACGGAAGTACGATCGCTTTGCGTACTTGTTTGTAACGAACTAGATACATTTTGCGTAGGTTCTGCTTTTACAACTGATGTTGGTGTTATGTATAACAGGGAACTTCCACCTATTAAAAGTGCTAGACTTGCACATGTAATTTTACTGCGTGTTTTCATAAAGAATTCCTCTCTTCTATTAAAATTGTATAGATAGTTGATAGAAGTGTCATATACGAACCACACAGCTATCCATTCTCCAAATGATGAAAAGGCAACAATGCATTTGCAATCAACGTACTAATCATTATTTTCACAAACACCATTGTGTTCTAACAATCTCTAAATCACTCTTTTTCCACATACATATTAACCATAGAAATTACTTCCTTTCCTTAAAACACTCTTGTTACTGATTATTTGTTTTATATGTAGGCCGTACTTGTTCCCCCCTTCATGCCTCCTTATATTTTTATCCTACACAATGAAAATCTCTTTTTTCTTACCTATTCCTTACAAATTCCTTACATACAAAATCACTTCTACAATAGGATTGAAGTAGCATCTGTGCCCGAAAGCGCAAAAAACACCGATACTTTTCGCTTCAGTGTTTTTGCGCTTTACATATTGTAAGATTCGTTTTACTCTTAACAGGTTAAACTGCTGATTTTTTCTAATGCGATTATTCTTCTTGCTATATAAAACAAATTTCATTGTGTTATATGAAACACTATGAAATTTGTCATTAAGGCACATGATTCTAAATTTATTGATGTACTTGAGATGGACTCACTTTTTGAATTTGAACAAGTATATCAAACGCTTTACCTAATGATATATCAACAGTTTTTGGTATATCAGGCCCTTCGGTAGTTATTCCAGCGAAAATTGGATGTTGTTCGTTTAACCAAGTTTTTGTCACGCCGTTCGCCTTACGTAAATCAATAAAAAATTGATCTTTTTTAACTTGTCCAAAGATGTAGTTATAACTGTTTGGATCATCCGATTTTAATGTTCCATAGGGGCCAAATTCACCATTGCTATTCTTCACATTGTATTGTCCTTCATAAACTGACGTTCCAATAGATACGTACCGTTTTCCGTAATATTCTGCTAAATGCTGCCCTGCTACTTTAGGGTATATAAAAGAAAGCATATTTGTTTTCGAAACGTGTCCATTATGTCCCCATACAATGGTTTTTCCTAAATGTTCTTCAGTCCACTTCGCATTTTCATACATTGCAATATCATGTTTCAAATAAAAATCCGCTGGTTTATCAGGAGGTGTCGCTAACATTGTAGTAAACTGTTCAATAATACGAGCATTTTGCTTTATCCATACGAACTCTTTAGATTTCCCATTTAAATGACTTTTATTTTCCTCTAATAAAGCACTAATTTGTTTAGCATCTAAAACATACTTTTCTTTTTCTTCTTTCGTAAGGCTTTCAAAAGTATTCATATCCTTTGTTACAGGAATAAGCCCTTTTATCTTCTCTTCTACTCTAGGCAACAGTTTTGAATTGTTCGCTTTAATATATTCTATTATATTATTATAAACATTTTCGTTTACTGATTGAATGTCCATCCCGATGACACGTACTTTCGGTTTATGTTTTGGATTAGCATTATATTGCCGAATCCAATCAAGTAAATCTAGCATTTCTTTCGTCTTAAATACAGGTGTTAGATGTTGGCTTGGGTTTCCCTTACCAGTAAGAACATATCGATCAAGTTCCAAGGCCCTGTCCCATCCCTCTTCTAAAACTAGATTGGTAAAGCCCTTTTCAGATACTAAATACTTAACAATGCGGTGTTTCATCGTAAAAACTTCATGAGCCCCATGCGTAGCTTCACCTAAACCTACAATTGAAGCTGAACCTACCATATCCTTAAGTGGTTTCAAATCATTAAGAGATGCAGTTGGATTAGTTGTTTTTAAAGGCTTTGCATGTGCTTCTAACCATTTCGCTATTTGATTTGTATTATAGGGAGCTGTAACAGAAACCTCTGTTTTCGAATCTGCATAAGTATTTCCTACAAAATGAGTCATTGTTATAGCAGAAACAACAATTGCAATAATTATTTTCTTTTTCATAAAAAACCTCCTGAAATATTTACTTATAGCTTTTTGACATACTCTGCCAACTTCCATTTAAAACATTCATTTTCTTATTACTGTTAAGATACATTTATTCTAGTTCCTAAAACTCACTTATTTCTTAATAGGTTCTTAAGAAATTCTTAATTCACTTATACGAATATAAAACTAAATAAGCTTCAATTCATTGTATTGTAAATTCCTCATTGCATAACATTATAATGTACAGATATTCGTTATAAATGATGTTATCTAAAGTATTCAATTTCAGTATGTATTATTAACGTAGTTAATATATGGTTAATATGAAGTTCCAAATTTTGATTGTTTGTAGTCTCTTTATCATAGAGTTAATTTAGGGGTTATTTTTTGTTCACTTCATTTTTTTCGGCACTCTGCATCTAGACGGTATACCCATTGGCCACAGTTAGACTATTTCAAATCAAAAAAATAGATTACCTGCACACTAAAGAGTATAGCGCACAGGTAATCTAGTTGTTTTTGAGATTAATAAAAAACTAATTTATCTTTTGAATTCTTCCATCAATAATAGACTGAATTGGTTCTTTTGATTTTTTTATATAATCTACTAATGCTTCAAAATCAGTTGGTCCTGTTTCAGCATCTTTACCGTTTTTAAAGGATACAAATCCATCTCCACCTGAAGCTAGAAATGCGTTCGCAACGACGCTGTAAGTTTTAGAAGGAATAATTTCTTCTCCATTTGTTAAGCGAATACTTGTTACTTTTTCTCCATTAGGCTTGTTCGCATCCCAAGTGTATTGGATACCTGAAATTTGAAGCATTCTTGTTATGTCTTTTTGCCATTGTTGATTTAAAATATCACGAATGTCTTGACCTGTTAAATTTACTTTTATTAATTGATTTCCGAATGGTTGAATACCATATATCTCTCCCCATGTAATATCACCAGCATCTAAGTCATTACGAATACCACCAGGATTCATAAGTGCAATTTGGGATTGCATTGTTGTACGCTGAGCATCAGCAACTAAATTTCCAAGAGTAGATTCACCAGCCATATTTTGTTTGCGATCTAGTGGAGCGATAGACTTACCTACAACTTCATTAACAAGAGGTGCGATTTTTGCTTGATATTTCTCCATCTTCTTCTTTATTTTTTTATCAGGCTCTATGCCTTCATGATAAGTTGTAACAATTTCTGCTTTTTTCTCAACAATATCTTGTGTCTTACGATCAATCTTTACATCAACATCAGCAAAAGCCATACCATAAGAATTTGCTTGTACGACAAGTTTATTATTAACAGTTCCATTTACATAGGTGTGGCTATGGCCACCAAAAATAACATCGACTTCTGGATCAGTCTCATTTGCTAATCGGACGATATCACCATTTGTTACGCCGTTCCCATCTGTTATACCTCCGTTATGTGCAAGAACAACGATAGATTTAACGCCTAGTTTTTTTAATTGCTTTACGGATTTGTTAATAGCTTCAACTTCATCTGTAATTTCTACATTCTTTAGCATAGTAGGCATAACAAGGTTAGGAACATCCGTTGTTACGACTCCGATAAAGCCAACAGGAACTCCTTGTACCTTTTTTATAGTGAATGGTGGTAAAAATAAACGACCGGTGGATTTATTATAGAAATTTGCAGCAACATATGGGAATTTTGCTCCTTTAAAATTTCCTGTTTTCTCATGGTATCCACCATAAATAAGGCGGTTCATTTCTTCAACACCTTCATCAAATTCATGATTTCCTATCGTTCCAACATCGAATTTCAAATCATTTAGAAATTCAATTGTAGGTTCGTCTTGTAATAATGCTGAAACAGGAGTACTTGCTCCAACAACATCTCCAGCATGTACCTTTAATGTATTTGGATTTTGTTTTTCACGATCACGTAAATAAGCCCCTAAGTACTCAATTCCCCCTGCATCTTTATTGTTAATTTTTTTTACAGTGTCTAGTTGCCCATGAAAATCGTTAATACCGAGCATTTGTACATCTATGTAGCGATTTTGTTCTGTACTTGCTTGGATTGAAGGCGCAGCAAATACACTAGTAAAAGTAACTGTACTTAATGCTAAAGCAACTGGAATAATTTTTTTCAACATAAAATTTCTCTCCCCTAATTAAAATCTGACATAATACGATGTTATTTTAATATATTAAGAGAATTATTTCCATAAAAATTCTACCAATTATAAAAATTAATAAGATTTTATTGTTTTCTGACAAGATATTTCTTCCTCAAAAAATGTACGTTTCTTTGTTTTGAGGAAGAAATATTATCTTGATAGTAATATAGCAATACATCTAAAAGACCTAAAAAAACTCTAAACAATAAATTTTTGCTGTTAAGAAGAATATTCAATTCGAAACTAATGAAGATTTATCAACCTAACATATCAATACCACCATTTAAAAAGATGCTCCTGGATTTATCCAAGAGCATCTTTTATAAAGCTTTATTTTTTACTTATTTATAATTTATCAACTAACAATTATATAGTTGTAATCAGTCCTTTAAAAATAATAGGAGTGCTTCATTAAATTCTTTAGCATGCGTTGCATTTAGCCCATGTGGACCACCCTTTATTAAGGCTACTTTAGAATTAGGAATTGCTTCATGTGTTAATTTCCCACTATATTCATATGGTACAGTTGCATCAGAATCACCGTGAATAATAAGAGTAGGTATATTAAACTTCTCCAAGTCTTTTCTAAAATCTGTCTTACTAAAGGCGGTAATACAATCAAGTGTTCCTTTAGGTGATGCACTGGCTGCAATATCCCAATTATATAAACGGAATGGCTCACTAACTAAATCTGTTCGATTACCAGCCGCGAAAAATCCCTTAGTAAATTCATCAAGAAATGCAAGGCGGTCATTTATCACACCACTTTTGAATGCTTCAATTGTTGCATCATCTAAGGCCCCTTCAGGATGATCCTCTGATTTGTATAAATACGGAGGAACTGCCCCAGCAAAAACAGCCTTTTCAATACGATCTGTTCCATACGTACTAATATACCGGGCTACTTCGCCTCCACCCATAGAAAAACCAACAAGTGTGACATTTTGAAGCTCTAAATGTTCTAATAGTTGATGTAAATCAGAAGTAAAGGTATCATATTCATACCCTTCCCACGGCTGAGATGATTGTCCAAATCCTCGACGATCATATGTTATAACTCTGTATCCAGCCTCAACAAGAGCGGGAACTTGGTATTCCCAAGATCGACCACTTAACGGCCAACCATGAATGAGTACAACTGGTTTTCCTGTGCCATGATCCTCATAATATATCTCAATTGGTTCTTGCTTTTCGGTTCCTACAGTAATTTTAGCCATGCTTCTACCTCCCAAAAATATTCCAATATGTATCCTTTTATTCAATAATCTGGATGAACGTCATAACCTATTCATGCACGTTTATGTTGTGAATTCTAAGTATGAAACTCTATTGTTCCAATGCATTCATTTTCTCCTTTTGGAACAATCCCCCCTCTAATACCTTTTGCATCATAAAATAATTACTGAACATTACTCCTATTCAATTGTAATAACAAAAATAGGTGACTATCAATATCGTTCTATCTATAGGATGTATAGGTAAAACCAATCTATTTTATAGTGAAAACAACTATAGTTACGACCTATACGAATTATAGATAATTTAGAATTGATTAACGAATCAGTTTTCAAATACTATAAATTTGTATAGCACTTCATGTTCTGCGAATGCTGCTATAACCAATATTATTGGTCAGCTTAGTTATAAACGAAGAAACTTATGATAGTATCCGACTATTTAAACTTTCTTCGATTACTTAATTTTTAGGAGGAATACATAATGACTGATCTCTATTCTCGTATTAACAAAGATGATGCTGTTGTGCTTTTAGTAGATCATCAAACTGGTCTTATGTCCGGACTAGTACGTGACTATGGTGTTGATGAATTCAAGAACAATGTTTTAGCTCTTGCTCATACTGCTAAGTTTTTTAATTTACCAGTTATTTTAACAACAAGTTTTGAAAACGGGCCTAATGGACCTTTAATGCAAGAATTGGTTGATCTCTTTCCTCATGCACCAAAAATAGCTCGACCTGGACAAATTAACGCATGGGATAATGATGATTTTGTAAAAGCAATCGAAGAAACTGGAAAAAAACAACTTATCATCGCAGGCGTAGTTACGGACGTTTGTGTTGCTTTCCCGGCACTTTCCGCTATAAAAGCTGGATATGAAGTATTTGCTGTTACTGATGCTTCAGGAACTTTCAGTAAACAAGTTGCAGATGCTGCCAATACACGTATGGCACATAGTGGCGTGCAACTTATGAACTGGTTTAGCGTAGCTTGCGAATTACAACGCGATTGGCGCAACGATGTCGAAGGTTTTGGCAATTTGCTTGCTAGCAATCTTCCAGGCTATCAAAATATAATTGGAAGCTATAGAGGAGCTCAGCGAGATCTTAGTAAACAAAATGCATAAATGTATCTCAAGGAAATAGCTTTAAATCACCTTTTTTAAAGTAGATAGTATAAATTTAGTGCTGATTAAATCAGCACTAAATTTAAATTAAAAAGTATAGTAGAGCTTCAATTGACAGAAGATACATTACTTTCAATAAACAATTGAAAAAGGAGCGTTTTATTATGAGTAATTTAGAATTGTTAAATCCGGAGAACAGTGCCTTAATTTTAATTGATTTTCAACCTCAAATGACTTTTGGAGTTGCAAGTATTGATAGACAAACATTGATTAATAACGTTATGCTACTTGCTAAATCAGCAAAAACTTTTAACGTACCTACTATTCTTACTACAGTTGAAACACGCAGCTTTTCTGGTTATTTTTGGCCACAAATTCTTGATATATTCCCAAACCATGAAATTATAGAACGTAGTTCAATGAACTCTTGGGAAGATCCGAAATTTGTTGAGGCAGTTAAAGCAACCGGTAGAAAGAAATTAATATTTGCAGCACTTTGGACTGAAGTTTGCCTTGCATTCCCTGTGCTTGAAGCAATTAAAGCTGGCTATGAGGTATATGCAGTTGATGATGCTTCAGGTGGTACTAGTTTGACAGCACATAACGCTGCTATGCGTCGTGTAGAACAAGCTGGTGCAATTCCAGTGACAGCAATTCAAGTTTTACTTGAATACCAACGTGACTGGGCACACAAAGACACTTATGATGCTGTAATGGAGATTGTAAAGGAACACACTGGTGCTTATGGTCAAGGTGTAGAATACGCATATACTATGGTGCATGGCGCGCTTCCAAGCAGGAAAATATGAAACAAGAAGGAGTAGCTGTCGAAGAGACTTATACAGGGAACACGATGGATGCTGGCAATCCAGTAACAACGATTGTTACATGGGAAATTCAAGAAGGTAGAGAAAAACAGTTTGAAACATGGAGACATGAAATTGAGGCTGCGGCTACTAAATTCCCAGGACATTTAGGTGTAAATCTAATAGTCCCAAGTAACGAATCCAGAGAGTATACTGTTATTTTTCGCTTTGATACGTATGAGCATCTACGTACTTGGCAAGAATCAGATGTTCGCCGGGATTTGTTAAAAACGGCGGAGCAATTTCAAGCCACTAATCCAACTTACAAAACTGAAAGCAGTTTGGCTTATTGGTTTGTTACTCCGAAAACGCCAGTTCCACCGCCAAAATGGAAAATGTCTATCGTTACCCTTCTGGGTGTATGGCCTCTTAGCATGTTAGTTCCTAAAGTGATAGGACCTATTATAAAACATATGAATCCTATTATGTCAGCTTTTTTTGTTTCTGTATGTATAGTGTCCTTGCTATCATGGGTAGTCATGCCGATTTTCGGTAAATTATTTCATCCATGGTTACAAAATAATAGAAAGTAGACGAGGTGTGAACATGAGTTTACCGGATATGATCTTATATAACGGAAAAATTACTACCCTTGACCCTTCTCAGCCTGAGGTATCTGCTATCGCCATAACTGATGGTTTAGTCACTGCAGTAGGTGGAGATGAGCTTCTTAATAGTGCCACGGAAAAAACAAAAAAAATAGACCTTAAAAGAAAGAGAGCTATTCCAGGCCTGAATGACTCCCATATACACGTGATTCGTGGTGGTCTGCATTATAATATGGAATTACGTTGGGAAGGCGTGCCATCACTTTTTATTGCTCTAGAAATGCTCAAAGAACAGGCAAGGCGTACACCTGCTCCTCAGTGGGTAAGAGTAGTTGGAGGTTGGTCTGAATTTCAATTTAAAGAGAGACGGATGCCAACATTAGAAGAGATTAATGCTGTTTCTGAAGACACGCCTGTCTTTGTGCTACATCTTTACGATAGAGCACTTGTAAATCGTGCAGGGCTACGTGCACTGGGATACACGAAAGATACCCCAGACCCTCCAGGCTGTTTAATTCAGCGGGATAAAAGAGGTAATCCAACGGGCCTTTTAATTGCTAACCCTAACGCTTCTATTCTTTATTCAAGTTTGGGTAAAGCTCCAGTACTTAATCTTGACGACCAGATTAACTCAACTCGCCATTTTATGCGTGAATTAAATAGATTAGGTATTACAAGTGCCATCGACGCAGGTGGTGGTTTCCAAAATTACCCTGATGACTACAAAGTTGTTGAACATTTAGCCGAGAAGGAACAATTAACTTTGCGTATTGCTTATAATCTATTTACGCAAAATCCTAATCATGAATATGAAGACTTTGCTTCATGGGCAAAAATTGTTTCTCCCGGTCAAGGAAATGATAAGTATAAAATGAATGGTGCCGGAGAAATGTTAGTATTCTCGGCAGCCGATTTTGAAAAATTTCAAATGCCACGGCCCGAACTAGCTACAGTAATGGAAGCCGACTTAAAGAAAGTAATTTCTCTATTGGTGGAAAACCGTTGGCCATTCCGTTTACATGCAACTTATGACGAGTCAATCACACGTTTCTTAAATGTATTTGAGGAAGTTAACAGAGAAATTCCTTTTAATGGGCTACGCTGGTGGTTTGATCATGCAGAAACAATCTCAGATCGTAGTATGGAACGTGTTAAGGCTTTAAATGGCGGTATTGCCATCCAAGACCGCATGGCTTTTCAAGGTGAATACTTTGTTGACTTATACGGAAAGGAAGCTGCAAAGCATACTCCTCCGATTTATCGTATGTTAGACCTTGGTATACCTGTTGGCGCCGGTAGTGATGCAACCAGGGTTTCCAGCTATAACCCTTGGGTTGCTCTTTACTGGATGGTTGCTGGAAAAACCATTGGTGGGCTTTCCATATACGATAAAAAAAATAAACTTGATAGAAAAGTAGCCCTGGAATTATATTCAAAAGGAAGTGCGTGGTTCTCTGGCGATGAAGGTAAAAAAGGAACCCTGGCAGTAGGTCAGTTTGCTGATATTGCTGTATTGTCTGCTGACTACTTTACTGTGCCGGAAGAAGAAATCAAAGACCTCGAATCATTGCTCACCATTATGGGTGGGCAGGTTGTTTATGGAAATAATGAATTTAAAAACTTATCACCTGAATTGCCGCCAGCATCACCTGATTGGTCACCGACGGGCGTTTATGGTTATGGTGGTGCTAACCTAGCCAACACTATACTTTCTCACGATTCCCATGATAACAAGTTACATAGTTGTAGTAACCCTCTCCATCAACACACTCATACCGTAATAGGAAAAGATGGAACTAAATGGGGTATTGGTTGTACTTGCTTTGCTTTCTAAATCAAAACCACCGGTATAATGCCGGTGGTTTTCTTTCTACAATAAGGATATATAAATTCAAAATAGCAGTGTATATCCCTACATGGAATCTGTTACTATGCGATAAGACCGAAGAATTGATTGATTAACTTAACTTGTTTTTGATAGCCTTCTCTCCTTGCAAAGTCTGTCCTTTTTTCCTTAATTAAAAGTCAATGGTATCCCCCTTTTTGATCGACTACACCACACATATAAATCCACTGTCCTTCGACTTTAATATAGATTTTAATTTTTTCAATTGTTACACTAGGATCATTATTATTTCTATTACACTGATACTTTTTGCGAATCATTTAACTTCTGCATAAAGATACGTGCTGCAAAACTTAAAAATTTATCATCAAAGTGAATAAGATTAATATCTTGGCTTGGTGTTGGGTCAGTAATACGAACTATGCTCAAAGTATCATTATTAACAAAGTTAACCAGTGAAAGAGGTATTATGGCAACCCCATGTCCATTGTATACAAGGCTCAATAGAGAAATAGAAGATTTTGTTTCTATATTTGCTTCAGATAAAGATAACCCTAAACTCTCACAATATATCTTAATAGATTCACGACAACTACATGAAACCATTATCCTACTCAGCCCTACTAATTCTCGAAAAGAAACAAATGATTTTTCATTCAAAGGATGATTTTTGGGAATGACAAGGACGAGCTCTTCACTATACAAAAGGGTGTTTGTTAATGTGTCTGGAATTTGAGCACTACGTGTAATCCCGAAATCAATATTTTTGTCAACGATTTGATTTACAGCAACTTCAGATTCTATAATCTTTACTACGATGTTGGGATAATGTTGTTGAAACTTCATAATATAAGGTGTTAAATAAGTGAGATCCTCTAATAAACCTCCTATAGTAATTACACCTCTTTTTACACCCTTTAATTCAAAAATTTCATTATAAACGTCATCAAATTGTTGCATGATAAATTTTCCTTTATCAAATAGCAGCTTACCCGCTTCTGTCATTTTGATACCTCTTCCAACTCGATGAAACAAGGGTGTATCAAGTTCACCTTCTAAAACTCGTATTTGTTGACTTAAAGTCGGCTGTGAAATACCTAAAACTTCCGCAGCTTTAGTGAAACTATTATTATTACAAACTTGAATAAAATACTCTAAATGACGTAATTCCATTCTTGATACCCACTCTCCGCTTTATGAAAGATTTATAATTTAAAGGACGATATGTATACGTTAACATAACAACTTTATTTCATACTATACCAATTGAAATTACATGTTTTATTCATTTTGTATTATAATAAATTTACTACCATTTATTAATTTTTCCTCCTATTTATTTAATTTATATTTAATTAGGACATTACTAATTCGAGATATATTTCTAAAAATTTATAGTTCGAGTGCATAATACCCTAATTTTTTCAACTTTTCGATTATCATTTTTTTCTCAATATAGTCCAAACCACCAAATATTTGCCGAATCGCCTCTTTATGCTGAGGAAAAATAATATCCATCAATTCAATACCTTCTGAAGTAATTGACGCATACGTGACACGGCGGTCTTTAGGACATGGTTTTCGTATTAAGAACCGCTTCTTTTCCAACTTATCCACTACATACGTGATACTACTACTTGCAAGTAATATTTTGTCTCCAATTTTTTGTATAGGCTGATCGCCTTTACTATACAGTAGCTCAAGCACTGCAAATTCAGTTGGATTAAGTCCATAACTTTTTATATCCTCTTCAATACGCTTAGTAATTGACTGTACTGCCCTTGATAATATAACAAATAACTTTAAAGATAAGCTCTCATCGTTAATCACGCTCATAATTACCAATCCTTTACAAGTTATCTTGAATTCGAGATTCATTATATTATCGTCAAAATATTATGTCAATCATTCATTTTAGCTTTATCAATCCAATCATAATTTATTTCTCAACATATGACATATGGAATTAGAAGAAAACAATTGTTACTATATAAGTATCTCAATTACGTTATTTCTTTTAAAGAGAGCTTGTTTTTAATGGCAAGTTCTCTTTTGCCATATTCTAAATTGAATCCGGACAAATTTCAGAGTATATGATATAGTTTTTAAACAAAGATTAGAGCTCTCCTACAGGAAGGAGAGCTCTAATCTTTCATATAAATATTCACCATTTTTATCATTACGGGGACATCAAAACTTTAACTTGATGGGGATATGGTACTATCTCGATTAATAAATATTACAAATCATATATCTATCATATTTTTTATAAACAGGATTAATTAGATTTAAAAAAAGATTTCTTTTTCTTTACTCGTAATAAGTCACCTGTCCATCCTTTGAATCGCATATACATATACATCCCCCCTGTTGTGAAAATAATAAATAAGAGAGCGATTAAATAGCTATATTTCCATTCTAGTTCAGGCATGTATTTAAAATTCATACCCCATAATGCTCCTAAGGCTGTCAAAGGCGTACTCACAGCAGTTAATACAGTAAGAGCTTTCATAATTTCATTCCCACGATGAGAAGAAACAACTTCTTGCAAATGAATCATCGTGTCTAATTCTTCTTGGTACTCTTTAACGAGTTGTAATCCACGCTCTAATTTTACGCTTGTTTGTTTATAACAAAGGGTGTTTGTTAGTTTTTCTAACCAAGCTTCTTTTAGGCCTTGTAACACTTCTTGTATTAAGCGAAACACGTGTGTGTTCATAAATAATTCATGACGAATATGATAAATCCTTTCTAAAACTGCTATGTTATTATGATGATAAAAATCCCATAATACATTTCTGAAATTGTTTTCAAAGTAGTCAACCTTTCGCAAATAATGAGATATAAACATTGATAAGATAGCACATAATCCTTCAGCGGAACTATTACAATTTTTTGTACCCATAGGGAAATTATGTATTAATTTTTTGAAATCCTCTTCCTCTTTTTCCTGAACTGTTATCAGTATTCCATGAGCTACGAAATAATGAAGAAATTTTTGAATTTTGGCGTCCTTTTTATCTTGATCATATAAAAACGAACCATATACACAAGTTTGACTTGGTGATAACGTATAAACATATAATCCATTTTCACAAGGAGAACTTATTTTCTTTACAAATTGAGAGAAATAAGATGTTACATCACGAGGGATTATAGAAGAAAGTTTTTCAAGCTCACTAGTTTTCACATGATACCAACTCCATTTCGTCATTTTTATGCATTCCATATTATTCTTCCTTTCTAAATTGTTTTATGTTTAATCGAATCATAACCGTAATATGACATTTGTATGTAGGTATTCATGTCTTGGAGGAAAAGTTTTTAGATCATCTAAATTACAAAATAAATGACATAGGAGGCCTTATTCTTTTAAAAGGAAGACCCCCTATATTAGTTATTTTCATTCTCAATTTTAAACATTTCCTCTATACAAGCACTTTTTATCTTTTCTTATAAAGAATTTATTATATGTGGAAAAGAAGCTACATAATTTGGCACGTCTATTCAACGAACTCCATTTCAGTCGTTATTATAATTTGGATTCATATGCAGATTGATTGGTGATGTCGTCAAATACTTGACTCCCAATAATGTAGTATCCATGAAGTGCAGCCTCTTTCGAAGCGTCTACCATACGGAAAGAAGAAATTTCACTTTGCATTTTTTTAATTCGTTTTTTGTGGAGATCTACTATTCCTCCTGTCCAAATAATAGTATCATACTGTTCTAACGTAAATTGTTCTTGTAATACACGCACAACGTCTTGGAAGTGTGCATCCAACTCTTTTTGAATCAAAGTATGAACCTGACTTGTCTCAGGATTTTCTTCTCGACATTCATATCCTTTTTCTAATATGTTTGGCATGTCGTTAATATGCAATTGATTACTTTCACCCTCATGATTCTGCACGATATTCTTAATATTTTTCAAAGGCTTGCTACATCCTAGTTCCGTCTCATAATGATTTAAAATGAGATTCTGTTTCATATCTGTCATTTCTAATGTGCGAAATCCACCATCAATAATTAAGATGCGATCTCGTTCCTGAATGATTCCCTCTTTTAAGAAATAGGCATGTAAAGCGACCGGTTGCTGAAGAATCAAAGCATTTTCCACCGTAATATGAATAAATTTCCCATCAATTTGCACGGAAGTTTCTTTTTTTAGTGCACGTTGTAATTGCTCATGCTGACTACCAAAACAACTGATGGGAAGCCCGGTAACAACTAAAGGTAACACGACATTTTCTTTATAATCCTTTGCAATGCAACCAAATATTTGTTGTTTAAATCGTTCGCTTTCATAATAATTTTCTATTTCTTCGTCAAATGGAGGAAGAAATGAAGCGTCAGATTGATGTGCTTCATTTCCCATGTAGTATGCAAAGTCTAAGTCTATAAAACTTACCTTTGTTAAATCTTCACTTTCAGCATGATTAGGTACAGGGGCTAGTGTGGAAGCTTCACTCTTAACCGTCATCTCAGAATCTACATCCTGGCGATATGCCCTTTTGGTAAAGCCAATTCCTACATCAATTGCATACAGAGATTTCATACTTTTTTCCTCACTTTCTATTTTTAGAGTTACATCTAGGCACTCTCTTCTTTCCCTTCTTTCACATATTTCTTTTCATTTTTCGTTTTTTCCCCGTCTAAGTTCTTACTATTTTCATTTATTTCGTAATCCTTTTCATCTGTTTTCTTTTTGTTATTTTCGTTTTCTGTTAAGTCTTTAATGGTAGAAATGACAACTGGTGTGGCTGTAAGCAGTTGTGGTAATGTTTGTTTTGCAACATTAGCTGCAGTTACAGAAAATTGTTTACTTGTCTCAGTTACCTTCTCCAATGTTTCCTTTATGTTTCCTTCTTGTAGTTTTTCTTTTACGCTTTTTCCTTTTGTTTGTATAGCTTTCCGATTTTCTTTTTTTAATAGGGAGACTATGACTCCGGTCGTAATTCCAATTACAGTATATTTAAATATTGTATGTTTCATTTTTCTCATCCTTTTCTATTTTTATTTTCCTCCATGCTACAACCTAAAATAATTACCTTACCTATTTATCAGATGTTGCAATCTATTACAGAGAATGATAGTTTTGCGGCTGCCTAGCATTCGCCATTGGTACTTCAGCTGTTACTAGGAGTAAAATCTTCCCTTGATCTAGTTTTTCTTCATATAAGTTAGCTTCCTCCTTCGACAACCCCATTTCTTCCATTTGATTTCGAAGTTCGTCCCCTTTTTTGGAGAAAAAGTTGATAATACTTGTTCCCAATCCTTGTTCTTTTACTCCAATCGTATTTGTGTTTGTATCATCCGCAATCCTTTTTGTTATATGTTTTTCATGTGCTAAAACATAAATGTCATCGTGGCGAACCCCTTGCAATTCTAGCTCTTTTACTTTCATAACTACTTCCTGTTCATTTTGATATTCATAAACTACCGTTTTTCTTTCATTCGTATGCATGGTATCTTTCCTCCTTTAGATTTTTTATTTTTTATTTAGTTGTTATGTAATATGTAATACACCTATTTTAAAGATGTTAAACCTAAATTTTCAAAAAATTTCATACAATAGGTTATTCATGTTTTTAATATCAAAGAAATGTCACAAGAACTTTGCTTTGATAAAAGCGCTCCAAATAACGATTTGTTTGGAAGGTAAGCCCATTGTTTTATAGAAATCATAGAAAAATAAAAAAGCACTCCTTTTTAAAGAGTGCTTTTAAAAAACATATAACCTAATCAAAATATTTCTATTTTGATTACGGAAAGAAAGTTTTTATTAAAACATATGGTTGCTAATTTAATTGCGATCTGCCTTGCACCCAAGCAGCAATATCATTTATAACATACTCAGGGATATTAGCAGGACTATAATATTCATTTGGCTTACTTATTTCCCCTTCACCCTCTGTAAAGAAATGATTTAACTTTGGATATAGTCGATAATCTACGTTATCTCGTTCTTTTAATTGTTCTTTCCAAAGAGGAATTTCAATTTTTGATTGAACTTGATAGTCTCTTTCTCCTTGAATAATAAGAAGCGGTGTCTTTTGTTCTTTTGACATTTCTGCCGCTTTAATTTTCCGTATAGAATCCCAAAATACTGCTGACCCTAAGTAAAAATCTTTTGGGGGATTCTGACCAGAGAAGTTGGGATCATTTAATAATTCAAATTGCGATTTGTAGAATTTATATTGATCCAGGTTCATTGCTCCAATAGAGAAAAGGTACTCAAATTGATCTAAAACAACGTCTTGGATCGTACGAGCTGGCCCTCCCATTACAATTGCTCCAGCAATATTTTTATTTTGGTCTTTTTCAATCATTTTCGGAAGCATCATTCCACCTTGACTATGACCCAAAATATAAATTTGATTTTTATTTATTAGAGGCTCATTTTTAAGAAATTGAGTTACAAGAAGAGCATCATCTGTTGTCTCTTTATCAACTGTATAAAAGGGACTGAATTGTGTTTTCAACCCATGTTCATAAGTTCTTTTATTATAGCGAAGGACAGCAATTCCCTTCGATGCAAGACCTTCAGCTAAATCGCGAAATGGTTTTAAAGCAAACGCTGTTTCATCCTGATCAGTTGCTCCTGATCCTTGAACAAGAATAACCGCTGGAAAAGGACCCTTTCCTTTTGGAACCGACAATGTTCCTGGTAATGGAAATGCACCACTTCCAACTACTACTTCTTTATCAACAAATGACTCAGGCTTACTATATGATGGACGCTCTGCAACAGGACTAAACGACATGCTGAGTTGAAAATCGTCTATTTTTCCAGATGGATCTAGTTTAATTAGTAAAGGTACAGTCATTTTTTCAAAAACTAATTGAATCTCCACATTTGTATGAACAGGATTTGTCTCTTTTTGTGTAACCTCTCCAATTTCTATAAAAGAACCTGCTTGTAATTGCACTGGGAGTCCCTCCCAATAGCTTTTCAGCCATTCTTCGGATATTATTTTCTGTAATGACCTTGAGGTTAAATCAAATGCAGATTTATAATCTTCACTATTCATATGGCGAATAAATGAAAGAGTAGTAGATATAATAGGATTTTCATCATCACTATTGTCTACTTTTTTTATAGTTGTGTTTGCTTCCTTTAATTTCGAACTAAATTGGTAGTTAAACGGATAGTTATATGTATCAGGATATAAGCTTGTTTTCAATACTTCCGTATTCCGTCCCTCATACAAACTTGAAGAACTCGTAAAATTTTCAGGTGAAATTACTTCCTCCGCATATGAGACTGAAGGAATTGCTATTGTAAAAATTGCACTGATAAGTAATAACTTATTACTTATTCTTCTTTTCTTACCCATACCTATTGATTCTCCCTTCAAAATTTAAAATTTCTAATACAATATGCCAACTATAAGGAAAATAAAAATTACCAAAGAGATTAATAATCTATTTTACGATCCCCCTCTCAAGTTAAAAATCTATCATTAACAAACTTCAATAAAAAACACCTTCCCCCTCTTTTTTTATTGTTGGATTTTCCAATGACCTAGAAGCACAGCACGAAATTACATGTAACCGACCCATGAGATTCTCTGTTTCAAAAGAAAAAAGCACCCCACTAGATGCTTTCTTTAATTGTTCTCACTATCATTTATTCAGGTAATTCTCTTATTACTATAAGATAAATTCATTCTATTTCCTAAACCTCACTTATTTCTTAATTCACTCATACCAATATAAAACCTAATAACCTACCATCAAAAAATAAAGAAAATAGGTTATTTGGCTATTCATTTCGTAAACTTAATGCTCAAATTAGTTTTTTTCACAAAGTTAAACTTTATTAAGAAAAACTTAAAGAATTTCCCTCTATATTCATAAGAACTTTTTTCTATACTCAAAAATGTAAATAGACAAAAGGAGAAACGATCATGAAGAAATTTGTAATTTGCATACTAGGAATAGGCCTCCCTATATACTTACTACCTTTCATATTACGTGGAGATTTAGACAGATTTAATCCGATTGCTGAAGAAAAAAATGTATATGCCGTTGCGAAAGGATATGGTGTTCCAGATTATCATCATAAAGGAAAAGCTATGTACTCACTAAAAGCTGTTGACGAATTAAGTAATGAAAAAGAATATACAGTTGGAACGAACACGCCTAATGATTTTATAAGAAAAACATACTTAAAAATTCATGTGAAAGGAAAATATGTGTATTCTTACGATATTATTTCTAAAGAGGATATTCCGGAGAAAATAAGGGGACAATTGGAGATAGCAAATAAATAAAAGAGCCACTTCGTACGATTTGGCTCTTTATTCTCTCTCCCATCTACCGCTAGGAGAATTCTTTCGGTAGATTTATTAAATTCGTTATCATTGTTTCAATAACCATTCTTCAATTACTTTCACTGTTTCATCTCGTTGTGCTTTTGGCGTAATTAAACTCGCATTATCACCTTTTTGCTCACCGTACATGCCAAAATTAGCATGATTCCCCCCTTTTATCATGTGCATAGTACTATTCTTTGACATTAACTTTTTATTGTTCTCTATTTTTTCTACAGTTGCTAAAGCATCTACTTCCCCGTAAATTGATAACATTGGAATCGATTTGGCAGAGAAATCATCTGCAGGATAAGAACCTAAGAAAATAATTCCGTCTACCTTTTCTTCATGTTGAAAGGCATACCTAGAAATCATAGCTCCGCCCATTGAATGCCCAGCAACATACCATTTTTGAACTTCAGGGTACTTTTCAATTACACTATCTACCTCATTTATTCCAAGTATCGCTAAGTTTAATGGTAACTTAGGCATTACTACAAAATGCCCATCTTTTGCAAGTGCTTCCCCTAAGTAACTATAAGCCTCGGCTTCTACTTTAGCTCCTTGATAAAAAATAACCCCTATATTTGCATCTTTCTCTCCAAAAGCTATATAATCTTCATCTTTTTTATCATCTACTAAAGACAAAGCCTCTTTCGTTGGTTTATAAGTAAACTGAGACCAAGTTAAAAAAGTAATACTTCCGATGAGTAAAATACCTAGTAAAGAGTACAGAACAATTTTTATCCATTTCTTCACATATATGACCTCCCTATGATGTGTATATTCTATACTTTAGATTACCATTAATAAACGTAAAAACTCGAGCATTTTCATTGTGCTCAAGTTTTCATTTACGTCTTTAATTTATACTATAAATTGTCCAAGATAAATATGTAGCAAATGTAGCCCATAAAAAATATGGGATTAGCAACCATGCCGATACTTTAGATAAATTGGAAGAAAACATAATGAGAAGTAACGTAGTAATAGTGACTAATAAACAATCTACTGTTGCTAAAAACAAATTCTTTTGGCTAAATTGAAAGTAGCTGAACGCTTGATTGAATATATAATTTAAAAGGAATAAAAACCAAAATGTTTTTGGCTTGAATCCATAGTTGTTGTAAATAATTGCAACTGATAATGCAATAAGTCCAAATAATACAGCCCATATCATTCCGATTGTCATACCAGATGGTGTCCAAGACGGCTTTTCTAACGCATCATACCAAGTACGATCAATAGGGAATAAAACACTAGAAACATAAAACAAACCATATGTTAGTAAAAATACTATAATACTAGATTTTTTCATAAACATTCTCCTTTTTACTAGAAGACTATAGAAACTTTATATGATTAGTATGTCCTTGTAATGGATAAAATTCTAATATTAAAATTCAAAATACATATTGTTTAACCTATTTCATACAAATTCTTTCATACTTTTATATGCACAAAGGGCTCTCTCCCGTGCTGCCTTATGATCAACAATCGGAAAAGGATATGTATCCCCAAGTTTTATATTGGATTTTTGTAAAATATGCTCAGGTGCTTCCAAAGGCTTATGTATATATTTGTTTGGGATATCTCTTAATTCTGGTACCCATCTTCTTATATACTCTCCATTTTTATCAAACTTTTCTCCTTGTGTGATTGGGTTAAAAATACGAAAGTACGGTGATGCATCTGCTCCACTTCCAGCAACCCATTGCCATCCCATTGTATTATTTGCAATATCAGCATCTAGTAGTGTATCCATAAACCATTTTGCTCCTTCTTGCCACGGAATTAACAAATGCTTTACAAGAAAAGAGGCTACAGCCATTCTTGCCCGGTTATGCATAAAACCTGTTTGCCATAGTTCTCGCATTCCCGCATCAATAAACGGATAACCCGTTTTCCCCTTTTGCCATACTCTTAATAACTCCTCTTCCTTATCCCACGGGAAATTTTCAAAGCTCTTATTAAGAGGTTTATATACTGTAAATGGATAATGATATAGTAAATAATAAGAAAACTCTCGCCAAATTAATTGACGTATAAAGCTATTAACTTGTTTTTCAAAAAGACTACATTGTCTTTCGGTACTTTTATTTATTAAGTAATGAAACATTAGCTTTACTGATATTTGACCAAATGAAAGATACGGTGCCAACATCGAATGGACATTTTGACCTGGAAAATCTCTTCCTTCACTATAAGAGACTAATTTACTAGAGAAAAATTTCTTGAATGTTTTATATGCCCCTTCTTCTGTCGGATCCCATATTACTTCCATATGAGATGTCCACGGTATAGTCGGCAACAATTGTAATTCTGAAACAGATAAGCTTGCTGGTAAAGAGTTTCCCCACTTTATACTCTGCACTCTGCTAAAAGGTTTAGGTATTACCTGCTTTTGAAATGCATTGTAAAAAGGCGTAAACACCTTATATTCAGTGTTATCTTTCTTTTTAATAATCCACGGTTCTAATAATAAATGCGAATTAAATTCTTTACAGATAATACCTTTATCCTCTAACATCATTTTCATTTTTTGATTAGATTGTAATCTGTCCGGATCATAACAAATATTCCAATATACAGCCGTTATATCTAATTGCTCTATGAGAGAAAGTATTTCTTCCTCCGTACGTCCTTTACGAATTATTAAAGTAGAGCCCAATGCCTCAAGTTGCTTCTTTACATCTATTACAGCATGGTGCAACCACCACTTTGACGCACTTCCTATTGAAAAAGTTTCATCTTGTATATATACAGGAAGAACCTCACCAGACTGAACAGCCTCAAATAGAGCTGGGTTATCATATAAACGAAAATCTTTTTGAAACATAACAATAATTTTATTTTGCATGGCTATCCTTTCTAATTCTTAAAGCACAATTCATTCTTTATTAGAACAAATACTTCTGTTATTTTTAAATGATTATAAGAATCATTTTTTGTAATTGCAAACAAACTCTTCTATCTTTAATGGATTTTTCCAACTCTTAATAAAGATAAAAATATAATGCACTTTGTACTTATCTTAAACTCTTATAAAATAAAAAAGAAAATGGAGAGAAAGATGAAAAAACAATTTTATAAACAATCAAACTTAAATACATCTATAGATTCAACAATCCTGTGGACTTTTCAAAACCAAAATGCCATAAATACACTTTTGAATGAAGGTAAGCTTATAGCCGATCCTATTTTGTTAGTAAAGAAGATTGCACAGCATATAAATACATTGTAAGACACATGAAACAGAAAGGTATTGAATTTATTATAGATTTACCCATTTGGGCATGGCATTCATGCAATGGTTACCAAAAGAAGCCTACTTATGAGACTGCAAGAGAATTACTATCAGATATTCAATTAGAGAAAGAAATATACCTCATCGAATTCACATGTCCTAATTTTTTATTCATGTTAACAAACTATAGCGGATGGTGCGACATTTATTTTAAACTTACTGGCAATCCTAAAGCAAGTGTAACAAATGATGAAGAAAAATACTTATTTAATCTTTACCCTACCATTGAGGAAGAATGGGAATATCATCATATCCAAGCAACTCTACCCTACCTAAAAAAAGAATGGATTATACAAATAACTGAACTTAGTAAAATGAATGGATTTAACAAATAATATTGTTTATGAATGCTTTATTTAAGCATTCATAAACATAACAAATAGTCACATGAAACTAATACATTTAAAATAGCTTTTTTATAATGGAATCCTAAATATGCTCCTTACTACTATGATTTTGTATACATGCAGTTTACTCATTTAGTTTTGGTCTAGTTTGTAAATATAAATTCAAATCTGGACTTGAACCGTTAATAATTATATCTCGAACAATTTTAGAAAGTACCATACTATAAACTAATCCATTATCTCCATACGCATAGATAAAGTGACAATTTGGAAACTCTTCATACATTCCAATTATAGGTAAACCATCATGAGTACCACCATAAAAAGCACTTAAATAAAATTCAGGTTCAACTGTTATATTGGGAAAGAGCTTATTAAATTCATTTACTAATTTCTCTTTTTTATGGATTAATTTTGAATCTCTTTCTTGAGCAATGTTTGTATCTTCATCTAACCCACCTATAATAATCCTGTTATCTGCAGTAGTTCTCATATAAATATATGGTCTCGCAGTTTCCCAAATGAGAGTACGTTTATACCAAGAAGATAAATCTTCTACAGGATTAGTAACAACTGCATATGAGCTAATCAGTGTAGCGTTCTTTTCCTTTTTAAATTCCAACCCTTCATATCCTGCAGCCACAATTACTTTATTGGCAGTAATAGAATTGCCCCCCTTTGTATAAAAGATAGCACATTCTTTCTCTAACTTTTTGCCAACAATCTCTGTATCTTCATAAATTTGAACTCCTTTATTAGCAGCTTGTTCTAATAAACTATGTGTAAATTTATAAGGATTTATTTCACCATCATTATACGTATAAATAGCTGCACGTTTTTTAAATGGATATCTCTGTCCAATTTGTTTTTCTGATAACCAAGCCGCTTTAAAATCATGCTTATGTAAATAATACAGTTCCTTTTCTAATTTCTTTATATCCTCTTCATAACTTGCATAATATAAGCTGTCACGTCGTTTAAAGTCAGAGCAATAAGGCAAGTTTTGATCAGCATATTCAATATCATTAATAGCTTGTTCACATAATTTCATATGCTTAACTGCATACTCTTCCCCAAATGTATTTACCAGTTCAAAAAACATCTTATCACCTAAATATTGAATAAGTGCTGTATTTGTAAGGTTACTTCCATGTCCTACCTTTCTTTTATCAACGATAACAATATTTAAATCTGATTCACTCAAATAGTATGCTGATTGAGCACCCGAACTTCCTGCTCCTATTATTAGTACGTCACATTTTATATCTTCGTCCAAACGAGGATAAGAAGGTGTATTAGAAAAAGTCGTGTTCCAATATAATTTCCCTTTCTGTAAATCCATTTTAATTGCACCGTCCTAAATAAAATAGTTATATCCCCATCGGTATCTCCAAATCATTCTTACTATATACTTCTTATCAAAATTATCTTGCTATCATGAATAAAGGTTTTCATAAACCTAAAAGCCTTGTCTTAAAAATTTTTTTCGAAAAAACGTCAAATAATTTTTTATTTTTATTATAAAAAGAGCAAAAGATCTCCATTTATAGAAGATTTCTTTTACTCTTTTTAAAGGAAACAACTCCAAATATTTAACATATTATAGTATCTACCAAATAAAAGTTGCTTATCTATCGATAACTTACACATAAGAATGCATTTGTTTCACTACTTTATTAACAGAAACTTTAACAACCGTTTCTTTTTCCCCTGTTCTATCAATCTTGAAACCATGAACTTTAACATCAGACGGTACTAGTGGATGATGACAAATCATATCTATACTCTTCTCAATATTTTCACTAACATTTTCTTTTCCACTTAGCCATTCATCAAGGCTACCACTTGAAAATTCAGGCATGCAATTTTCAAAGAGATAGTCTAGTTCCCTGTTATTTTTTATGGAATCACGTTGAATTTGTAGATTAACTACATCAGTTTCTTTATCCTCTATTCCTACAACAAAAATTTCTTCAACATTTTCTTGATAAATAGCAATAATAATAGATCTCATTATATCTCCATAAGGATGTACAATTACAGAATCGTAGCTGTGTATAGTCAACATGTTTTCTTGTTGAATGTTAGTTACTTGTTGGATAATAGGCTCTATTTCATGTTTAATGTCTGTTAACAATAAAACTTTTTTATTCTTTGAATTCATATGGAGCACTCCTTCTTCATTATTGTATTTATGAAACTTTTAAGCTAGTAACAATAGTTGATAATTCATTACATGATTGTTACCAGTTTTTCCAGTGTCCCTCTGGATCAACACTTGCAAGTCTAACCCATCCATTTTGAACTTTTTCTCGAAATGTGAAATCATTATTTAGCAAACGTTCTATATATTGACTAGGCGCTTGAATTACAATTAGTAAACGAAGTGGTGAATGATACGTCTCACTATCTGACTGCATAACGGATTGCCAAGGTAAGCCTGGCAACAAATCACTTGCATTTCCCTGCATAACACCTAGACCCGCGGTTACAGTTTGGGTTGTTTTGTTTCCACTACCATAATAATGAGGAGCTACAGTTGAAGCGTAATATTGTAGATTTATCCACTGAGCTACTGTTCCTGGTCCTGCAATAATGTTAGCTAATATATCGCCACTTTCATCCTGTTTCCAATCATAATTATGAAGGAAAGCCCTACCTTCTAAGTCACAATCCTGAGTTAATTCTCGTTGCCCGATAATAAAAGATGCATTACGAGCTAATCCCCATTCTGGACGTATTTCACTCCAATCTTCTGCAAATCGATGTGCCTCTTTACTCGCATTTTTTATTTTCGTTTTAAAATTTGGTAATTGCGTTAAACGCTCTCTATTTGCATGTTGGCTCACATTTGGCATAATCGATTCGATACAATCAAATGCTTCTTGCGCAGTTTCCGAAAGTTCTGGGACGTAAATCCATTCCAATTCGTCCACTGTTGTTTTATGTTCAGCTGCTGCAAAAATGGTATCCTCAGGAATTTTAATACCTTCCGCAAACAACGCCTCTCTCACTTCTGGGAGATTACATAAAGTAGCAAAAACTCTTGCATTGAATCCTCCTGCTGCTCCGCCACAAGCACCACACTCAAGTGCTGCAGCATAAGGATTGTTCGTACTTTGACTACTATGTCCGCACATTACAACTAAAGGAGCAAATTTTTCTGTCAGTCCCACCATTTTTAAAGCTTGACGCACATAGTTCACTTTTTCTTCTTTCGTAAAACCGATAGGTATCTCGCCCTTTGTGTCATGAACATGATTAAGCGAGAATGTTGTATCAGGTTTTTGTAACATAGTTTTACGAAGGTTACGAATGAAACCACCAACTCCTCTTGGGACAAAGCTTCTTGTCACCATCTGTAGACCAAGTAAAGGACCACTTAACTCAGGTAGCGCCATACTTGTCAGTACGTTCTGTTTCATCGTTTTAAACGTATAACGTACCGAACTGCCTACCCTCTTACGTTGCTCATAAGATTTAAGTTCATTTTCATTTGTGAGCTCTTTTATTTGATGTTTCGGTTTGAGTATAACTGGCAAAGAAGGATGGTTGTTATTACTACCTAGTTCACTAGTTGCAATTGGTAACCCAAAGAAACCAGCTATTCCAAATGTTTCAAACGGACCTAATTTTTCAAGGTGGCGACGAAACGGTTCTGAACGTACATCAATACAGAATGCTAATTGAGCTAATACACGCTTTTTATCATTGGTTGCACGTTGTGTAGAAGCAATCTTCTCCCTTAATTGCTCTGCATGCGTTTGTTCCCAAGCTTCCAGCCAAAGTTTCTTGCGAATATTTTCATCAAAACGATAAGCGAATACTAATAATTCACTTTGTTCAGTAGCAGGCATTTGTAACCATTCCCGTGTTGAAATATTCCCCCAATAAATCCAAGAAGCTATAAGTGGGACGATCGAAACTTTTTTCTCAACCTTTTGATTTTTTAAAGGTAAATAAGGTTTTACAATAGCCAGCTCCATAGAAATTCGAACTGCTAAATATTCTATGAGAAGTTCCTGTTCCTGAATTGATTGTTGTGAGCGCCATCGTATCATTCCTGCCCACCCAGGCAAAGAAAGTAAGTGCCCTTCAAGGTAAGATTGTATGTTAGATTCAGAAATTCCTAGTTCAGATAATGCTCTCGCTAAAGCTACTTCGGCATCTTGTGGCCAATTTTTTAAAACTTTACGCTCATTTTTACTGAGCGCTGGATCAAATTTAATAAGGTGTTGCCATGCGCGATAAAAACCTTTCTCTCGATTTGGCATCGTCCAATTTGATCCGGATTCATCAAGATATAATTTACACCATTTAATGATATGATAATTAAGAACATCAGATAGGTTTTCACTATTTTGACTCTCTATAAGCGAACTTATTGGCTGCATAACAGAGGCTTGCATACTTGCTGTATTTATATAATTCATTTCTTCTGCCAATTTATTTACTTCTGGCGATGATAATAGACTAGAAGGTAATTTTTCTAACTTTAAAGCTGCTTGGCAAAATCGCTCTGCTTTCTCTCGCGGAATATGAAAAGATTGTGAATCCAGCCAACGAGACAAACTCATTTGTAAAAATGATTCCTCAATCTCACCTTTCGCTTTTGCCAAATGAATCATGGAGGCACTAGGATAAATATCCACATTACGAGCTTCTTTTAACCAATTTGCGACTTGTTCAAATGATTGCTTTTCAAGTCCCATCCAAGGGTGGTGAGCTGCAAACGTAGAGATAGGCCAAAGTGGCGCAATAACTCGGCTAGCAGATGCAACTAAATCATTTATATTATTTTCTTGCATATCAATGTTTGTATCTTTCTTTAATATTGACGGTATGCTCATCACGAATTACCTCCCTTTGATACATGATGTTTCAGATAGCTTGGGTGACTTTCTACTGACTTTCGTCTCGCCTCACCTACTCGAACTAACCAAAGATAAAGTACAGCGAATAAAGTAGAAGATTGGTGACGAGTAACGAAAGTACTAATAACACTACTAAATAGTAAAATACATATAACAAAGATAACGGCTGGAGCTGAAGGTTGAACACTTTGATAAATATCAGTATGCAACCATTTATAAAGAGAATTATGAACGGTAAAGTAAATGAGAGAAAATCCAATCAAAACAATTACGCCAGCAATTCGTCCCATTCTTCCCTCTCCAAAAACAACAAGCTGTTTCCATGAAAAGTATAGTGACCAGCCTAAGATTAACGCACTAACTAGTTGATACCCCTCTCCAGAAGTCATAAACCAGAAAGTAATTGCTATAAATAATCCTAAAACACGCCCAACTATAATCCATAAATTGGACATCTTTTCATTAGACTGATTCACTACCCCAAAACGTTGCACGGAAGAACCAGCTTGTAAAAATAGTGTAGCTTTAAACAAACCATGTAAAATTAAATGAATAATAGCCGCTAAATAGGCGCCTAATGCACATTGAATAAGCATAAATCCCATTTGTGCAATAGTTGAACCTACTAGCTGACGTTTATAATCAACTTGGACTAAACTAATTCCTGTACCTATTAAGATAGAAATACTAGAGAAAATTAGTAAAATTATTTGTGCAATATCATCATGAAAAAGAGGTGAAAATCTAGTTAACATGATACCACCAGCATTTACTAAACCCGCATGCATAATAGCTGAAACAGGAGTTGGAGCAACAGCAGACTCAATTAACCATCTTTGAAAAGGCCATTGTGCTGCTGGAATCATCACCGCTAATATAATTAATAAGTTAATTCCTGTTCTCTCCAATGTTCCATGTAGCACTACATTTTCATTCGTTAAAACTGATGTTAACTGCCACTGTCCTGTTACTTGAAAAAGCCAAATGATAGCTGATAGTAAGGCAATCCAACTTATTGTAAATAGGTAGCCAGAGATTTTAGTTGCTTCACTAACTACTTTCCACCCTTTATTTAGCCCTATAAGTAGAACCAATCCTATAAGCGTTGCTCCCCAACAAATGAGCATTAAGCGAAGATCATCACTTAACCATGCAACCGAAGATACACCTGTAGTAAATGTAAAAAGTGCAAAGTATTTTCGATATGAGCGATCTCCCATTAAATAACGTACAGAGAAACGCTGAATGATTAAACCAATTGTAAGAACAAAGAAAGCCATTAACCAAGCTAAAGTATCTAGATGCCAAGGCCCCACAACTCTATCTCCATTGTTATTAACAAGTGCGAGTAAAGAAACCAATGAAGGTAAAGCAGCGATACCAATATGGATATGAACAAAACGTAAAGGTATCCTTGCATTTAAAAACAATAATCCACTTAGCCAAGAAGCACTAAGCGCCATAAAAAATAAAGTTAACAGTGTTGATGAACTCAGCGAAATTAACATGTTAAATACTCCCTTCTAAGCGAAAATAGCCTATAAAAATTCCTTTTCATTACGATAGTTTTTTTAATTTCAATTTTCATTCACTCTTTTTAGTACATCGTTTTTTCCCATAAAAAAAACCGACAACTTCCATAATTCAATGATTTTATATCATCATTGAATTATGGAGATTGTCGGTTTCACTTCAACTAACTTCAATAAAGTTTTTTGAAGAGCTCCCATTTTATAGAGGATAGTAATGTATGTATTACTCCTATTAAAAATAACAGTATATCTCTGATCTCCTAGATTATGCAATCAATATATCAATTTATGTTATGCGCTATCTTTCAATTAAGAAACTTTTTCATTTAGTCAATATTACATATTAAAAAAATGCTAAAGCCTTAATTATAGCAAACAGTTAAAATAAGCATCTATTAATTTTTTAAAACAATTATAAGATAAACTATATTAAGCAGTTTGTCAATTTATTTATCAGTTTTTTTGAGCGTTATTCCAATTAAAATTCAGTATACGTAAATAATTTCAAGTTATTAATTATTATCATGTTAATAAATTTAAATAAAGCGCAAAACTTTTAGGTTTCTTAATTATCTCCCACTAACCCTACAGTGGTTTTAATTTTCAAAATTTTTCCTCAAGATTATGAAACAATTTAAAAATCATTACTCGTTCACCAGTACGGGAGCTTATATCCGTATGAAAACTTTTCACTTTTTCTCCAGTTAATTCTAGTATAATCTCTTTCAAATCTTCAATTCCAGATTCAACTAGCTCCGAACGATTTTTCTTTATCGTTAGCATACCGTCTTTTGTTTCGCAAACCGTATATTCAGCCGGCGTTAAAATACCTTGTAAATTTACGATAATCATATCCCGTAATATATCTGTCTTAACGGATATAGACCCGCGTCCTAGGTAGTCCTTTTCCCAGTGAGTAATTGCTTTGCTTATCTCTGATTCAATAGAGCCTTTTGAGTTTTTCATCTTTGTATCCTCCTTCAATAAAATGTAATTACATTTATAATTACAATAACAATATAATAATCTGGATTGATTTTATTTTCAATTATTGAGAAGAATTTATAGGAATCGTTGTCATGTATCCTTTAGTATTAAGGTGAATTTTTATATTGTAATATACATTTTTTGATTATCCCCCGACAAAATACTCTTACTATAAAGAGTCTGTTGCATAGATTTCAAAAAGGACATTCCGGAGAAAATAAGAAATCGACTTTTGGCTTAGTTATTGATTTAGTAATGGAAAACACCTTTTTAAAATAATTATGTTTATACTATAGACGTTGATCTTTCTGGAAGTTTAGTTGAAAATGATCCGCTTCATTGTATACCCCGAATTCATATCCTTTTTCCTTATAAAATTTAATAATTTCCGGAAGCGCTTGTAATGTCTGTAGTTTTTCATGCATTAGAACTACTTCCATATCTTCTGTTGTTGTACGCTTTACATTTTCTATAATTTGCTGTGGGTTACCTTTTAATTTCCAATCATTTGAATCTATCGTCCAATCCCAAACTTTTATTCCTGCTTCTACAATTTTGTTACGAATGTCCTGCCCCTTTAATCCTGGTGCAGATCCATATGGCGGACGAACTAATTTAGGAGTTGTACCCGTAATATTATGAATAAGAGCTAACGTTTCTTTCATCTCCGTTACAAATTGTCCTTTTTTGTATAGCTTATCACTATTATGTGTCATACTATGTGCACCAATATAATGCCCTTCTTTTACTGCTCGCTTTACGTTTTCCTGAAAACCTGTATTTTGTAAATTGCTACCTTGCATAAAAAATGTCGAGGCGACATTTTGCTCTTTTAGTACATCTAAAAATTTCCCAGTTAGTTCGCTAGGACCATCATCGAATGTTAAATAAACAACCTTTCCCACCGGTTTTCCATCAGGTCTTTTCTGTTTTGCTGGTGGTGTTTCTTTTTTATTTTCTTGTTGTTGCGTGTTAACTTGATTACTACTTTCGTTAGCTATTCCCTTCGCTGGGATAGAGTTCCATTTTCCTATTAAAAAGAAGGTGAAAAAGGTCGTGGCTAAAACAACTCCTAGAGATATTATTACCTTAGTTAGTCGACTTGTTTTTTTCTTACTTTGTGATTCTTTCATTATTTTTCGATCCTTTCCCTATTAATTTTTATATTCATTATTTATACAGCTGAGCATTAACTCCAGCTGATGTTTACAATAAATAGATTAATAGATGAAGGTGAAGATAAAATGCAGATAATGTCGAATTTAGTTAAAGAATAACGTATGGCATCCACTCTTTAAAAAAATATTTGTTTCTCTACTACAGTTAAATTTAAAAACTGGATATACATCCAAAATAAAAGATACTACTCTTTCTAAACAATATTTTCATATCAAGATAACAACATGCTGGTATAAAGATAAAATACAAAGATAGCCGTACTATTGAAATTCTATTATAATTTTGTAATTGGAATTCATTTGAACCAAATGAAGAACTAGAAGAAATATTATTATGTGGAGGTGCCCCGATGAACCTTGTAATTAGAGAGTTAGAAACAAATGATTTAGATAATCTCCCGGAGATTGATGACAGTTTTATAGTGAATGCTCGGTTAATTCTTTCTCTTTCCAATGGAAATAAACGTATAGAATATACAGTAGAAGACGTTCCGAGTTATGAAAAAAGTTATTTACAAAATCAAGATGATAATGAAGAACTGGCTTACAATGAATATATAAATAAACCTAATCAAGTCATTTACATAGCACTGTTACATAACCAAATCATTGGATTAATGGTATTGAAAAAGAATTGGAACCACTATGCTTACATAGAAGATATAACGGTAGATAAAAAATATCGTACACTCGGAGTTGGTAAAAGATTAGTTGATCAAGCAAAGCAGTGGGCAAAAAAAGGCAATATGCCAGGTATCATGCTTGAAACGCAAAATAATAATGTCGCAGCATGTAAGTTCTATGAAAAATGCGGATTTGTAATTGGTGGGTGTGATTTTCTTGTTTATAAAGGTTTGGATATTGAAAATGATGAAGTTGCAATTTATTGGTATTTGCATTTCAAATGAAACTGTTTTTAACATTAAACAAAGTCAAAATAAAAACCCCAATCTCTCTATATTAAAATTGAGAAACTGGGGTTAAGTTATTTAACCATATTTTTTATTTAAAACAAATAACTAATTAATAATCCTGCTGATAATAAGAAGCCAAAAATCGTATTTGTCATCGCTGTTGATTTCATTGCGATGCGCATATACCCAGGATCCTTTGCCCCTTTTTGGAAACTTTGAATCGCAGAAATTGGCTTTCTCAAACCTAGGAACATAACTAATGCCCAAGGGCTTATATAACCCATTAATACAATTACGGCAATCCATAAATACGCAATGAAAAAGGCTACCGCTAGTGTTACCACAGCTTTCTCTCTCCCAAGGAGGATTACTAATGTCTTTCTTCCACCTTTAATATCTTCTTCGATATCTCTGATGTTATTCGACATATTGATTGCACCGACTAAAATTCCAATTGGAATGGAAATCAATACACTTTCAATCGTTATCGTATTCGTTTGAATAAAGAAAGCAATGAGTACAAAACATGTCCCCATTAACAACCCAGAAACTAATTCTCCAAACGGGGTGTACGCAATTGGTAGTGGACCACCTGTATATAAATAGCCAACTGCCATCCCAATTAAACCAATAACCACTAACCACCAACTACTATTCATACAAATATAAATGCCAATAAAAGCTGCTACGACATATAATAAAAGCGCAACTGTTAACACATTTTTTGGCTTCAATCCATGACGGACAATTCCGCCACCGATGCCAACGGATTCAGCGGTATCTAATCCACGTTTGAAATCATAGTACTCATTAAATAAGTTCGTTGCTATTTGCAGCGCTAAACATGCAAGCATCATCGCAATAAATAAAAGCCAATCAATTTTGGCAACATAAAGTGATGCCACTGTCCCTAAAATTACAGGAGAAAACGTCGCCGTTAATGTATGTGGGCGCGTCATCTTCCATATTAATTTAGCGGAACTAATTTCCTTTTCATTCCCCATAACTCTGTTCAATCTCCCTACATTTTAAGTATAAATTACTAGCAGTATCTTTCTATCTATTTCCTGCCACGCATCCATTCATTATAGCAATAAATGATTATCCTTTCTAACAAATCAACTTTTAATAAAGTAAAATTTATAAAATGAAACTTTACCATCTTCACATAATATTCTGTATTACTCCTAAGAGTGGTTTTAAAGCGATGCGATAAGTAAATGAAATACATAATAAAAAAGAGCCAATCTCCAACACAATAGAAGATTGGCTCTTTCCTTTATTTATTCCCCAATTTCAGAAAATCGTTTTATACGTTCACCAATTTCATCACGAACACGTTGAAATTCAGACCATTCTTTTCCTGCCGGGTCATCAAATCCCCAGTGAACACGATTTACGTGCGAAGGTGTCGAAGGACAAACAGAATCCGCATGACTACAAAGCGTAACGACTAAATCAGCATTATTTAAAATGTTTGCATCAATTATATCTGATGTTTGATTTGTTATATAGATATTCACTTCATTCATTGCTTTAATTGCGTTTGGATTCACTCCGTGTGCTTCGATTCCTGCAGAATATACATTCCACTTATCTCCTAAATATTGTTTGCCCCATGCTTCTGCCATTTGGCTTCTGCATGAATTTCCTGTACATAAGAAATAGATTGTCTTTTTATTTTCCATGTTGTTTTCCGCCTTTGTTTTTAAATTATACTGGTTGGTCATTAAAATATTTACGCTTAAACCAAAAAGCGACGTTTACAAGTGCAATCATGACAGGGACTTCAACTAACGGTCCGATAACAGCTGCGAATGCTGCGCCTGAATGAATACCAAACACACCAACCGCTACAGCAATCGCTAACTCAAAGTTATTACTACCTGCTGTAAATGCTAACGTTGTAGTCACCGAATAGTTTGCACCAATGTTTCTTCCCATAAAGAAAGAAACAAAAAACATTACAATAAAATAGATTAATAACGGAATCGCTATTCTTACCACATCTAATGGTACGCTAACAATCATCTCCCCTTTTAAAGAGAACATAATGATGATCGTAAATAGCAATGCAAGTAATGTAAGTGGACTAATTTTCGGTATAAACACCTTTTCATACCACTGTCTTCCTTTTAACTTAACGAGTACAAAGCGTGTCAACATACCTGCTATAAAAGGAATTCCTAAATAGATACATACTGATTTTGCTACTTCTATCATTGTAATATCGACAATAGCACCTTCAATCCCTAACCATTCTGGAATTACAGTTACAAATACGTATGCATAAACTGAGAAAAAGAGCATTTGGAATACCGAATTAAAAGCAACTAAACCTGCCGCATACTCTTTATCTCCATCGGCAAGATCGTTCCAAACAATGACCATTGCAATACAGCGTGCTAACCCAATCATAATGAGACCAACCATGTATTCTGGTTTATCAGGAAGAAAAATAATTGCTAACACAAACATAAGTACCGGACCAATAATCCAGTTTTGTACTAAAGATAGAACTAACACTTTTACATCTTTAAATACTCGGCCCATTTCCTCATAGCGAACTTTCGCTAATGGTGGATACATCATTACAATTAAACCAACAGCAAGTGGAATAGACGTCGTTCCAACCTGTAATGTATTTAGTCCGTCTACTACACTAGGAAACACAAACCCTAAACCAATCCCAACAGCCATTGCTAGAAAGATCCATAGTGTTAAATATCGGTCTAGAAAGGATAAACGTTTCATTTTATTTTCCAGCTCCTATTAACAACAAGAATTTTTTTCTACTACGGTAGGAGTCGTACAACAAGATGGATCTTCTATTTTATGAACATCACTATCTGCTTTTGTATAAAAGAACTCCCACTCATTACCATCGGGATCCGTTAGCCAAAACTTATCTTGTACTGCATAGCAACAAGTCGTATCCATCTCATCACGCGCGAAGAAACCTTCTTTTTCTAATCGTTCTTTATGCAATGTAATTTCTTCAGCTGTATCCACTTGGAAACCAAAATGATTTACCTGATTTCCCTTCACTTCATCTCGCACGTTCAGCGTGAAATTAAGTCCTGGCGTCTCTAATAAAAATTTTGCATAATCTGTTTTCACTTTAACTGGTGATACACCAAATACCTTTTCATAAAATTCAATAGACTTCTCTAAATTCGTAACGTTTATACCGATGTGAACATATCTCATACCTTATTCCTCCTCTTTATATATCATTAATCAATTTTTTTTGATTAATAACTCAAAATTTTAACAGCAACTACCTTTCCCTGTTTTTCTAAAGATACAGCACAATTCTTCTGATAATAAATTATTCACTTCCGCATCATTTAAATCATAATAACTCCACGTACCTTTTGTTTCTTTTACAATTAAACCCGCATCTAATAAAATCTTTAAATGATAGGACAACTTAGATTGCGTCATTTCAAAAACTTCTGTTAAATCACATACACACGTCTGGCCCCGCTGGCAAAGTTCATACATGATTTCTAAACGTTTTTGATCAGCCAACGCTTTAAACTTTTTCTCATAGAGCTGAAAATCTTGTACCACTGTAGTTCACTTCCCTTCATCAACTTTTTTTGATATTTATAGTATATACGCTAGTGAGTTCATTATGCAACTTATTAATCAAGTTTTTTTGATTTAGAAAAACTACGGTTCTTTTTACAACTTAATAGTTACAACATTTCCGAGAAATGGAGTCTCTATAACTATTTTAAATTTTAATTTGATCATTATAGAGTAGTGCCCCATCACCCTCAATCTAAGAAAAACAAATACCCCAAAATGAGAAAAATCGATATAACTCTTTCGCAAATAAAGATAACTCTTGTTTTTGGTACATATTCATAAAAAGCACGTCACCCTTTCTCATTAACATAAGAGAATAGTAACGTGCTTTTAATTTCAAAAATAGTCTAAGATGGTTGTGGGACGGGACCCCCATAAGAACGTTATCTAAGATTGTATGAGAGGTGTTAGTTCCATTCCAATGGCCTCAGCCGGCGATTAACTCAAATACCGATTTCGGATGACCCCCATGTGATGAAGCTCGTGTCCTGCGACGCCGTACGCGAGGGCGCGCGCCGTAATGCTTAGGTTGTTGGCTGTGCCCTTACGATTCCATGCCTCCGCCGGTAGCCCGCGCAGCAATGTAACCGTTGATTGCCGTACGGCCCGGTAGTCTTCGGCCAATTGCGCGGTTGTCCAGCTTCCGAAAGGAGGTATGAACAATTCCTGATCGAAACCAGTCAGAGGTGTCTGGTCCCCTCTTGCGAACCGGAGCAGGCGGTAGGTCATGACGCGTTCCGCGTCTGCAATGTGGCCCACGACTTCTTTCAGCGTCCATTTCCCTTCCGCATACCGATATGCGGCCTGGCTTTCGGTCAACGATGCCAGGAGCTCGGTCATTTGCTTTTCCTGGGCGAGCAGAATGTCGATGATGTTACCGTCCGGCACCAAACGGATATATTCGCCGGAGCTTCCGGCGTATTCTTCTTCTGACGGTCTTTGATTCATGCGTAGTCACCTCATTATGTAGATATAGAAAATTATAGCACTCGTCTATGTCTAATAAATTCGCGAAATAATAGAACTTTCCTTCTAATAATTGAGGATAAGCAACTATTTAGTTGGTCGGTCTCCACACTATCCTGATTCGTTAGCACAATAAGCAATTCTAATCAATAATGCATAAAAATTAGAAGTTATACAATATTTCAAAGTTATTAATATATATTGAGTTATTCCGAAACATATATTAATACATTTTGTCGAAACTATTAAAAAGGGAGAATTTCTCTAGCTGGAGAATTAATAATTGTGTTACCAATATGTAAAAATCTCAATTTAAAATTAAAGGAGAATAAAATGGGACAAATAATTGTATCGATGTACCTCTCACTAGATGGTGTCATGGAGGAACCAGCTTGGACTGCTCCATATTTCAATGAAGAAGTAGCAAAGTTTCAATCCGATTTACTGTTTGAAAGTGAAGCGCTTCTACTAGGGCGAGTAACCTATCAAGGTTTTGCAGCTGCCTGGCCTTCTATGACTGATGAAGAGGGTTTTGCTGATAAAATGAACAGCATGCCTAAATTTGTTGCTTCAACAACTTTGGAAGAAACCGAATGGAATGCAAACCTTATCAAGGGGAATATTGTAGAAGAAATATCGAAACTGAAGGAACAGCCCGGTCAGAACCTTTTAATTTATGGTAGTGGTGAGCTTATACAGACATTGATGCAACACGACCTCATTGATGAATATCATTTTATGGTCAATCCTGTTATCGTGGGAAGCGGAAAGCATCTCTTTAAAACCGGAAACGATACAAAGGCTTTAAAACTGATCGAAACAAGAACGACTGGTTCAGGTGTCGTTATTCTTTCCTATCAGCCGGAGAAAAAAGAATAATTATTGATAAATTATATAAAAAAAGATTGACTCTTTCAGATCAGGAAAAGTTAAAAATAACTTCCAATAACGAGAATAATGTAAATAAGCTGTCCATGTAGACAGCTTATCGTTTTTTTGCTTAGCGTGCAAAATTCGCGTCTTGTTCGCGGGACTCCAAACAGTATGATTTTATTTCAAAGACACAACGATCTTACTACACACTTTTTATTTATCCCACACTCTCATTTGCTAGTATTACTATTTTTTATTACTAATGTTGCCGTTTCACTCGGGTGGCTAAGAGGAAAATGATGGCCATATGGAACAAAATCAACCTTACCAAGATGCGATGGAGCAGAATAGGCTCTGTCATAATCCCCCCAAATAATGTGAAGATTATACTTTGTTACTTCATTGAAATCACCTTGATCGTTTTTCAGTAGTAAACTGTTAAGCTGAACCGTAGTATTTAAAATTCTAGGAGAAGTAAAACTTTTACTTATCTTTTCAATATAATGTTCAGGGATGCTCTCCGTACTTTCAAACAAACCATTACTTAATAAATAACGCCCTATCAAATTAGTAGTTGCTAATTTTAATGTCCATTTGTTCATAACTTGAGGAACATTTAGCGATTTAGCATTTTTTTTAGCAACAGGTGGCTGAAGTAAAGTGATTGAATACTTCTTATCTATGTACTCTTGTACCAATGCTTCCAGAAGAATAAACGCACCGAATGAATGTCCAATTAGATGCGCACCATTCGTAGCTTTCTCCAATAACTTTTTCACTACATTCAAATAGATATTTAGAAGATTTTTCTCTTGTTTAAAAGGAGACCGTCCCAAACCTGGAAGATCCAAGATCCATACAGGTTGACCAGTTTTTTCATGAAGCTCTTGTGCTAAAGGAAATAAATCCTCTCCATCACTCAATAAACCATGTAATAAAATAAACGGTTTACCCTTTCCTTGTAATTGGTAAAGGGTAGTGTTATCGCATAATATTCGTTTAAATAAATGATTATGCCGGCCATTTTGATACATTATTCGATAATCCAGATCAGCTACTACGGCAGGGAAAAATTTCATTACACTCGTCTTCTTAAACCAATCTCCTCCCATAATTTTTTTCGCTGAAACATTTGAAAATTTTTGTTTTGTAATAAAATTCAGTCCATCAGAAGGAATTTTTGTTATTTTACTTCCTCCACTATTCATAATTGCTTTCATAAATGGCATTGGAACAGAGATTTTTGGTGCCCTCATATTCATACTTTCCGACATAATACTTAATAATTCAGCAATGTTTTGATCGTGCTGTTTGTCTTCAACAAGTGTATATGTTTGAATAGTCGGTTGCTCCAATCTGAAAACCTGCACAATAAACTTCGCAAGCTCATCGTTTGAAATAAGTGGTAACCTATATCCCTTACCTCCAGGAATCACTGGCATGAGCCCTCTTCGCATACTCATCACAAGCAAACCTAATCCTGCTATCTGCTCTGTACTCCCTGTTTTACTACTACCGACTACAGTTGGCGGATTAATTACAGAAAGCGGATAACCTACTGCTGATGCCTGCTGACGGATATAAAGATCTGCTAAAAATTTTGTTCTCTCATATGGATTTTTTATTTTCAAATAATTGTTTCCTTCTTTAAACACATCAATTGCAATCTTGCTATTTTTATCATCAAAGGGACTCATATAACCTACAACATGAATAAATTGTTGCAAACCCTTCAATTGATGAATACTTTTAGCTAATTCACTAATATGTTTGGCGCCATTTAAAAATACGGAAGCTGCCTCTTTACTTGTCGCTTGAATATCCATGGGGCCTCCTGCATGAATAATCACATCCGTTTTCAATACCCTCTCCTTATCTTCAGCACTTAGACCTAAATCTATTTTCGTCAAATCACCTTCAATAAAGTGCATAACTTCCTTTTTTAAGATGCCTCTTTCTTGAAAAAGGCGTGTTACTTTATTTTTCGACCTCACTAAAAGAAGAATTTTAACATCCTCTTTGGCTAATTCTTTTACTAATTGTTTTCCAATAAAGCCTGTTCCACCAGTTAAAAATACTGTTCTCATATAAAATCCCCCTTTTAGTACTACTTAGTACTAATTTGATGTAAAAAAAATGCTTCTTTTATCGAAGCAATTTTAAAAAATGATCTGCTGTTTTCGTGATTACAGTTGCATCCTTCAATGTTTCTGAAATAAATAACGCTCCTTCAAGATTTGTAATAAAAAGTGATGCAACCTCATCAATATTAATCGTATTTCTGAATTCTCCATTCTCTACCCCTTGTTTAAGTAATAGAGAAACTTTCTTTTGTAATCCTGTAAAAAAAAGACCTATTTTTTCTTTTATTTGCGTGGCCTGTTTAGGACTTTGAATATAAAGAGTAATAAATGGACAGCTCCCCTTATACTCCCTCGACTGAACTCCTTGTGATAATTGCTTTAAAAACAGTTGGATACGATCTTCAACTAAAAATTGGTTCTGAGAAAGTATGTCATCAATTGCAGATTGATACATTTCAATCCAATAATCAACGACCCCTTCTAATAATACTTCCTTATTAGAAAAGTGATAATACACATTAGACTTTGAAACTTTGCTTACACGTACTAATTCATCCATACTTGTATAAGCAAACCCTTTTTCTAAAAATAATGTTGCAGCTACTTCAATCACACGTTTTTGATTCATTAATTTTACCTTTGTCATAACTAGAACTATATAGTACTAATTTAAACATTGCAAGTATTTATGTTAATTTTTAAAAAAGTTTGATTAAAAAAGTTCCACTAACATTGATTTTACTGCAAAAAAATCTTATTTTGAATAAAGTTGAACTGGACCCCGAAATTGTTAATTCACTATCGTCTAATAGAGATCACCATACATACCCATCAACTTAAGAAAAAGAAATGTCCCCTAAACGAAAAAATGAGCGGCTTCTCAGAATAGCTATCTGTAGAAAAAGAATTTTTTAATTTAGGGATATATGAAAGTATTAGCTTGATGGTGATGTGGCGGTACCTCAAATAAAGAAATTTTAAACATCTTAATCTGCCTTTCCTTTATGTAAATATGGGAATAATGAAATTACCCCAAGGATAGCTAAACAAGCTCCAATCCATAGAGGAGATACAAAACCATATCCTTTACTGATCCCAAGACCACCTAGTGACGAACCAATAACAATACCTAGCGTAATAAAAGAACTATGAACGGTATTTATCATTATTCCATTACTAGCTGTTTTCATCACCCTCGCAACCATAGCTGGATTCAATGCTACACCAGTTAAACCAATAAAAATCGTAGAAATCACTGCAATGTATTTATTCTCTGCACTTAAAGCAAATAAAGACAACGCTATGATTAATATAATTAATCCACCCATAAGTATTTTCATTGTAAATTTATCAGCGAACTTGCCAATTATTATATTCCCAATTACGGTCGCACTACCATAGAGAGCAAGTAAATATGGAATACTTGCACTTGAAAAGCCTGTGACATTTGTAAAGATTGGAGTGAAATAACTAAATGCTGCAAACGTACCACCAATAATGAACATACTTGTTACGTACGCTGCCCAAAGATGAATATTCTTAAATCGCAGAAGTTCGTCTTTCCAATTTAATTGCTCTTTATTTGAAGATGATGGTAACAACCGTTGAATCATAATCCCTGATACTAGCACAAGAACAGAAACAGCCCCAAAACTAATACGCCAGCCAAAATATTGCGAAATAACGGTTGTTATAGGTAAACCTAATACAGTTGCGAACATTAAACCTGCAAGTACAATTGATGCAGCTTTTCCCCTTGAATCAGAGTGAACCAATGTCGCAGAAAAGGAAATCGCAACTCCAAAAGCTGAAGCTGAAGCAATACCAGTTATAATACGTGAAATCATCATAATATCATAGTTCCAAGCAATAGCTCCGAGCGATTGACCAATTAAAAATATGAACATTAAAAACAATAATGCTTGTTTGCTGTGCATTCGTAAGAGGATTGCAGTTAAAATGGGGCCTCCTATTACCATTGCTCCTGCATAAGCTGAAATTAAATACCCAATAGATGATACAGGAACCTGAAATGCAAGAGCAAGTTCATTCATCATACCTGCAACCATAAATTCTGATGTAGTCATACAAAAGATTGCTAAAGCTAATAAATAAATAATCGATGGCATAAAAACACTCCTTATTCATTATTGTAATGATCGGTACAAAAATAGTCCGAAAAAAGAGCGCACTAAGCGCCACAAATAGACTCTATTGTTCCTTTGATAACTTGTTCAGACAACATCCGATTTTGCATCGATACATTAAGAACACGGAATCCGTAATAACTGCTTAAAAGCAGACTAGCTAATTCCTCAGCTGATTGCTTCTTTAAAATTTCACCTGTTTGCAATCCTTCCTCCATCACTGTTTCAATAGCTTGTTTAAGAAGTTCAACATGCTTCGAGAAAATTTCTTGTACCATTAAATCGTTTTTAGCACGTTCTATACTGGCATTAATCAATAAACATCCTTTTTGATCCATATTCTCAAAGTCTTCTTTCAATGCCCATTCAAAAAAATTACTTAATCGTTCTTTAACTGGAATTGGAGTATGTAACAATTTCCTTTGTTCCCTAATCCCAATTTCATGGTAGCGTTCTAATACTTGTTTATACAGTTCATGTTTACTACCGAAAGTATTGTATAAACTTCCTTTTCCAAGTCCTGTATCACTGCATAAATCTTGTGTAGAACACCCTTCATATCCTCTTAACCAAAATGTTTTCATTGCAACATCTACAATTGAGGAATAATCAAACTCTCGAGGTCTGCCGCGTTTATTCAATCGTATCCTCCTCTCATTTTAAAGATAACATGAATAGAATACCCTTTTTGTACCATGCGGTCAATAATTTTGTTTTATTGTTACTGTAAAATAAAATTTGATTATTTTAGATTACGAATAATGAAAAATAGCCCCCTTATTCAAATTGCCTAGCGAAAAAATCACGTTTTAATAGACTTCTTTATCATCCCTACCTTTCTATAAATTACTAGTTATGAAACGAGGATCGTTTCATAACTAGTAATTTACTTGATTATCTTGATGGGTATGGAGTAGTGCCCCTATAAACAAAACCCACCAGAAACATCTAAAATCTGCCCCGTTACCCAGCGGCTATCAGAAGAAGCAAGGAATGCTACTGCATCTGCAATATCTTCAACTTGCCCTATTCGTCCGAACACAGATGAATTCGTAGCAAAATTCCGTATTTCTGAATCATCTAGCAATTTCGCATTCATATCTGTCTTCGTATATCCAGGCATAATTGTATTCACTGTTATACCTCTTTCTCCAAGATGTTTAGCTAGAGGAAGTGTCATCGTATTTAGTGCACCTTTACTTAAACCGTATGCAATGGACCCTGTAAAACCAAGTCTTACTTCCGCTGATGAAATGTTAATAACGCGCCCTTCTACTCGTAGTAACGGTAATGTTTGCTGAATTAAAAAGAATGGCGCCTTAATATTTACGGCCATAATTTCATCAAAAACTTCTTCTGTCGTATTTTCAATCGTCCCTTGTGTACCTATCCCTGCATTGTTTACTAAAATATCAATCTCTGATGTACCAACTTTTATTTGTAATTCATGCTTTAACTGTTCTACTAGCTTTTTGACACCATCAATTGAATTGAGTTCAGCTTCAATTAAGAACGCTTTTCCTCCGTTAGATTCAATCTCACTAATCGTTTCATCTGCAGCTGTTTTATTTCGACCGTAGTGAATCGCAACTAATGCTCCATCTTTCGCCAATCTCATCGCAATCGCACGGCCAATTCCGCGACTCGCTCCTGTTACTAATGCTACTTTTCCATTAAGATTCTTCATTTCTTCCATCCTTCCTAAATTTCCGTTTGATGAATGCTATACTTATATTTTCATGCAAAAACCAATCATTTTAAATATAGATTTATAGGTAATTTAGTTCGTTCACTTATGATATTATAGTTATAATTTGCGATTTACTTTAGAAAACAAAATAAGGAGGCTACACAATGCAAAACGCCGTAAAACTGGATGAAATCGATCATAAAATTATGAACTTGTTGTATGAAAATGCGAGAATTTCTGTTTCAGAAATAGGTCGAATTATATCCATGACGCAACCTGCTGTAAAAGAACGTATTAACAAGCTTGAAGATCAAGGAGTTATAGCGGCTTATCGAACGAAATTTGAGCCTGCAAAAATTAATAAAAACATTCAAGCATTCATCATGTTTAAAACGAGCCAATGCTCTGATTTTATCCAGTATTGTAATGCAGCTCCTGAAGTAACAGATTTATTTCGAATTAGTGGGGAATTTAATTATATGATGAAGGTCATGAGCGATTCGATGGATTCTCTCGCTACATTTTTAGACTCTTTAATGCAATTTGGCTTGTCATCTCCTTTAATTGTTTTAAAGAGTGAGTTTGAGGAGAAATTGTCGTTCTAATAATGGATACGTATTATCCTCCGCTAACAGTAAAAGCTTTTCCTTTATGAGAAAATCCAACAAAATTAATGATTATTAAACAAAAAAGAACATTGATATTTCAATGTTCTTTTTTATATCTCTACTTATTAATTAGATTGCTATTCGAAAAAAGTACCTTAATCCCCTTACCCTTGATTCCTCTGCGCCTCTCTAAACTCCTCCTTCACCTTCTCTAACAACCCTTCTTCCGTAATTAATCGATACGCCGTATTTGCTAATGCTTTTGCCGATGTAATTAATGCTTTATCTCCAAGTTCTGAACGTGCTGCTTCTCTAAATTCATTCGTATGTGCAATTAAATCATCTGGTCCGATTTTAATGTACGGATGAATTGTCGGTACGACTTGACTTACGTTTCCTGCGTCGGTTGAACCGATCCCTACTCTTTCTTTACGATTCACATCTTCACCTAATAGTTCTAGTTCTTCCGCTACGATATCGTTATATGTTTTTGTTACGAGTAATTCATCGATTTCATTTTGGAATTGATGAATTTTTACTTTTGTACCTGTTGCTAACGCTGCTCCCTCAGCAATGTTTTTTACTTTTTCTGTTACTTCTGCACATCTTTTTCGCGTTGCTGCGCGGATGAAGAATCTTGCTGCGGCATAGTCAGGAATAATATTAGGTGCTTTTCCTCCCTCTGTAATGACGCCATGAATTCTCACGTCTGACGGAAGTTGTTGGCGAAGTGCATTAATACCGTTATAAAGCTGAATAACCGCATCTAATGCGTTAATCCCTTCTTCTGGCGAAGCTGCAGCGTGAGCTGTTTTTCCGTAAAAATGAAAATCAAGTGGATCGACTGCTAGTGAAGGACTCGTTGTTGCTGTCTTTCCGCTCGGATGAATCATAAGCGCTGCATCAATATTTTTAAATAAGCCTGCCTTTACATAACTCGATTTTGCGCTACCGTTCGGTCCTCCTTCTTCAGCTGGTGTTCCGAAAACGACAACTTCCCCGCCAATTTCTTCAAGCGTTTCTGATAATGCGATCGCTGCTGCAACGCTAATTGTGCCAATTAAATTGTGACCACACGCATGGCCAAGTCCTGGTAAAGCGTCATACTCAGCTAAAAATGCGATTGCTGGTCCTTGTTTTCCAGAGCTTTTTCGCGCGATAAATCCCGTTTCATGTCCAGCTATATTGTGCTGCAACTGAAACCCTGCACTACCTAGTAATAAACTTAACGTTCTTGATGCGTAAAACTCTTGGTTTCCAATCTCCGGATTCGCATGAATATCATGACTTGTTTCTATGTACTTTTCCTTATTTCTTTCGATACTCTCTTCAATTGTTTTTCTTTGTGACGCTACTCCTGTCGCTCCCATTTTTCTTCCTCCTTTTATTTTCACGTAAAAAAGCCTCTTTCTAAAAGATAGAAAGAGGCTTCTGTATATACAATCAAAATGAGCTTCTTTCTTATCTTTCAAGTTACCTTGCTGGAATTGGCACAGTATTCATAACGAATCCGCTGCCGAGGTATCATAGGGCCAGTCCCTCCACCTCTCGTGATAAGAATTTTCATAAAATTATATTAAATTATTTTTTATTCTAAGTTCATTCCAAGTAAAAGTCAAGGAATTCCTATCCGAATTTACCGAATATCTAAAAATCCTTTTAATACACCAATTGTCTCAGGTGCTTGCAGTCTTGCACATACGTACGGAAATTCCATACTACCTTCAAACATCATTTGAGATGTAAGCGGTGCGCCTGCCCAGAAGATTTCATCATCAATTACGATAAACGGGAATGCTTTATTTTGTCTTTGTAACTTTACATTTTTCAGTGGAACTGGTCCATCACTATACACTGTTATTTGCGCATTTGTACGCATTAACGCTTGCCATACTCGCTTATCCACTTGTTTTGTACTTGGAAGTGAAATAATAACTTTTCGTTTTGCGGCTAAAATATCTTTTAATAGCCCTTTCGGCTCTTCAAGATTCATTTCCATAAACCAGCGTAAACGTTTCGAAATTTTCCGTTCCCACAATTGTCTTGATGTCGTGCGATCATACACATCTCCGTGACGTTCTATATGAGCTGTTAATTGTGATAACGCTTGTTTTCTCGAAAGGTTTTTACGCATATAATGGCAATCTGATAATTGAATGAACTTCCCTCTCGCCCTTGTCACTGCTACATTGACGAGGCGATGGTTTTTATGGTCAAAGAATAATACGCCAGGTCGTTCTTGCGGATAACTGTCAACCGTATCAAAGATCATCATATCTCTTTCAGAACCTTGGAACTTATGAACTGTCGCCGCTAAAACTGGTATGTTTTGATATTTCGTTCTCTGCAACATTTCTCTAATACACGTCGATAAAAAGCGTGACTGCGCCCTGTAAGGTGTCACAATACCAATTGATTGAACACCGTCTAACAATCCGATTAACATCATTTGCATTGCTACTAAACCAGACATAATGTTAAAACGTGAACCAGAAGCAGCATCTTTTAACGAAAAAGCTCCCATTTGGCTCGTATCAAATAAAACACTCGCTTCATTTGCAAACGGCTGCAATTGCGCAAGTTCTTTACGCTCTGAAACAGACGGATGATCGTATACTCTATTTTTATAAATAAACGAATTCGTAAACTTCGATATATCCGCATGCATACGTCTTTGTTCCTGCAACATAAATAGGTTTGGGTGTGCTTCTGATTTATTAACAGACTCAACAATTCCAGCATGGTAAAACATATCTTCCCCAAGCCATTTGCGAACAAGTTCATGATTTGCCATCGCAATTGGAGGTAACTGTAAAAAGTCACCGCAAACGACGATACGTTTCCCAAGTGAAGCAGCTAATGCAATTTGCGGAACGAACGCCATACTCACCTCATCTACGACAACTAAATCAAATGTACGCTCATAAATTAGCGCATCAATGGCACATTTCGATAAAGTTGCGCCGATTACTTTCGCATTTTCAATATATTCTTTTTCTACTTCTTTAATTTTAGCCTTTTGCTTTCGAAGATCACTTTCAATCTCCTGCATACGCTTCTTATCAGAGGACGTTGCCTTATACGATAAGATTTTTTCACGAAGCTCTTGGCGTGTTTCTTCCAAGTAGAGTCTTTCCTCACCCCATGATCCGTTCGTCGTTTCAACTAACTTAGATGCAAGTAACGTTTCATGATTTCGTATATGTTCATGTTGACTATAACCGTAACGAACAATTTCGCCAGGCGTCCATTTCTTTTTCTTCTCAATTTGCTTCGTTACTTCACTCATTAATACGTCTACTGCCGCATTACTATGAGCTAACACAAGTACCGATTTTCCTTTTTGATAATGGGCCGAAATAATACGTGATAAATTGTAAGACTTCCCTGTTCCCGGCGGTCCCCATACGTACGTTGTCGGATTATAAAACGCGCGATATGCCAGTTCATTTTTTGGATTTTTCATCTTCTCAATATGTTTCGGGCTGCTCGTCCCATCAACAAGACGCTTTATACGATTACGTTTCAGCTTATCTTTACGTGCTTCTTTCAATCGCTCTTGCAGTTGCTCTAAAAGTTGCCACGGTTCACTGTATAAAACCGCTTCTCTTATTTCACCTTGTATATAATCATTTAATTTCAGTTCTATTTCTAATCCATGTACAGATAATACTTCTCCTGTCGCTTCCTCACCATCGAACTCAATTCGAATCGGTGAACCTTCAGGTAAGCTTACTTCCGAAATAAGCTGAAATACGTATACTGTACTTTCATAATCTGTATATAAAAAACGACCATTCATGATAGAAATTTTACTACCACCTATCGTTTTCCAATGTTTAATTTCATATGCTAATGCATAATGCCACTCTTTCATCGTTTCCGATAATGAAGGAGTTTGAGTAGTTGTATTCATCGTATAATCTCCTTCCTTCTCCCCAAACATACTTTCTCACTATACCATATAACACGCTAAAATTTGTAAGGTTTTTATCTTGCTTATTTTCTTAATTTTCAATAATATATTGTGTATAATTTTCAGAAAGAAGGAATCTACATGCCAGTTAGAAGAATAGAACACGTTGGACTTATGGTTGCAAACTTAGAAGCATCTATCTCATTTTATGAAGAAGTAGTCGGCTTACAGCTCCTTAAACGTATGGGGCACCCGAACCCAGACTTAAAACTCGCTTTTTTAGGTGTGGAAGAATCGAAGGAAACGATACTCGAACTCATTGAAGGTTATAACTCTTCTCTTCCGGCAGAAGGAAAAGTACATCACATTTGCTTTAAGGTAGACTCATTAGAGGATGAAATTGAAAGAATACAAAAACACGGCGTAACCTTTTTACTAGGAGAAGAAATCGAAACATTACCAGATGGAACACGTTACATATTCTTCGCTGGCCCTGATGGAGAGTGGATTGAGTTTTTTGAGACGGAGAGATAAAGTGAAACTTTAGTCAGCCCACAATAAACGGGATAATAACTTTATGATTCACATAAGGAGTAGAAACTGATGAATACAGTTTTTATTATCGTTTTTTGGGTACTTATACTATTTCCACTTCTTAATATAATTCTGATAAAGAAGTGGAATATAAGTCCCATTGATCTCATGGGGGTATTTGGCAATTTAAAAATGCTGTTTACTTATAGCACTTTTACGAATGCAAAAATAGCCAAAATACGCAAGCAGTTTCGCATAAAAACTTGCATATTTTAGGCTGTTTAATTGTACTCCTTATTTTGTTAAAGTTACCCGTCAGTTCAATTCCAAAGATCTCAGCTGACGATTAACTCAAGTACCGATTTCGGATGACCCTCATGTGATGAAGTTCGTGTTCTGTATCCGCTACACTATCTGTAGCAACAGTTGCTACCTCATTTTCTTCAACACTTGACAAGGTAAAACCTTCTTTTCAAATTCAAAGAAAAGTTTTTATTTTTCAGCATAAAGCATTATAACTCAACTGTTTTCATACAAAATTTTATGCAAAAAAAGAAAAGCGAGGCTCCCTCATATCCCCGCTACATCAATGATGTATAAAATCCTATATAAGAGATACATAGACCAAAAAACAAGATCCCCTGTACATACAAGGATTCTATGAAATTATTTGCTATCGATAATGGGACGTTATGTTAACTATATACGAATATCATATTCATCCAAAATTGCCCTTATTGATGGTACAATTAAAGTCTTGGAGGGGGATTATGGGAATTATTTTATATTTTGCATTTTATTTTGGAGTACTGTTTCTTATAATTGGTACTGCATTAGTTTTATTTATTATGGCTGCATTACCAAAAATCTGGAGTAAAAATCTATCATTCGTAATGATCGGTTTAGGGATAAATATACTTACTATTCCGTTGTCTTTTTTTATAGGTGGGATGGCAACAGATTCTCCTGATAGTACTAGGTTAGATTTTTGGAAAGGATTTTTCTTTATTCAAAAAATACCGCTCTTTTTACTGAGTTTTTTATTATTTTTAACTGTGGTGTTGTGGTTTATTCGTAAGAACAAGAAAAAAGTAAACATATAGAATTTCAAAACGACTTCCAATAACAAGAATTATGTAAATAAGCTGTCCATGTGGACAGCTTATTGTTTTTTTTGCTTAGCGTGCAAAATTCGAGTCTTGTTGGCGGTACCCCATCGCTATCAAGCTAAGTTCATACAACATCAAAGTCATTACAGCTCCATGAGTGCCTAATACTACTTTCCTTTTAAACATATAATTACATTTCTATTATTTATTTTACCACTTGTACAGATGCTGGTTTCCACCCTTGATTCTCTACCCAATCAATATTAACCTTATATTTTTTATTACTTTGTTTATCTCGTACATTACCGTAGGCTTTATTATTACCATTATTTCCAATAAAATCGAAAATCAATTGGCTCTCTGGAACATCAACAGCATAAGAGATTGCTTTTTTCATCTCACTCCAATCTACTGTTCCTTCTTTAAATTTCATATCAGGTTTTGCTCCTTGCTCTGTACCAATTGGCTTCCATGAAGGATTAGTTTGAGGATCCTTTTCTTGAGATACCGTTTTTTCTTCCTCTTTATTTTCAGTTCCGTTCGTTTTTACCGATTTTTCTACTTTTTGTTTCCCTTCTAACTGTGCTGCTTCTTTATCTTCGCTTTTCTTTTCTTCTATCTTTGCTATTTCTTTATCTTCAGTTTTCTTCTCTTCTAACTTTGTTGCTTCTTTATCTTCAGTTTTCTTCTCTTCTAACTTTGTTGCTTCTTTATCTTCAGTTTTCTTCTCTTCTATCTTTGTTGCTTCTTTATCTTCAGTTTTCTTCTCTTCTATCTTTGCTGTTTCTTTATCTTCAGTTTTCTTCTCTTCTATCTTTGTTACTTTCTTTTCTTGAGCAATTGCTTTCGTTGATGTATTAGAAGGGGTAAACAATTGGTATGTCACTATACCAACTGTCACTAATACCAAAGTAAATGCAATATTAAAAATTGCCTTTTGACGACGATTCTGTTGTTTTTCTTGAAATCTGCTTACTTGTCCCATTCTTCAAACCTCCGTGTTTACTTTCTCCTCTACTCTTTATGTATTATCCCTAAAATTCTTAATATTTTTATTAAACAATAGAAATAAACTACACTTTCCATACAGGATTTCATATCATAATAAAATTTGTGTTTTTTCAAGTATCTGACATATGTTATTCAAAATAGTTTAATACATTAAAAATTGATAAGCTTCTGCAATTAAGAAACCTTCAATTTTATTCAAAGGTGATTCCAATTACGTCCACATTAGATCTCCTGTAGAAAGCTTTTTAACAATTAAACCTCTTCTTCCCTTATTAATAATTTTAAAATTAAATTTCCCTCTATAGTATAATAAAGATGTTTCGTTTTCTAATGGGGTATGTCGTAAAATCAAAAGAGATTTTATCTCTTTTACCTTCTTTTCAGAGTAAAGTTCACCACTAGGAAATTCTATTATTCCTAATGTAATCTTTAATTCGCTCTCATCAAAAGCCCACTCTTTATTAAGTTCTCTTATCTTTTGTATAAAGCTTCTTTTAGTTTGTCCTATATAGAGCAATGTTACATTCTTAGCATATACTCTAGAGATTGCAAATATCCCCTTCTTAGAAGCTTCTTCCCTATTATAAAAGTCATTTATACTATACATGCCATACCACTTAATATGTACTGTTTCTATGAATCTCACCTCGTTTTTAGACAATATTATAATTTCTGAATGTTCAAATTACTATAGGTACATATGCTTGATTACTTGAATTATAAATTGTGCTTTTCAATAATACATTTTATTATTACTAATTTCAATAATGAAGAAAAAATACAATATTATAGTTTAATTACAAAGCTGTATAAAAACAAAGTGATGTCGTGCCACATATTTTCTTTTTTTACAATTTCAAACTATCGTGAACAAAATTTTAAAATTTATGGAATAAAAATATAATGTGTATGTACATACATTTCTATTAATTGAAGAAAAAGAGTAGAAATTTAATCTCTCTACCCTGTTAAAATTATTCAACTCCCAAAAAACTGTACATCTTCTAGAGATACTAATTTTCTAGTTTTGATGTTTTTATAGTGCTTGAGCGTGATATTATTCAAGTTTTTTCATTGATAATGCATAAATACAAACAAAACCAGTAATACATCTTTTCTGTGCCGTACTGGTTTTGTTTAGATCATCTTAAATTGTAGCTAGTTCACCGAGATTGCAAATTCCGATTTCGGTGCCCCAGCGAATACGATTGTTCCGTTCTTCGGCAGTTTCGCCTTGTTATTGCCACTCACGATGCTAAAGTTGATGCAAACTCCCTTCTCATCATACACCGCAAACGAACCCTTTGGTGGCAACGTCACGGTCATTCTTTTCTCTGTTGCCGCTTGTGGAATTGTAAACCATTTCGCATGCCCATTTGCATCCAACGTAACTTTGGATGATTGGCCTATATCAATTGGTTTTACATTTGATTCACTTACGTATAACAATCCAGCCATCTCCATATATTCATTGCCGCCTTCTGTATAGAAATGCGTTTCCGTCGTATCACGACCATTCATCACGGGTACTTGGATCTGATGCACCGCGGTGTTCGGACCTGTAATTTTTCTGCCATCCCAATAGCCTGCTGGGCCTTCCTTGCGAGTAATTTGAGTACTAAGATGTTTCGACTGAACAAGATATTGAATAGAACTAAATTTCTCGTTTACACGATAAAACTTGACACCTTCCCTCTTTGCCCATGCAGCAGCGGTTTTCTTCGAAAGCACGTTATCTTCTAGTTTCTCAGCTAAATAGTGGGTCATCACACTTTGCCCTAAACCTGGATGAGATTTATATGCGCTCTCCTTCAAATAAGTTCTTCCATTCTTCTCGGTTACGAAGTTGAGCTTGGAAGTACCCCCCTCATTAATAAAGCTTCCATCAGCAGTATATACATATTTTTCTTCTGGATTAGATGGTAAGAATAGTTCACCGTTCTTCGTAATTTCAATCTTGAAATGAGTTTCGCTATTACCATAAAATCCAGCTTTCTTTGCTACGCCTTGAGGCATTTTGACTTTGACCGGCTTACCAAAGGATTTGTTCGGCTTGATTTCCTTAATAGTACCTTTTTCTTTAAGCGTAGCGAGCAGCAATTCAGTTGCCATTAGCTGATTTGTAGAGCTCCGTCCACCAGATGTCAATACAGCCGCTGCTATTTTCTGTTCCGGAAGCACGACTAATATAGCATGTTGCAATGCCGTATCGCCGCCCTTAGCCAAAGCTTTGATCCCATATTCACTGAATGGGTATAGTTTCACACTATCCCAGCCAAGACCATAGTTAAAAATATTCTCGCCAGCCCCCGGCCACATTCCTTTTTTATATTCCTCTTGCTCCATTTCCTTAACTACCTTATCAGAGAGGATTCCTTTTCCCTGTCCCATAAATAGTTGTGAGAATCGCACCATATCTTCTGCCGTGGAAGATATACCTCCCGTACCAATAACATTCACCGATTCAATTGGAAGTTGCCCTTGGTACGCCGGGTAATATAGTCCAGCCCGATTTTCATCCCTCCATTTGTCCTGCGGCGTTTTCGTATGATTCATTTTTAAAGGCCCTGTAAAGTTTTGATGTAGAAATTCAGTAAAGCTCATACCACTAACTCTTTCCACCAAAATTTCGGCCAGCGTAAAACCATCGTTACAGTATACCGAGAAAGCACCAGGGTCCGCCTTCAAGTTTTGATTTGACAATTGCTGTAACAAGGTATCATGGGCATAGGTATCATTATCGTTAAATAAAAATGCATTACCTAACGTAGAACCTTGCAATCCAGAGGAGTGATTCAATAACATACGCGGTGTAATACGTTTGTATCGACCGTCCTTCATCTTAAAATCAGGAACATAGCGGACAACAGGAGCATCCAAATCGACTTTTCCTTCATCGACCAATTTCATTACAGCCGTTGTTGCATACATTTTACTAACTGAACCAATCCCGTATAAAGTATCTTTGGTTAGCGGCTTTTCCCCTTCCATATCGTTCTTGCCAGCCTGACCAGACAAAATAAGTTTTCCATTATCAATTAGTGCATACTGCACGCTAGCTGCCCCATGGGACTTCGTAAGTAGCTCCGCTTTCTCTGCTGCAATCTTCTTCAGTTCCTGACTAGCTACTTCTTCACCAGTTACAACAGTAGTCTTACTTTCAGAAAATGCTTTCGCTCCTGTTGGTAGAATCATAGTTACCGCTAATGCAGTGGCTAACACACCAGTTAGCTTATTTTTCATCACGGAATTACCTCCTTAAATAATTGATCGTTTTCATCATTCCTTTGTTTAACTATGAAACTATGATAAATTTTACCCGTTTTTACTTTTAGACTACTTGCTAAATTCAGCAAGTAAAATATTTTTAAAAGGATCAGGAGTATCAGCTTTAAGGCTGTTCAAATTGACTGCCAATGTATGCTTGCCTCCAAGTGTGCCTCCAGCAAAAGTTAAAAAGCCAGGAATGGTTCCTCCATGCCCCCATATCGATTCACCGTTTGAAAGCTTCATTTTGAAAATTCCAAGCCCGGAATCACCAAGCTCATCTACTCCTGTAGGGACTGTTGTAAGCATTTGCTTTAGTTGCTGTTCTTTCAATAACTTGCCCCCAAGTAAATAAGAAAAGAATTTGTTTAAATCATCAGCTGTAGAAATCATATCTCCGGCCGAGCTCCCCATACTTGGGTTATAATAAGTAACATCTTTTGGCTCACTTGCTCCGTCTAATTGGATATATCCACGGGCATGCTTGGTTCCTGGAATGACGCTTGAATTTCCAGGTAAGAATGTATTCGCTAATTCAAGTGGTTCAATAATTCGATTTTCAATCTCTTCCGCATAGCTGTTCCCAGTTACTTTTTCAATAAGAATTCCTAGTAATACATATCCTGTATTTGAATACGACCAGCTCTTTCCTGGGGCAAAATCTGGAGGCATGGATATTCCCATCTTTACTAATCCTTCAGCAGTATAAGATTTTTTTGTATCCATCATATTAAAATCCTTTGACCTTGTGTAATTAGCGATACCACTTGTGTGATTCAATAATTGCCGGATAGTAATCTGTTTATCATCATATCCATTTCCTTGAATGACACCAGGCAACCATTTTTCAATAGAATCGTCTAAATTCAAGCGGTTTTCTCCTGCTAATTGAAGTACAACTGTTGCAGTGAACGTCTTTGTCACGCTGCCAATTCGAAATCGAAAATCTGTTTTCATTGGTTTCTTGGTACTTAGATCCGCTACACCAGCCGCATAACTCCATGTTTTTCCACCCTTAGAAGTTTTAGCAAGTATCCCTGGATATCCAAGTTTCAAGGTATCCTGCATGGCCTCTTTGACGGAATTTCGATCTCTTTGGTTGCTTGTTTGTAACGAACTAGATACATTTTGAATGGACTCCGCTTTTACACTTGAGGTTGGAGTTGTATAAAACAGGGAACCTCCAGTTATTAAAAGGGCTAAACCTGTACATGTAATTTGACGATGCTTTTTCATCAAAATAATCCTCTCCCCTATTCATATTGTATAAATGGTTATTTGCTGTTTGGAACTAATCACACAGCTTTCTTCTTACCCCACTGCAAAAGGACGACATTGAATCTGTAATGTCTCTTTTCCTCCAAACAAGTCTTATTAATTGATTTGTTTTTTATAGAAATATATAGTATTTTTCTCCTCTCACTCTTCTTTACATTTTCATCTTACACAAGGAAAATCTCTTTTTTCTTACCTCTTCCTTACAAATTCCTTACGTTCAAAATCACTTTTATAATTGATTATTTTTTATGCGAGTCCCCTCACCATCAATTTAAGAATTAAAAAAAGAAGGGGATTATCCCCCTCCTTTTTACGCTTGCTCCGACTTTCGAAATTATTTAATATACCCACGATTCAGTTCCGTTAACTTTTCATTGATGTTAAAAATTTTCACTCTAATATCTTTTACACCAGCTGCTTCAAGTCTGCTCTTGTGCATTTCCGCGTATTTTTCAGCATCTTGTTTTTCTTCAAATACATAAATGCCTCCAGCTTCTTTTGTTTCTTCATTCTCAGTCCATATTTTCCAATGGAATCCTTCTTCTTCGTTAATACTTTTTGCTAAATCCCAAAATCCTTTTTCCATTTCTTCACCAAAAGGACCTTCAAACGGAAAATCGACTTGTAATAAATATGCCATTTTCACTCACTCCTATTTTTAATATAAAATTCTTGCCATTCTTTTACTGATTATGATCCGAATGATCGTAATGTCTAAATTCGTATTGCTATTATTATTCAAGCACTAATTTGAGAATCCCCTTATTTGTAACATAATCACATAATGATAGTAACTTGAACGCATAAAGTGAAAGTTTAATAGTTTTCAGTTATGTTTAAAAAATGTGATACAAACTTATCCCTAAACTAAGGACAAACAAAACAAGTGCAGGTATTGCTTTCTTAAAGGGATCTCTCGCTAATACAATTAGAGTTAATGCGGCTGCAAGCATCGTACCAGCTAATAACAATCCTGCCCATAAAGCTATTACTGGAATCCAGATTCCTATCAACATTCCAATCGCTCCTACAATCTCAAAAGCTCCAGTTAAGAAATTAAAAAACGAAGGTAAACCAAATCGTTTGAACTCATCTGCCATTTTCCCGGATATAATTTTCGTTCCTGTCATTAAAAAGAACAGAGACAACACTACTTTTACAATATTGATGAAAATTAAAATAGTAATCACACCTCTCTTATTATTTGGTAAAAACTCAGTATTGTTCAGATAATAGTCACTACCTTTATCCTATTTCCTGAGATTACCCGTATGGAAGTCGCTTCAATTTACATTACCCTTTTCAATATTAAAGGGCTGAAAATTATATGCTATAGCATATATAATACAAAAATTTGACTGGTACTAGGCAAAAAAGTGAACCTGAATCAGATATCATACAAAATAAAGCTATCTTCCCATTCCTCAAAACAAACAAAAAATTATGTGCTATAGCATATATAATACCTAAAACAAAGTTTGTTCCTTATGAATAGCATAGCATCAATAAGGAACAAATATTAATAGCGTGTATCATACAATTTGTTTAATAACGATTGTAATACTTTAATTTCTTCCTCGCTCAAATTACTCGTAACGAAATGGTGAGCGTCTTTCACTACAGGCAAGATTGTTTTCTTTAACTCGTCACCTTTTTCAGTTAAAAAAAGGTTATGTGAACGCCTATCTTGGTCATTCAAAGCCTTCTTTACAATCCCTTTTCTCTCCATTGACTGTATCATTCTAACAACAGTAGTTTGATCTTTATCAATAGCTTCCGCCAACTCTTTTTGAGTAGTGCTCCTTTGGCTACAAAGAACACTAATAATCCCCCACTGCTCTGGCGTAACTCCATACGGCTTTAATTTCTTCGTAAAATAATTGGTCATTTTCACGTCAGTACGGTGAACAAGATAGCCTATTAAATCATGTAAGTTCATATATCACCTCTATAAATTAAGATATAAAAGGATATAGCATACCAGTCAATCATTCACAATGAATGTATTTGTTTCACCATATATATGCTATGGCACATATATTAAAGTAGATTATTTTAATTGTCAAATGATTTACCTATTATTTTTCGAAAACAAAATCGCACCCTTAGATTATAGCAGGAATAACTAATCTGACGTATTTCTCTGGCGATTTCTCCCCTGTCGTTTTATGATATTCTAATAACATTTGATAAAATATGGTATCTACAGACTGTCAAACACCTTTCAAGATACCTCGTCCAGTTCTTGCTGTTACAAGATAAACAGCATATAATCAGTTAACCACCCACATTAGCAACGAAAACATAAAGAAAAGGCATTCCAAATATGAAACACCTTCTTTCGTTTTATAAAACCATCCACTTAAATCTATTTTACAAATATAACATTCAACACGCTGAAATCTTCTATTTAACGTAATCACTCATTTAACTAAAAAACTTAGTTAATTGCACAATGCTCTTCTCACTTTTCTTGCAAAATTTAGTGGATCATCAACGTCTTCGATATTAACGTAAATCAAATTTGGATCATCACATAACCACTCATTGTGTATAGACGAAACGATTATTCCTTGTTTAATAATTGTCACCACAAATTCAGTGACTTCTTTTTGTAAGAGTGCTACTCGGCCTAGGCATAATGCCCGTCCAGTTTTATTGTCTCGTGATTCGAATGAAAAGGAAGTTGTTACTCTAAAACGTTTTCCTAAGATTGTTGCTCGTATTTCATCCCTGTTTATTGTTGCCACGCATTTCCCACCGGCGAATCCTTCTTGCCCGCCGATAATTCTTGCAAACTGTTGACAAATTAATTCATCATTAAACGCCATACCTTTAATCATCCCCCCTTTTACTGTTAGGTTATGAATGAATACATAGGTCTGAAACGGTAATGAATCTAATCTATAAAAAAATGATGGCAATCTACCGAGAGCTATTAGCTCAATTATTCTTGATCGTATGAATTGTTATCAGAGTTTAAATGGTGCAGAATTTTCATTTTATGTTTAATGGGCATTGGAGACTGAAAGCAAAACTCAGCTATTATATGGTAAGACATTTTTAAAAAGCATAAAAAAGACACCCTAAGGTGCTATCCTCCGACTTGAGAATCGTATCTATGTATGGAGAAATTTAGAAAAGACAAATACAAAAGAGAAGATTCTAACTATAATTTATAGAACTCTTATGCCATGAATTACTTACATATTTCCTTATTTACCAGAAGAAGAATCTCAGTTACATTATTTTCTGAACAGTCTCGTTAAAGCCATCCCAAGAAATCCAATGCCCATTCCTATTAGCCATCCAGTTTGGGCATTACCTAACATAGATCCCACTCCTCCACCAAGAAACATACAGCCAACGAATACTAATCCTCCAATTCCCCAATTCGGCCGTTCCATAATTCAATCACATCCTTTCAATAAAACATATGCGATTAGCTCCCTCAACTTTCTTCTATAGGATAGTTCATTATTTTGCTTAGGTTTAGCGCTATCAGGGAATTCGAAAATTTCTCTTTTTTATATAGACCATTCATTTGCCACATTTCTGTTTACTTATATTTTTTAAAAGAAGGTTTCCATTCTGTTAAATCCTGATAAACAAACGTTATATTGTTACATATTTCCTCTACAACTTCGTACATACGTTTCATATCACTAGTCGTAAATAATATAGATCCTTTGCGTTGAGTGCTATCTACAATAGGTGGTATGATGTCTCCCTCTTTTAGTAATAGATCAATTAATACGACCTCGGATATGTTACTTAACTCCTTATACTTGATTTCTTTTAAGCAACCTGGTTTTGGAATCAAGCTTAAAGACATAGCATGACATTTTGAAGATACACATCTAAATTCATCTATAGTCTCAGTAGCTAACGCATCATAATAGTATCCAAATTGGGATATGCCGGTTGTTAGTTCCACCATCTTCCAGATATTACCACCACCTATCCTAACTTGAGATTCTATAATTATCGGCTTATTTTTTTTGTCTATCTTTACTTCTGTATGAGTAATGCCGTTTTCCATTTGCATGTCGTCCAAAAATAGCATTACTTTTTCCATAATTAATTGTTTTTGAGATTCATCTATAGGTGCTGGCATAATAGTATAGTTTATTATAAACGTACCTTCTTTAAATACTTCAGCTGATATCGCTAGTATAGAATGTTTTTTGTTATAAGAAACGGCTTCGACCGTATAAACTACATCACCTTCAATGTACTCTTCCACTAAAACAGGTAGTTGAATACCATTTTCTTCAAAAAATACCTCTACGTCATCTCCCGTGTCTAGCTTAGATACACCTTTACCACCTGCGCCAATCGGGGGCTTTATTATAATACTATCTTTTTTGTTCAAAAATTCATTAATGTCTTCAATAGTATTGCAAACTGTCGAATCTATCGAAAAGTCTTTACCTGCTAGCATTTCACGCATCATGTCTTTATTGCGGGTTATCATATTAGCATTGTAAGAAGGCCCTTTAACATTAAAAATCTTTGCAATTATGCAAGCTGTATCTAATGCTGTTTCGTTGAAAGATACAACCACATCAAATGGTTTCTCTTTGAATAATTCTTCAGCATAGTATATAGACAAGGGTATATTTGTCGTGTCTAATTCTTTTTTATAGAAACATTTTTCTAAGATAGTCCCATCAAAATATATGTGTTTAGCGTACGATCCTATGTACGAAACAATATAGCCACTGTCTAATGCATCTTGTATAGGCTTTGTCCATCCCCCTATAAATAAAATGTGGGGTTTATTTTCTATGTCAGTTCCTTTTAATACCTTATGCATCACAATCATCTCCTCTAAAATGAACTCGTATATTCAATATCATTTCCTTTTGATACGCCACGTCTTAACAACGCCACTAAACAAAATGTTGTTCCGAATCCCCCTATGAATAACGTAGTTTGAAGCCCAAATATTGAAACTAAAAATGCACTAGCAAAACTTCCTAATGCCCAAGCCCCCCAATTCAGCGTACGTTGTACAGCATTTACTCGGCCTAGCATGTGACTTGGTGAGGCAAGTTGTCGTATGGTTGCAGCGTAAGGGCCAAATACACCTTCTCCCATACCATGTATGATACTTGCAGCTACTATACCGATAATGGTTCCCATATATCCCATTATCGGTATAAAGGCCAAACCAGTAACTGATACAGTAGCGCTATAAATAAGCATTTTTGTATTATTAATTTGTTGACTTTTTTTCATGAGTATCGTGTTACCTATTAAAAATCCCACCGCTGCTGAGCCTACAACAAACCCTATTTCAAGTTCAGATAGACCCATTACCTTATACAGGAATATTACTAAAATACTATTTAGTATGTATTTAAAAAAACCGTAAACAGCGCCACAGGTTACAATTGGTTCTAATACAGGGTGTTTTTTAAAATATACCAAGCCTTCATATATGTTTTGGTATATGGATTTTATATTTACGTCTTTTAAAGAGCCCTCTGTATGCGGTTTAAACTTGGAAATAAATAATACAAATGCAAAACAAACAAAATACGTTACTGCGTCAATAGTAAAAGAGCCTGTTAATCCAAATAGAGTAATGATGATTCCTGCTAGCATAGGACCAATTACTACAGAAAGAGACTCCGAAAGTGCTAGTTGAGCATTTCCTTTTTTTAAATAGTCTTTATCTGTTACTATTTCAGGTAAGAAAGAAGGAATGGCAATGTTGTAAAACGTGGTGAATATCCCATTTAAAAACATGATAAATACCAGTAAAGGGAACGTTATAATATTTGTTACAGTCAGTATGAATACTGATAAAAACAATACTCCTTGACATAAACTACAAATTAGCAAGACATTTTTCCTATGAAAAATGTCTATTAAAGCACCGGCTACTAACCCGAAAATTAGGTAGGGTACAAATATAATCCCACGAAGCATGGCAGCATTTGCCTCGCTTGTTTGTAGCACCTCTAATGCAAAAAGAGGCAAAGCTACCATTGTAAGCTGGGTACCTAACAAACTTATAGACTGTCCTAGCCAAAGCTTGTGAAAATTAAAACGTTTGCTATCTTTCATAATATCCCCCCACTAAATTCATATTTATAAATTATCAAGTTAACGATATAAATAAGAACAGGAAAAGCCTATCTTTCAACTAATGTCTGTACCACATAAAAATTCGAAGCCTAATATAAAAGCGATTTTAGTTTCAAAATGAAGACTTGATCTTTAAAGCTCTCTTGGCTATTAAAAAGCTCATTTTCCGATTTTATGTCACTTTGAATCACCTCCAGCATCAGTATAACCTTGAAGGCACGCTGTTGTACGCATTTTGGAATGTAACAGCAAGATATCAAAGTTACGATGACAAGTTTTTATGTAATTATACGTAATCAAATCTGCACGATTTGAGGAAAAGAACAATCTGTGAATCTAAGGTATCAAGTTTGAATTCAACTCGTCACAAATATACACTTGGATTGGAACGATACTTTTATAGCGGTGATATATCAAGTTACCCTTTCCTAGGATTCTTCAGAAAGAACAGCGTATTTTTTCATATTAGGTGTTATTTTGTTTTGTTAGTTTAATAGCGATGTAGCACTCCCCTTTCAAAATAGTAAAGTATAAACATGAAAAAACTCCAAACAAATTTTGTTCGGAGTTTTTTCAAATACGCGATATTTATTTAATCTTCATTATCAATTTCTATTGTACCTGTCCTTGCACTAACTTTTAAAATATTTAACAGATTATCAGGTGTCTTGATTTCCACTTCATATTCAAATTTTGATTGTGCTAAGTTGTCATCTTCTAATTCGAATTCTTTTTTCACATTCATAATTTCTCCATTTGTATGAGCTAAAGAAATTTCACGAACTTGTTTCTCTGTGTAGTTTTCATTCTTTTTTGCATAATTGTAACCCATGCCATAATATCCACTAATAATAGCAATACCACTTACTAAAATAGCAATTACACTTATAATTATTTTCTTTTTATGTTTTAACATTTTCATCCACTCCTTAATGATTAATCATCTATTCCAAATCTTGCTTCAAGTGCATTTTCTGCTTGCTCTAATTGATCTTCCAGTATATCGTGTTCTTTTTCTTGCGTTTGATATTGCTCAACAGTTATCGTTCCAGCGTGATAATCTGCTTCTAGCTGATTATCAGATAGATCTATCTTGTCATCCAATTGGTCAATTTCTTTTTTTGCTGCTAAGTACGTATTTAAGTTATCTTCTTTTGCTCCAACTGGTTTCGTGTTATTTGCCTTTTCTACAATAGATGAGACTTCGTTTTTGAAATCTTGTATTTGTTTCTTATCATTTGTAGCAGCTTGTGTTTTGTTTGGTTCTTGTTGTAGTTGAGCGACTTCTTTTTGTAATTTATCATTTTCCACTTTCAGTTGTTGTACTTCTGTATTGTTATCAACTTGAGTAGAACAAGCTGTTAAGAATAAACAGGACATTGCTCCAATCAGCATCCATTTTCCCATTCTGTTTTCCTCCCTTTACATGTGCACCTTATCCTTGCCTTTATATTACTGAACAAACATTAAAGGAAGATTAATGTACAAAAAAATAAAGTGAAGGCTTTTACAGGCAGTTAATCCCTACCTCCCTCGCATTCACCGAATTTTGAGGGAGGAGTCTTACTGCCCGTTAATGCGGGATAAAATGATATAATTAACTAGTTTCTAATCTTTTTTTAATGTTTTGGAATTATAGTGATACATATTAATAAGAAGAAAAGGAGAATGTTAATGCGAGTTCTTATCGTCGAAGATGAACAAGACTTACAAAATATATTGGTGAAACGATTAAATGCAGAACATTATAGTGTCGATGCATGTGGGAATGGAGAAGATGCCCTGGATTATATAAACATGGCTACCTACGATTTGATTGTCCTTGACATTATGATTCCCGGAATAGATGGTTTACACGTATTACAAAGATTACGCGCGGACAATAATGCAACTCCTGTCTTGCTTCTTACAGCTAAAGATACAATTGATGATCGTGTAACAGGACTCGACTTAGGTGCAGATGATTATTTAGTAAAGCCGTTTGCTTTTGATGAACTGTTAGCAAGAATTCGAGTGTTAATGCGAAGAAAAACAGGAAATACATCGAATGTGTTTGAAATCGCTGACCTAGTGGTAGATTGCAATATGCATAAAGTAACAAGAGGAGACCAAGTTATCACTCTTTCCAGTAAAGAATTTGCTATTTTAGAATATATGATTCGTAATAAAGAAGTTGTGCTGACACGAGATAAAATTGAGCAACATGTGTGGAATTACGACTATGAAGGCGGATCGAATATTATTGATGTTTACGTCCGCTATCTGCGTAAAAAAATTGATAGCCAGTTTGAAACAAAGTTAATTCATACAGTGCGCGGAACTGGTTACGTATTGCGAGTAGAATCATGAAAAGACTATCAATAAAAATGAGAGTGACCCTGTGGTATACGGGGCTAATTGTAATTATTATGGCACTCGTGTTAGCTTTTATTTTAACTTCTTCAGATAAAATTTTGCTTTTTAATATGAAAGATCAATTAAAGAGCACAGTAAAAGAAAGCATGGAAGATATCGAATATAAGCATGGGCAGTTAAAGATTGACGATGATTTTGAAACCTTAGAAGATGGAGTAAATATTAGTATTTATAGTAAACAAGGTGAGCTGTTGGTAGGACATAGTCCAACAAGCTTTAATAAAAAGATATCGCTTAAATCCGATGAAATACAAACCATTAAAGACGGCAATAAAGAATGGATAGTATATGATTTTCTCCATAATGCAGGCGGCGATGAGCAAGTCTGGGTTCGTGGAATAATGACTATGAACCAATTATCCTCAACGATAAATACGCTTATCGTGGTAACAATCATCTCATTCCCATTACTTATTCTTATTGCGGCATTCGGGGGATATTTTATCACGCAAAGAGCTTTTCGACCTGTGCAACAAATGAGTGATTCAGCTAGTAAAATTGGTGATGGTAAAGACCTTTCGAAGAGAATTAATTTACAAGGTTCACCGAAAGACGAAATATATCATTTAGCACAAACCTTTGACAAAATGTTTGTGCGATTGGAGACATCATTCGAAAGTGAAAAACAATTTACATCTGACGCATCTCATGAATTAAGAACACCAACATCTGTTATTATTTCACAATGCGAATACGCTTTATCGCAGAGGAATCACCCGAAAGAAATGGAAGAATCGTTAGAAGTAATTTTAAAGCAATCACGTAAAATGTCCGCTCTAATCTCTCAACTCTTATTATTAGCAAGAGCTGACCAAGGAAATCATAATACTTTCCAATTTGAATGTATCAATATGAGTGAATTAACGGAAATCGTTGTAGAAGAGCTTTCATTAATGGTTCAAGAAGCTTCGATTGATATAACAACTAATATAGAGGAAGACCTATTTATTAAAGCAGATCAAACATTGATGATGCGTTTATTAATGAATTTACTAACGAATGCGATTGCTTATAGTAAAGCGAGCGGAACTGTGCATATGCAACTATTCCGTGATGAAACCAACATAATAGGTAAAGTCTCCGATAATGGCATCGGCATCAGCGAGCAACATATTACTAAAATATGGGACCGCTTCTATCGAGTTGACGCAGCACGAACATCTTCAAACATCGGAAACACAGGTTTAGGATTGTCGATGGTAAAATGGATTGTCGAACTACATGGAGGAGAAATTACGGTTGAAAGTAAATTAGGAGAAGGCAGTACTTTTACATTTAAACTACCAATTGAAAAAAGAGCATAATTTATACGTGTCTGTCGCTTCAGAATAAAGATTGATTCAAAGGCTCTCAACAATCCTTATGTAAAAATAACTGACGCATTTTAAACATCATCGATTTTATCATTTTGGACAACCTATTCTGTTAAATTAATATACATGCGAAAAAACTATCAAAATAAAACCCCAGAAATCCAATGGTCTCTGGGGCTTCATTATATATTTAGCTCTTTTTGCTTTTTGTTTTGTTTATGTCTATACAGTAACTTTCGACTTATTAGAGAAATCACTAATAAGGTCAGAATTAATAAGATAAGTTGCATAAATGATAAATCAAAATATTTAGCACCTGTAACGATTAAAAGTGTAGAAATCGTGCCTTTTACAACGAAAAAAATAATAACCCATAATCCGCCTTTTTTCCAGTTCATTTTATATTACCCTTTCCTACGTTTAAATTCTTAAAATATTTAATGATAGTTCGTAAATATGACAACTTAATAGAAATCTATTATATTAACAAAAAATTCATGTCTAATTAAATGCGACGATTCTATATTAAGTGAAAATGATATTCATTGTCAATTTTATTGATTATTTGAATACTTATACTTAATCTCTTTCTACTTTGTTTCTTATAAGCAATACACTCTTGTATTCAAACAAAAACACCTCCATTGCATTTGCACACTTAGTATGCGAATGCAAGAGGTGTTTATTCATATACCATCAGATAAGATTTCCTGCTTTGTTTATTTCTTGATACGTAGCTATTTTCTAGTACACGATAACTGGATCATACGTGTTCAAACTATCATATACAGTTTTTGCAACATTAGGAAGAAGGTTCACACATCCACCTGACCCTCCTGTTAAATAAGCATTATTTCCCCAGTCTTTCCGCCAGCCGGCATCGTGGAATCCTTGACCACTATTTGTGAATGGAACCCAGTAATCTACTTTAACCGCATAATCAGCTTTTCCTACTGCGTTACCTCTTAGCGTATATGGTGTTCGTTTATATAGGACGTACCACACACCTGGTGATGTATCTTCACCAGTACTATGTTTACCAGTTACTACATTTGTTGTAACAACTAATTTTCCATCTTTGTAAATCCAAATTTGTTGCTCTGCAATTGAAACTTCCGCATACGTGTCTCCGATGCCATTATTCGCTGTTGTTTTATAACCGATACCTTCCTTCTCCCAACCATTTCCGTGAATATTAGAAGCAGAAAGCGCCTTTTCGCCTTTCTCAAAGGCTTGTTGAACTTGTTTAGTTTCTTTTTCAACATCTAGTGCCCAGCCGTAGCCTTGCCCTTTTACTGATATGACTGAACCGGAATGCGTTTTAAATGAGAAATCTTTATTTAATGTTGATTTGGCATTATTAATTTCAGTAATTTTCTTCTTAATGTCACTCGCATCAATTGTAACTTTCATATCCTTTGACATAGAGGCATTTTGAATTAAATCTTTCGCTTTTAAAGGATAAACTTCATCCTGCACTTTATACTCAACAGACTGCCCAAGAAGATTCTGTAGTGCTTTCTCCTCTTTTTTGACAATCGGATCGTCTTCTTTAATAGGTTTTATGTATGCAGACTTCAGATGAATTTCGCTTTTAGATTTTTGCTTATCGTAATCTTTCAGTAGACTAGTAACGTCATACTGTTTTCCTTCAACACTTTTCGAAATAACAATTTTCCCTTGTTCTAGCTTCGCCATAGCATCTTGAGGCGCTTTTAATTTTTCATTCATAGAGATGAGCGTTTCTTCTACAAGTTTTTTCATCGTTTCACTACGATACTGATCTGCCTTCTCTGGTAGTAATGAATAATTTTCTCCCTTTGAGGAAGGGAAAAATGTCCACTGACTTTTTAATAGTTTCTTAACTTGAGGCAAATCTTTTTCCGTAAGTTCCGTTTTTGTATCTTTTTCATCTAAAATTTGTTGTTGATCAACATAGACTTTGTTTGCTAGTCCAGATGTCTTTAATTTTTGTATTGCCTGATTAGCGCTCAGACCACCAACTTTTGTGTCATTAATTGTAACATTCGAATTGAAGTGAGTTGCCTGATAATAACTCATTCCCCCAATAAGAAGTGCAATTACACCAATACCCGCTGCGATAAACTTCCAATTTGTATAACGTTTTTTTGATCTTACTCGTTTTTGATCAATTTCTTCAACTGATTCATTTGTTGTATTGTTGTTCATCAATCTTTCCCCCGTATGCATTAACGTCAAACGATTTTCAACTAAAATCATAGACTAGTGTACCTTATTTTTCCTAAAATTTCATTATTTCCGACCACATTTTATCGCAATTTAATGATTTAATTTAGATTTTTTAATAGTACGATGCATTGAACAGCCCTTTACAAGTCATAAAGTGAAACTTAAATTAACCGTCACACCAAGATATTTAGCTTAATATTCTAGGGGGAAATTTTTCTCTTTACGTAAAATACGAATTATATTATCCATTTTCATGAACATCAATCCCTAATTTTGTCAAAAAAACAAACGATAGTCCTTCTACATTTTTGATAAAAGGACTATCGTTTTTTCAGTTAGAGTATTTGTATAATCGTTTAACTTTTTATTTCCTGAAGGTCTAATGTGATGAAGATGATGAAATTTCATCTCATAGCCTTTAAATGAAAAACATTATTTTTTTATGACAATCAAGTTTATTTTTATAAATTAAACCCTTAGCTTGATGCCTTCCATATATCCAGCAGCCTAAGATTAAGTAAGAGTCTGTTCAACTAGATTTTTTCTAATATTTTTAGGAGCATCTTATTTCAGCCTCGTCATATTACACTAATTGAATTTAAAACAAATCCGTATGCTATTTAGTAAAATTTACGATTCGAGACATAATTATTGCAGTAGCCAAGATAATAATAGCGGTTATCAAACCAGATTCTCCAATCCAAATCTCAGTTTGATCTCCTGTACTTGCACGTGCGAAAGGTCCTTGAATAACGGCATTCCAAGTAGTATGAATGATAACCGAAGGCCAAACGCTACCTGTGATAAGTCGTAAATAAGCTGTAATATAACTGAATGGCACAATACAAAAATAGATGCCAAGTACTGAAAGTAGGGCAGATGTTCCTTCTACATATAGACCAGCAATAACAATTGGAACATGCCACGTTGCCCAAATCAATCCGCTAATAAGGATTGGGCGTGAAAACTCTGCATCGATTAGTCTTGTAAGCATATAACCTCGCCAACCCATTTCTTCTCCCATAACTGGAATTAAGTTAAGCAAGCTACCTAATACTCCGCTCAATACTACTATAAAAATGAAACTTAATGGTATCGGTAGATACTGAAATCCAAGTATATTGTAAATAGTTTCTAGCATACCACCTTGCGGGGGCTGAAACCTCGCAATTCCGCTCAACCAGGCGATAGAATAAGTAATTCCACAAATAATCATAGGTATTAGCAGAGCAAAACCAATCCCCTTCCATATCTTTAAGTTACCGAGACTAAAAGATACATCTTTAAACCCTTCTTTCAATATTATGCGAGTCAAAATAGAAGAAAATGCCGGGGTAAACATATATACCACAATAAGCGGCATACTTTTAGTAATCATTACTAGTACATTTAGGATAATAGAAGTAATAGTTAAGATACTTAGAAAAAGTTGAAGTCCTATTTTAGCACGATGGATTTTATCTTTATTGTGGAACGATTTTGCGTGTAATAACATTGTAATCCGCCCTTCCCCTTTTATTCATTTGTTTATCAAATTTACTTCCTGTCATTTCAACAGCTACAACTTAGAATAAAAATATTTTGACATACAGATCATTCATCTTTAAAATCCCTCCCAAATTCATAATCTAGTCTTACTTGCGATTCAACAATTTAATTATTATTTATAAACTGTCATAGCCGATAGTACAAAAGTGTAATGATTAACCTATGACTTGTGTCAATTAATCTTATGACAATATGTAACTAGAAAATATGATATGGAATAAATAACAATTAAATTAAGGCAATTGATTCGTGCAAGTACATGAATCAATCTTGTTTATAAAAATAATTCAATTGAGGTGGGCAAAAATGAATAAGAAAATAATGATTGCAATGGTTAGTACAGCTTTATTAGTCACAGGATGCGCGGAAGTAGGAAACGCTCAAACTGTAGCAGTCGAAAATTCAGGTCAATCAGTCCAAAAAAATATAGTTAAATCAATACAATCACAGGCTAACCCATTAAAAACGATAGAGCCGTCAAAACCATTTGAAGATTTAAAACCACTTAAGAAAATGATTGGGAACGCGCAATATGTAGGATTAGGAGAGAATACTCATGGAAGCTCTGAAATTTTTACTATGAAGTTTCGCCTTGTGAAATATTTGGTTACTGAAATGGGTTTTACGAATTTTGCAATGGAAGAAGATTGGGGAAACGGCTTAAAACTAAATGAATATATCCAAACAGGAAAAGGAAACCCTAGGGAATTTTTAAAATTGTTATATCCTACTGATGAAATTATAGCCATGATTGAGTGGATGAAAGATTATAATGCTGATCCATCCAATAAAAAAAAGATCCAATTTATTGGGCTCGACTTAAAGACATTGGACCAAGGTAGCTTTAATAAAGTAATTGATTATGTAAGGCTCCATCGACCAGATTTGCTGGCAGAAGTAGAAGAAAATTATAAAGAATTGTCTTCTTTTACTGGAAGTATACAGGAATATATGAAACTTGCTCCTGAAAGAAAAGAGAAGTTTAAAGCAAACGCTGAGAGAGTAGCCCGATTACTAAAAGATGAGAATGAGCAAGCCAACACAGAAATAATTCCATCCGAGTACATCTGGGCGAAAGCAGCGGCAAGTGCAATAGAGAAATTTACCACAATGCTACTCCCTAACGACTATCCAAGTATAATAAAACTACATGAACAATACTTGGCCGATCATGCAATGTGGGCACAAGAGACATTTGGTGGTAAAACGATGGTATGGGCACACAATATTCATATAGCTAAAGGAATTATCGATGAGAAATTATACCCTTATGTTGCGGGGCAGTTTTTGAAGGAACGTTTAGACAATAATTATGTCACAATTGGTAGTTCAACTACGGAGGGGAATTTTACCTTATACAGCGAATATGATCCTTCCACTGGAGGTAAGATTACAACCGACACTATTCCACAAGATGTAAAAAGTTTCAATTATACTCTCGGAAAAGTGCCATATAAAATGTTTTTATTGGATAACCGTCACCTTAAAGGACAAGCAGAAAAATGGGTTAAAGCAAAAAGACCATTACTAAGTATAGGGGGACAAATCCTCCCGAACAGTTCGGTGTATTTTGATACTTCATTGCTTGAGCAATTTGATATTATTTTTCATATTCGAAAAACAAGTCCATCTCATATTAAATAAAAGTACAAAGCAATCCCGTTCTTGCAGATGTAAGAACGGGATTGTTTTGTGAGGATTAATAAAGTGAAACTTTAATCAGCAGGTTTTTGTTCATCCCCCACTGATTATTAGCCTTCACCAATCGTGCGTTTACCGGCAGCCCGCCCCCCACCTAACGCTGAATTTTGAGGTGGGAGTCTTACTGCCCAGTAAATAGCGGGATAAAAGCATCTTTTTTAACCAGAAGTAAGCTGCTCTCCCCTTTTTAACATCATTTAGAACTGTCATATGACACTTTTACACTAGTGAGAATGACAAAAAAAGCAGTATGATTCGGTTATTACACAGATAGGAGCGATGAACTTTATGAAATCAAGATTCATCCAGAATGGTTATTTTTTATTGCTAACTTTCGGTACAGGATTGTTTTATTTTTGTTTTTACCTAATAGCTCTGCTATTTAGTTTAACCCTTTCATTTACTGTTGTTGGGATTCCATTAATTATGCGCGTACTACAGACTACCACACCCTTTATCCAATTCGAGCGCATACAGACGAAAATTTATACAGATATTTCAACAGACTCTTACGATAGAAGTATAACAATGGATACATCGAACTGGTCTCAGGTGAAATTAGTGCTAACAGATCGTCGCACTTGGTGTGCTGTCTATTGGCTAATGCAGAAATTTACGATTGGCATTTTCAGTCTCATTAGTGCAATCATTTTTTACGTAATGCCACTTATGTTCCTGTTGGCACCACTACTGTATCGATACATCGATATGAATATTATATTTATACAAATAGATACTTTTGCCAAGTCACTCTTTGTAATGTTTATGGGTATAGTATTTACCGCCATAAGTATTAGAATAGTCGATGGTTTGACAAAGAAAATTGGGGGCTATACACGTAGTATGATTCGGCAACTAAATCAATAGAAGTTTGCAGTCTGTGAGTAGTATCGTAGTTTTAAATTAAAAAGTATAATAAGGCAGGAAGGATTAAATTATTATGTAGGAAGTAAAATGGTAGGCTATTTAGGGGGTAAAGGACTTGTTAGATATGGTTAAGTATTGGTTTTGGTATGATTGGATTATGTTAGGGGTACGCCTACTTGCTAGTGTGTCTATCATTCTAGCTACATTAAATTTTCAGGATGGTTTAACATTACCACTTTGGATTATTATTCTTTGGGAAATTATTGCCTTCTCTGTTCCATGGGTAGCCTTACTATTCAATTATAAATATTATTTGTTCACAGAAATACTGCTATATGGTGGACTATGTATATATTTAACCCTATTATTTCCAGAAGCTTACAACACATTTCTTATATCGGTGTTTCTAATTGCTGCGAATAGTAAGCATTTGTCCTATTATTGGACAGCTCCAATAACGGTTTTTATAACAACTGGAATTTTCTATGCGGTTGCGCCAAGTAATAGCTATTGGATTATGGTCACCTATTATGGATTCGCATATGTAATGGGCTTCGCTTTTCATTTATTAATCGTCAATCATAAACAAAATGAATCAATTCGTAAACAAAACGCGGTACTTGAGCAATATATGTCTCAGATTGAACGCATTACACTGGCGGAAGAACGAAACAGACTGTCGAGTGAGCTTCATGATACAGTTGGTCACGCTTATACTTCTATTATTATGGGGATGGAAACGTTGCGCACCGAACTTGCTACTGAAATGGGTATACAGAGGCTAGATTCTCTGCTTGAAATGGGACGTAAAAGCATCGAGGACGTGAGAGGTTACCTACATCAAATGGAGTCTCCTTGTCAATCGCCTTCCTTAATTCAATCTCTCCAAAATCTTGGAGCCGAATTTCAGGAGCACGCTCTGGTTAATGTAAGTTTTCGGGCATACGGAGAGGAATATGAATTGTCTCGGCAAGCGAAGATAGCGTTCATTCGTTGCTTACAAGAGTCCCTTACGAATGCAGTACGTCATGGTCAGGGAACTGAAATTATAGTTTCATTGCAGTTTGAACAACAATATACGAGATTAGAAGTTCAAGATAATGGAAAAGGAAATGTAGAATGGCAAGAAGGCTTCGGTATGAATGCGATGAAAGAACGAGCAATGAATTTGCAAGGTCAATTGTCTGTATATACAAAGCCAGATGAAGGAATGCTTGTTACATGTACCATACCGCGACAAACTGAAATAAAAGATGGACTTATTCGTTTGTTAATTGTAGACGACCAGCCGTTTGTTCGGGAAAGTTTGAGGACACTACTCGATAGATATGAAGATTTAAATGTAGTCGGTTTGGCCGAGGATGGCAATGAAGCCATCGATTTGTGTGGGCGCCTTCAACCTCATGTTATACTTATGGATTTAGATATGCAACACATGGATGGAGTCGAAGCAACCAAAAAGATTAAGCAACAATGGCCACATATCCGCATATTGATTTTTACCACTTTTCAGGATACCGAACAGGCGTTGGAATCGCTTCGCAACGGTGCGGATGGTTTTTTACTCAAATCTATTGAAACATTGGAGCTAGCTAATACGATCCGACTTATTCACAAAGGTGGGACACTGATTGATCAGGGAATGTCTCACAAAATATTTGAAAAGTTTGATGCGCAAAAAGAGACACCACAATCAAAAGCAACCGCTTATGAGCTAACAGCTAGGGAGATAGAAATATTGCAACTAGTAGCCAAGGGACTTCGATACACTACCATAGCATCAAGGTTATATTTATCGAATGGTACGGTCAGAAATTATGCTTCCACAGCTTATACAAAGCTAGGAGTCCGCAACAAAGAAGAAGCTGTGCAAAAGGCTCTAGAAATTGGAATTATTGAATAAGAAAAATGTTTTTTTGTTTCTCTACAGCAAGGTAAAATGTAGTTACAAGGTACAGTAGAAGATAAAGTGAAACTTTAATCAGTGGGGTTTGTTCATCCCCCACTGATTATGAGCCCTCACCAATCGTGCTGCCCGTTAATGCGGGATAAACAACATCATTACATTAATCTTTTTTAGGGAGTACAATTCCTTTAAATAATTGAACAGTAATCCAGTAATACATCGAGTAAATTACTACAAAAATAACAAGTGGTAACCAAATGCGAGAGTACGGATCGATTACAAGAGGGCTAAACATGTTCATACCAACTAATATATGAGTAATCCCTACAATTGCTGGGAATAAGAATATGAAGAATAACTCTTTATAAATCGATTTTGTTAATAACTCTCGGCGAACACCAATTTTATGAAGCATTTGATAACGTGTTACATCTTTTGATGCTCCCGACAGAACTTTAAACATTAAGCAGCTTGCCATCATTGCTAAAAATGCAATTCCAACGAAGAAACCCATAAACATTAGTCCGCTGGCAAAATCATGACTCATAATATATGTTTGATACTTACTACCCAATTCTTCCGCTTTCACATTTTTATATTTTGCTATCTGTAATTCATCAAGTTTTTTCCATTCTTTTATGTATGATCCAAAATCATCTGTTTTCCCCATAAACACAATACTTTCTTTCCCCTTCAATCCATTGTATATGTTATAATCTACAATTTTTATTTCATAATCAGGATATAAATAATTGGGCTGGATCGTTCTGAAAACCTGAATCCATTGTTTTGTGTCTGTCTCTCCTTCAGCCCGTTTTATTGAAAATGCACCAATTGGTATTTCCTCTGAAGCTTTCTCTATTTTCATACCTTGCAAGAAAGGGCGATTTTTCTCTACATCTTCTTTAAGATAATAAACATATCTATCATCAACTTTGTAATGATATTCAAGTTTTTCTTGAAATAAGATACTACCCAAAATTGTCTTTTCTTCCACTGTTGGATTATGAATGACTGAATCGTAAATTTGTATTTGATCTGTAATTTTTAGGATGTTGTTTTTAAATGCCATACCACAAGCAATTCCACCAGCACCAAGAGCCACTAAAATTGCTACTGTTGCAAGCACATTTGTTAGACTATTAATGCGGAAATTTAATTGTGCAAAAGTAAAAGCATTGAGGCCTTTTTCACTACGTTTTTTATTACTCTTTAGCTTGTTAATCATAACTGGAAGAAGTGATCCAAATATAAGGTAAGTACCAACAGTTGCTGAGATTAATCCAACAGCCATTAATCCCAAAACAATTAGCGAATTTGCATATGATATATAAATAAGTGATGCATAACCAATACCCAATAAAAGAATACCAAGGAATGCAACTACAACTGTCATTTTTCCTTTTATGGCAACACGTTCTGTTTGTTCATCAGCATGTACAAGTTGCAGTACAGAAATACGAGATAATTTAATACTATTCATAATTGCAGATAATACAAAGAGTGCAAAGAAGAAGATGCAAGTAATAGCTATAGATGGCAGATAAAAAGCTTTATAACCTTCGCCAGCAAACTCGAGTTGTTTCATTAATAGCTGACCGATACCTTCTGCAAGTCCTACACCAATTGTAATTCCAATCAAAAGAGAGGTGGCACCTAATATGATTGTTTCAATGAACATAAGTAAGGTAACTTTATGCTTTTTTGCTCCTAACATCATATACATACCAAATTCTTTTTGACGAAGAGCTGATAAGAAAGAGTTTGCATATAAAATATAGAAAAATGTGATAATCGCTAACAAAACGGAACCAATTTTAAAGACAGCCACAATATCCCTAATAGAAGAGTTAGATTCAAGGAACGTTTTATTGGATGCTAGCGTTTGAAACATATAAAAAGTTGAAATAGAGACAATAAGACCAACAAGTAAAACAATGTAATCTTGCAACTTACTTTTTAGGCCTGACATAGAAAGCTTAAATAACATGATTGAACTTCCTTCCTTACGCTTTTTGTGTGCCTAAGTTTGCAAGCACATCTAAAATTTCTTTATAGAATTCTTCACGGGTACTACCGCGATGAATTTCTTTATATAACTCACCATCTTGAATGAATAAAATACGTTGACAGTAACTTGCGCTGTAAGGATCATGCGTAACCATCATAATGGATACACCTTGCTCTTTATTTAAGCTTGTCATGGCATTAAGTAAACTCGTTGCATTTTTAGAATCTAGAGCTCCAGTCGGCTCATCTCCCAAAATAATTGCTGGTTCATGAACTAACGCACGTGCTGCTGCGGAACGTTGCTTTTGTCCACCAGATACTTCAGAAGGATATTTTTGAAGTATCGCTGTAATGCCTAACATATCAGCTATTTTTTCTACTTTCTTTCCAATATTACGAGATGAAACACCTTGAAGTGAAAGTGGGAGTGCGATATTTTCATAGATAGATAAATTTTCCAATAAGTTAAAGTCTTGGAAAATGAATCCTAACTTTTGTGAACGAAAATCAGAAAGTTCCCCCTGCTTCATCCTCGTAATATCCGTTCCTGCAATTTCAACAACGCCGCCTGTCGCTTTATCTAACGTTGAAATTACATTTAATAATGTTGTTTTACCAGAACCAGAAGGCCCCATAATACCAACAAACTCTCCCTCTTGAATTGAGAATGATACACCTTTTAATGCGTGTGATTGATTCTCACCTTTTTTACCGTACAATTTTTGAATGTTTTTTACATCTACAACTGGCTTTATCATTTATATCCTCCTACATTTTTTTATTTCATTACAATAAGCTACTAAATTTGTTTACTACTAACAAAATAGACATGTTACCTCCACACTTAAGCTACAATGAAATCTTTCCTTTTATCTTCTTTGCTCACCTCATCACTTTGAATACACCCATGATAAACTATGAAAATTAGGAAACACCCCGTAAAATCCTTAAGATTTCTTAAGTTTTAAAAAAAGCTTATGGAACCTGTAGTTCCATAAGCTTTCTATCTAATTGAATGTTCAACAATAAAAGACATCCAACCATCTTTATATTCTGCATGTATATTACCATGATGAAGTTCAACAATTCTTTTTGAAATAGCAAGTCCCAGTCCATTTCCCTGGTCATCTTTTCTTGCCTTGTCCCCCCTGAAAAACCTTTCAAACAATTTATTTGGATCGCTAACAGGCGGTTTCTCGACTTTATTTGATACTTTCAACATTGCCTTGTTACCTATTAGTTCAAGACATATAGATAATTCGGATGGTTTCATGCTGTACTTTATCGCATTCATAAAAAGATTTTCATAAACACGTACCATTTTTTCTACATCTATGAAGATAGGTATTGTTTCTTGCGTAATTGATTTTTGAACGATTAAACTTTCCTTTTCAAATATAGGTATGTATTCTCCAACTATTTGTTCCAACAAACCTGATAAATCAACTTCATTAAGGTTTAACTTAGCATCTATACCTGATAAACGAGTATACTCAAACAGCTCATCAATTAAATATTTCAGTCTCTGTGACTTTGAATACGTGGTTTCAAGGTATTCCTGTAATTGTATGTTACTGTTGTATTGCCCTCTTTTTAATAAATCTATATAGCCAATAATAGATGTTAAAGGTGTGCGTAAATCATGAGATACATTGGTGATAAGTTCATTTTTTGTACGTTCTAATTGTCTTTCTTGTTCAAATGTATTCTCCAATTCCTTGGACATATAGTTGATATTTTGAGCAAGTTGGGTCAATTCGTCCTTCCCCTTAATCCCAATTGTTAAACCCAGTTTTCCATTTGCAATATCATTCACATTTTCCGAAATGAGCTTCAAATATACTATTTTCTTTCGAACCAATAGCAAAAAGATTACTATAAAGTTTAAGATTGCGAACGTAAATAAGAACAACATTGCGAGTCTCACTTCAAACATGCCAAAATCTTCGTGTTTTATAAAAAATGGATCTATGACGTATTGCACAATGAGGATTGTTAAACCAAATGAAATAAAAAAACTAATTGCAACAGCACCAAGAAGTTTTATAATAATCTTATTTCTGAAACTAACATTCTTCATATTTTATACCCAATTCCCCAAACAGTTTTAATATAAATGGGATGTTTAGAATCTTCTTCAATTTTGTCTCTTATTTTTGTAATATGCACCATGACGGTATTATCTGATTTATAAAAAACCTCTTTCCAAACTGCTTCATATATTTTTGCTACACTCAGGACAATCCCTTTGTTGCGGGCGAGTAGTTCGAGAATAGCAAACTCTTTTGGAGTTAACCTTGTTTCTTTTCCCCTTACCCATACTTGACGAGTATCTGTATTCACGGTTAAGTCACCAATTTCTAGAATACTTTTATTATGTTCTATGGACGTATTGTATTTTTTGAACCTTCTTAATTGGGATTTTACCCTAGCAATTAATTCTAGTGGGTTAAACGGTTTTGATAAATAATCGTCTGCACCAGAGGCTAGGCCCTGAATTTTGTCTATATCCTCAGATTTTGCAGATAGCATAATGATAGGCATATTGCGATCTTCCCTAATTTTCATACATGCTTCAATGCCATCCATATTCGGCATCATAATATCTAAAATAATCAAATCAAAGTCCTTTTCTTCTAACAGTTGTAAAGCTTGTATAGCATCTTCTGCCTTTTGAGTTTTTAGGCCTTCATTTTCCAGATATACCGAGATAAGATTTCTAATCTCTTTATCATCATCAACAATAAGAATTTTCGACTCCATTTTATTCCTCCACATTAAATGCAATAAGTATTCAATAAAGCATATATTTGTTGTTACTTAGTTAATAAACTTAATAGAGATGGTTTCTATCTTCTTTCTTTACTTAAGACGATCTTTTGTAAAATACACAAAAAGACCGTCACAGTATTGTGACGAAAAAACAAGAAAATTTCAATAACTAATACTATTATTATTTATTTTTAGCTTTTAAGACACCCAGCGCTATTTTGGTTGCTTCTGCAATAAGCTTATCATCGTATTTAGCATCCTCTTTATCATGATTAGAAAGTATCGCAAGAATAATTGGCTTTTTATTTGGTGGCCAAATAATTGCGATATCATTTCTGGTTCCATAAGATCCCGAGCCCGTCTTATCAGCTACTTCCCATCCTCCTGAAACTCCAGCACGAATTAAGTTGTCTCCCGTAGTATTCCTTTTCATCCAATCTATTAATAAATCCCGTTTCTCAGTTGAAAGTACATCTCCTAGCGCAAAAGCCTGAAGACTAGTAGCTAATGCCTTTGGGGTACTAGTATCATGTACGTCTCCTGGATGCACTTCGTTTAACTCTGGTTCAAAACGTTCAGGATTTGTAACGGTATCTCCTATTTCTCTCAGTGATTTTTTGAATTCACTAGGTCCACCTAATTGTTTAAGAATAAGATTTTGCGCAGTATTATCACTATATCGAAGGGAAGCATCTGCAAGCTCTTTCAGAGTCATACCCCTATCAACATACTTTTCTGTAATTGGATTGTAATTAACAAGATCTTCACGAGTATACAAAACTCTTTGATTTAGATCTTCTATTGATTTCTTTTGTAAAAGTACTCCCACAGCTAAAGCTTTGTGGGTAGATGCGTATGCAAACCGTTTATCTGATTGATACGTAACGGTTTGATTCGTATCGGTGTCCAATGCATAAATACCGAGTTTAGCATCAAATTCTTTTTCAAGTTTAGCAAAAGAATCATTACCAGTAGTTTCTTGTTTGGTTTGATTTGTTTGTTTTGTTTGTTTAGGTAATTCAGACTGAGTATTGCCATCGGAACAGCCTATAAGCGTTGCACATGAAAGAAATACTACAGGTACCATCTTTTTGTAATGTAAAATGTTAAAAAACTTGTTTAAGACTATCATACATTTTCAACCTCTTTCAAGAATATATAGTTTTTCTAGGTGTTATACATATCGATACAATTAAAGAGTGTATCGGATATCACTCTTCTTGCATCTCACTTTTCATCAAATGATTGAACTATCATGAACACCTGTTTTATACGTATACTTAATAGACAACCTAAGTAACAAGTTTGTTCCATTTTTATCAGTAGTCGTATCTAGAAACCTAAAAAAGTCCATTTAGAAGATCTAAATGGACTTTTTCACTCATATAATCCTATCTATAGTTAAACGAATAAGATTAAATACATTTAAATTTTCTTGTTTTATCTACTAAACTGTTTAGGCATTTCTTTAACGTGCTCATCATCATCACGCCAATCATAGGTTTCTTTCTGTGAAATATCTAAAGTTTGATCTCCAATTCTAACAATATTCTTATTTACCCATTCAATATATGGATCGGTATCTGGATAATTCCAATATATATTTTTCTCTGAATCTGTATCAAGGTTAACTAATTCACCCCTAACAGCATCCGCACTTAATGATCCTGCATTATGAAAATAAGTCTTGATGAGATATTTTCCATCTGGAGATTTCACTGTTCGAATTAATTCCCCTTTTGGAACACCTTGCAAACTAAAAAGTTTCCAATATCCAAATCCAATTATAATTACTAACATAGTAAGTATAGTTAGTAATACTTTTCTTTTTGTTTTTTTAATTTCACCTTTTGTATTTATAATACTCATTCAACTCCATTCCATAATATATCAAAAATAAAAATCCTCCGTTAATACGGGATAAATATGAAAATTCCCATTTAGGAAAACTTTAAAAAATCAGACAGTATACTTGAATTGCTCTCCGCAAGAGAATATACTAATAAAGCAGGCTATGACGTTCCTTCCTTCTAACTTCTTTGGCGAAATAGGGATGTTACTTTCCTGCTAAACACATAGGCTATGACAATTCTTCCTTCTTTGTAGAAATTTCAAATTGTTTTAGAGTTGTCAATTTCCTATGAAAATAATTAGACTATAAAACCTCTTTCTTCTTTGGGATTGAATAAACTTTAGTTTATCAACCATTGATGTAGAGGTTTTCTTTTCTTAATTAACAAATTACCACTTAACAACTAAATGTTATACCCCTAATTTTTCACTAAAAAATAGCTATGTACCCTCTGTGCATTTTTCTACAATTAGTGTGTTTATACATATAAAAATAAAAATCTACCACTGAAAGGAGGACAGTCAGACTATTCCCCTCTTTTATAAGGCGTGAATAGCTGGCGTTCTCATGAAAAATTCTATTTACATAAGAAGAAGTTTGAAAGTAATTATAAAAAGAGAAGAAAATAAACTACCGAACATGTATTTAGCCACTGCTTTAAAAAACTTGGAAAGTTTAGGATTTACTTTTTCTGAGCCTTTAATAGAAGAGTTGCAAACACTTTCGGTTGATGCATTCACATCGTTTTACAAAGAGTTGGTAAAACATTTAAAAGAAATGGTTGGTGCACATATTCAGTTTACTCCTATGTATCCAAACTTTCCGCAACAAATGATGGATTTAAGTGACGCTGATTTATACATCAATGCCGTTATTCATTATGTGACGTTGTGCCTACCTGTATCAAAAGTAGAAGAACGACTTCCTCTTTTAGATAGCGTTGATTTGAAAGTTATTGACTTAGGAAGTGAAGAAGATTTCAATCAAATGATTTCTCAATTGATTCGTGCAAACAGCTCTATTTCCTCAACTGATAAGACAGATGTAGAATGGGCTATTACACACACTGAAGATGTTTCATGTTTTCTACCTAATGTAATTCCTCATAAGGAAAATATGTCTTTTATAATTGGGGTTTTATTAATAAACAGAAAAATATCAGCCGATGCTGCTGCAAAGTATTTTAAAACAGCAACTGATGTTCTTCGCCTTGCAGTTGCTTTATCTGAAGGTGATGTGAGTTTAGCATCCTCCGTTCGATTCAAGAAGTTTAACCGAGTAGAAAGACGCTTCCTTTTAGGATTGTTAGAGCAATGCGGAAACATTACCGAAGATATGATTCGATACAAAAAACGTTGGATTCGTTTAGGTGAAATTCTTCATCCAGCAGAATATCATACTCGTTTCCCAAAAACCCACCGAGCATTTGAGATTCTTCGCAACAACATTAAAGTTGAAACATTTAATGGAAAAATAGAAGCAGCTTTGTTGAATCGTGATATCATGACAGCGAAAAATCTTTTAAAAACTCGCCCGGGGGAATTTGCCAGACGCTTGGATCATTTAATCCGTTTATGTAGTGATACATCAACAGATGTTTTCAATATTCTCGAAGAGTTTCTAAGTATAATAGGAAATGTTTCTACTCCTGTATTACTTCAACTCACGGCTCATTTTAAGCATCGAAATGATAAAAATGAATTTCGCACCTTTTTTCCAAAGGGAAATGTAGCAAAAGCTATAGGTATTGAAAATACACTTCCATTTATCTCAGAGGATATTTGTTTAATGATTGTAAAAATGTGTGAAGATACTTTAAAAAATCGCTTCGCAGAACTTCCAAGTCTCGGAAAAGTATTTTTGGATGAACAGTTAAAAAATCACTTAGTTCCCTTCTCTCAACGTTCAGCCAGCAAAGCGCTTCGCACATTATCTCGAGGAAGTAAAGTAGATTTGCCAGAAGGAGATACGATTCGTTTTTTCCTATGGTGGAAAGAAGGCTATGTGAATGGACAACATACAGGACGTGTTGACATTGATTTGTCTGCTGCAATGTACGACGAAGATTGGCAATACAAAGAACATGTATCCTTCACGAACTTACGTTCAAAAAATTTCAAAGCCTACCATAGCGGAGATATTACTTCTGCACCAAAGGGAGCATCTGAATTCATTGATTTCGATATTCCGTCTGTGCTGAAATATGGTGGACGCTATGTAGTTATGACTTTGCTTTCTTACACAGACCAACCATATAAAGATTTACCAGAATGCTTTACTGGTTGGATGGTTCGTCAATATCCTGGTTCAGGTGAAATATTTGAACCTTCTACTGTTCAAGATAAAGTGGATATTACTGCCGACACCCAAATCTCTATTCCAGTTATTTTAGACTTAAAGGAACGAAAATTGATTTGGACAGATTTGTCTCTTACAAGAGATCTAACTTATGATAATACCATCGAAGCTAATCAAAAAGGTATGATACTAGTTGGAAAGGCTTTAACTAATTTAGTTAAACCGAATTTATATGACTTGTTCCGATTACATATTGAAGCTAGAGGTGAACTCGTTCAAGACATCGAAGAAGCAGAAACTATTTTCTCTTTGAATAAAGGGATTACTCCTTTCGATATCGAAAAAATAATATCTGATTTTATAGCTGACTCAAAAGGCTAACTACATTACAAACATTGATAATGTGTGGAAAATATCGATGTATAATGTCTATGTGAAACAGGACCTGATAGATGTATATCAGGTCCTGTTTTTTATTTAGTAGATACTAAATAATCTGGTTAATCACTATTCATCTAAATACACTATACTAATAAAGTGAAATTTATTCGAAAGAAATTCATTAGTTAATACGTAACTAATTAAGAAACATTCATATACCAGCCCAAACATCTTTTCCATATCGCCCTTCATCTTGCACACGATCCAACCAATTTCTTGCTTCTTGTTCACTGACTTCATGAATTTCTTGATATGCTTGACAAAGGGTATCTTCTACATCCGGAGCCATTTTACTTCCATCACCACATATATAAAGATGAGCTCCATTATCTAATAACGAAATTAAATTGATTCTATCTTGTTTTATCAAATGCTGTACATATGTTTTTGGATGTCCCTCTAGACGAGAAAAAGCTGTGTGTAAAGAGATTAATCCATCTCTTTCATCATTTTCTAGTTCTGTACGATAGAGATAATCTTTTTCAGGATGACGACAACCAAAATATAGATGCGCTTGTCCTAAGTTCATACCTTTTTGCTTTTGAACACGACGCGCTTGCAAGAATCCACGGAATGGTGCAATTCCAGTACCTGGCCCAACCATAATAATTGGTGTTTCTGGATCTTTAGGTAATTCAAAGTTTGATTGTGGCGTTCGAATGAAACAGATAATCTCATCTTTATTATGACGCTGAGCTAAGTAATTAGAAGCGACTCCTTCATATGTCCCTTCCCCACTCCATGCAGGCGCATTAACAACACCGACCGTAATGCTCAGACGATTGTGTGCAACGAGTGGAGAGCTTGAAATAGAATAGTAACGCGGTTTGAGCGCAGGAAGAAGTTCTAAAAAGCGTTCAAATCGAATTTCACAAGCCTCATACCTTTCAAGAAGGTCCAACATTGAAATCCGTTTCTTTAATATTTGTTCATGATAAACTCCTTCTTCTAATAATGCTTCCAATTCTTTTTTATGAGGAGGACATGCTGTGAATGTTACCATTTCTCGTATTTGTGCTCGAGTGGCTGCTTCTTGAACTTCAACACTATAACTAAGAAGGTCCAATAAACTAACAGGACTGTCTAGAGGTATGTGATTTATACTTCGTCCACTTGCACTCAGTATAACTTGATCCTTCCCATTTAATCCAAAACGTTTTAAAATTCGGTTGATATTTTTCTCGCTATTAACTGGCAACACTCCAAGGTGGTCTCCTTCTTTATATGTAGCGCCTTCTGGCAAAGATACCTCGATATGTCGTGTACTTCTATCACTGCTGGATGATTGGAGTTCACGATTTTCTAGTATAGATGCATAAACTGCTTCATATGTTCGTGCAAGAGGAGATCCTCCAAGACGACTGACAAATTGCAGACTCAAAGTACTGCGCTCTTTTTCCATATTTTTGTTGAGCTCCAATCCAAATGCCTTCATCGCATCAGACCACATGCTTTGTTTCCATTGCTCAAGCTGTTCCTCGAAATCACCACTTGCATCTGCTTCTCCGCGTTTAGAAAATCTTGTTGCTCCTTTTTGAGCCATTTGCTCATCAATGTATCTTGGAATCCGTTGGTAGGTACTAGCCCAATTATGATCTCCACAACCAAAAACTGCGTATTGAACCCCTTTTAGCTCATCTGGTTTTAGTTCCTCCAACCATTGCACAAACTGCCCTGCATTACTTGGCGGTTTTCCATTATAAGAAGAAGTTACAATAAGTACCGCTCCTTCTTTTGGCAAATTTCCAATTCGATCGTTAAGAGCTACCACTTCCGTTCGAACTCCTTCTAAACTAGCTGTATCTGCTAATTCTCTTGCAATACCTTCTGCAACACCTGTATCCGAGCCGTACAGAACAAGAAGTGAAAGATTATCGGCCCCAATAATAGAAGGTGTCTTCTGGACGTGCTGCTTAATTTCATCGTTTTTCAGCTTGTCCTCTGTAGATGCAAGAACAGTAGGATGACTAATAGTTTGTTTTCGGGGTAGAATCCTAATCTTAAAATCACCGGGCTTTAGCGTTAATGTTTGTTTTACGTCCAGCTGATAGTTTTGATAATCAATTAATTCAAAATGTTGAAGAAGCATTCCCATTACAAGAGTGGCTTCATGAAGTGCAAATTGCATACCGATACATGCTCTCTGGCCATTTCCAAATGGCTTATAAGCATGATGAGGAACCTTATCTAGCTCTTCAAATCGTTCAGGTTGGAATTCTTCCACATTGTCTCCCCATGCATCTTTATCCCTATGTAGCTGTGGAATAAGAACAGAAATACGATCTTCTCCTTTCTTAATTGGGTATTTCCCGCCAATCACTGTATCTTCTTTTGCATAGAGACTGAATGCTGGAGCGGTAGGCCATAGACGTAGCGATTCATTTAAAATCATCCGTATATACTTCAGTTTCATAACTTGTTGGTATGTTGGAGTAGGATCTGTCAAAACACGGTCTACTTCTTCATAGGCTTTTTTCAACTTATCCGGATTCTTTAATAAAAAGTAAATTGCAAAAGATAACAATCCACTTGTTGTCTCATGCCCAGCTATTAAAAAAGTGATAATTTGGAAACGAATGTTTTCATCATCTAATTTTTCACCAGTTTCCGGATCCTGCACATTTAACATACGGGAAAGTAAATCATTTTCTTCCTGATTCCCATTACTTTTACGTTCAGCAATAATATTATCTACTAAAGAAAACATAGATTGAATATCATGCTGAAATTGACGTTTCGTTCTCCACATGAGTTTATCTTCTATATCCAGCCTCTGTAATTGGTGCATCGCCTCATCTAGAGCACGGGTCATGCTAGTAATAAAAGGATGAGGTGTCTCACGATAAAAGCTATTGAAGCGGTAATTAAAACCACATAGACCAATTGTATCTAACGTAAGACGTGTCATATCCTCCGGAACATCTACGTTTTCATTCGGATTAAGCCGTGCCCATTTTTGAACGAGTTGTACAGCAATATCGACCATCATGGCATGGTAATCTTTCATTGCCCGTTGGCTGAATGTAGGCATCAAAATATTATGAGCTTTTTTCCAGTTAGGCTCGTGAGTCTCGCTAGTAAATAATCCGTCTCCAGCAAAGGCACGAACTTTTGCTAAAGCACCCTCTATACTTTTATCGAACCGTGTTTCGTCACAGACTTCTGCTACCAATTCATGTCCAGAAACGACAATGATGGTATCACTTAAAGTTTGAATTTGAAAAATGGGACCATACTCTTCCGCTATCTTGATAAAGGATAGGGTCGGTTTATCTTTATCGATTAATGGGAGATTACCCAGCGGTCCATATGTTTTCGGCTGAGGAATGGCAGATACTTTTTTTTCCATTTAAAACACCCTTTCAAAAAAGCATGAAATAACATATCCCATTTAATAAAGAGGAAATAGCAACTAATCGCCTGGGATAAAGATATGTAATTGATTACCTTATTTTATCTTTTCCCTAACTATTCATGATTATGATATTGCGTATAAGCTTGGCAATTAGATTTATAACTTGTAGAAAAATACTAAATTAAAATGAAGCGAATAAATATAGTTGGAGCCTTTTAATGTTGGTATTAAAAGATAATCTAAACTTGTAATGTTTATGAGAACTTGCAAACGGATCTCATCTCTTGTATTTGTTCATAAAAATGATTATTTTGATTCATTTTCTTCTAAAACACCCCAAAATAGAGAAGTTGACGAGCTTAAGATTGTAGTATTTGAAAAATCAGTGGTTTAGTTAAACCAATACAATAAGCAATATACCGCGTTACTAATGAAAGAGGACCTGATATGAACATCAGGTCCTCTTTCACTATATAATTATGTCACTGCTTCTTTCAGTTCTTTTCCCATTTTAAATACCAGCGCCTTAGTAGCAAAAATTTGTATTTCTTTTAGTTTATCTAATCAGCAAACAACTTGTAGGAATCATTATCTAACGTTTTATTCTTCTCTACCGATTTAACTTCTCGACGGCTTCCGCACTTGTATCTACACGTTTAACGAAAAAAACTAATAGTAGTGCAACAACATTCATGCCAAGCGCTACATAGAATGAATATTGAATTCCGGATAATAAAGCCTTCTGAGTTACTATTGCCTTCGTAGTTTCTGTGAAGGTTGTTGGATCTATATGAGACATTAAACTTTCAGCTTTTGTTTTTGTTACAGAATTCATAATCGTAACAAGAATAGCAGTACCAATGGAACCGGACACTTGTTGAGCTGTATTATTAACAGCTGTACCGTGCGGATTTAAGCGAGTTGGCAATTGATTAAGACCATTTGTCATAAGTGGCATCATCACCATCGCCATCCCAAACATCCGCAGTGTATAAATAAGAATAATATGTGTATGACTAGAGTCAATTTGCAGACTTGCCAACATATAAGTTGAAACAGCTGTAATGGAAAGCCCTACTATGCCAAGAATCCGAGGACCATATTTATCAAATAGTTTACCTGTAATTGGTGACATAATCCCCATTATTACCGCACCTGGAAGCATCATCAGCCCAGAGCTCAGCGGCGAAATACCACGGACGTTTTGTACATAAGCTGGTGTTAAAATCATACCCGAAAACATGGCCACCGCGTTGACAATTGCAATTACAGACGCAAGTGCAAACATTGGGTACTTGTAAACACGTAAATCCAATAACGGCTCATCCATTTTTAATTGACGGATAATGAAAGCAATTAAGGCAATAGCGCCTATGATTAAGGCTGTTAAGACAACTTTATTCGTCCAGCCATCGGAGCTTGCAGAACTGAATCCATATAACAAACCGCCAAAACCGACAGAAGATAATAGTAATGAGAGATAATCAAGTTTTGTATTTTTATTTTGTTTCATGACATTCTCAGATTTCCAAATCCCTAACAGTAAGCTAATGATTGCTAACGGTAAAATCATTTCAAACAGCAAACGCCAGTCATAATACTCTACAATATAACCTGATAGTGTCGGCCCAATTGCTGGAGCTGTAATCATAACTAGTCCAAAAATCCCCATTGCTGTTCCCCTTTTTTCTCTTGGAAAGCTTACTAGCATAATATTCATTAACAAAGGTCCCATAACTGAAGAGCCTGCCGCTTGAACCATCCGACCAGTAAGTAATAAACCAAAGTTCGGTGCTACAGCCGCTAAGGCAGTACCAAGAATAAAAATCACCATAGATGTAATAAATAGGCTCCTATTTGAAAAACGCGTTATTAAAAATGCTGAGGCCGGAATTAATATACCACTTACAAGCATATACCCTGTAGAAAGCCACTGGATCGTTGAATAATCTTGAATGTTTAAATCTTTCATTATTGATGGCAAGGCTACATTTAAAAGGGAGTTATTTAGAAATGAAACAAATGCCCCAATAAAAAGGATTACAAGCATTACATATGGTGGTTTTCTTTTATGTAATGTTTCACTCATATATTTAATTGCCCCTTCATTATAAATTTCATTGATTCGTTTAAATCGTTTACATATTTGCACAAGAAAACATTACCCTTGCAGTATTTTGCCAAACTCTTCGAATGGATATTCTCTTTTTAGCAATTCCACTTGCTCAACATACCATATTAAAATCTTTTTCTTGATGAAACCTTTATAAAAACGTTTGTTAACGGAATTTAAATTAGGCTGAAATACACAAAATAAGCAACTGAAAATCCCCTTCTAAAATAAAGTGAAACTTTAAATCAATGGGAATTTTACAGGCAGCGAGAAAAATCAAAAAGACCACGCACCCATTCCTTTAAATACAGGCTTGTAGATCTAGTTATGTAACCATCCATAAAAAGGAATATTACATAGGCTAAGTCTAACATTACATTTTTAAAGTGAGGAGAATAAGCGTATGGACCAATATTGGTATTTGAATTCAAAGGGAAACGGGGAACAATATACTAACCAAATTTCATTATATTCACAGCCCGAAATAACTACGTCTGAGGTAATGAATGATTTAAAGCTTCCTGAGAATTGGAGTTACCGAGTCTATCCAGTTAGTTGGGATTCATCAGCCAATTATACGGGGTTCAATCCCCAACCTCCTCCCTTCTCTTTGGGGCAGCAGCCAATTAATTATGCAGGGATAATACCACAAGGTCACCCTGCTAATTGGACTCCATTACCAGGTCATGCAGGTTTTAATTTTCAAAAACCTCCCTTCCCCTGGGCGCAACCATTCAATCATACAGGGATGTTCGCACAAGGTCATCTTGCAGCTTTACTATCGCCGCCAGCCAAGCCTTTTCATTTCAATACCAATAACTCGGGTGTTTTTGGAAACCCTCCAGGATGGGGTGGTCCGTGGGCCCCAATAGGATGGGGAAATAACGGAGGTAACGGTCAGCTAGGACTGCTTGGAAACTTACTTACAGCAGGAAAAGGCACCATGAGTGGAATAGGAATGATCAGTAGTTTAATCGGGATGGGGAAGTTCTTCTTTTAGTTAATTAAAGTGATAGAATTGGTCCGCAGCTCAAATAGTCCAGTATATAACAAAAAAGCATTGGATACCCAATGCTTTTTACACTTACGCAAATAGAGAAGTATTCGCATATAAAGCTGGTGAACCACCTGAATGTACGAATAAAATATTGTCTTCCTTATTAAAATTACCTTTTCTAATTAAGTCGATTAATCCCGCTACTGCCTTACCTGTATACACTGGATCAAGTAAAATACCTTCTGTTTTCGCAAGTAACTGAACTGCCTCTACCATTTCCGGCGTTGGTAACGCATAGCCTGGTCCTACATATTCATCAAAGCACGTAACAGCGTCGCGCGAGATAAAGTTTGGAATACCAACATGTGCTGAAGTTTCATCTACAAGTTTTGCTACTTTCTCTTCTTGCTCAGCTTTTCCTCTACTTACGTTAATTCCAATTACAGGAATATGGCTTTGTGTTCCAGAAAAACCAGTAATTAAACCAGCATGCATACCGCCGCTACCACTTACACAAACAACTGAACTGAAATCAATTCCTTGCTCAAATGATTGCGCCATAATTTCTTGCGCACAAGCAACGTATCCCATAGCGCCTGTAGGGTTTGATCCACCAACTGGAATTACATATGGTGTATTTCCTTTTTCACTTACTTCTTTTGCTACTTTATGCATTTCTTCCATCAGGTCTGCTCCGTTCGGTACAACAATGACGTTTTCAGCACCTAATAAGTGATATAAGAAATAGTTTCCGTTAAAGTCTCTCTTCTCTTCTGGCTCAAGCCCTTCCTCTAATACAAGAATACATTTCATTTTTTCTTTTACCGCAGCAGCAAGTGTCAGGCGGCAATGATTTGACTGAATACCACCAGCTGTAATTAACGTATCTGCACCATTTTCCTGTGCATCTGCAACTAGAAATTCTAACTTTCTCGTCTTATTGCCACCGGCTGTTAAACCAAGTAAATCATCTCGTTTAAAATAAATAGTCGGACCACCAAGTGCTTCAGAAAAGTTGTTTAACTTTTCAATTGGTGTATATGATTCTGTATATTTTTTCCTCGGGAATTTAGCTAAATTCATTGTAACGCTCCTTTTGTACTTCTTTCACAATATATGTAACGTTACTATTATTACACGTAAAAATGGTGAAGTCATCTTTCTCGGTTAAAAATGTATTAGAATTTCATTTTGATAAGTAAAACCGTATTAATGATTTTAACTTAATTATGGTACATGAAATTTATATCAACGATTTTTTAAATATATCGTTCATTACTTACAATATATCAACGATTTTTCAAATATATCGATCGTAACTTGCAGTATATCAACGATTTTCTTAATATATCGATCTATCGACAAAAAACGACAGACAGGCAACCCCTTTCTCATCAACAAAAAAGAGCCCACACATTCAAATGCAGACTCCCTCCAATCACTTATTTACCGAAAAACGAAGTAACTGCGTTAATCCCGGCTCTAAATTCATTTCACCTTTGTGGCGTACGTATACGACTTTATCTCCATCAAATTTCGGAGGATTTGCTTTACTATACGTATGCCACTCATTCGTTCCTTCTATAGTGTACTCCATATATTCAGTTGCACCGACAATTATATTTTTACTATCATCTGCCGTTACATTTGGTGCCATCTGCGCAATTTTTGAATCACTAATTAATAACTTCTTTATATCCTTATCACGTTTGTAATCGTAAGCTGTCACAATTACATCGTTACCATATGCTTTCACTTGTAACCCTTGTTTAAATGAATAGCCATCTGGAGCAGTTTTCTCTCCTCCATTTGGTCCTGCTGACATCCAGCCTGTTTCAATCCCGCCCGTATTTACAACAGTGAAACCTTTTTCATCTCCGCCAGTAATTTTCTTTTTACCAGCCCAGTCAGGTAAGTTTAAATCCCAATGCGTATGACTCGTGAAGAAAACAACTTGCGGATAGTCTTTTAATATATCGTACAATTTATCGACGTTTAAATAATCTTGTAAGTACGGCGATTGCCTTGATCCAGATACTGTATCAGGTAAAACGTGATGAGAGAAAATAAAGATTGGCTTATTTTTATCTTTTTGACTGTACTCTTCTAAATTTTGTTTTAACCAACCTAATTGCTCATCACTCATATATACTTCGTCCCACATTTTTGAATCGTGGTATTTCATATATTTTTCCGTTCCTAAAAATAGAAGCGGATAACCGTCTAATTCTTTTTTATGATATACCTTTTCTTGTCCACTAAATTTCAGATAGCGGTTAAATAAAGTTTCCTCATTTACACCATTTGGCCATGTACTTTGAGAGAGTTTTCCATCTGCTGTCCATTTACCAGCATAAAACTCATGATTCCCAACAGTAGACCATACATTTTCTGGATGCTTATTTTTATTTAACACACGCTTTACATCATCATATTGTGACTGTTGTCCAGTCGGCGTTATATCCCCATTCATAATAAGCGCTCTAGAAAGTGGCGTCACTTTGTTCATATCTTTTAGCACATGATCAAAATCCCCTAAATCCCCTTGAATATCACTAATAACGTTAAAAGTTGTAGCTGATTTTCGGACTTGCTCTTTCCCTTCCGCATGCACTGAAAACGTCGGTAATAATGCAGTCATAACTGCTAACGAAGCAACCGTCTTTTTCATACAAATTCTCCCCCTAATAATAGAATGTACAAACTGACATATTCTGCTTTCTCTTAGGTGCTTGTCCAATTCACATTATAGGGGGCGATTGTAAAGATTAATGGAATAAAAAATTAAGTGTTTTTTAAGAGATTTTGTCTTTTTTACATACTCCATAGCGCTACCTTTTCAAGTATCCTATTAATATTAAATGAATGTAAAGTTACACGATAAATCTCTTGGTTTGGTATGTTGTATTTTAATCTATTTTACACTCTCTCAATAAAGCGCTTTACCCCTTCAAATTTTCTTCATTTAATCTGAATAACTCTTGTAAAATAAAATGTCCATTTTTTCTTATCAGTACATCATCAAACCAAATTTCACCACCTCCATACCCTTGTTTTTGAATGTTTACTAAATCCCAATGTATCGATATTCCCGTTGTCTGCATCATATAATAAATCTCGCATATTATTCATGGATGTAGTATATAAGGATTAAAAACTAGAGCATACTCTACAACTAGATAGATTTATTAAATGAAATAATTTTCCTACAGGGAGAAAAAATATTTTACACTGAATTTTCTGTTTATTTACCCCTTTAAGTTATATAATTAAGTAGTAATATACTTCACAAAAAAAGGATGGTGCCATGTATATGCAAAAGGAAGAATGGGTTCAAAGATTAAAAGAGGGTCGATATTATGTAACTTCTTATGAAAGTATCATGAAAAAGATACACAAACGTCCTAGCCGTATACCTGGGATATTAATTGCATTCGTATTATTGATGATTTTACCAGGAGGATTATTTAGTTATAATGATACAAGTAGTATGTTTATTATGTGGGTTTTTTTAATTGTATTTGTTGCTGCGTGGCCATCTATAATACACGTGTTTAGAAAATTTACTGCTTCTAAATATGACCCTCAAATTCAAGAATATGATCAAAAATTTCAAAGTAGTATACCAATCCCAATTAAGTATTTTTCAGTCAAAAAAATTGATGCATGTATAGTAGCGCTAGAAAGCGGAGCAGCAGATGATTTAAAAGAAGCTTTAGCAATCTGGCAAGTTACTGAAACAAGTACAGTGCAGCATACTTTGTTAGAAGAACAAAATACTCTTTTGAAACAGCAAATACGTACAACAAAACAGGCTGCAAATGCGGCAAGGGATGCGGCAGATGCTGTAGATCAACTCCGCCGTTAGTAATAGAAAACATAAAAAAAGATTCCTTCTGACAGTAGCACTCTACCATACTTTCTAACTCAGGACTTTTCACGTTGGTTAAAAGTCCTGAATCCGGTTATATCATTAGAAAAAAGACACAGAGATTCCTCTCCATGCCCACAAATCATCTACCTCTTCACCGCATGCACATAATGCACCGTCTCAAAAGCTTCTAAATAATCATTTCGTCCTTCAAAATAGAATGTATTTATGTCTTCTGGTGATAAATGCTCATAAATGAGTAAGCCCGCCTTCTCTAACAGTGCTTCCATTTCAGTATAAGAATAACATGATTTCATCGGTTCTCCGCCTACCGCAGCCATTTTCACCATAATTTCAACTCGATTGGACAGTCCCTTTTCCGTAAACAAATTTTCATCGGGATAATCAAAAACGATAGAACTACCTGCCGGAACCATCTCGAATAAACATTCTAATAAACTAGCAAGTTCCTCTTTCGTTAAATAGTACGTAACACCTAAAAGGCTAAAGAAAGTCTTTTTATGTTCAAATCCTTCATTGCGTAACTGTTCATAGGAAAATCCTTTCGTAAAATCCATTGAAACAAAATGAAGGTTTTTTGGAACTTCAAGTTCTACTTCTTTTATTCTTTCCTTCTTAAACGCCTGTGTAGAAGGATGATCCACTTCAAATATTTCTATTTTATTTTCTAATTCTCGGTGTCTAAAACTGAACGTATCTAAGCCTGCACCGAGTATGACGTATTGTTTCGCTCCTAATGTAATTTCATGTAGTAATACTCTTTCACAATATGCGGCACGTGCTAAAGGTGTTGGCGATAACTGAACTTGCGTAATCCATTTTAATATTTCTTTTGGATTATCTTGAAACTGCTCTGCAATGTCTGTATTGAAAAAGTGAATCCCTTGAACCATGTTCGTTTCAATATTGTTACGTTCTTTTTGTGAAATGAAATCTTTAGCTACATAATCATCAAAGATTTTAGGATTATCAAATTCACTATGATACGCCCTTCCGAAAGCTGATACTAACGACGTTACACTTGCTTCACCTTGTTTCACGCACATACACTCTCCTTCATTTTCACAACAAAAATAGGGTTCCCCTGGCCAGGAGAACCCTATTATACACCTTATTTTTATATTGGTAAATTATAGCACAAATAAGTTTTTTTGTCAAGTTTCCAGCCTACTAACGCTCCAACAATTTGTGTAATCTCTAGCAGGAAGATTTCGATCTACACCGAATATTCCAGTTCATAACAATACAAATGGAGGGCGTCATGAAAAGATTAGTCATCATTACAGTTGGAAAAACACACAGTGGAAAAACTACATTTGCAAGAGCATTAGAAAAAGAGTTACCCCACTCTTTCGTTATGGATCAAGATAATCAAGCTGAATTTATTAACACACATTATGAAAAATTACAGCCGACAGAAGGATCAAATACACTAAAGCACAGTCTTTCAAAATTCATTGTTGATTATGCGAAAGAACATACAAATTTACACCTTATTATTTGTAACTCCAATCGCAGTAAAAACGGAAGGTTCTATTTACTAAACGAATTATTTCCACAGAATGAATATGTACGCATATTAGTTCACTTTGACATCCCAGATGATGTACTTTACGAAAGAGTGGCTAGAAGCACGCGAAGTACGAATATTTTTAGAGGTGGATATTCTAGTTTCAAAGAAGTACTTGATCGACAACAAACTGAATCACTTCACGATGATGTGGTAGATCCTATAGAAAACGAGGCTGATTATTTGTTTGTTATTCGTAACAGTAAGGATGTAAACTCTACTATATTAAAAATTGTCCATCTTGCTAAAGAGTTCTCCCCTATCCGAAATAAGAGATTATAAAAATTACATAATCATAGATTATTATGCAAATACTTCCTCTAGACGGCGTAGATGGTATATAATGATGGAAGAATCTACTTCTATATGCTCATTTTTACACAAAATAGCTCATGCATATGAAAGAAAAGAGGTACAAAAATATGAAAACAAAACAAACAATCGCTGCGTCTACACTAGCTTTAGCAATGATTGCTGGCGCAAACTCTGCTCAGGCGGAAGTAAATGATGCTACTCCTCAGCAAAGTACGGGAGATCGATTAGCTGAAATTAAGCAACATAAACAAGAGTTAGATGCGAAATTACAGCAACACAAAGAAAACGTGGATCAAACATTAAATGAACTTAACAAAGTTAAGGAAAATGTTGATACGAAGGTGAATGAACTACATGAACGTAAACAAGTTGCTGATGAAAAAATTAACGAGATTAAACAACATAAACAAGAGTTAGATGCAAAACTTCAGCAAGACAAACAAATCGCCGAAGATAAAATCGCTGAAATTAAAGAGCATAAAAAACAAGTAGAAGATAAAGTTGCTGAAGTAAAAGAGCATAAACAAAATATCGATAACAAAGTGAATGAGATTAAAGAACATAAACAAACTGTCGATGAAAAAGTGAATGAAATGAAGCAACATAAAGAGAACATTGATCAAAAGGTTAATGAACTTAAGGAAGTTAAAAAACAAGTAGATGAAAAATTAGCTGAGTTAAAGAAAGCGAAACAAACTGCTGAAGACAAACTCGCTGAACTAAAAGAAAACAAGCCGAATACTGGTAACACGTTAGAGGAACTTAAGAAAATTAAAGGCAATTTAGACAGTCTTTCCGCTAACTTAGAACTAGCTAAACAAGATGTAAAAAACAAACTAGCTGAATTACAAAAGGCTAGAGAAGATTTACTAAATAAAATTAACGAAATTAAACAATCGAAACAAACTGTTTCAGACGATTTAACAAAGAAAAAACAAGACTTAGATATTAAAATCAACGACTTTAAGCATACTGAGAAAAAAATTGACGACAAATTAGCTGAGTTACATACAACGAAGCAAAATGTTGATAACAAGATTAATGAAGTATCACAGTCTAAACAAACGCAAGCAGATAATGGTACTAAAAACAATAACGCTAAAGAACTTCCTAACGCTGGTAGCGAGCAATCAAACAATATGGCTCTAGGAATGCTATCTGTATTAGGCGGGATTTTATTACTTACTCGTAATAAAATTAAAACGTTATTCTCTAAATAAATCCATTAAAAAAAGGAAAACCGCACATACATGTACGGTTTTCCTTTTTTTATATTAACTGTCCATCTCGAAGCGTCAATATACGATCACATACATCAAGCATTCTTTCATCATGTGTAATCATAATTGCTGCTTTTTGGCTCTCTTTCACTTCACGTTTCATCATTTCAACAACTTCACGTGCGCGTTTTGAGTCTAAGCTTGCCGTTGGCTCATCCGCTAATATTAAATCTGGGTTGTTCATGAACGCACGAGCAATTGCTACCCTTTGTTTTTCCCCACCAGATAGTTGATTTGGATAATGATTTTTTCTTTCTCCTAATCCAAATGCCGCTAATAAATGATCCGCACGCTTTTCTGATTCTTGTTTAATTTCTTTTTTTAACTTAGCAATGTAAAGTAATTGTTCTTTCACATTTAAATATGGAACAAGATTTGCGAACTGGAAAATGAAGCCGATTTTTTTCAAACGAATGTCTGTCATTTCCTTTTCTGATAGCTTCGTAATATTTTGCTCACGAATGTAAATATCCCCTTTTGACGGTGATAATAGTGCACCCGCGATTGATAATAATGTACTTTTCCCTGATCCAGAAGGACCGACGATTCCGATAAATTCTCCGGCTTTCACATCAAGCGATATCGGATGAAGGGCTGTTACTTCCGTATTCCCTTCTCCGTACACTTTACTTACTTTGTCTAATTTTAATAATGAAGTCATTACATCCCGCCTCCAATTGCTTCTAGCGCATCAACTTTTAATACTTGGTATAACGAAATAAGTGTTCCTAAAATACTAATGACGATAAAGATTGCGGCATATTGTGCAATCATCGGTGTTGTTAATAAGAACGGCATACCTGCTGGTAAAATTTGTTCTAATCCTTGTACAAGAACGATACTAATTACCATCGCAACGACTGATAAGAATAACGCCTGTACGACTAAACTATTTGCTAAATACGAGTTCTTCGTACCAATTGCTTTTAATACGCCTAATTGCTGTGTTTTTTGCAGTGTAATAACGTAGAAGAATACACCGATTAATAACGCAGCGATAACAAGTAAGAACGCAATGATCATCGTTAATGTTCCTTGCTCTTCTTTAAATCCTGGAATACTTTGCAGTACTTCTTTTTTATCGATAACGTGAGCATTTTTAATTTCTTTATCTGTGTTAAGTGCAATTGCACTATAATCTTTTTGGTTTGGTTGTGAAATAGATCCCCATACGTCTTCATTTACATAAACGACTGGTGTATGGCTAAACATTTGATCTTTCGTAAATCCGACGATTGTAAATTCTTTCTTTGAAACAGGATCGATAATTGTATCTCCAATATCGATTCCCTTCTCTTTAATCGATTCATCAGCAACCATCTCGTTGTTTGCTGTACCTAATTTCTCACCTTTTACAATGTTCGGTTCTAAAAATGAATCTCGTTCGCTTGAGAAAATAGCGATATCAACCTTTTTCGAGCTATCTTTCTTTTCATACGTTGAAACTTTCACACGAAACGGAACTGCCTCTTTCTCACCTACTTGATTTACTACGTTATCTACATCGTCTTTCTTAATTTGTGAACGAAGTAATTTATTTTCCGCATCATCTGCTAAAACGAACTTATTTGCCCCCATATTTTGAATCGATGAAGCATTATCATATGATAATCCATTTGCTAATCCTGAAATAACAAGGACTAAAAATGATAATAACACCATAATCAATCCGATTAATCCGTATCGTAATTTTGATTGTTTTAATTCACGCAGAGCTAAAAACATTTCGCTCGCTCCTTCCTCTTTCTTTCTATGCACTTATCATAAAAAAGAAATATGAACGGAATATGAACAGAAGATTACAGAGATTAAGATTAAATTTTCAGAAAGTATTGAAAATAATTGAGATCCTTGATACAATTCAGTCAAATAATATTGACCGAGTAATTTTATTCAAGGAGTTGATCATTTTGAAGCCCGTATTAACACTAACTACTTATAGCCAACTAAAAGCATTAAGCGATCCATTACGTGCCGAAATGATGATACGTCTATGCGAACGTCCTTATACTGGACAATTACTATCTGAGAAATTCGGCATTTCAAGGGCGAAAATTCATTATCATTTAAAAGAATTAGAAAAGAATGGTCTTATAGAGATCGTTTATACAGAAGAAAAGAATGGGATTGTTCAAAAGTTTTATCAATCTGTCGCGAAAGGCTTCACCCCTGCCGCAGATCTATTACCTCATTTAGAAATATTAAGCGAATCAGGTCGCCAAATCTTTTTACAAATGATAGAAAGAACGAAAAGCCAAATTCTCGCTGCACCAGAAGAAGCTTTTACATTACGAAATGCAAGTGAAGATCCAGCTAAGTGGAATTACGTTTCATCCTGCTGGGAGTTTGATGCTACGCCAGAACAATTTCAAGTGTGGGTGAAAAAGTTTCATCAATTGATGGCTGAATTAAACGAAATTACAAAAGGTGCAGATAAAGATCCGAATAGTAAACCTTATTATATTTCTACTACTGCACTTCAAATCGCTGAGAGAACAATGCAGCAATTTATTAAAGAAGAAGAAAAATCGTAATACGATTTTTTTTACCGAGACGGTCAATTTTATTTTACCGAATAAATTTCTTATAAAGGAGTAGATTAAATGAACATATTAAAAAACCGGAATTTCCTCTTATTATTTTTAGGGAGAATTTTTACAAACATAGGAGATAGCTTGTATTATGTAGCAGCGATGTGGCTCGTATACAAATTAAGTGGTAATCCTTTTTATTCTGGATTGGCTGGTTCCCTTACGTTATTACCTTCTGCACTACAATTTCTTACTGGTCCATTCGTTGATAGATGGTCCATTAAAAACATTCTCGTCATCACACAAGTTCTGCAATGCATTCTTATTTTAATCATTCCTATTACACACTACTTCGACCTACTAACAGTCCACCTACTACTCATCATCATGCCTATCGTAGCCTTTATTGAACAATTCGCCTATCCCGCACAATCAAAAGCTTTACCACTTCTACTGCATAAAACACAATTATTAAAAGGAAATTCACTCTTCTCATTTGCATATCAAGGCATTGATTTAATTTGTACGACGCTTTCTGGAATATTAGTAGCACTATTTGGCGCGATCACTTTATATGTAATTGACTCTTTCACATTTGCGATTACTGCCCTTTTGTTCTTTTCATTGAAAATACCAAAGCAAACCGAAACGGGCACATCACTTTCAACTAAACAATATTTCTCTGATTTAAAAGAAGGTTTTTCAATTGTCTTCCGTTCCTTAATGGGCGTATTCTTAATCGGTTCCGTTGTCGCTAATTTTTCAATCGGTATGACGATGGCAATACTCCCTTCTTTCGCTGATTCTTTAGGCGGTGTAAAATTATATGGTTTCTTTTTAGCCGCTATATCCGCCGGTTGTTTAATTGGAGCACTATTCAGTTCATGGGTTGGTAAACATAATGTTGGCCGTGTCTCCATTATTAGCTTTGCGACTGGCGCTTTCTTTTGGTTTCTCTCTACAGTTGTACCGTTTCAATGGTTATCCATTTTTTTATTCGGCTTAGCTTGGATACCAATTGGTGCGACCAACATATTATTTGCGACTATTGGTCAAATTGTAATTCCAAACCAATATCTTGGGCGTATCAATTCAGTCACACGAAGCATGGGCACAATTGCTATGCCACTCGGCTCTTTAATTGGCGGATACACTGCGAATGTATATAGTAGCCAACTCATTTTCGCGCTTGCTAGCATTGGGATTTTATTCATTTCCCTCGTATGGCTACTTCATCCGAAATTACGGGCTTTTCCAAAAGCTGATGAAATTACAGCGGATACTTTTGAGCTTCGGTTTAAAGAAGAGTGCGGGAAAGGTGCGGCTTTATAACAGAACAAACATAACCCCGTTCTAAATTGGGGACGGGGTTAAAAATATAATTATTTCATTTTGGATGTAAAATATTTCACTAAAAATATAACAATAAAGTCGTTTGAATATCTAAAATTTATTCAACAATAGCACCAACTAAAAGGTGCCGTTAACGCTTTGATGGCCATGCCCCCTGCATTTTCCTTAATTGAATAATTTGGCCTGTATGATAAGCATCATGAAGCATGATGTCCAGTAATTTACCTTCAAGTGAATTTTGTTCAAGCTCTCTTTCAGAAATTGCACTTAATACCTGTCTTAAATTACGCTGAGCATGTTCAGAGCGTTCAACGACTTCCTTCCATTCCGTATCATTATTAGATTGCTTAGTAAGATAAAAGGTGTCATTACCGTCAAGATTATGTGTCCATTCACGTCCTTCCAAGTTTGCAGCAAGTCTTTCTTTGTAATAAGTGAGATGATTAACATTCTCCCAAATGGTATTCGTTGTCTCTCCAGCTGGTTTCCACATAGCCTGTTCAGCTGTAAGTCCTTCTATAGCATGTTTAAACGGTGCATACCAACTCTCTTTATCGAATGTTGAATCTAGTGTGTTTAATAACAAGTCAATTCGTTTCAAAGTAATTTCCTCCCTACACAGTTCAAGTTTTAATACACTTCCTCTAACTCTGTAGAGATTCTACATTTTTAAATAAACTTCCTCCTAATCCCACTCCATAAACTCATCCGATTATGCAATTAAAATGACTCATATTTTTTCATTTTACACGTATACTAGCGACAAAAAAAGAAGAGCTGTTCCCAAACAGCCTCTTTCATCTATTTAGGAAGTTCAACCCGAACAGTCGTCCCTTCCCCTTTCGTGCTATATACCGAAACGGTCCCTTTATGCAGTTCAACAATCTTCTGCACGATTGATAATCCTAAACCGCTACCTTCTACGTTTCTTGCCCTTGCTGTATCTACTTTGTAAAAACGATCAAAAATACGATCCATTTCTTCTTTTTCCATACCAATTCCGTTATCCGATATAGAGATAATGACACTAGACTCTAACTCTTCGACAAAAAACTCAATCGTTCCACCATCGTTTGAAAACTTGATGCTATTCGTGAAAATGTTACTCCATACTTGATGAAGTAAGTTTTCATCACCTTTTATAGTGATATCCGGCACATCAAATTCAACGGCAATATCTTTCTCGCGCCATTTCCACTCAAGCATAAAAATGACGTCTTTAATTTGCTTCTGCAGATTGAATTCTCTTATTTGTAGAACCTTTTCCTCTTTATCTAATGAAGCGAGCGTAAGTAACTGTTTACATAAACTAGACATCCGCTTACTTTCGCCTTCAATAATTTGTAAGTAATGGTTTCTTTCTTCCTCACTCATCTTTTCTGTTTGCAATGTTTTCGAAAAACCTTGTATAGAAGAAAGCGGCGACTGGAATTCATGTGAAACGTTCGAAACAAATTCTTGTCTCATTTCATCTAGTTCTTTAATACTTTTCGTCATCTTTTGGAAGCTTGTAGATAACGTTCCTATTTCATCTTTTCGTTTTACGTCTAATTCAATTTTATATTCCCCACTCGCAATTTTTTGCGTAGCCTTCGTAAATTTACGGATTGGGCGAACGATATAACCTGCTGCAATCGCTATAAAGATAATACTTAATAGTACGATAAACCCAAGTAATACCGCTAAGAAAATTCGCATCTCGCCAAATTGGTTCTGAATGTCAGGACGAATAAATAACGCGTACTGTTTATCACCGTGCTTTACCGGTACACCAACACTATTTATTAATTCATTATCGAAAAATCCTGTAATAAAAAGACGCGTTGGATACGTAGAAACACCATTAAACGTTTCTCCTTGCAATACTTTATGAACAGTAGCATCGCTAATAGACGTCTTACGAAACGCATTACCAATACGCTTCCCATTCTTTTGATCATCGACAATATAAATTTCATACCCTAACTTTGCAATAGAATGCAAATACGTCTCTTGATTTTCTTCACTTTGCTTTTCATATAACGATTTAACTTCTTCCGCATACTTTAAAATCTTTTCACTATTATACGGTTTTAACTTCACTTGATAATATACGTTCGTTAATAAAAAGCCGATAATACTACTAAGTAGCATAATGCCGACCGTCATAAATACAAATCTAGAATATAGTGATTTCATCTTATTTCAACTCCAACTTATATCCGAGTCCGCGTACTGTCGTAATTTGAAAATCATCCGTTCGTTTTGAGAAACGATCTCGGAGCCTTTTCACATGAACATCAACTGTTCGTTCATCCCCTTCAAAATCCATTCCCCATACTAGTTCAATTAACTCTTCTCTTGAAAATGTTCTTCCAGGATAACTAGCAAGTTGTGATAATAGCTCAAATTCCTTTAAAGGAAGCAAAATTGTTTGACCGTTACACTTTACTTCTACACCTTTTCGATCAATTGTCGTTCCGTGCAACGTAATAATATCTGCACTCAGCATTTGATAACGACGTAATAAAGCTTTCATACGGAAAATGACTTCAGCTGGCTCAAATGGTTTTACGATATAATCGTCTGTACCAGAAATGAATCCTTTTTCTTTATCCACTAACTGGTCTTTCGCAGTTAATAAAATAACAGGAATATCATGATACTTCCGAATTTCTTCACATAACGTATACCCATCAACAAACGGCATCATAATGTCTACAATCGCAAGATGAATGTTTTCCTTCTCTAATACGTCTTGCGCTACCTTTCCATCTTCCGCCTCAAAAACTTTAAACCCCTCTTTTTGTAAATGATAATGCAATAACTCTCTAATATGTTTATCGTCATCAGCTAATAAAATATGTATCATCTTCATTAAACCCTCTCTCTTTCATCCTTCTACATCACTACATTAAGAAACAATTGGATTTTTTGCAAGAAAAAGAAAAAGAATCTATTTTGAAAAAAGATTATTCAAAATAGATTCTCACGTTTTAGTATTAAGATTATTTTAATCAAAAACAATTTTTAAGCCTTCGAAATATCAACAAATCCTTCTCCGAACACATCACGAACATCGTGTATAGCGATGAAGGCAGCCGGATCTGTAGTTTGAACAATCCGCTTTAGCTTCACTACTTCTTGCTTATTAATAACAACATAAAGAATTTCCTTCGGAGTTTTCGTGTAATAGCCATGACCTGAGTACACAGTAACCCCTCTGCCCATTAAGGTAGTTACCTTCCCGGCAATTTCATTCGGATTATCAGAAATAATCGTAATGGCTTTCTTCGGATTTAAACCTTCAATTACAAACTCCATCACTTTCGTTGCTACATATAGCATAATAATTGTTATCATCAGTTTTTCTGCACCAATGATGAAATAAGATGAAAACGCAACGATTAAATCGAAGAACAATAGACCATAGCTAATACTCCAGCCTAAATACTTATGGGTCATTCTCGCTAAAATCGTAGTACCTGCAGTTGTTCCGCCAACACGAATGATTAGACCAATCCCACATCCAATAAATATACCTCCGAAAATGGCATTTACGAGCATTTCATCCGAAGCAATCGTCCAGCCTTCTGTTAAATGAAGAAATAGTGAGTTCGTAACTACAGCGATAATCGTATAAATTGTTGTGATCTTATTTAAAAATTTATAACCGGCTATTAACAAAATCGCATTTAAAATTAAGTTAACTAAGCCCGGTGACCATTCAAATAAATAGTACGTAATAATCGTGATACCTGTTACCCCGCCCTCACCAAACTCGTTCGGGATAACAAATAAATTGACACCTAACGCAAAAAGAAATGCACCGATAATAATAAAAATAATGTCTGTCGTTCTTTTTTTCATACCGTACCTCACTTCTTATGTAAATATTTATTCTGTCATAAACTCTCACCATTATATCGTGGAATATTCAAATCGAACAGTGGTTTGTTTTTATTTTAATATAAGATAAAAAATCAACATTATTTATTATGTACTGCAAATAAAGTTTTGATTTCACCCGTAATTTACTCTTAAAAAGAAATGCTGAACATTGACTTGCACAAATTTCAAATAAAAAAGTACCCATCTAATTGTCATACGCAATGAGAATTAGATGGGTACTGCATGATACATTTAGTTTTTACATGTATTGTTTGGAGAAAATTGCAAATAACGACTTATACTCGCCTTATTAAGACCAAATCCATACATCATCATTATTTTCAACGTTCGTCTTTGCTTCATGAACTTTTTCAATATGGTCAACTGTGTTCCAGTTAATAGAACTTCCGCCCCACCCTACATACTTCATATCAATTTTCACTTTCTCACCCACATTAAATACTTGTCCCTTTGTTAAGAAAACATCAATAATATCTTTCTTCCCATTTAACGATGGATACTCAACTACAACATATTTAGTAGCACTGTCTCCCTCATCTTCCATCGTTCCTACTTTTGATACTTCTCCAATTACATAATTAGGTGAGCCATCTTCTTTCATGTGCATACCTAACTTGTTTGTTGTATTTTCAACTGCAGTTGCAACCATATATTCTGTAAAATTACGCATCATAGATCCAGTAGCTTTTACTTCATCTCCTACTTTCACGTTTGAAAGTGAATCAATATACACACTAACAGGTTCCTCATATTGCTTAGATTTTACAACAATCACACCGTTATCTACTTCTACTACTCGTCCTTCTAACGTCGAGAAATTCGATTCAATAGAAGCTGCACTCGCTTTTGTTAGTTCTAATCCTGGTAAATTTGTTCCTGATAATGCTGCGATTCCTAAAGCACCTGCTAAAATTATTTTTTTCATACCCATATGTAACATCTCCATTCATGATGATTTTATTTTTTTGATTGGTATCGACCAACCTGTAATCATTATAGTTACAGGTTATAAAAATAACAACCGTTTTCCTCATGCAATGATGCATACTTTGATTTTCAAATATAAATCGGTTATTCCTATATTCAACACTAAGACTGAATTCTTGAATCCCAGCAGGTAAACGGATTGATGATGAAGAAACTAATGTCATACATCATGTTTTTCAATGATACAGTTTGTATAATCGTAGTCCATTACATTCTGCAGCAGCGGAGTTAACATGTTAATAAAACCAAAGAGGTTACAAGCAGGAGACACCGTGACAACAGTAAGTCCTTCATGGGGAGGCGCAGGTGATTCTGAGATAAGATAACGATATGACAGGGCTCAAATAAATAAAAACACTCCTATAAGATATGACTGTGAATTAGTACTTTTTAAATGATATGGAGATTACTTATCTAATGATAAAGGGGGATTTACGTGTATGGAAGTAACATTTACAGTAAGTAAATGGGATGAAAAACTAATTGATGATACTAGAAAAGATTTCCCTATTAATATTGCCCATGTTGAATATGATATTGATGGAGAATTAAAAGGAAAAGCTTTTGTTGAATACTTATTATATTATCTAGACTCAAATATAAATGATGGTCACTTGGCTACGGCTAAAATTTCTGGATTTTTACACTTTGAAGGAATTTATAAGGGGCAACAAGGGACATTCACAGCTATAGAGCAAGGAATATTTGATAAAGGAAATTTAGATTCCCCAGGAACAATTATTAAAGCTACCGGTAACTTAGAAAACCTGAGAGGATCCTATAATTATCAGTTTACAAGTCAAACTAGTAAACTAATTTTAGAGTTTGAATTTTAGTAAAATATCCTATAATTTAGTGGAAAGGACATTTCTTGTAATACTAGGAATGCCCTTTTTGTTGACGAGCTTATTCAACTATTTTCTAATAGTTAAGAAAAGAACAGAGTATACGTTATGGAGGGAATTAAAACGCTAAGCCTGGGAGGCATCGGGGGCCCACTTATTCATTACTTTTCCTACCAATCAAAGAATAATGCCTGAAAAGCTTCCCTGCATTACTTCTTTTCCAAGTTGATTCATACATATAAACATCGTAATTATCTTTGGACGTTTTTTCATCAGGTTCTAATTGTTCAATGCTTACGTCACAACGAATGGTTACTATTAATTGGTGACTTTCTATTAAATGAAAATCGCCTCTTATAGAGCGCAGTTTTACTTATGTTCATTCTTATGCAAATTCTGAAGCATATTCTTCGTATGTCTTTAATGTATTAAGCAATCGAGCTGATTCAATCATGATTTCGTTCGATGAATCAGTTACACAAATGACAATAAATCGATTATCATCTCTATCTCCAAACAACCCTTCTGATTCAAGTTCCATTAACACATTTAACGTTTCTTTCAACAGTGTATGTACTCGTATGTTAAAGTCATCTTCGACGATATTATGATATTTCTTAATAATTTTGTTCACTTCATCAAACGTTCCAAAATCGTTCCATTCGCTCCACTCAACAGCTCCGTATCTATAATAATTGTATAAAGGGTCCGATTTATTAACTTTGATTAGTCTTTCTTTATTTGCCACTGGTCCAATGCTATTGACACAATCGTCTGTTAATATGGAGTACCCGTATATTGTGTCAACACCGCATCTTGTTAAAAGTTCGTTATAATGACAACGAATTGCATTTTTCAATTCAACATAAAAACTTTTTTGCAGCTGCATTTTCATCGTATTTCCTCCATTTTTTTTGTAGCGACCTGTTGTTACATATTTCAATCTTAACATTAAAATCAACATTAAACGTTTACTGAGCCAAAATAAGAAAAACCGAAACTAAAAATCATTTCGGTTTTTCTAACTAAAGAAGTCTATTTATTTTAAAGAATGAACAAACAACCCACTACGCAGTTTCGGTTCAAACCACGTTGATTTTGGCGGCATGACTTCTCCGGCATCTGCGATTGCTAATAAATCTTCCATAGATGTCGGATATAATGCGAATGCTGCTTTGTATTCGCCGCTGTTCACAAGGCGTTCTAGTTCTTCTAATCCGCGGATTCCTCCGACAAAATCGATACGTGAATCAGAACGCGGATCATGTATTTCAAGTACTTGGCTTAATAAATGATCTTGCAGGATAGATACATCTAAACCTCTAACAAGATCATTCGCATCAAATGTTTCTTCTTTCACAGTAAGCTTATACCACTTCTCATTTACATACATACCAAATGTTTTTGGCTCATTTGGTTTATACGGAGAAACAGGTGCTTCTTCTACATAAAAGTACTGCGTAATTTGATTTAAAAACTGTTCCTCTGATAAGCCATTTAAATCTTTCACAACTCGGTTATAGTCCCAAATCGCTAATTCATCATGAGGGAATAGAACCGATAAGAAGAAATTAAATTCCTCTTCTCCTGTGTAATTTGGATATTGTTCTCTTCGCATAAGTCCTACTTTTGCAGCTGATGCAGAACGGTGATGCCCATCTGCAATATAAAGATTAGGAATATCTTCAAATGCGTTTACTAAAGTCGTAATTACATCTTCATCTGCAATCTTCCACGCAACATGCTTAACACCGTCTTCTGCTGTAAATGTATAAATTGGCGCATGTTCTTCTTTCCAGCTTCTAATTAAATGCTTTACTTCATCTTTTGTACGGTACGTTAAAAAGATTGGGCCTGTATTGGCGTCACACACATCTACGTGGCGAATACGATCTAGTTCTTTTTCATGACGTGTTCTTTCATGTTTTTTAATTGTATCATCTTCATACTCATCAATAGATGTACAAACAACAAGACCTGACTGCGTTCTTCCTTGCATCGTCAGTTCATAAATATATAGCGCTGGCTCTTCATCTTGTATGAACACTTCTTCTCGTATAAATTGCTTTAAATTGTCACCCGCTTTTTCATACACGCGATCATCATACGGTGACAGTTCAGGATCTAAATCAATTTCTGCTTTATCAACATGCAAGAAAGAATATGGATTCCCTTTTACAACTTCCCTTGCCTCTTCACTATTTAATACGTCATACGGTAAAGCTGCCACTTGTGCCGCTTTTTCCTCTACTGGACGAATGGCCCGAAACGGTCGTATTTTTGCCACATTCCTCTCTCCTTTACACAATCATTCGAACGGCTACAACACCTGTAATTTTGCTTATATTTTCTACAATATTCTCTTTTATTATATCATCAATTCCGTTATCGATATCAATCATTGTGTATGCCCAAGAATGTTTACTACGATTAATCATATCGGCAATATTAATATGATGTTCCGCTAAGCATCCTGTAATTTGCCCTACCATATTCGGGACGTTTTGATGCATAATTGTAATTCGTTTCTTTCCGATATACGGCAATTCTACGTTTGGATAGTTTACTGAATTACGAATATTTCCTGTCTCTAAATATTCACGTAATTGACGTGCTGCCATTACTGCACAATTTTCTTCTGATTCAGACGTAGATGCGCCAAGGTGAGGCGTCGCTGTTACATTTTTCATCTTTATTACATTTTCATTTGGGAAGTCCGTTACGTAATGTGTAATAATATCTTCTTCTAATGCCTTTTGAAGAACCTTTTCATCTACAAGTTCTCCTCTAGAGAAATTAAATAGACGCATCCCTCTTTTCATCTTCTCTACAGCGTGTTCCCCAATAATCCCCTTCGTTTGATTCGTAAGAGGAATATGCAGTGTAATATAATCACACGTTGCAAAAATTTCATCAAGGCTAAATGCTCTTTGCACATGTGTAGAAAGACGCCAAGCTGTTTCAACTGAAATATAAGGATCATATCCGATAACATCCATCCCTAACGCTAACGCATCGTTCGCAACTAAAGCACCGATTGCGCCAAGTCCGATAACACCTAGACGTTTCCCTGCAATTTCTGATCCAACGAATTGTTTTTTTCCTGATTCAACAAGCTGTGGTACTTCTTCACCCTCTAAGTTTTTCGTCCAACTTACACCATTAATAATGTTACGTGAAGACATAATAAGACTGGCAATAATGAGTTCCTTTACAGCGTTTGCATTTGCCCCCGGCGTGTTAAATACTACAATTCCTTTTTCTGTACATCGCTCGACAGGAATATTATTTACACCAGCGCCAGCTCTTGCAATCGCCTTTAAGTCTTTTGAAAACTCTTCTTGATGTAAAGAGTAGCTACGAAGCAAAATTCCATCTGGATGATTGATTCTATCTCCTACTTCATAACGTTCTTCAGTAAAAACTTGCAAACCTTTTTCTGCAATTTGATTTAACGTTTGAACACGAAACATATCCCCATCTCCCTATCTATTCTCAAGCTCAAATTCCTTCATATAATTTACTAATTGCTGTACGCCTTGTACTGGCATCGCATTGTAAATACTAGCGCGCATACCACCGACTGATCGATGTCCTTTTAACGTAACAAGGCCGCGTTCCTTCGCTTTTTGTAAAAACTCATTGTTAAGTTCTTCTGACGGTGTTGTAAATGGAATGTTCATAAGTGATCGATACGCAGGATCAACTGGTGAAGTAAACAATTTTGATTCATCTAAGAAATTATAAAGAAGTGAAGATTTCATTCTATTTTGTTCTTCAATCGCAGATACTCCGCCTTGCTCTTTCAACCACTCTAGTACAAGTTTTGTTACGTAAATACTAAAGGATGGCGGTGTATTATATAAGGAGTTATTTTTACTGTAAGTTTCATAATTTAACATTGTCGGACAAGAGCGATCTGCTCCCCCAATTAAATCTCTTTTTATAATAGCAATCGTTAAGCCCGCAGGTCCTAAATTCTTTTGCGCCCCCGCGTATATAAGACCAAACTTCGAAACATCATATTGTTCTGACAAAATATTTGAAGACATATCCGCAACGAGCGGCACTCTTTCTATATGTGGAATATCCACATATTTTGTCCCCTCAATTGTATTATTCGTTGTAATATGTACATAATCTAGTTTTTCATCGCTTAGTAAACCGTCCAGTTTAGGAATCGTAGTAAACTTCTCTTGCTCGGAAGAAGCAATTACTTGTACTTCCCCAACTTTTTCGGCTTCTTGCAGTGCCTTTTTAGACCATGAGCCAGTTAGTACGTATCCAGCTTTTTTATACGTATTCATTAAGTTCAACGGTATCATAGAGAATTGTAATGATGCACCGCCTTGTAAAAATAAAACTTCATACTCATCAGGGATGCTCATTAATTCACGAAGTAAGTTACTCGCTTCCTCTATAATACTTTGAAAATAAGAAGATCGATGACTCATTTCCATAATAGACATGCCTGTCCCGTTATAATTTACAAGCTCCTTTTGCACTTTCTCTAAAACTGGCAAAGGGAGTATTGATGGTCCTGCTGAAAAATTATAGACTCTCTCCATTACCCTCATAACCTCCCTATTTCTCATTTTTATTAATTTTTAAACTTTCTGAATTATAACCTAAAATATAATATACGGTCAATTTGTTTTCTATTATTAGGTCGCAAGACGCGATGGAATCGCTTGCAAGTGCAGACTTTTTTATGGACATATAAAAAAGTGTTAAGTACATAATCGTACTTAACACTCTAATAATGAAAGAATAATAGCTAGTCGTTCGTAAAGAACCGATCAAAAATTTGATAAATAGCAGAAAGACCAATGAGCCAATAAATAGTGTCCACAAGCGCCGGCATAGAACCAAACCATTTCTCAACTACATTGTAATCTAACGCTACCAATAACCAATTCAAACCGCCAAGAATCACCAAAATTACTGTAAGGTAAGACAAAAATTTCATTATGATTGCCCCCTAGGTGATAAGATGGTGAAAGGCCTTTCACTAAAAATATATGTAGTAAACTTTAAAACTTACCTATTTTATAAAAATTATTTTCGGTACCACCCGTTAATAACTGTCTCTGCTTCTTTACTATGTATTTGATACGCATGTGTACTATCATTAGAGCCAATAAACCAAATTGAAAAACCTTTAAAATATGGTTTCGATTCTAATACATCTCGGTAAGCACGCCATCCATTTAATTGTACATCTTTCGAAAACACATTTGAAACATCTGGATTCCATGGATTTTGTAATCCAAGTTCACGTGCTGGAACGTTAAATCCACCGAAGTAAACTGGCTTTCCTGTTGCATTATGTAATTGTTCCAATTGCTGAACAACATTTTGCCCACGATTATATACTGTTGTCGCAAATAAACTTTGCTTCACTTCTTCATATGTTGGATTTCTTTTTCCTGAAACTTCAAACCAACTGTCTATGCTAACAATATCCACCTTTTTTAAATACGGGCGATTGATTTTCTCTTTAAACTTCGCTTCATAAGAAGGGTCCCAGCTTGCTGTTAACCACCAGTTCATTTGATACAAAACATTTCCTTGATACTGATTACGAACAAAATCAATTGTATCGCTCCAGTATCCTTCTGCATACTCCATATTCACGAAATTAGAAGCAATCTTTAGTCCATACACATTGTATTTACTTGTAATGGAATTAAAAATATCTTGCAGAATAACCGTCTTCCAATTCCAGAAGAAATCATTAATGTTACTTGGGTTCCATTCTGTCTCTCCAACATTCCCCTGCTGAATATACGGGAACGGTTCCACTATAACTTGAATATTACGCTTTAATAATTCTTGAATTAAAATAATAGCTTGTTGCTTTTGCGCTTGATTAATTACCATGTTAGTAGAAGTCACATTTGGGATATCTACTTGAATCGGTACATTTACTGTATTTAAATTTAAGCGCTCTACATCCGCTAATACTTTCGCTACATTTCCAACTTCCCATACTGTTACGTTTCCTGATTTGATTTTTCCAGATTGAACAGTATTTACATCTGCCTGTACATTTCCTTGAAAACAAAAAGAAAACAACATAAGAAACACTCCTAAAAAACTTATTAAACTCTTATTTTTCTTCACAACTTTCCCCCTATAATTTTTGGCTTTCTTGATTATTTTATACAACGTTTCATATATATTCCACAAAAAATCCAATAAATTTTTATTGATAAAAATGCTATTCATCCTTTATTCACATCTTACTCATACTAAGCTCCTAAAAATAGTAAGATAAATAAAAAAGGAACGGATTTCCGCTCCTTTTTTATCTTTTTACAATTATCAATCCATTTCCCTTTTAGGCTCTACCAACATGATATGGGATTCCTTTTCAGTGAAAGGTTTATGCTCAACGCCTCTCGGGACAATAAACATCTCGCCTTTAGAAATTTTCACCTGTCCATCACGAAAATCGATGAACATCTCCCCTTCAAGCACAATAAATAGCTTATCTGTATTAGGATGCTCATGCCATATAAAATCTCCATTAGCTTTAAAAAGCTGAATTTGATCGTCATTCATTTCACCAATCACTTGTGGATACCAATAATCGTTAATTTTAGATAACTCGTCATTTAGTTTAATAGGTTGGTAATGGATAATAATCCCTCCTCACTTTCAAATTCCACTATATTACAGTAATATAAGTAAAAAAGTCGTTATTACGCTTAAAAAGAAAATGCTCCGGCCAGAACTTTTCATTCAGATAGTACAAAGGAGTGATTTCAATGAAAGTACTTTCAATCCAATGTTTCCTTTAACTCTCCATAAGTATAGAACAGTGATTTTCAAATAAGAATGGACCCATGTTGACATTAGTATGGATTATTGATGAACTTCTCGCGATATTTAGTAGGCGAAATGCCAACTCGCTTCTTGAAAACTCTACTAAAATAAAAAGGGTCTGCGATTCCAACAGCCTGCGCAATTTGTTGTACAGGCACATCACTTGTACATAACATTTTTTGAGCCATCTTTATACGATAGTTCAATAAATATTCTGCTGCCCCCATACCTGCATGCTTTCTAAACACGTAAGAAAGACGATTTCGATTAACATTATTTTGTTCTGTAAGTGTATGAATTGTAATATCTTTATAATAGTATTTACGAACGTAACTAGATATTCGTTCGAATAAAGTATGCGACTCATAATTGCTTTCTCTATTGAAAACACTTAATAAAGCTTCATTCAACGCTTCGCGAAACAGCATTTCGGTCTGAAACATCGAAATGCCTCCACGCTGATTATATACATCCCAAAGACGCATAAGTAATTCGACAAGACGAGGAGATTGTCCTGTTAATAATTCAAAATGCTGATGAGTAAAGCCAGAGTCTTCTCGTTCTGAATTGCTTATCCGATATAAAACAAGAATATATTCCCAGTTTATTTCACCAAGCATTTTATGGGCTAATGTCATTTTTGCACCCCCATGTATAACTTTTCCTGGGGAAAGAGTATACGGCGTACCATTAAATTGAAATTGCGTCTTCCCTGTAATTGGAAATACAAATCCTGGGAAAGAATCTGTAGACTCAGCAAAAGGCACACCTGGATTTTTAGCATAACGATATACTCCTTCTACTCGGAAAGGAGTATTGGCAAGATACTCTGCTAACTCATTCACGTCTAACTTCACAATACACGCCTCATTTCAATAATAGTTTTCTTGTAATTCGCGAGATTAATTGGTGTACATTCTGGGAAACGCTAAACTAAAAATAGTACATACAACTTAACAAAATCTGATTATTAACCTATAAATATATTGTTTTTCATTTATTGACCAAAGTATCCTCCCTATATTATTGATAATGATTTTCATTGTAGTTTGATAAAAAAACATTTGTCAAGTTGGCTGGCCTAGAAAAATGATGAAACAAGGGGGATAGAGGAACAGTTCTGTTGCAAATAATACCTAGTCTTTGTTAACTAATTCCCCTCAAAACTGGAATGATCATGTTAATAGTTGTAATGACTTTATTAGTTACAGCACTTACAGCATGTGGAAATAATCGTAATCCTGAAGAAGTTGCTACAGCGTATTTCGAAGATGGAAACAGCCTACTATCAAATTAAATGATAGTAGGCTGGCTGTTAAAATTATTTAAGAACTGGGTTATGTTCTAAATGATAAGCTTTCATTATCAAAAAGAGTATTACTAGTTCCCTCCACAAACAAAAACACCCTATCACTTCGGTTCTAAATTTAGCACCTTCCCCTCTATCCCCTCCGTATTCAATGTAGTCGTATGATACGTGCCATTTACCCAATCATCTATTTGATCATGATACCAATCGCTTCTAAAATGGCCCGACTGTCCTGGCCCTACGATATGATAACCGTTTGACATATCTTTCGTATCAATAATGAATCTCCAAGACGCCCCGTGATTTACAATGCCGTTTTCGCCGTAACTCGCTGCTTGCACGGTAACTTGGCTCCCACCAATCGGAACTGGTTTCTTACGATTAAAAGCGAGTAATGCTAACATACTCGATGATTTCGAAATTGGATGTGTAAAAGCGAGTTGATGGTAATCGCCCCACCTCCACTCTCCAATATCGGGTCCATATTCCTTCTGCAATTTCTTCATTACATTCTCGTACGATGTATGCACAACTTTTGTGAAACCTCCGTACTTCGTAAACCAAACGCTATTTTCTCCCGCTACTTCTTTTCGAATCAATTCATCAACAACTTGTGACTTCCCTTCAAATAACTCCATTACATCTTTCGGTATTTCTTTTGAAAATAACGTATTTGAAATCTCTTTCATTAACAAATGGAATATTAATGGTGCTGCTTCATCTTTACTATCGTAAAAATTCCACTTTGTTAATTGGTCTACGCCTTCTTTCTCTACCTCATTTAAAGATGCTTTATTTAACTCTTTTAAAAATATAGGAGTAAACTCTTTCCCATATAAATTCTTTTGATCCATCTGTAACTCTTCTAAATCTTTCACCGTATACTTTTCCTTCTCTTGCAAAAATTCTTGAATACGCATTTGCCTATATGGCTGCGCCCACGTATTGCTAATATGATACGGATAATCATCATCAACAATTTTATTATTCGCAGTTGAAATAAACCCTTGTTTTGGATTAATTACTTTTGGAAGTTGATCAAACGGGATATACCCTTCCCATTCATATTCATCTGTCCATCCTGGAACAGGTAAGCTACCATCACCTTTTTTACGCACTGGTATATTTCCATTCGCTTTATAAGCAATTGTGCCGTCGTTTGATGCAAACACAAAGTTTTGGGTTGGTGTATGAAAATCTTGAAGAGCGGTTTCAAACTCATTCCAGTCTTTTGCTTTGTTCATATTTAATACAGCTTTTAACTCAGCTGACGGTTCTAAAGCTGTCCACTTTAAAGAGAATACTGTTTTCGTTTTCTCCTTCCCCTTATCCGCAAACTCTGAAATTACTGGTCCATGCCTCGTAATCGTAACGTTATAAGGAATTGTCTTCCCGCCTTTTACTTTAATAGACTCGTCTACAACGGTAGCTTTCTCCCATTTATCGTTATACAGAAATTCATTTTCATTATTAGGATTTCTCTTCTCAATATATAAATCTTGCACATCAGGCCCTGTATTCGTAACACCCCACGCTATTTTGTCATTGTGTCCTAATATAACACCTGGTACTCCAGCGAAAATAACGCCACTCACATTTAAACCTTTCATTTCAAGTCTCGTTTGATACCAAATAGAAGGCGTCGCAAGAGATAAATGAGGATCATCTGCTAAAATTGGCTTACCTGACGCACTCTTCTCACCGCTCACAACCCAGTTATTACTACCGTTAAACTCCGGCGGAATTATCGTTTTTGAAAAACTTTGTGCTACGTCCACATTTGTATTTTTCAGTTCAGCTAGAAATCTAGGAGCATCTTTCGGATATGCAGGAAATAGCTCATTCGCTTGCTCTTTCGGAAGATTTTTCAGCGCCCAATATCGAAATGCCTGTCCGTGCCAATGTCCTCCTAAGTCAAACGCCATATACTTCCCAATCGTTAAAGTATCAACAATTGACCACTCAGCAGGTTCATAACCTAATATAGTAAACTCAACTGGTAATTTCTTTTCCTTTTTCGCCTCACGTATAAAAGCGTTCACCCCATCAGCAAATGACTGCAGGGCATCTTTCGCTTCTCCATTATATTGACTAACTGAAGCTTCGGCCGCTCGCCGTAAACCGAGTGTTCGAAACAATTTATCTCGGTCAACAGCTGCTTCCCCAACAACTTCACTTAACATACCAGAAGCTTGTCTTCTACTTAAGTCCATTTGAAACAAACGATCTTGCGCTTGCACATATCCTTGTGAAAAATATAAATCATGTGCAGTTTCCGATCTAATATGCGGTACACCTTTACTATCACGCTTCACCGTAACAGCCTGTTGTAAATCCTCTAGCTTTATCGTTCCATCTATCTTTGGCATAGATTTCAGCGTATATATGTTCAAAAAAATCGCAGCGGAAATAACTAACAAAAGAACGATACTACTAGCCCAAATAAAAATTCTTTTTCCCCTTTTTCGTTTCTTCTTTATAACGACTTCCATATAACCACCCCTTTCTCACACTATTCGCTTCTATAGTAAAAGAACCTTTTAGACTAGAAAAAATCCTTATCCAAACTATGGATCATACGAACCAAATACTTCTCTCCTATGCATTCCTTCACTAAAATCTACTCGTCCTTTCTTACACCAATTCCTCAAAATCCCCTTCACATAAGCTAACGTTTTCTTATTATTTTCAAACGCAATTTTAAGTGCCTCTAACACTTTCTCTCCAGAAAGTCTTTGTATCCAATTCTTCAATTCCTTCACAATATATGGGGATAAACTACTAATATTTTGTTCATAAAACTTATAAACTTCACTATTTGGAACGTCCTCTTCTATGGTTTCCACCTCTATCTCTTCCGCTTCTTCTTTCTCTTCAATAACTACTTGTGAACTACTATTATCCTCTTCTTTTGGCATACCAAAATGCTGCAGTACTAATGGAATCTTGTATTCTTTTTCAAGGCATTTACGTAAAAATATATGTATGAACTCATTACTTTTTATAGTCTTTAACTCACGTAATACGCACTTCTCCACATTCGTATTTGAAATAGGGTTATAGTGTAACCAATTTATTATGAATACCTCTTTCGTTTCCGTATCATATAGAATCTTTCCATACTCAACAAACCTGTTTAGCAACTTCTCAACAGTCTCCATACTATAACCTGTTTCAAGCTCTGCCACACGCTTCGGTAATATGTAGATACCACATTGCTTCGTTTTCGTACCAGTTAACAAATATATGTAAAAATAACGCTCCTCTGGCGTTAAATCTAATATGAATTCATCTTGCCAAAAGTTCACCTGCACATTACGGTATACCGCCATATGTTTCCCTCCACTCTTTGCTAGTAAATAGGAAAATTTTAATCCTTCATTATAAAGATAGGAATGCGGGAATGGTTTTAGCATTCGAATTACAATTTTTTTACTACTACAACGCCGGTTTCATTTTTTCGCGCTTGTTTTGTTCTTGTAGTTGTTTTTGTTTTTGCTTTTGTTTTTTCTTAGTGATTTATTACTTGGTAGGGGCTTATGAGGGGCTTGGAAGGGCATTCTACATTACAATCTATCAAATACAATTATTCTTCCTACTAAATAGGAGCTATTCCAAATTATTATTTTGGATAGCTCCTTTCAAATTCTTCTTATTTTTTACTTCTACCAATGTCAGCTTCTACATACAATTTCTTCTGCTATTTGCGGGCAGTAAAACTCTCATTTCAAAATTTGGTGAATAAACTGCTTGATTGCAATGCGAGTGGCCCTCACTGATTAAAGTTTCATTTTATTTTTGCATTGAATCTAACATCTTCACAATAAAGGCAGCCGCCTGACCACGAGTTGCTGTGCCTCGAGGATCAAACTCATTATTTCCAATACCATTAACTACCTTTAAACTGTATAATCGTTGAACCGATTCTTTGTATGTTATTAAATGCTTATCTGTAAATGGTAATGCTACTAACTCACCTGTAATTCCTTTATATCGTAATGCTTTGTCAATCATAATAGATACTTCTTCACGAGTAATTGGTGCGTTAGGATCAAAAATCCCTTCACCACGACCATTAATAATTCCTGCACTTGCACAACGTTTAATACCGTCATGAAGTGATGGATGTGCCTCATTAATATCTACAAATGACTTATTTCCCTCTGGTAGTTTAAGAGCATTCGAGATTAATTTCGCAAACTCCGCTCTCGTTACATTTCGATATGGAGCAAATACACCATTGCCTTCGCCTTGCATAATACCTAGACTGTTTAATTTACGAATATGCCCTTCAAACCATCCACCTGTAATATCATCTTTTGTTTTTTGTACTTCTTCCTTAGGCTTTTGTACTTCTTCCTTTGGTACATTGTAGTTAATTTTAATCCAACTTGGGTCATAGAAAATCCATTCTCCATTACCTACTTTATACCAACCATTTTTAACCGCTAATACTTTGTAACGATCTCCGTTTGAAGCTTTACGTACAACACGATGTTCAATGCCCGCATCACTACGTACATTGATGCCACTACCATTTACCACTAGTTCCATGCTAGGTTCAGCTGGATTATTTTCATTTGGATTAAATGAGTCATTTTTATCTTGTAAAGGCGTATCAATCTGCGCATTTATATTTGCATACCACTGAATTCCTTGTACGAAACCAGCCCAATTACCTCGTGAAATTAAAATGTCAGGACATTTTTTCCCACTCCATTGTTGATGCTTGTATATATGATCTGCACCAATTCCTTCTTTGTTCATTAAATAACCTGCAAGTCGTTTTGCATTTTCTAACGCTTTATTGTAATCACCGTCTTGGTTAACCGCAATCTCGATACCGATAGACTCCCTGTTTCCTGAACCATCTCCATCTCCTGCATGCCAACCATTTTCGTTTGTTGGTAAGTGTTGATAAATTTGTTTATCATCTACAGTAAAATGCCATGAAGCTGTTCGGAAAGTGCCTTCAGTTGCTTGCTTGTATAAATATTTCGCATGATTTTCAGCATTAGCACCAGCGGCTGTATTTGCGGTCTCATGGATTGTAATGTAACGTGCTTTCATCGGATTCGCAGGACGAATATCAGGATTTCCTGCTGGAACAATCCACTCCACAAATGGAACTCCTGCAAGTGTTCCATATTTCTTCGTACTCTGTGCACTATATTGAATACCTCTTGGCTTTGCAACAGGTTTCATTTGACGATCAGATCCATCATTTCGACCATCTACAGATTCAAATGCCTTTTCAATGTTTGAAATAGCTTCCTTTTCTGCTACTTGTCCCTTCTTAGCATCCTGCATTTTGTTTAATTCTTCTGTTTCATCATGTTTATGCTTATATTCTTCTAAAAGCATTTTTTCATTTTCAGATACTTCTGCTTCGTTAATTTGTACATGATCAGGAACTTCCAACTTGAAATTAGAATAATTTAATCCGCTCGTTCCGTGTTCTCCTTGGGCAATATTAAGTTGATCAGTTTGAGATTTGTTGATCTCTTCTGCTGATGCTGATAAAGGTACGCTCCCTAAAATCACTAGACTTGTTGATAGTGCGATTACTTGTTGTTTGATTGTCTTATTCATTATTATAATAGATACATACACATTCCCGCCGTGTATGTATCTCAACCTCCCTTTATTGTCACATTAATTTTTTAAAATATGAATCTACTATGTACTTTTAATGCATTTTCTTTTTATTCATATATTTAAATTATCATATTTTATACCCATTAAGAAAATATTTATATGTCATCCCTACAGATGAATTTCATCTAACATACTTTTTATAAAATTCATCAACAAACATTATTTTACAACTAATTACAAATACCGTCAAAATAATCAATTTAAACTTAGACAAATAACTGGCATACAATTTCATAATAAGAGATCCTATACTATCGAAATACATCTATTACAAATTCCCTTTAACGTTTTCAACAATCTCATTTATCGTATTCCGATCAAACTTATCACTAATTTCATATGACTCACGATCTCCTACGAATTGCACGCCTACGATATCATTGCGATCCTTACCGTATTGCACTTCAATAATAGATCCTCGCTCTATTTGTTTCCAAATGAGACCTGCTTCATCTTTATTATCTAAAATAATGCAGTCTTCAATATTTTCATCAATCCCAATTAATTTATTATCATCCATATATCCAATCTCGTATTGTTGCCGTTCTTTCGCTTTGCCACTTACTAATATACCTTTGCTACCATATGAGTAATCCATATAGTCCTTTTTCTCCGTTTGTACCGCTTTCGGCTTTTGTGCTTCAGTTTTTTCAGCAGTCCCACAACCTGTAATAAGACTGATTGGGATAACCACTATTAATACTAATCTAGTAAATTTCTTTATCATTTGTAACCAACCTCATATATTTAATGCAAAACTCCATTTATTACTCTATTAAAGAATAACATGATATTAAGTAAACAGAACGAAAGATAACATATTCTTTACATACCCACTCTTTAATGAAGGACTAGGCCATTTAAACCTAGTCCTACATAACTTTAACTTTGCTTCACATACTTAATTGTATGAAATGACGTCTCATTAAATAATTGCAAGTTTTCCCCATCATAATCTTGAACTTTATATGCTATTTTCTTTTTTTGAATTGTATCTTCTACACCGTCTACTAAACGTTTATTGAGATGTAAATAGATTGTAAAAGCTTCCTTATCATATTCCCAAGTGCCTTCAATATAATTCTTTTTATTTGGATACTCACCTTTACCATACGTTTCAAATGTCTTATCACCTTTTAGAATAAGTGACATAATGAAACCGTCTGTTCCTTTGAATCCCCAATTACCGATTAATTCCGTACCATCTTTCACATTCTTCATAACGTTATCCGTATTAATTCCAGCTTTCTTATCTAACTCTTTCAAATCTTTCACAGATACTGTACCGTCACCGATTTTAATATCCCCTTCAAGATCTTTGAATGCCTTAAGCCAGTAAATATCTCCTTCTTTCACTAACTTTTCGGATTTCTCCATTAACTCTTTATCAGTCTTATCGCCTTTTTCTCTTTTTTCTTTTCGGGTGAATACTTCATTTATTAAAGAAAAAGACTCTCTAAAATAACCAATTGCTTTTTCAAAATCCTTTTGTTGATTTACATACTCTGCAGGGGGATCTATCGACTCAAATTTATCTAACACTTTATTTAATTCTTTCACACTATCTACTATATCTGATTTCTTTTTCTTACCGTCAAAAACCTCTCTTGTAATATTGTTATGCTCCGCAAACAACTTATCAAACTCTACCCCTAATTTATACACTTTATTAGGATAGTCTTCCTTTGAAACTTTTTCTTTCTTACTATTAGACTTCGATTCTTTTACTTTAGACTCTTCCGTTTTCTCCTGTTTAGAAGTGTTCGTTTTCTCAGAAACTCCACAACCAAATAACAACATGACCGGAACTGCTACCCCTAGTAGTTTCTTTGCATTCATGACTGATTTCTCCTTCTACTTGAATAGATTACTCTTACTATACCCATCCTCTTTTTTTATCTTGTAATTAAAGTTACAACTGCAATAACTCCTAAAATTGGTCCCCAATATTCCATTTTTATAAAAAATAGCGAGTGTTTTTTGTTAAACATAACTTTTTCACCAGTTTCGGCATCTATATAAACTTTACCATCTGGCTTATTAATATATTTACCTAAATACCAAGACATAACCCCTGATATAATAAACATTACCGCCATTGGCCAACTATGGTCTTGAAAATATGTAGCGTCCCCCGTTATAGATCCAAAGATAGCCTTACCCAAAAGAGTATTAATAATTACAATAATTGCGACTAAAAAACCCCAACCAGACCAAATAATCATTTATTTCTCCTCCTAAAGCATACAACTTTGTGCTTTATGTTAATTTGAACTGCAAACGAAAACGTTTAAAAAACCGAATATTCAGACGTTAATAATTATATTTAGCTTACATTCGATTCTAACTTTAATGTTCTAAATGCAAATGAACCAGATATAATTTGTAAAATTGTCGGAATAAGTAAAAAGAATAATGACATAAATAACATAACTATAGGAATCACAATCATACAAACTCCATAAACTTTATTATTAACCTTGTTTACTAAACACGATAAAATGAACAACCCTATTTGAACCGTTAAAATAATAGAGTAATAAGCTAAAAGTTCGTAATCAACACCTTCCATAATATTAAACGCTACAACTATTAATATTATAGAAATAATAATTCCCAAAATGCCACCAATTAAACCTAATACAAATTCAGGCGTTCTTTTCAATTCAATCCCCCTTTTTTGAAAAACTAACAACTTGTATATTTTTCCCATTCACCATCATACCAAATATTTATTGGAAAAACTATACAAATCATTTTTATTCTACTGTACTTTACTTCTAACTATAGATAACTTGTAGCAGTTACAAAATTAAAACCTTCACAATTACTTACTGAATTGTCATATTGAAAATTATAAATTAAAACGATAGAATTATAGGATTTATTTAATTTAACTACTTCCTTAATTCGAGAAAGTATTTTATCATCATATGAACATCCCGTTAATAACATAGAAATGTCATCACTCGCTTCTTCTAACACTTCCTTTTCAATAAAATCTTCATCTACATCAATCATATCAATATTAAAATCAACAAAAAATCTTGCTGGTATAGAGTCTCCTTCTTCATCATACGTAACATCTATATATGTATCCAACTGATCTTGCGTTTGCATATTACCGAACCATATTGAAACCATTCCGTGTACTTCCATTAATAGCGTCCTCCATTATGAATATATATTCTCATTCAACTTACGCTTTAAAATTCATGATTTTTATAAAAACCATTTCTTCTTTCCTTTCAGTCAAATAGGATTATTCGGAAATTCATTGTCATACTTATGAATTAGCGCTTTATCATTTTCATCAATTGGTACTTCACCTAAGTATTTATGTTTCCAAATAATCATCTGATCACTAAAACTATATTCTGTATCGAACCAATTTGTATAATCGAAATGCATGTTAAATTCCCCACTATGTTCCAGAGACATTGTAAAAGAGTACCAAAGCTCTTGCTGATTATCTTTGAAAACATTTCTTAATTCCTTACTCAATTTATATAAAAAATCTTCTTTCCTTTCAAACTCCTCTTCATCAACTTCGTATTTAAAAGGAATTTCTACACTATACTTATAATTTTCTTTATTTCTGAAGTTGTTATAGAAAAAGTAAGTTCCCCCTCCATCTTCTGATATTTGTGCATAAAAATAAAATTTCTCCCATTCTTCTGGAATCATGGCATGAACCGTTTCCGCTATCTCTCTATATAATCGATTCAATTTTATTTCCAATTAAATTCCCCCTATTTAATTTTCATCACTTATTTTTTCTATATTATACCATTCTTTTAATTAGCTCTTTATTTCATCTACAATTCAAACCAAGTTTCGATACTTTTAGAAAGTAGACATACCTTTTGAATACAATTAGTATTAACATATGAAATACGAAAAGCTTAAAAAGGCTTTCACATGAAGAAAGGAAGTTGCAAAACTATGGATCTTAAAACAGTTATGCAAGAACTTGAAGCTCTAGGTAAGGAACGAACGAAAAAAATATACATATCTAACGGTGCGCATGAGCCAGTATTCGGAGTAGCTACAGGTGCCATGAAACCAATCGCTAAAAAAATAAAATTAAATCAAGAATTAGCTGAAGAACTTTATGCCACAGGCAACTACGATGCTATGTACTTTGCAGGTATTATTGCCGATCCAAAAGCTATGAGTGAGTCTGATTTTGATCGCTGGATAGACGGGGCATATTTTTATATGCTATCTGATTATGTGGTGGCAGTAACTTTATCGGAGTCAAATATCGCACAAGATGTTGCTGATAAATGGATTGCAAGTGGGGACGAGCTTAAAATGTCTGCCGGCTGGAGTTGCTACTGTTGGCTATTAGGAAATCGCAAAGACAATGAATTTTCCGAAAGTAAAATTTCCGATATGCTTGAAATGGTGAAAGATACAATTCATCATTCTCCAGAACGAACAAAATCCGCTATGAATAATTTCCTAAACACCGTGGCAATTTCATATGTACCACTACACGAAAAGGCAGTTGAGACTGCAAAAGAAGTTGGTATAGTTGAAATCAAACGTGATAAGAAAAAAAGCAGTTTGTTAAATGCTACAGAGAGTATTCAGAAAGAACTTGATAGAGGAAGACTTGGTTTTAAGCGTAAGTATGTAAGGTGTTAAAAAAGATTCGTATTAGGGTGTCAATCTGATAAAGATTGATACCTTTTTCATTCAGGTTATATATCCCCTCATTTACTTTTAACTTATATTAAAAAATAATATCCTGATAACCTACTTCCATTACCTTTTCATTTAATAATCGAACTCCTACACCATTTTCTATATCCCACGTACAATTAAATGTAATTCCAACCTCTCGCCCTTCCGTAATATCTGCATACGGAACAACAATACCCTCTAAACCGATCATCTCTAGTATTTGATCAGTTGTTTCAACTAATGGATAATTTTCTTGCACTCCAATATCATATCCCAATTCACATCTCCTTTGTTTGTAATAGCCTAATATAGACTGTAGTAAACTTGTTTGTACCTCTTCCCAATTTTTTATTAATGATTGATACGCTACATACTGCCCTTCATCAAACATCTCATCTTCTTCACCATCTATCATCAAATCAATCTCAGTTACATTGCCTATAAAAGTTATAAGCATACGCTTACCCCAAGCATAATTATATTCAATCTCTCCAAAAACTGAATCGTTCATTGTCATTTATCCGTCACTCCTCTCGCACTTATTACTAAGGTGGCCCTGCTTATTGTTAACTCCCATCAACACTTAACATTTGAAATATTCTTTCAAAAACATATAAAACGTTGGCCAACTCTCCTTTAATTCTCCATTTAAAAGTAATTCATCTCCACCTTCAAAATTTACTGAGTAAACTTTATCAGTTACACTATCAAGGACCAATGCAGCATTTGCTGTCATTTCCGTTAAAACTAAATACTTATTAGGAAATCCATGTTCCTTTCGAGCAATAATTGTGTAATATTCAATATTATTCTCTTCATCTATAATATCAAGTAATTCATAAGGAACGTGCTCGTCCCAAAAAGGTCCTGCAAATCGATAATAAAACTCTCTAAATGTATTAGACACTTCTACACCTAACCTATTTATTACTTCATTCACCTGACCTTTATCTTCCCGTTTATATATATCTTCTTCCAAGACTTCTTCTAAACGATTTGGCAAAGCATGCATTTGTATCCCTCCTTTACAAGGTTTATCCATGTGTTTATGAAATGAATTTGCAGCTTCCTGCAAACTACCTGTACGGCATAGAACCAATAAATGTAACCTCTAAACCATCAAACATATCCTCTCTTTTCACTTCATTATATTTAAAATCATAAAGAACAATAGCAAAGTTAATATCGTTCGCTAAACTATCTCCATTTACTAGCTTTTTTATTTTAGGAATAATTCGTTCACTATAAGAAAAATCATTTAAAATATGTTCAATTTCCCTTTTATTATTCTTATAAAAACAAATTTCAATATTATCTTCATCATAATAACCGAATTCAAAGCTCGTCCCAAACTTTGAATGAACTGAATCACCATCTATCGTGTAATCTATATCGACATACTCCTCAAGATTTTGGAGTGATTTAGAAATTCCAAACCAAACTGAAGCCATTCCACTATATTCCACTTTTCCACGCCCCTCTAGCCGGTCTATAATTCATATAAACATTCTTCACTTTACTATTTTTGTAATCTCAAACTAGAAATCAACTCATTTAAACTATTCGAAACCTCTATAAACAACCACGTTCGAAATCCTCGAATTCGTTCTTTCCACTTACATTATTTAAAACAAATAGTGAACCATTTCTTTCTACCACTATAGGAACCTTATCTTGTCCCTTAATAACTCGTGATTAAGTCTTCACCCTCATATCTAGGGTCTTTCTCCACTTTACCATCTTTTGTTTTGATGACTTTTAGTCTACCTAACCACTCTGCTCCGTTATATGTCTCTTCACTTACCCATACATTATGCTTTTTACCGTCTACCTCAACTACTAATGTTGGGTGTGTAAATATGAATTCCTCCTCTACATGCCTACCTACAATTTCTGCATGTAATGATGTACCTTCTTCAACTAGTTTACTATTCTGATACCCTTCGATAATAGATAATCCAATAAATACAAAGAATATCAGTCCAAATACGGTCACTTTCTTCTTTGTACTCCATTTATTCTTTTCTTTCACTTCTAATTATTCATATAAGCTCTCAATTTCCATACACCAAAAAGAACCCTTTTCCATACACTTATCATCAATTTTTTTCACTTCTTCCTTCAACCAACTTATTGTACAATCTGGTATATTATTATCGATAAAGGCATCCTCACCATTTATCATTTATCTCTACTGCCTTATCAATCATTTTTGAATATACTAATAAACATGCTGCAAATTGTTGTATAGAAGAATTCATAAACACTTCTTTATACGCATCACTATTATTTAGAAATACTATTTTTTCTTGTTTTTCAATTATACAAATTGGATCTCCAGAACTTGTTGTTCCTAAATACCAATATTTTCGAAACTCTTCTGGCATATGAAATACATTTATAATAGACCTTACGAAAGACTGAGATGAAGTAAATTCTAAATATGGTGGCGGTGTTTCTGGCAAGCCTCCTATAGACAAAAATCGTTTCACTTCAGCTGAAAAGTTTTTGTTTATTAATTCTTTTTCAGGAAATGTAATGAGTGGGCCATCTTTATTAACATCCCATTTCTCCCGAAAATCCTCTGGTAATATCATTTTTTCACCTTCTTGATGTGTTTATGTCTTTTAAGATTTAATTGGGCTACTAGATGTATTTTTATTTTTCCCACACTAAAAATACCATCTAGTATTATCTACACTTATTCACTAAAACTCCCTAGTTCTTCTGTCCAAAAACATCCTTCCGTTAAAGCAACTGCATCAATTTCTTGAAGTGCACTAGAAATCCACTCCACCAAATCTTCAGGTATATTTTTTTCAATATAAGCCTTTCTTCCATTGGCAGCCTTTACTTCTTTTATAAATTCCACATAGACAAGTAAAGATTCTGCAAACTTCTCTATCGTACTATTTATAAGAACGACTTTATTTTCATTGTCATAATCTATATATACGAGTTGTGATTTAGATTCATCAATACAGATTGGATTCCCACTACCAGTAAATCCAAAATATATAAACTTATCATACATCGTACCTAATTCATTTTGTATCTTGCTCAACCTTATCCCGCCACCGTTATCCGCAGATTCAAATGTAAGAAATGGAGGAGCAGACTCGGGAAAACCTGCTTTAATTAAGAAGTCTTTCGTTTCTTTCGAGAAGGAAAACGAGTGAATGATTTTTTCATTATAATGAATTAAACCGTATATTTCTTCATTCCAATTCACTAAAAAATCTTGTGGTGAGATCATTTTATCCTCCTGTATATCATACACTCTGTATTCGATTTTACTCGTATATTGCTTTCTTATACGACTACATGTCCATAAAAATACTTTTTACCAATCTTCCATTCTTTCTTTGTTAAAACATCGATATATGACATCAACTCTCTATTTTTTTCATTTGTTATTATCGTATCGTATTGAATAGGACATTTGATTCCACTCCAAATTGATAAAACGGAAGGTATAGTAACAACATTATAAGTAGTTCTATCTCTTAAAGAACTCATAACTTCCGAAACTAACTCCTTTGCCAAATCTCCAGGAAAAGATAGTCTATTACGATAATAGTATTCTTGCGTATCGTTATTTTCGATAAATTTAGAATAAGCTTCATTAAATTCTTCTAACGATACTTCATAATACTCGTCCTTAATTCCAAGCATCCATGAAAGTTCATTTCTTATAGCTTTTTCAACAAAGGTATCTTCCCACTCTTCTAGTAATGCTAAAAGATATGGTACTACATGATATGAAAGAGTTTCACTAGCACTTACTACAAAATTATGAACTCCATCCTCTGAAGCACTTGAAAGGAATTTCAAATTATTCGTTTCTAATAAATCATCATGAGTAGCTACTGAACAAAATAGTCTAGTGCATAAATGCAAAACAAGCTCATTTCGAGTACTATTCATAAGTTCAATTAGTAACCCCTTTACGGAGAAATCACCTAACTTTAACAATTCGTTAATTAAAATAAAGGATTCTGTCTCTGTTGCACTATCCCTTAAGTTAGACTTAAGAGTTTCAATTGTATGATTAGAAACTTTTCCATACCAAATATCTTTTTTTAAATGCTCTAAGTCCATCATTCTCTCTCCTTTTATTGCTGCTTACATTTATACGAACCATTTCATATGAATAATATTATTAATCATGTAACTTATTTAAAAACTCCGTAAAATTATTAGCAATATGGTATACATTTTCTCTTGCTCTTTCCTCTGCTTCCTCAGCCGTAATCCCTTCACTTTCCATCAATGTTTCCTTTTCCCATGCCCCCTCATGTTCCCAAAAGACGACAATTGGATCTTCTTTATGATTTTTATAATCAAAGCAGATTAAACTTCCTGCTGGGTCAAATGCGAATGGCACCAATTCATTTGGTAGAGTAGAAATATACTGGTTATATACTTTAACGATATATTCTCTACTATCTACATCATAAGAAAGTAAAGTTCCAAATGCCTTTGTTATCGTATCTATTTCAAATTTATAAGGTAATACAGCTGAACCATTATTATTTGTAGCACATTCTACATAGTCACTTGGAAATATATACCCTATCCCTTTTCCCACATTGTCTATATATTCTGCTGAAACTGTCTCATCCGGTACTGGCCATGTTAAATCATTTCTCATTTAACTTCACCTCCTAACAAATCACATCACGTTTATCCGAAATAACTAATTGCATCATCAACCAACCATGCCAGTCGTATGTCTTCTTTTCTAATCGTTTCATTGTTATGTAAGTCTTTTCTTTCCACGCAATCAAATCAATTGACGCAGTCCACAAAATGTTGTCACCGCCTTTTGATGCACCGATTCCTAATGCCCCTGTGACAGCTGCTATTTCAATCACATTTTCTGAGAATCTATTTTCAAATCTACTTATTTCACTTGATTTACTCAATTTCGAATACATTCCTTTCATAGCCCACAGGCATAAGTACTTTGTGAGTTTTCCTGTTTTATTATAATTGGTCATGGTAACGCCTATATAGAATTATAGCTATAATTCTATATAGGCTTTTTTTCACCTGGAATTTTAAATTTATTTACATCATATTCTTTAATTATATATACTTTTATAGCTTCAAAATCTTTACCAAAAGCAAGAAATGGATTTTTTAAGAAATATATTATTTCTTCGTCGTCATAAATTCGGGCTTTAATTATTTCTTTGTCCGAGTGAAACGATAAATTGACTCCTTTGTAAAAATATTCGTAGTATCCTTCTTCATCCTGCTCACTCTTATCTTCAAAAGGAACAGATTCAATATAATATATATTCCCATTTACATTTATTGATTTCATACAGCATGACTTCCTTTTCAAGAATATTCATAAGAAATTAAATAGTCTCTGTCAATCATACCAAAAATAAGGGATTTACTTTTAGAATTTATAAAAAATATATAGGATTAAATTTAAATCTTTATATTTTTTTTCATATTACTTCATTATCTCTGTACAATTGTGTAATGTGTCACAGAAGTAGACATATTGCAATGAGTCGCAGTGAAGTGGGATATCCCTTGAGAATATAAAATAAGAAGATTAATCTAGAAAGACTATCTAGTTCGATCTTCTTTTATTGAATTTTTAATTAATGCATTTTCACCCTTAAAATAATATAATCAACGGGTGGATTATTATTTACATCCTCAACACTGGGTCTAATTTTAAAGTCAAATTCATTTGTTATATTTTTCAATGAATAAAGGTTTGTTCTATCTACACTTGTACGGGGCAATATATCCGAAAACGTAAAACGCATGAAGAATATGTTGCGGAAATATTAGAAAAACGCAGGTACGATATGCCGCAGAGTTTTTAGAAGTTCATAGCGATAATATTGAAGTTATAGAAACATACAAAGGCGCTAGAAATACCACAGAACACAAATGTAACTCATATAAAAATATATGGGAGGCAGCACCAACAAAGATTTTAAAAGGAAAGGGAGAGAAACATTATGTCAAAGTTATTACGTGAATTATCTAAACCGGATAGTGAGGCTCTGCGTTCCGAAGCACTAGAACAGTTGAAAGTTACTTCAGGTAAAATTGTCGCTTGTGATCCTCTTATTTTTAATGAAAATCACTTCGAACAAACAATTCAGCCAGGTACATATCCAATTGTTGCTTGGTGGCATAAGGAAGATGGAGTCATTGCTGGTGCTGAATTGAAATTGTCGGAGTCAAAAGCGGTAGGATGGAAGATGGCAACAAAACCAGGACAAAATGTCAGTGAACTGGAAGACGGATATATTTTTGGTTACCCAGTTGATACAGGCTTAGGCTGCTTTGCAGATGTTGAAGCAATTGGTAAGTTAGAAGAAATAGAAGACAGGTTACAACAAGAACTAGGAGAAGAATTTACTAGTTTGTATGATGATCTTATAGATGACATACTAACAGAACATAATGAAGATTGGGGAAATTGCGTGGTGTGTGAGGAAACAGGAAGTAATATCATTATATTCCGTTCAGGTTATGGAGATGGATTTTATCCTTCCTATTGGGGAATCGATGAAGCAGGAAAAATTGTTTCACTTGTTACTGATTTTCAAGTGCTACATGAGGAAAATTGAGGACAACATCAATAATGATATAAAAGTCAATATTTTTTTCTTTTACAGCGTCTAATATTTGCAAATAACTCGTGGGATAATCTCCTTATATACTACTGGTTCTAATAAATAGGGTTATATTCTTAAGTGAATATAACCCGTCATTAATTCTAGTTGTATATTAACAGTTTTTTATTTAAATAATTTATTAACTCTACTGATGTAGAGTTAACGTCAAGTAACCCCAAAACATACATAATGGTTGATTTTAGAGTTACTAGTGCACTGTTTTATCACGATACAGGTGAACTTCACATACTCTACGCTCCGAAATTACTTTTCTATAATTTCCTGACGGTTATATTCTACCTTCACTGTTTCACAGTTCCTCCAATGAGTAGGAGCAAATTTTTCATTTGACTCCAATACATCTAAAAGACGATTTAATATCTCTTCTTCGTTAAATGCTACTGTAGGATACATTGCGATTGTAAAATTATTCGGTTTCATTTTAATCTCCACTTTATTAGGATCAAGGTTATGTAACTATTTTCATTTATCACTGCCAGATAAGTTTGAATCCTTTCCCACTATTAATCATGTAACTTATTTAAAAGCTCCGTAAAATTATTAGCAATATAGCTTTCATACATCCTCCCTCAAAAAAAATCCCCACACTTATGTAAAAATAATCTTTCAACACAAATATGAGGACTTACTTATTTCATTACTATACTTTATACATTTTATTCGTTAAAATCTTCTTCTTTCAATTTATATACTCTATCTCTTTTCTCATCATTTTTGACAAAAATAAGCTTTTCTTCTTTAACAAAACCTTCTAATAGTAAGCATACTTGCCCATATGCTTTAGGCTTATTCGTTGTGAATCTCTCATCTGATATTTTAACAGCTCGTATTAATTGTTCGCATAACTCAAGTGCACTTATTTCTTCAGAATTAATTAACTCTAAAATATCCTTTTGTAAGGGCGATAAAGGTACGGGGATCTCAGCTACCTCCACCTTTTCTAGTTTGTTTTCTTCTTCAAATAAATCTTCGAATGAAATTTGATTCATACTTCTTTTCCTTTCTAACGATTGATTTGTATACCATGAACTGAATCCTATAGCGTATTTATTATTATGTATTACTTGCCTTTTTTCATAAATCTCAAACTCATGTACATCGTTTCATATAGTATATTTCGATTATACCAAATATACGTTCTATTTTCTATTGTAGAATTCGTTATAATAGGAATAAAATTATATACCTCCTGTAAAAAAATAGAAATATTATCTATAAATTTCTATAATAAAATAGCAAGAGTAAAATTTTATTATAGAAAGGTTCTGGTAACATGTTAGGTATTAATGTCGAAAAAACAAAAGATGAACTAATTATTTCATGGCAATTCTCTAAAATTCATATTCCATTATGTGAAATCACTGAGGTAATGGAAGATAATACATATGCTGGTGTTGAAGAAAAAAGCGCAATCCGAATTGGAACAGCATATGGTACAACTGATCGTATTTTAATTAAGACAGTAAAGCAAAATTATTTACTATTCACTACTAATAAAGTATCCATTTTAAATAAAATAAAAGCTTAATTGTTTTTCTTCCTATATTTAAACGTTAAACACCTACATTCTATTATAGGAAACGCTACAAAAGGTTCGTTGATTACTCCTGCTCCTAATTCGGAAGCATATGGTGAAACTATATAACACAAACACCCTAGCTCTTCGCTAGGGTGTTCTTAGTTTTATCTATAATACAGTAGTTCTACAAGTCTTATTTATTTTTATGAACTTCTTGTAATTGACTAAGAACCTCATTGGCAGTCCTCTCAAATCTTTTAGGGTTATCAGCAATAATTTCATTAAGTAAATTAATTATCATTAGTTGTATATCATGATTCATTCCTACAAGTACTTTAGCATACTCACTTCTATATAAATCATTATTTAAAATTCTTATGTTTAGTAGCATTGCCCACTCTTTTGCACTCTCAACCATTTTTGGTAAAGCTTTAGGCATCTCCGTTAAATATTTTTCCATTTCAAAACTTTCAATAAAATGAACTAGACCAAACATAACCTCTTCCGCTTGTGTTTCATCCTCAAATACTATACACAACTCTTGAATAAGTTCCTTATCAGTACAATCTGCTAAGTTTTCTAATACACTGTCAAACTCTTCACATTCCGATTGATTTTTTAAAAATCTACAACTATATAATCTCTTAACCTCAGATTGATAGTCCATATAAATTTCTCCTTTTAAATGAATTGGATAATTAAATTAATATGATCCTAAGTTTTCAACCTTTATAATCCGCTTAACCCAAGAAAAGGAACAAACCTGAAACATTCATTATATGTAGGGGTTCCACGCTTTTCTATTACCTCAATATATGACCTCAAGTGTACATTTTTAAATATTCAGCAATTTTCCGTCCTCTTTCAGTAGCAAATTCATAAGCTCCCATATCTTTTATAATCTTTCATAGTATCCCCTGTATACTTTACAGTAATATCAATACCATTCTTTACAATATTAAAATGCCTATCATAAATTGCTGAGAATAGTGAATTTCTATTTGGATCACTAACATCTAATATTGCACCATTATCAAATAAGTACTCAACAATAGCCATCTCACCAAAAACTGCATCATTTATAATCATTTTTAACTCTCTCCATTTAATCTCTTGAATCAATATCGATTTCTCTATTCGTATGAAAGCTACCCTCTAACATTAACTGTTTTTTCCAGTCACTTCTATACTCAGTATAGTACTATCAATTGCTAATTTTTCAATGAGTTTTTTCGCCTTCCCGTATGGAAATCTCTCTACTAATATATAAGGAAAATTTTTTGAACCCTTTAACAAATCAATTGCGGAAATCTCAAGCCCTAATACGTTCTTTATTCTTATTAAATCTTTCAAACCTTCATTAGGAGTTTTCACTAAAACTATATTACAAATATCAGATGACTTATGTATTGTTTTCTGTTCTATTTCACTTACACAACCACTATTCACCCATTTTTTAAAATCAGCGGTAATTACAGTAGCATGGCTTGGATTCATGTCCCCAGAATCAATTACTACCACCTCTTTTTCCTCTGCATGTTGAGCCATTAAAAATACATTACCACCACCGTCATCACCAATTGAGACATACCCCCTCGCATACTCATCTACCTCCCAAACCTCGTTCCTCTCTGCAATATGCTCCGTACCATAAATAAGTAACCCACCACCGATTGAAAAGCCATTTGTACATCTCAATAATCCCTTATATACATTAAGTAATGTAACATTCATACGATTTTCTACTGCTTGAATTTCAATATCATTCGCTGCTGACTTTTCTATTAAATCTGGAATATTAAATAGATTAATCATTTAATAATCCCTCCTAAACGATCAAGATATTTAAACGTATCGCCTGTCATCTCTCTATAATCGTTTCACAATAGAGTTTATGAAATTCATAAAGTATGTCGGTATGTAAGCCTTCATTTTTCATTTGGTAAGTAGACAATCATTTTCCCTTTCATGTACTCACCTTTCCATCCACAAGGCCATCCTCCCATTTTATATACCTTAAATACCTTTTCATAAAAATTATCCACTTTTCCATTTACTAAACGATTTAGTGCACACATCTCAAGGTCTCTTTCTACTTCTTCAAGAATATTTATATGGTCAATAGAAATAAATTCCTGATAATAATTATAGTTATCAGAAAAAACTTCATATAACATCTCTTTTTTTGATTCCATAGTAGGATTATAAGTTCCTTCTAATAATTTTGCACTTTCATCCGATTTCATATCATCCCAAATGATTTGGGTAACATCCAAATCTTGAGACCAAGCCAATTCCTGTGCTTTATCAAAATCATGAGTCATTTCAATGTCATGTAATAATTCATGTAACTTTATATCATTCCTATCAAATAAGCTTCTCTTTTGTATATACTCGATAACTTCCTCAACTAACTTAGTATTTTCACCATACTTCATCCCTGTAGCCACCTTTCGCGTCCGTCGTCCTTCATTCCCCTTCTCCATACCGTATTCACTTATGGATATTCTTTTGGATTTCATTGATTTTTTGTAAGTATCTTTACTCATGCAGAGCTACCTCGAAACCCCAATGCCCTCGCTTTGAAATAAAGTCTAATCAAAAACAACTCTTAATCCTAAGTTTTACGATAAATAAAAAGAATCCATTTTGAAAAAAGATTGATCAAAATGGATTCTTCTTCAGCAGATTTTTGTTTGGGCTTTATAAAAAATCCAAGCATTTTCTGCCTGTATCGCTCCATTATCGTGCCTGGTTATTCTCTCTAAAGTGAAGAGGCACTATTAAACTTTCTTAATATACTCATACACTTCTTTAGGTTTTATATTAAGCATGTGGGCAATTTCCGTTATTTTCTTTCCTTCTTCCTTCATCTTTTTTACTTTTTTCTCCATTGTTTGCTCGTATTCTTCTGCAATATCAAATAACGGACTTAATAAAGAGTGCCATATTTCAAAATCAGTAAATTTATTTCTTTTCAAAAACTCATTTAACAATATATCCAATTCTTTAGTTAGTATCATTCTTTTACCTTCTAACACTTGTTTCTCAGTTAGAAAATCACCTATATCTTTCATAAAATTAATAAATGATTCCATGGAATCTGCAAGAAAATCGCCACCACTCCAACTATCCATTCCGTGCATGAGTGAAGATATAGGGTATCCTTCCTCACTTAAGTCAATAATAATTGGATCTCCACACATAGTTTCATATGCAATAACAATCCAATTTGCATCCCAAGTATCTTCCTCATCGGTTACAAGGGAGTTTCCATCGGTGTCAATGCTGTATCCTACTTGAAATTCATCTAATTGCTCAAAAGAAGATACATCAAAATTTACATACTCTCTAATTTTTTTATATTCTAAGTTAATAAGTTCTAAATTTTTCTTTATCTCTACTTTTTGATGATAAGAATTAAATTGTATCATTGTCATTTTTACTACATCCCTATTCATACTTTATATGTATTCTTTTGTATCTGGTTGTTTACTAACAAACTAAGCCAAGAATATTAATAATAGATATTGTTATTTTTTCTTTGCTGTATTCCCTATAGTTATTAGAAAACAAATTACAATGAAACTATAACACCAAATTCTCTACATGTTCTCAAATGTCTAATAAGATATTCACACCAACATTATTTACTAATAACTCGGTTAAAGATGGTGCAATTTTAACTGCATCCTCCATGTCCAAATTTCCAAAACTGTTATAGTATATACCAAAACCATCTTTACCTTGTAGATAAATTAATGCACCCCCACCTTCATCATCACCAATTGCGAGTGAATGAAGAAGGTAATTCTGCACTTTATAAGCTTCATTCATTTCTATGCAGTCCGAAGCTCCCCATATCCTAATATACATTTGGTCATTAACATTAATTTCAACATTTGAAGCTAGCTGAAGCATTTCTATATATTCTGTAGGTACATCTATTACTGAGAAATACTGAAGCGCTTTAATTTCTTTTTCTTTCGAAGGAGGTTCTTTTGTATCAACAGTATACATAGCACTGATATTATGTAGTATGTTCATTTTAATTTTGACTTTCTATTAATCATGTAACTTACTTAAGAACTCTGTAAACGTATTAGCAACAAAAAATACATTTTCTCTTGCCAGTTCTTCTACTTGTGCTTCTGTTAAACCTTCTTGATGCATTAACATTTCTTTCTCGCCAGCATTCTCATGTTCCCAAAAAACTACAATTGGGTTTTCTGTATTATTTTTATAATCTAAACAAATTAAATTTCCAGCTGGATCAATTGCAATAGGGAATACTTTTTGCGGAAGCGTAGGTTTGTATATTTCATACTTTTTAACAATGTACTCACTACTTTCCTCATCAAAACTAAATAAACTACCAAAGCAACGCTCTACATTGCCTACATTAAATTCTTCTGGTAATACACTCGCACCTCCATTTATTTTTACACAATCAATATAATCTTGAGGTAACTGGAAGCCTAATTGTAATCCAATTTCTTTAATCTTAGTTTCTGATACTTCTGCATCAGCATATTCCCACTCTAAATCTTTTCTCATCTAATACCCTCTCCCCATAATTTATTTCCACCAAGATGGTTAACCCCATGAATATCTGTTAATACTAATTGCATCTTTCCAGGAACCTGATGATGGTGCCAAGTAAGCCCCTTTATTCTTGCTCTCCCCTTTTCAATCTGATTAAGCTGTTGTGGAGTAAAAAGTTCCCTTGATACTTTACCTTCTTCAATTGCCTTTTTTAATATCCTTGTACACTCTTTAAACTGATCTGTATCTTTCATAACATAATATTCTTCCTTTAATTTTAACGCAAATTTTAAGTTATCTCCTTTAAAAATAGGAAAACCTAACACATCATAGCCTACACCCTGCACATGTGTTCCTCCTGCCAATCCTTTATTAATTATATTATTTTTAGGTGAAGCGTTTAAAAAGTCATCAACATATCCTACTACTGATTTAAACTCTTCAACACTATCATACCCAAATTCTTTGATAGTAGTATCATCTACTTGTTTTAAGAAATCTTCAACACTATCATATCCCTTAGGCACAATTGATCTATTAATCAAATTTCCGTCTTTATCGTAATTATTTTTAATTACTTCGTCAATTTCAGATCTATGAACAGCGTTACCCGTACCCTTAACCCCTCCACTCTCCAAATTCGAGATCCTACTCTGAATACTCGCCTTTGAGGCGTCATGGGCTTCTTGGAATTTCCCGCTATAGTTTGTTCCAGTTCTAGCGACACTTCCATCTGGCAGTATTTCTACACCTTTAGCGAATGGGGTTACGGAGTCCGCACCTTTTGCTAGTTTAATTTCAATTATATAATACTAGGAATTTATGTTAGCCTTAATTCATAAAAAATTACTTTTTATAAATTTAACCCAAGTTTCTCGTTACCACATTTCTATATTATAACATTAACTCAATCGTATCTTTTAAAGCTTCATTTACATTAATAGCCTTTTAAATAAAAAAACTGAAAGAGGATTAATCCACCTTCCAGTTTCTTCTTTCATTATTCTATCAGCCCCATAAATTGAGTAATTAAATAAACATGCTCGATAAGTTTGACTTTTTGTAAGTTTTCTACTTTTTCTGGTCCACCTAGTGCAAGTAAAGGTGTGTAACCAAAACATTCATCTATTTCAAGCTTTCCGTATTTATTTAATGCCTGCTGATAATGCTTCCAATCCAATACTTTCTCTAAAAAATAATCATCTTTCGTATTTTTAAAGAAAAACTTGAATTTTCCAGCTACTACATCTACCGTACCTTTTCGATACTTAAGTAATAATAAATAGTTATTTTCCCACACAAGAATATCTCCCATACCTGTTGTAAAAATTGGGATAGCTTCTTCATAACGGACATAACTTTCCTTTAATATATCTAAATATTTTTCTGGGTTTATTGCTCTTAAGTATCCATTTAACATACTCCCAAACCCATAGCATTTCCATAAATCTATTATTTGATCTGGAACTTTCCCTGTATACTTTTCAATGACCTCTGTTGATGGTTTTTCGAAAGATATAAAATCATTTATATTTTCCATAGTATCCCCCTACTCCGATTTCAATCTAACATTAAGATATGTCAATTTTTTTCTTCCTCTGATAAGGTGTCAGCAACTCGTCTAATTTCCTTATCCACATTACCAATCCTGCTTTTCCACTGCGAACCTATTGATGAATTAATTCTAGAATCACCCATGCCAGTTATTTTTAATGGATTTCCACCCGCAATTTGATCTGGGTCATGTAATGCAGCTTTATCCTTTATCCACTTTAAAGCTTGCTCTTCTGCTTCCCTAAATGAAAAACCTTCTTCCATAAATTCATCAATCTTATCTTGCACAGCTTGTTTTCGTGTTAATCTTTGAGCTGAATTTGCTTGTTTTGATCTCCCATATTTAAAAAATTGGTTCCGATTCTAAATAAACTCATAAACTGTCAATTTTCCCAGTCCATCTTCTTGGTTTTTTAATTGTCGTATAATCTCATCTTCATTATGTTTCCGATTATGTTTAAATTCGATTCCAATTTCGTCAGTACGCGAGCTATTATTACCCACTCCGCTAGTTTTATTACTTCCTTCTAATTTACTATGCCCATGAGCAAGTTGATAAGCGTCATCCTTAGTTACCGTACTTGCCTTTGAAAACTTTCCAGTTACTTCTCCAACAGTTGAAGGAAGCTTCACTCCTATTCCAGTATCCACCATCCTAACCGTTACTGGAATAGGAGTATTTTTCATAGCATCTAGTGCATTCTTTAAAGTCTTATTTTCCCTAGGCGATTGTACCACATTATTTCAACGCTAAAACACAAAAAAGCACTTGTTGCCTCAAATAGACAATCAAGTGCTTTAAGTTTCATCTGTTTTTAAGCAGCATAAATTTGTAAGTTTTGTAGTAACAGTATGACACCTTTTATATGTGGTAACAACTACTACGTTAAAACTTACGAGTTTGTACGAGTTCGTTAGTTTAATATATATTCCATGTGTTTATATTCAGCACCCAGTAAAATGTCATCTCGCCAAAGCTCGTACTTCTTTTTCTTTTCTATCATTGTACATAGTACTCCATGATGGTACAACCATCATGGAGTTTACTCTTCAAAATAGCCATTTCTTTTTCTACCCACTTCTCATATATGCTTATGCATGTTTACGTTAAACCACTATAAACTTTTATCATATATGGTATTGCACTCAATTTTTTGTATCTTCAAGATTTTTAAGATGCTTTTCTAAGTATTTTTTCCCTGAATTACTTTTAGGCATAAGACCAAGATGTTCATATTCCCAAATAATCATTCTCTCGTGGGAATTTTCATCTGAAAGGTCATCATAATTAAAGTCAATATTAAACTTTCCTGTATTATCAAAAATCATAGTGAAATTTGTCCAAGCTTCTTGATCATTATCAATAAACTCTTTCTTCATTCTCTTAATACAATCTAACAAACGATGCCACTTCTTAAAATATTCTTCTTCTGGGACATTAAAGAGTTCAAAAATACTATGACTGTAAATAGGAGTACTATTCTCTTCAGGGTAGTAATAAAAATATGATTCTTGAGCACCTTCCCCAACCTCACCATACAGGTAAACCTTAAACCACTTCTCTGGAATTGTATCAATTACAACCTCTGCTATTTCATTGTATAACTTGCTTAATTTTTCATCATTCATCTAATTTTCCTCCTGGTACATTATCAAAATTCTTTAATCTCCATCTATCTTCATCACCAATTTTATATCTAATAACAAAACTGTCTGGACGTTTTGAATTCCCGCTATAATTCGGCGTTATTTTCACCCTAACTTTATCACCATCATTAAGAGCATTAGCCCATTCATTCTCTAGTTTTTTCCATTCTCCTCTGTTTAAGTTACTATTCATTGGAACTAAATTATCCATATTACCAGAGCCTTTAAATATAGTTGCAATTAAATGTCCGCCGTCATCATCATCCAAACGGTCATTCCCACCTACCACTCTCTGAGCGTAGTTATTCCGCTTACCATCACCTAATTGAAGGCTACCCTCGCAACTTGCAACACGCCCTTGACTATCTGTTGTATATGTATATCCTTCTTTACTTGTATACTCAACATTTGGCTTTAATATCTTTTTACGTTTTTCCCTAGCATATTGTTCTCCATAGTTTACTTTTACAGGTCCTTCACCCGTACCCTTACTAGCAAGAGAAGCCTCTACACCCTTAATCTTATCATCTATAATCTTATTACTTTCTGTATGATGCTTATTCACCCAGCTTTGGAAATCTGTACCACCTTGTTTAGATAATAGTAAGCCATTTCCGTCAACTTCAAAACTTGCCGATTTGGCTGTCCTATCATCTATGCTTTTGGCTATTTTTTCGCCAAGTTGATACATCTTTTCATTTCCGGATTTCTCCATTTTAAGGCTTGCTAGTTTCAAACGGTCAAGCATAATAGCTTTATTATCACGCAATGATTGTACCACATTTTTACCCAAATTTGGATTAAAACCAGGCATTCCTTCTTTGAATTTTAATAATTTCGCTAAATCAGCTAATTCACTCGTGCCTTTGAATGCTTTTACTCCTTTTCCTACCGCTCCCACAACTGGGATTGCATCTAATCCGCCAAAAATGATGTTTCCTACCCGCTCTTCTTGGCTCAATTTCCGGTGTGTTCCCCAGTCTTCTCCGTCGATACCACTTTTTATTTGTACAGCGCCGTATACTACTGCGGCAGCGGCCCCGAGTGGTGGACAAAGGATTGTTGTGATGATGATTCCTACGCCTATTCCTATGTCTCGCACCATTTCTAGTTTTTTCTGTTCATCTTCTATCGATTTGTATTCAAATCCTCGTGTGGATGGGACTACTTTCTTGTATTCTTCATAATTTAATTTTGCATCTGGATTTTGTTTTTTTAGTTCTTCGTACTCCGCTCTCAGTACGTTATCAAATGCAGGTGAATCTTTAAAAATATCTTCTACTGTTATTTTATCTTTCTTCTTCTGTATTGTTTGTGGTACACTTCCGTAGCCTGCATGCGCACCTGGTAATACTGTCGTTGTTGTAGAGCCAATTCGGTTATTTGTTTCAAAACTGAGAATAGATGTATCTCTCATTTTTTGAGCGAATTTATCCATTTCTACTAAAAAAGGTTTATCTATATGTTCAGAGACTAATCGACCTGCTTCTCCGCAATATTTTTGTAATGTCGAATAGCTATCAAGTAATTCCCCGATTTTTTGCGATTGATCTTTAGGATTAAAATGTATACTACCATCCGAGTCTAAATCTCGTATTCTTCCATCAATTCTTTTTAATGATTCATTTGCTTCCCGTAATTTCATGAGTGCATCTTTTGTAATTCGATTCATACCATCCCCCATGTTTTGCCATGGTTCAGGTCTATATTTCACATCCATCTCGTTTTCATCCCCCCAGCCGTATGGTGATTTCTACAACTTACTTAATATTTCACGTAATTGTTCGTCCTTTTCAAGCATTTCTACACATACATTCCCTACAACTGTCGCTGACCTAGAATAGTGTTCAGCCAATTCTAGTGTTTTGTGTAATATATCAGGATATTTTTCAATTACTCTCATCGCTTCACCTTTTTGATAAAAATCACAGCTTAATAAACTCTCAATATTCGTTCCAATGACGTCTACATGGATTTTATATATATTTTCTAACTTCATTACTATATCTAGTAGTTCTTGAAAATTAACTAATACTTCTTCTCCACCACCAGAACCACTATCTCCCATTGATACTTGCATTATTGAATACCTCCTAACGAGAATTGTCTCGGGTCAATTAACTTTTTATATGGCATTTTTAACACGTCATACAATTTCTTATTAACCGCATAGAGGCTCACCCAGTCATATCGATTACGATCTACATCTATTTGAACGAAATCTTCTCCTTCAGTGAAATATAAGAAACATTCCCATTTTCCTCCTCTATTACTTCGAGGCCTCGTATACGTTTCTATCGCTATAACGTTTTTATTTGATAAATCTTTTTCCTCAAATGTTTGTTGTTCTTCTTCTGTCATTCTCTTTGAGAAAAATGTATCTTCTATTTCCCTCGGTTCTCTCAATAAGAAAGGGATGCGTGTTAATAAGGAAAAATATACGTCTGGCTTTGGTATGTAGTCGATCTCGTATTTTTTATTTGGTTCTATTTCCGTTAATACAGCCACTCGGTCTTTATCCTCTTTCAAAAAGCCAATTAATACATTATTCATTCTCGTGTATTCATGACAACTTTCATATTCCTTTAATAGTTCAATTATTTGAAAAGCTGCAGGGGTAATTCCATTTTCACTTGTAAGTAGGCCTTTTTCTTTTAAACTCGTAGTTGCTTTCGTGACACATTCTGCATCAAGTAAAATAATTGCGTCACGGTTTGGCAATCCAAATATATCGGTAACCCCAGCTGCACCTGCGAGAACATATAATTCAGCAGGTGCAAAACTCATTTCTTTCCCCATTCTTTTATCCCTCGTTTCTCCATCACAGTTGTTTTATCGCCCTTACTTCCGATTTATCTCCGTACGTTTGAATGCTTTTATCTAACTCTTTCAAAGCTTTCGTATGTCCTTCAAATGCCTCTACCATTTCTGAATTATATTGAATGATCAAATCAAGATAACTTAAAAAGGCATCTCTCGTTTTTCCATTCCATTTCGCACCTGTGACATATGCTTTTAAGTCTTTCGCTTGGTTTAAAGAATCCTTCATACCATTTTCAATGTTTTGTGCGTAAGAAATGGCACTTGCGGTGTTACTTCCTATAATTTCAACCTCTTTACCACTCATGTTGGTTCCCTCCATTCTTTGTATGCTTAATGGATAAAGTTTTCAAATTCCTTTTTCTTTTCTTCAAAAGCCTTGGTCGCTGCAGCGTATGCTGACGCTTTCTCCGATTCTGCTTTCGCTTTATATTCCAAATACTTTGCATAAGCTGTACTTTTCGCAGATCCAATATCGCTTAATGCACTTTTAAAATAGGATAATACTGTATTTAAGTCTTCATCCTTTTCATGACGTTTTTGTTCAAATTCAACTGCCGGAATTTTATTAGCTTCTAAGCCATTACTTTTACTCTCATACTCTCTCTTCGCTGATTCAGCCTCTTGAATGAATTGCTTTAACTCTCTTTCTTTATCTTTTAAATAATCATGTAAATCATCATACCGATCTCGTTTCCTCGCACTTTCTGTAAAACCAGACGCATTTAAAAAAGCATTGTACAATTCATCTAACATCTTTCTCCCCCTTTAGCACAATAACTATGTAGTTAAATTCGTATATTTAAACATGAATATTCATTACATTAAGAATTAACAAATAATTATTTTTACATATTGCTATTTTATCAAAGGGATTTTAACATTTCCATATTTTATGAATGGCTTTCGCATTTTTCTTCAATAAAGTGAAACTTTAATCAATATGACTATGTATTTATGTGCAGAAATAATAAAAAACACTGCCAGGCGCAGTGTTTTTTATTACTACCTTCTATCCAATTCATTCATATTAAATTCTTGCTTGAGAGTAAGACCCATTCTTTCTTATTTCATCAACAACTATTTCTGGATAATCCCAATGAAGCGTACGAGTAGACTCCCGGATTCGTTTTACTATTCCTTGGGCTGTTTTATTTTTATATTCATTCCAATATTTTGGCTCAGTCGCTCTTAAAAGAACGATAGAAAAAGGATCTGATATGAATATCAGATCCTTAACTTTAATTTCTTAATACATACATCTTTTTACACGATAACTGGTTCATACGTGCTCAAATTATCATACTCAGTTTTTACAATACTAGGCGGAAGGTTAACACATCCTCAGATTCACCTTTTCCTGTAGCAGTGCATAATGTTTAATAAAATTAAAGCATATTTTTACTTACCAGACTTAATTTTTTCGTTATATTCTTCTAAAGTTAACCCTTTTTCTTTTAGATAAACAGCAACTTCTTTTCCTACATAACGATAGTGCCATGGCTCATACTTAATGCCAGTAATATTCTCTTTATCTTTTGGATAGCGGAGAGTAAATCCATATTCTGCAGCATTCTTATCTAACCATTTGAATGCATCGGTAGTTTCAAATTTTGCATTTAAATCTTCTACAGTATTCTGCCATTCAACTGAAATAATGTCTAACGCTAATCCAGTATGATGTTCACTTGCACCAGGATACTGAAGATATTCCAATGCCTTAGCACTAGCCTCTTTATCCGACAAGCCTTGAGATTTATAGCTTTTAACTGAAGCATCATAATAAGTTTGTTGTAATTTTATAGCTCGATAACCTGATCTTAAATAAAGATTGATTCCCTCTTTTTTTGCAGCTGCTACCATATCCTGATAGGAAGTTGCAATTCTACTATCTATTTTCATATTTGGCTTCGCATTTTGGGTGATACTTGTTAATTCAATTCCTAGTTCCTTTGATAACATATGCTCTCTATTTACAAGGATAATTCTCCAATCATTAACATCAGAGATAGGTAAAACATCTTTTTTCTTCGCATGTATTTCATTTTTATTTTTATCGTTATTATTAGTAGTTGCCTGAGATGTTTGCTTTCCACTACAAGCAGCCAGACTCCATCCCATTGCCAATACCAATGCTAAAATTATAAATTTTTTAATTGTATCTCATTCCCTTTTTGTTTATTAATCTTTATACCAATTTCCCAACACGTCTCTAGGAATCTCCTTGAAATCCTTCAAAGAAACCGGGCCGACAAATTTTTTAATTCCATGTTTTTTAGAATTTTCATCCGAATAATCTTTTAAAAATTGAATTTTAAATTGTTTCTTACCATCAGCATAGTCGGTTACTGTCGGTACGATTGCCGCTTGTCGTATACCAAAAGTTTTATCTTCATACTTAACAAATTGTACATAAGATAATCCTCCAACCAATGTTTCTAGTTTTTCTTGCGCAGAAATAAGATTTCCAAGAGAATAATAGATTAGCGTTTCATGTCCATCTTTATTTTGTTTCCACTCAATTGGTTGAATTACATGTGGATGATTTCCAATTACTACATCTACACCTAAATCTGTTAAATATTGAGCAACTTCTTTTTGTTGCTTTGAAGGTGTTGAGGTATATTCTACTCCCCAATGCACCATAACAATCACCATATCAGAGCTACTCTTCGCCTTTTCCACATCATTTTGTATCTCTTTTTTATCAATTAAATTTAAAGCCCAAGACTTATCAGCTGGAATTTTAATTCCATTCGTACCATATGTATAATTTAGTAACGCAAAACGAATACCATTTTTTGTAATCGTTTTTATTTCATTACGCTCGTTTTGACTCTCATTAATACCTACCGGGATAACATCCGGATATTTCTTCCAGTATTCTCTTGTATTCGCAACACCTTTAATACCCATATCCATAGCGTGATTTGTCGCTTGCGTCACTATATTGAATCCAGTGTCCACTAAAGATTGGCCTACTTCTTCAGGTGTATTGAAAGTCGGATATCCTTGTACTTTTAAATTATTTCCGGCAATCGGAGTCTCCTGGTTCACGATAGCAAGATCACTTGATTTAACAGCTTTTTTGATATTTTCATAAATATAATTATAATCATATGAACCGTCTTTTTGTTTGCCATCTTTAATTACTGCGTCATGATATAAATTATCACCCGTTGCTATTAAATTCACAACCGATTGTACTTTTTTATCTTCCGTAAAATTAGGAGACTGTTGGATAGGACTTTTATCTACCCAATTTGGTGCTTTTAATGATGTATCTATATTGGATTCAGCCGGTGGTAATGAAGCTTTAGATGTCTTAACATCAGTATTACCACAAGCGGTTAAAAGCACTAAAAAAATAAGACATACTAAAAAAAACTTTTTACTTCTCTGTAAAGTATCTAACATGTGATCCTCTTTTCTGTTTTATTCCTTATAACTAGTTCTAACAAATCATTCTTTACAACAACGTATTTTGGTTTTACCCTTAATTATGGAAGGACACTCTATTACACCTGCTTCGGAATATACTAATAATTGTTTTCCGCTTTCTAGCAATCTATCGATTCCATCAGAAGTGATAGATTGCTAGAAAAACATGATCCATCAGGATGTCGACTAGTTTGATATACCTATTCCAATTGCAGTAACTCGTTTAATATTTAAACAAGATAGGAGAATCGTTCATATAGCCTCTTCTCTCGCTTTATGTTTAAGGTGCCTCCAAAAAAAGGGATCGTTGCTGTACCCCTTTACATAGTGCGAAATTTTTGCAACTAATTTCTTTCATTCAAGCGACAAACATTATACCGATAACAATAAGTAAGACCCAAGAACTTATTTTACCAATATACGAAAAAAGTAGCAATCTTTTGTCCCATATAAAGAAGCCCATTAGGAGAAATGAACGAGAGATTCATTCTATTCAATTCCTGCATTGATTAATAAAAAAACAAGCCACCCAACTATTGGATGGCTCTATACTATAAAGAGAATTTGTTATTGGATTACTTCAATTTCCCTTCAAAAACAATCTTCCTACCGCACGGTTCAACTACTGTTTTACCGTCTTTTTTTACTTCATGAAAGATTGGCTCTTCCATACGACGAGACGGAGCGTAGCCTTCTTGTTCCATACGTGCTAAGCAGTCTGTAATTGTTTCATTTTCAAGTACTTCAAATTTCTTTTTATTAGGTTGTTTTGTCATGCCCTAACCTACTTTCTATTTTTCTTGATGCAAATTGATTTTTCATGTAGACCATATATAACATTGCGAGAATTCCCATTATAATCATAACCGCAATAAAAAAGCTTGTATACTGTATTTTTTCTATAAATACGCCGCCTAATACAGGTCCCATAATACTTCCTAAACTAAAAGCGATTCCGGATAATATATTACCTGCCGGTAGTAAATGTCTCGGTAATAAATCAGTCATAAATCCAAGCCCTAAAGAGAAGCACGATCCAATAACCATACCCGCTAAAAGCATGCAGGCAAAGACGATCCAGTAATATTGATCAAATACGGCGGCAAGTAGAAAAATGCCCGTACTTATGCTAAACGTCCACGTTAATATACGGTCCCTTCCGTATTTATCACTCAATATACCGAGCGGAATTTGTGTAATAATACCCCCAACTGCAAATGCTGGTAATAAGAAGGATACATCTGAAACAGACCACCCTTTACGAAGTGCGTATACTGGTAAGTTACTGTTTAACATTGCTTCAAGTACGCCATATGCAAGTGGTCCCAGCAGTGCAATCCATCCTAATCCAACAACTTGTTTATAACGAGAAAATGATGATTCACTCTTCACTTCTCTTTCATCTTGCGCTGGGAATGCATTTTTTGTTGGAAGTAGTAAAAGCCAACCTATTAAACAAAGTATAGTAGATATAATAAATGGTGTCGCAAGACCGTACTGCACAGTGCTTGCTAAATACGGACCAACAGCAAAACCAATTCCGAAGAATACACCGTATATCGATACTTGTCTCCCTATTTTACTTGGGTCTGATGTTGTCGTGATCCATGTTTGTGTTCCGACATGAAGCATATGATCTCCAACTCCAACTAGAAATCTAAGGATAAACCATACCCAAAATGAAAATGTTTGTGTAAAAAAGAATAATGAAATAATAACGAGAAACCCACCTATAACAATAATCGGCTTCATTCCAAACCTTTGCATCGGTTTTTCAAGAAACGGCGAAATAACTAATATCCCAATGTACAATGCCGTCGCATGAATACCATTAATACTTGAACTAACCCCTTCTTGTTCAAAAATCATTGCAATGGCCGGTAAGAGCATTCCTTGTGATAAACCCGAGATTGCTACAATCCCAACCATAATCCAAAAAGTAAAACGCATTGACATCCCTTTCCCTCTCCTTCTCACGCTTCCACTTTTCATTATAAACCGTTTCTGCAAATGCGTGTACGAATATTCGCAATAAAAAACAAGCTAAAAGAATGAATCTTTTAGCTTGTTACCTTATCCTTCCCAAACTTGTGCTTTCACATTGTTATGAAATTGCTTAAAGTATGGATGTTTATAAAAAGCAGTTTCATATAAGTATTGCTGTGCGTTAGCGATTGGTGGCTGCGGATATTGCATTTGTAAAGGAACTACAGCTGGCGAAACTTGCATATACAGCGGTTTTATCATCATTTTTGTATATGCGTAATGATTATATGGCGAATAAGCGATGAAAAATGGTTGATGCATTGATAATCTCCCCTTTAACATACAAATGTTATAGTATATGCAATACTGCTCATTTCGGGGATTATTTCTGTTCTAACCAATTCTCTACATGTTTTATAAATACATCTAAACAATCAATAAACGGCGAGTGTCCGCAATCTTCTAATACCTTCAACTCTGCATTTGGCAAATGTTTCGCTAATTCCTCACCGACTACTTGCGGAACGACATAATCTCTATCTCCTTGTATGACGAGTGTTGGCGCTTTAATACGATGAATTTGTTTACTTCCCTCTACAACCCCATTATGTTCATCTGAAATATTAAATGTAATGAGCGCATAATTCACATCTACGAAATTACGTTGCGTTAACATATCATCTAAATACTTTTCATAACGGTCCGGTTCAGGTTGATTATGTGTATATATTAATAAATTCCATACTGTACGGTAATATAGTTTGTTCATATTTTTTATCGCGTCTAATACTGGAGCAATTTGTACTGGATCTTGCGCAATTTCTTCTTTCGTCTTTACTAAACTTGATACAATTGGCTGCCCATTCGTATCTTTTTTAAAGATTGGGTAACCTTTCATTCCTACTGATTCTACTAAAATTAACTTTTCTACAAAAGTTGGGTGATTCGCTGTAAATTGCATCGCAACGCCACCGCCCATTGACCAGCCCATTAAGGAGAATTTCTCTAGCTTTAACTCGTCGATAAATAATTTTACATCGTCTGCAAAGTCTTGTAATGAATCTATCGACTGATTATACGTTGATTGTCCAAACCCTCTTAAATCAAGAGCGTAAATATGGTATTGATTTTGCAACTTTTCAATGACTAAATCCCAATGTTGTGACGATGTCATGTTCCCGTGAATGAGTACAAGAATATCTGTATTTCGCCTTCCAACTTCCTGATATGCAATCGTTTCTCCGTTCGATAGTGAAACAAACTCCATTGTTGCAGGCTTAATCATCACAAGTTCCCCCATTCTATTTAATAGAAAGAAAATTCTTTACTTAATTAAAGAATAGCACGTAGAATATACGTTCGCAACATAAAACCTATAAGAATTTTTTACATAAATCAACATGTCTATTACTAGACAATTATTATAAAAAAGTATATAGTTAGCTAGGTAACTAATTTGAAAGGATCAAAATACATGGACGAAAAACAACATTTTTTTCACATCGTCAGCCAGACTTCTCGAAAGTTTACGAAGAAATTTAATGAACGTGTATCTCCAACAGGGTTATTTAGTGCGCAATGGGCTGTTATTTTCCGCATTAATCAAACTGGTTCTTGTACGCAAACAGAATTGTGCCAGTATTTAAATGTTGAATCACCAACGATGACTCGTACGTTAACACGTATGGAAACGATGGGATGGATTATTCGTACAGAAGGTAAAGATCGCCGCGAGAAGCTCATTTCTTTATCCGAAACAGCGATAAAGATGATTCCAGTATGGCAAGAAGAAGTTGATACTTTCGAAGAAAAAACGCTAGAAGGTATTAATGAAGATGATTTACATCAAGCATTTCAAGTGTTACAACAAATTATTAAAAATTTAGATTAAATTGGAGGGATGACGATGCAAAGTGAGAAACTTTGGACGAAGGATTTCCTCGGAACTTGTTTTAGTAGTCTATTTCTTTTCTTAACATTTTACATGCTTATGACTACTCTGCCTGTCTATGTCATAGACGGCCTAAAAGGAAAACCTGAGGAAATTGGTTTAGTTGCAACTGTGTTTCTTATTTCTTCTGTTTTATGTAGACCATTCACAGGAAAATGGCTCGATGATTTAGGAAGAAAGAAAATATTATTTATTTCACTTTCATTATTTTTAGCCGCTACTGTTATGTATTTCGGTGCGCAAAGTTTATTCTTATTACTTGCCCTTCGCTTCTTGCACGGTATTGGGTTCGGGATGGCAACGACAGCTACTGGTACGATTGTAACTGATGTTGCGCCAGCTCATCGACGAGGCGAAGCGCTTGCATATTTCGGCGTATTTATGAGTCTGCCGATGGTAATTGGTCCTTTTTTAGGTTTAACAATTATTTCTCATTTTTCGTTTACAGTATTATTTATCGTTTGTTCCGTATTTTCATTACTTGCATTTTTATTAGGACTACTTGTAGATATTCCGCACGAAGCACCTGTTAGCAAACAAAAACGTGAAAAAATGAAATGGAAAGACTTAATCGAACCATCTTCTATTCCGATTGCACTTACAGGATTTGTTTTAGCCTTTTCTTATAGTGGTATTTTATCCTTTATTCCTATTTATGCAAAAGAACTCGGTTTAAGTGAAATTGCAAGTTACTTCTTTATTTTATACGCACTTGTTGTTGTCATTTCTCGTCCATTTACAGGAAAGATTTTTGATCGCTTCGGTGAAAATGTACTTGTTTACCCTGCTATCATTATTTTCACAATCGGAATGTTCATATTAAGCCAAGCACAAACTTCATTTTGGTTCCTTGGCGCAGGTATGCTAATCGGTTTAGGTTACGGAACATTAATTCCGAGTTTCCAAACGATTGCGATTTCTGCCGCTCCAAACCATAGACGTGGTTCTGCGACAGCTACGTATTTCTCATTCTTTGATAGTGGTATTGGTTTTGGTTCTTTCATTTTAGGTATTGTCGCAGCGAAATCCAGTTATCATAATATGTATTTTATCGCAGCTATTATCGTTGCGTTCACTTTACTTTTATATTATGGATTACACGGACGAAAACAAAAATTCAAGAAACAACCTACAGACGGAAAAATTTCCGCTTAACGTTAATAAGGAAAGTAAACTTCCCCGTTTACTTTCCTTATTTTGTATTTCTTTCAAGACGAGCGTATACTTATAGTAGAAATAAAAAGGAGGGCCATATATGAAACTAAAAAAATCTCCCCTACTCTTACTTATACTAACATTCATATTTGTAATTACAGGGCTTGGGTTTACTTACTTCAAACAAAATAAAACGACCCCAACAAAACATAATGTGACAAAAGAAAACTGGTTAAATGACCCTTACTTACGTTGGTCGTATACCCATATGAAAGAATTCACTTTAGTTAATAACGTAAAAAACAACCCTGACCAAATTGCTCACTTCCCTTCCGCATTGCAAAACTTAGATGATTTTGCTGTAGAGCGTAGATTCGGAAATACAACTCCTCTAAAAAAACTTTTAGACGATAACAAAACAGATGCTTTTGTCGTTGTACATAATGGACAACTTGTTTATGAACGATATTTCAATGGGTATAAACAGAATGAACCTCATGGTATGGCATCATTAGCAAAAGTCTTTACCGGGGCAATTATACAATCTCTCGCTGAAGAAAAACGTATTGACTTAGAAAAAACAGCTGACACTTACATAAAAGAATTAAAAAACACACCGTTCGGTAATGCCACACTTCAGCAATTAATGGACATGCAAGTTTCAGCTGAATATCCTACTCATGGATATGAGCAACCTGGGCTAGAAAATCAAGATGCACAATTATATTTAGCTAGCAATATTTTACCCCGCGGCAAAAATTACGACGGTCCGATGAAAATTTATGATATGTTACGGGAAGCCGAAGAAACTGCACCGCCTGGTTCTTCCTTTTCTTACAATAACGGATCAACAGAAACGCTCGCTTGGATTATTAGAACTATTACTGGTAAATCACTAGCTGAAAATGTAAGCGAACGAATTTGGTCTCAAATTGGTATGGAAGAAAACGCGTATTACGTTACAGATGAAACAAAAGTAGAACAAGCTAGTGCTGGATTAAATGCAACTGCTAGAGATATGGCGAGATTCGGACAATTACTATTAAACAATGGGGAATATAACGGAAAACACATTCTCCCTTCTTCTATTACTGAAGATATAAAAAATGTCCAAGAAGGTGAACTTGCAATTGGCCCTGGAGCTTCCATTTCTTATCATAATCAATGGTGGATTCCGCACAATGAACAAGGTGCTTTTGAAGTGTTAGGTAGTTACGGACAAACACTTTACATCGATCCGAAAGCAAATATGGTAATCGTTCATTTCTCTTCTAACGCAACGCCAAGTAATGAAATACATTCGGTTTATTCAAATATGTATATTGATATTGCACATTATTTAGAAAAGCTTCCACAGTAGTGGAAGCTTTTTCTTATTTCGGTGTTTTATTTGAATCCATTATATTATTCCAGGTTTAAAAGCATTCGTAAATCTACTATCCTCATCATAATTATTCATAATTAAACTTTCTATTAGCAATCCAATAAAAAGTTACGAAGAGTGTCAATAAAATCCAAATAATCGTTAGTAACACATTGGCTATTGTGTTTGAATTTACTAATCACGTAATGAATGTTTCCATCATAAAAGAGTTTGATTATTTTTGTGACCTCTCCTCCATTAAAGCGCTCATTTGCTACAGTTTAATTTTCATTATGCTGTTTTGCCGAGTCCAATGCTTTTTTTAGTTCGTCCGGTTTTTGAGTACCTATTACAACTGAATTATATATCAACTTTAACTCTATGCCTTTCTTTCCATTCATGTTATAGACTTTTTCACCCTTAAAATTAAAACGAATTCCCCATCCTCCAAATCTTTTTAACGGACTGTAAGTAATACTTTCATAGTTACGTATATCTTTGAGGAGATACCCCCTATATTGAAAATGAAAAGGTACAAAACGAACATAAAGACCTTTTCCACGAACCTCAATAATTAGCTTCAATACCCCAAGCATTAATATAGGAGAAGCAATCCCAAAAACTAACCACAAGACAATTAATGCACCATTAGGAGCTGGTTTATCTCCAAACGGAATATCAAAGATAATTTGTTGAATAAATCCATACCACATCAGTATGGCGATCCCTAATATGAGTATCCATATCCAAATTTGTTGTGGCCGCTGAACCTCACGAAAGATAACTTGCTCTTGTTGTTTCATTAGCAATTCCACCTCCTAAATGGCTTATTTATTTGATTTCAACACATTTTATTCAACAATCTGGACTGATTGCTAAACAACAAAAAAATTGTACAAAAATTCCGTTCTGGGGTTGGTATAAGATTTTAACTTGATAGGCATGGAGATACTACCATTACTTCAACAATTCGAGTATCCAAAATTTAAATTAAATCTGAATTAACTAAAGCCGACAGCAATTGGATAATATTCATACTCTGACTGGCTGTCGGCTTTAATTTTAAAGTTTAATTAAAAAAATTTTTCTTATTATTTTTGATATAGTTAACGACAATTACAAAATAAGTAACAGCTATGAGATTAATTATACTTAATATTAGACCTGATGGATTGGACCAAGGAAGTACAAAAAGCCAAAATACTACCAAAATCGAACTCATTACATATAACCATTTGAATTGATCTGTCATTTTTAATTCCCCCCTTTTCCCTTCTTTGATGATTTTATCTTTCAAGAAATCATCTCCTTTAATTAATTCGTCAATGCTAATATTGAATAAATCACTTAATGTAATAAGTGTTTCAATATTCGGATAGCCTTTTTCAAGCTCCCATTTAGAAATTGATTGTCTGCTTATGTTTAATTTAAGAGCTAGTTCTTCTTGTGATAAGTTATGCTTTAAACGTTCTTCTTTTAGCTTTTTATAAAATTCCATGATTTTCAACTCCTATAATTTTATTTTTACTATAGATTATAAAAATTCATAAGAATAGAGAAGTAGAATGATGTAACCTAAGAGTAGCAAATGTTTGAAACCGGTGGTTGCATTATACTTCGATGCAAATGAAATAACATTTTTATATATAAGGACAATAATCGTAAATTTCAGAATTTTCTATATGTTTAAAGGTTATCTCCCAAACAACCTCGAATAATTGTAATACATATACATAAGGAGGTTGATCTATTTTGTTTCGTTCCTTTACAAATGGTTGCGTCGCCTTAGTGCAACGCTTCTTACCAGAACCGTTTATTTTATCATGTTTACTAACTGTTTTCGTTATCTTCTTTGGTATGTTTGCGACTCACCAAACACCTGTAGAAATGATTAATCACTGGGGTAATGGAATTTGGGGACTCCTCGCCTTTTCTATGCAAATGGCACTTGTACTCGTGACTGGATCTGCTTTAGCAAATGCTCCTCTTATTAAAAAAGGATTAACGAAAGCTGCCAGACTACCAAAAACAACTGGACAAGGCATTATTGCCATTTCAATTGTAAGTTTACTCGGTGCATACATAAACTGGGGCTTTGGAATTGTTGTATCTGTTTTATACGCAAAAGAAGTGGCAAGGCAGCTGGACGGATTAGATTATAGACTAGCAATCGCCTCTTCTTACTCTGGATTTCTCATTTGGCATGCCGGTCTTTCTGCCTCTATTCCTCTTACGTTAGCAACAGGCGGTGAAACGTTAATTAAAACGACTGCTGGAAGTATTAAAGAGGCGATTCCAATAACAGAAACGTTATTCTCACCATACGCTCTCGTTCCAGTTATTATTTTTCTCATTACGATGCCTCTCATTAATAAAGCGATGCATCCAGATGAAAAACATACGATTACAGTAGATCCTAGCGTTTTCCATGAAGAAGCTGCTGCTCAAGAAGTAGAAAAAAATACGTTCGCTGAAAAGATGGAAAATAGCATTATTATTACACTTTGCGTTGGATTGTTAGGTCTCATTTATATTTTCAATTACTTTTATACGAAAGGTTTTAACCTTACTCTCGATATCGTGATTTTTATGTTATTAATTGCAGGTCTTATTTTCCACCGTACTCCGATTCAGTATATTCGTGCTTTTTCAGACTCTACGAAAAGTGCTTCTGGCATTTTACTTCAATTTCCGTTTTACGCAGGAATTATGGGCATGATGATTGGAGCAAATAGTGAAGGACTTTCACTTGGAGGAGCTATTTCTAATTTCTTTATTAGCATTTCAAATGAAACGACTTTTCCGCTCTTTACATTTTTAAGTGCTGGCATTGTTAACATTTTCGTTCCATCTGGCGGCGGTCAATGGGCTGTGCAAGCACCAATTATGATTCCAGCTGGCGCTGAACTTGGTGTACCTGCTGCAAAAACAGCAATGGCAATTGCATGGGGCGATGCTTGGACGAATTTAATTCAACCTTTCTGGGCATTACCAGCATTAGCGATAGCTGGTTTAGGTGCTCGTGACATTATGGGATTTTGTGTTGTGAACTTACTATATGCGGGTTTTATCATTAGTCTATGTTTCTTATTTATTTAAACAAAAAGCTAGTTTTATACTAGCTTTTTTACATAATAAATCACTTATTTCCCACGCAATTTATAATCTTCTCCCACTCTGATTCCGTAAGATGTAATGACTCAAATGCAAAAAAATCTTCGCAAATTTTTCCGATCAGGTGTGGATGTTCCCTCAAAAAATTCCACTGTAACGCTTTAGGAAGAAAATATGTTTCATATTCTTTACTTCCCCTTACTACCTGATCAACTTCTCTTTCACAAATTCCTCTTATTAAATAATCATTTCTTAACTCTATTTGAATTTGCTGAAATGTTTCGCTGCATTTTTTCAATTGAAGTAAACACGTAACATACTTCCGAAAAAGTTCGCCATCATACTGAACACAGTTTATAATACGATCGACTTCATTCATAATGCACGAGCCTTTTCTTCTATTTGTAATAACCATTTCTCACGCTTTGATACTTTACTCGTTTTCACAGATTGAAACACTGACCGTTTTATATCGCGAATGCCACAAAAACGTAAAATACCTCTCTTCATCATAATCCAATCTGCTGATCGATATAACAATGCGACGTACCATAGAGGCGAGTCTAACGTATTAATAACCCATGCTTTTTTCCCTTGCAATAATCCTTTCGGCAGAGCCCCTTCATATTTATAAGCAAATCCAGCTACGAAAATACGATCGATAAATCCTTTTAAAATTGCTGGCATCCCCCACCACCATATTGGATAGATGAATAGAAGTGTATCTGCTTCTTCTACTAACGTTCTATACCGAGCTGTTTCCTCTTCATTTACTAAATCGCGTCTTTTCTTCTCTTCATTAAATACGAGGACTGGATCAAATTGTTCTTTGTATAAATCAAGTACGGTAACTGAATGATTTGTTTCCTGTAGTCCTTTTTGCACATGATTGAAAATCGCCGCGTTAAAACTTGAAGGGTTAGGATGAGCATATATAATTAGTACGTTCACTACAAAACAACTCCCTCTATACGTTAAAGTTTCTCCTTCTTTAATAACTTCTCTACAATTTGTACGTTTTTCGAACTTTGCAACAATCGATTTAATAATATAAGTAACTCTTCTTTTTCTAAATCTTTCAGTTTCTCTTTAACTGCACTCTCACCAGCACCTTGAATATCATAAACAACTGCCACCATATGTTTACAATAATTTTCATAGGGACACTCACAGTTACTTTCTGAAAAATCTTCGAGATCGATAACTACTTCATAATTCCCTGCATTTCCAGTAACGAAAGCAAACACTTTTTTATCTTGTATTTCAACATCTTCTACATGCCCATCTTCATAATATTCATATCCCTTATCTACAATGTACTTTGGGATCCATTTCGTTATATCTTTTAATAAGTAAGCGTACATAATTGTACCCCTTCCTTTAATTCCCTTTTGACTTCAAAAATCCTGCATGTTATTCTAATTACTGTTAAGTAGCAAGTCTACGTGACAAAACGACTGACACCTATTCGGCGAAGGTGTCTCTTTTCATTTGCAGCCGATATGAATTGCCTCTTTCAGGCACATTCAATTTTTGACACTACACACTCAACACCATTCCCTGTATCAGGCTGCTTTAGCAGTCTTTTACTCTACATACTCCGTTATTTTAAGAAAAAAAGAGAGCTTAGCTCCCTTTTCTCGCCTTATACAATACCCCTTTTTCAGCATAGAGATATTCATCAGCTAATGTAATTTTCCCATCCAGTTTTAGTTCGTCTAATAATCTTGATAAATAAAATTGATGCAACATCTTTTTCGTGAATTTTCCTTCATGATGCGAAACGATATGTTCTTGAATATCTAACAATGATATCGGCTTATCTTGCTCTATCATATATTCATAAACTGTACTACGCAGTTTTACGTATTTTTCGAGTGTCACAGTAATGCGCAACCCCTTTCTTCTTAATATAAATTTTCGTAATCGGTTTTTTTGCAATAAAAAAACCTCTCCGATAAGAAGAAGTTACGTATATATCTTCGTCTTATCTCCCAGAACAAATATGTTCTGCTGGAATTAGCACCTGCATCGCGGTTGCTGGGTTTCATCGGGCCAGTCCCTCCACCTCTCTGGATAAGAAAATATTCACTTAATTCTTACTATACGTAATTCCACTTCAATTGTCAAACAAATATAATAAATATAACAAATTATATTTTCTTCCTTACTGTTCATACTACCCATATACGAACATGCAAGGAGGATTATGAAATGCATCAAAATGCTCGCGGATATGTACAAGATTCTTTTCAATCATTACAAGAAGCTAAAAATTGTTTAGAAGAAGCGCTCGAAACAGTTGAAAAAGATTTTAATCGCGCTCGTATTGAACAATCACTTTATGCTGTTGAACAAGCTATTCAACGTTGCGAGTACACCGTTCACATTTTAGAAAAAGATTAAAAACTTCCCATCAATTGATGGGAAGTTTTTTCAAATGGCATACTTCATAATTATTGCCGGTATGATTAAAAAATATACAGAATTAGCAATTTCTAAAATTCCTACTTTTATAATAGAAATTTTTTTGCCATACAACACAATTGCTCGAATGACACTTGGTATAAAAATAAGAGAACACCACGGATTAATCACAAATATGATTATCGTTAATACGATATGATATCCCCAAGATATAAGACGATACTTCGGGTTATTTTTTTCACGAATCATCGTTTTCACATAGAACGTACTACCTAAAAAGTATAAAAATGAAATAAGCGCAATGAATAATGCTGTATGATCGATTTGCTTCATTGAAAAGTAATAACTAATTAACCCACCGATACAAAACACAATAATCGCACAAATATCATTTAATAGTGCTCTTTCATTTTTTTGACGAGCGTAATACATATTCACTATAAATAATGGAATCATTACTATTACGAATAAAAGAATTCGCCACTCATATAATAAAGAAATCATCCCAAATAGGAACGCAATAAGAAAATAAATAATGGCAACTTGTAAAAACTCTTTTTTTCGTCTTTGCTTTATGTACGTAAGAAATGGGTACGTAGCTAAATAGATAAAGAACCACGCTAAAAACAATGGAATATGATAAATAGTAGGTTTCCCAAGTATGACACTTAATAAAAAAGGAATAACAAGCATGGCCCATGCACCATGTTGCTTCGGAATAACTAACTTCATTAACTATACACCTCCCTTTTGAAAAAAGTTCTCACCTACAATTATACAAATAATTTTATATAATAGCGGATGCATATTGAATCGATTTTTTGACAAAAAAATGCTCCTTACATTATGTAAGAAGCATGAAAGAGGCAAACGAATATGTAAGTCGCGACCCTACCTTATATGAGTATGCTTTTCTATGTCACGTTATGCTCATCTAATATACCGTATTTCTTTTTAAATCTTGTAAGAATTGTAATCCATGAAGTACTAAATAGTAATAAGAAAATAACATTCGAAATCGCATGGCTCAAATCAAAGTAAAAACTTGCGATATAATACGAAATGACAGTTTCCCATGTTGCTTCTCGTATAAAACCGAGAAGGCCCCAGAAATTCATAATCCAGCCAAATAAAAAACCAACAATTACTCCGTAAAGAAGTCTCCCCCATAGCTTTTTCATAAAAAATGTATTACGAAGTAAACCTGCTATAAAACCAATCATGCCCCACGAAAACATTTGCCACGGTGTCCATGGACCTTGCCCCAAAAAAATATTAGATACGATTGCTGCTGTAGCACCAATCATAAAACCAGTTTCACTTCCAAATACAATTGCAGAAACGATAATGACAAAAGAAGTTGGTTGTACACTTGGTAAAATAGAAAATGGCACCCGGCTTACTGCTGCAATTGCCGCTAATACAGCAACGAGAACAATTTCACGTGAAACAAACGCCTTTCTTTCAAAACGGATATAGAAAGGTAACATAATAACCGCTAATATAAACAAACTACTTAACATATAATAACCATCCATAACAAGTGTCGTAAAAAGCAATGTGCCGATTATTACTGCAAAGATACATATTATGAATGCAACATATCGTTTGGACAAGCTTCGTACACATCCTCCCACGTTAATGCATATGGCAAGTCTTTTCGAATGAATCGATTAATAGATGTTGTATAAAAGAAGTTGCCGCTAAAAAATTCTTTCGGTGCATCATTCATAATGACTGTTCCATCAAATAACATCATACATTGATCCACGTATTTCGCTGCAAACTCAATATCATGCGTTGCCATTACAATTGTCGTACCTTCTTTTTGTAGCTTCCTAAATAGCTCTCCTACTCTTTCTTTCTTCCATGGATCTAATCCCTTTGTCGGTTCATCCAGTAATAATAAAGTCGGCTTTGATAACAACGTCGTACATAACGCAAGTAATTGTTGCTCTCCTCCGCTACAATCGTGCGGATGGCGTTCTTTAAGCGAGTACAACCAAAACTGTTTTAGCGTATCTTCTGCTATTTCTTTTCCTTGTTCTCCATATAATTCACGCGCACGTTCATAAACCTCGTCCCATACTGTATCAAATGTAAAATGGTAATACGGATGCTGCGATACATACCCAATACTTTTAAACCGTTCTTTCGAATCGATTTTATGTACCACTTTTCCGTTCCACTTTACTTTTCCTCTTCTCGCTTTTTGTAATCCTGCTAAAATCGTTAACAGTGTAGACTTACCTGTACCGTTCTTCCCAACGAGCGCTACCCATTTTCCTTTTTCAATCGAAACTGATAAATCACGTAAAATAAGCGGACTATTTTTTTCATATTGGAACGAAATATGCTCTGCGCTTAAAATTACCTCTTGCTTTTCACTTTGTGCTATTGGGTCATTTACATATGATATCGCTGCAAAATCATTCATTTTCATTTGCGCCTCTCGCACTGTAAACGGAATATCTCTCACATTCCACTCTAAAAATAGCCTTGGAATTTGCGGAATAAATGGACGGAATGTTTCTACTCCCCACATATCCGTAATAACAATTTTAGGACTACCATCATACATAATACGGCCATTATCCATACAAACAACGCGTGTTGCAAGCGGGATAACTTCATCTAAACGATGTTCACTTAAAATAATCGTAATTCCAAGTTCTTCATTAATCCGTTTTAATAATCCTAAAAACTCTTTTGCAGCGATTGGATCTAACTGCGCTGTCGGTTCATCTAATAATAGCAATTTCGGCTGCATAACTAATACCGCAGCTAAATTGACAAGCTGCTTCTGCCCACCAGATAACGTGTGAACAGATTGATGCAATAAATCTTGAAATCCTAAAAAGCTAATAAGCTCTGCTATTCTTTTTTGAATAATATGTGATGGTAATCCGATATTTTCTAAAGAAAATGCTAATTCTTGAATCACTGTATCCATAACAATCTGGTTTTCTGGGTTTTGAAATACCATCCCAATTTCTTGGGCAGATAACAAATCAGCTACTTCCTCTATTAAAACACCCTCATAAAATATCTCTCCAGAACGCGTACCAATTGGAAGTAACTCCTTTTTAAAATGTTTTAATAACGTCGTCTTCCCAGATCCCGATCCTCCAGCAAGTGCAATAAACTCACCTTTTTGAACAGAAAGAGAAATATGCTGTAACGCTTTTTTATTTTCATCAGCATATACAAATGATAAATTGTTTATTTCTGCATGCGCCACCATATCCATTCCCTTCCTTCCATCATAATTGGTAAACTAATAAACAGTGTAAATAATACAAACATCATTCCATCGTATTGCTGGAATAAAATAGATTCGACTTTCGGATAAATAATCAATTTCCCTCCGCCATAATTACTACATACAATAGCAGCTATAAATAAAATGATTAAATAATTGAGCGTATACCAATCGCGCCTTTCCATTCTATAGCGAATATACGTCGTACGCTTCGTTACACCAAATCCACGAGCTTGCATAGAATCTGCCGTTTGCAGTGCATCTTCTAATGAACAAATTAATAATACTTGCAGCAATTGCATACCATTTTTGACGCGTTCAATTATCGAACCTGAATCTACCTGCACACCTTTCGTTTTTTGGACGAGTGTGATTTTCTTTAATCGTCTTATAAACAAAGGAACAAATCTCACTGTAATCATCGTTAACAATGCAACTTTCGGTGAAATTCTTGAAAACAAATATAAAAATTTATGACTGGAAATAATATCATTGTATGACGCAAACGTAAACATAACTGCAACGAGTAATAACCCCATTACTATTCCAAACATAATCGCCTCAAGCTTAATACGGCTATCACCTAACCAAAATAACGTAGTTCGACCTCTATGCGTTAATAACGAATTAAATAAAATTACCATAAAAAAGAAAACAATTGTGCTCGGTAACATCTTTCTTATCTTTTCGCTATTTCCTTGCATCACATTTAACATAATAATTAATACTATTGCTCCAATTAAAAAAAGAGGATGAAGACACATCGTACATAGTATCATCACCCCGATATAATAGAAAAAATTCACAAAAGGATGTAAAGAAGAAAAACTTATTTTCATAGCCCTTTACCGAATGCCTTTCTTATTGTAATACGTATACCCACTCAATTGTATCTCCTGGTTTTACCGTAGCTACACCAGCACTATGGTTTGGAAAAGCACCGTTCACACGATATTTCCATCCACTAGTATCCGTAATATCTTTTTCATATAAATCATTAATACCTTTTACATAAATACTATCTCTAGATCCGCTTGCATCAACATCTAATCCTGTACGTTGTAATACTTTATACACAGTATCGCCATCTTGTACATCCATCTTTTTCGCACCCATTATATATCCGTTATTTCCTTTTACCGAGATTGTTACTTGTTTTGCTTGTGGTTTCGGTACTGGTACTGGATCTGTTTTTGGTGGTTCAGGTTTTGGTACTGCCGGAGTCGGTATCGTTTTCTCCGCTTTATTCGGATCAACTTTTTGCTCCTGCTTCGGTGTTTCTTTCGGCTGGTTCACAACCTTTGCTTCTTCTTTTACTTCTGGTGCTTTCGGTTGTTGTTTCTCTTCTTGTACTTGTTGCTGCTCTGGTTGCTTATTTACAGCAGGTTGCTCTTTCGGTTGTTCCTGTTGTTTCTCTTCTTTCTTTACCTCTGGTTGTGCCTGCGGCTTTTCCTCTTTCGGCTTCTCTTCTACTTTTTGTTCTTGTTTCTCTTTCTGTTCTTCTTGCTGCTTTTGCTCTGATTCAGCTTGCTTTTCTTCTGCTTTTTCTTCTGGCTTCGCTTCATCTTTTTGTTCTTCTTGTTTCGCTACCTCTTCTTGCTTCGGTTCTACCTTCTTTTCAGGCTTTACAGCTGCCTCTTCACATCCGGCAAGTAGCCCGAGCGAAAGCAGTAAAGAAATGAACCATTTCACCTTACTCATCCTATCTCTCACCTTTCATACGAAAATTAGGAGCAAATAATTGCTCCTAATTTTTTGTTAAGCTGCTTTACGTCTCCATAATACATATGCAGAAGCAATACATAATACACCCATACCTACTTCTGTTGCTGCACTATGAGAAGATGCTCCTGTTTTTGGTAGACTGTTACCGTTTCCGATTTTTTTATTCTTAACCGGTTCGTTATCTACAACTACTTTTAGATTTTCATCTTTTGTTTCTTGTTGTACTTGTTTTTGTTCTTTCGGTTCTTCAGTAACTTCTTTTTCTACTACATTATTTTCTGGTTCAACGACCTTTTCTGGCTCTTCAATCGGTTTTGGCTTAATTACATTACCAGCGTCTACATTAGACCAATCATAAATAGATTTTCCCATTTCCTTAAATTGAAGTAATGCTAAAAGAGCCTGTTCTGTAGCCATTCCGTTACCATTTTGATCACTTGGTAACCATTTAAATTCACCATTTGAAAGTTGATATGATAATAGGTTTTGCATTGCCTTATGAAGACGATTTTGATCTACATCTTTAACAAGCGATAATCCAATAATTGCTTGCGCAGTACTATTTGAATTTTCTTGTCCATCAGCTGAAAAACCACCATTTTGCAGCTGTTCGTTATATAAATATGCAACAGCTTTTTGTATAGCTGGTTTCACATCTGATCGCTCTTGATAAGGAGCTAATGCTGATAAAACCATACCTGTTACATCAACGCTACTAGCACTATCTTTACTACCTGAACTATTATAAGTCCATCCACCGTCTGTATGCTGATTATTTAACAGTGCTTCAACTAAAGCAACTCTGTTCCATTTTGATTCAACTGGAATCTCATACTTCTTCGTATCAAATGCAAGTAAAGCAAATGCATAACCTGTAACAGAATTCACTTTATCTGACTCATACAATTTTTGAACTAAATTATGTCCACCTACATTTTTAGGGTCTGCACTCATTGCATTCATCATAATAATTGTTCTAGCTAAATCTGTCGCTGAAAAACGATTAATGCGCTTTTCTACTTTTTCAGTTACTGACTTAACATAATTTAATTTTGCCTCAATTGGCACATTCTTTCCAGAACGAGAAAGCGCTACAGCTACCCAGTCACTTTCAATTCCATCTTGTAACATCTTATCTGATGTTTTAGAAATGGCTTCGTTTAATTGTGCACTTGGATCTTGAATGTTCTCTTGCTTTGGTTGTTCTGGTTTTTTACTATCTTGGTCACCTTGGTTTTTCACATCTAGCGTTTTACCTTCTTGGTCACCTTGGTTTTTCACATCTGGCGTTTTACCTTCTTGATCACCTTGGTTTTTCACATCTGGCGTTTTACCTTCTTGGTCACCTTGGTTTTTCACATCTGGCGTTTTATCATCTTGACCTTCTGATTTTGGTTCTTCTGTTTTGCCACCGTTAGGTTCTTCTGTTTTACACGTCCCGAACTTATCTAACGTTTCTTTCAATGTTTCCTGGCTTATATTGCTCCAGTCTGAAACAAAGCGAAAGACAACAACATCTCCAGATTTTAATTTATAACTATCTGCTCCGACTTCTGCAGACTTATCATTTACATCATACAGCCAAGCACTTGTAGCCCCGGCCATTAAACCATCGATGCCTTTTACATATGTTCCAAACGACATCGTTTCAGATTCTACCTTGTCCCCCATGACCTTTTGCAGCAAACTTAAAGCTGTTTCCCCATCTTTAATTTGCTCTTCTTTCGGACATAACATAATGCCCTTTTGTGATTCCCCAATAATTGCAAGTTTTGCTGTATTTCCTTCAGCAAACGTAATATGTACTGTATTCGCAAAAGAAACAAATACAAGTGTCACTGCCATTAACGACGTAAGCAGCCACTTTTTCAACATTGCCATCCCAAAATTTCCTCCCTTACTACCATTTACACAAAAAAAGGCCCTTCAAGGGCGTGCGATTGACACTCTCTTTTTGTAAGTGTCGAACAAAAATGTACAACACCTCCTACCCGCATCATTCGCGGCTATATTTGTATAGGAAAAATAATTTTGTTTATGAACGTATCATTGTGATAACATTCACTTTTCTTGGCACAACTTACTCCCATTTAAGTTATCGTAAAACGATAAACCTATACATTCTGTAAATTTTAAATTTCTGTATTATTTTACTATTGACAAAGAATTTTGTCCATGCTTTATCGGATTTATTTTCTAAGAATAATAACTTATTAACTCTTAACGATGTAAACTCTTTTCACTAATAATGACGCCATCTTCATCCGCATAAACATATTCATTTGGATTCCATTCTACTTGTCCAAAGTGCAATGAAATATTTCGTTCTCCTTTTCCTTCTTTCACACTTCTATTTGGCATCGTTCCTAACGCTAAAATACCAATATTAATATTCTTTAGTTCACTAGAATCACGAACATACCCATTCACAATAATTCCTGCTAGCTTTCTTTCTTCCGCAATAGCTGCCAAATTATCACCGAGTAAAGCACAATTCGTAGACGCTCCGCCATCAACAACTAATACTGTTCCTTCTGGTAATGTTTGCAATCCTTCCTTCACTAGTACATTATCATCTTTCACTTTTACAGTTGCAATTTTCCCGTGGAATTGTTCTTTCTTCCCAAAAGACCGAAAAGACTGGCGACATATTTGTAATTCCGTTTCAAATTCATCACATAGATCTGTAGTTTTCCACATCTTGTTCCCTCTTTTCCTTTTTCTTTCTACATAACATATTCTTGGCTTATTATCGTTTCCCTGTCTAATATTGCAATAATTTGTACGTGCGGGAAAAGGATACAAAAACTATTGCCTTAAGAAGCTACCTTTATTATAATCTATTTCACAGATTAAATTCAGAATATTAAAAATTAACCAAGTGAAGAAGGAGGGATTTTATGCAAATACCAACTGAGGCAAAAAAACAACCTAGTAAACCAAAGTTTAAAATGCCTGATGCGTACGTACTGCTATTTTTTATTGCCTTACTTTGCGCCATTGCTACTTATTTCGTTCCTGCTGGAGAATTTAAAAGGGTTACAAACGGGACCGTTACAACGACAATACCAGGTAGCTACCATTCTGTTCCGCAATCACCTGTAGGATTTGTTTCTTTTTTTACCGCTATTGAAAAAGGAATGACACTTGCTGCTCCTATTATCTTTCTAATTTTATTTACAGGCGGTGCCATTGCCATTCTTGAAAAAACAGGTGCCCTTGACGGTTTAATCTATCATGTTATTAACAAATTTCGTAATCAGCAATTACTTTTCATATGTATTGTCGCCGCACTCTTTTCCATTCTCGGAACGACTGGCATTATCGTTAACTCAGTTATCGGCTTTATCCCTATCGGCATCATCGTTGCCCGCACATTAAAATGGGACGCTATCGTTGGCGTAGCAATTATTTATTTAGGCACTTATGCTGGTTTTAATGCTACTATTTTATCCCCCTCACCTTTAGGTATTTCACAAAAGATCGCAGAACTTCCGATGTTTTCGGGAATTGGTTTACGCACAGCAATTTATATATCTTTTTTACTTGCTACCATTCTATATATAAATTGGTATGTAAAGCGCTTGAAAAAATCGAATAAAGGAAGCATCCTTGGCGACAACTGGTTTCCAAGTAACGCTCTTTCAAGCGAAAAAGAAGCAGAGAAAAAGGAAGTTCCTTGGACGATACGTCATAAATTAATTTTACTCGTTTCAGCTTTATCATTAATTGCATTTTTAATAGGCGCTTTTCTTCTGCATTGGACGGACGCAGAAATGACCGCTACTTTTATTTTCATAGCAATTACAGCCGGAATAATAGGTGGCATGAAAGCAAACGATATCGCATCCACTTTTCTAACTGGCTGCCAAAACCTTATCTATGGTGCTTTAATTGTCGGAATGGCTCGCTGTATTTCAGTCATTTTAGAACAAGGCAAATTACTTGATACTATCGTTAACCAGCTCGCACAGTCTCTTGAAGGACAAAGCCCTGTATTTGGCGTTATCGGTATGTACGTAAGTAGTGCTGCATTACATTTCCTTATTTCATCCGGGACAGGAGAATCGGTTATTTTTATTCCGATATTAGCTCCATTAGCTGATTTCATGCACATTACACGCCAAGTTACAGTACAGGCTGTTATGCTCGGAGAAGGTGTAGTAAACTGCTTAAATCCAACTTCCGGTGTTTTAATGGGCGTTCTCGCAGCAAGCGGGATTTCTTATGGAAAATGGATTCGTTTCATGGCTCCACTTGCACTCATTTGGTTTATCATTGGACTTGTTTTTCTTATTGTTGGGGTGAATATTGAGTGGGGACCTTACTAAATACTTAACTAGATAAATAAGTACTATCGTTCCATATAAATATCTATTCTATTTCCCTCACTAGTCCTATAAAAATCATTTATTCTAGTAAAAATATAAGAAGGGATTGATCATAATGATCAATCCCTTTTATCAAAATATAATACCTTTAAAAATCTTAGTTCCAGATTTTATTTACCCATTCTGGATGATCAATAAAAGGGTTGCGGTTATGTTGATATTTTGTAAAAATCACTTCATTACGCTTTCGCTCTAAATCATCGACCGGGTCTTGTTCATTCCATTTTAATAAGACAGATAGTTTCCCCATGTATGGATCTTTATTGTTATTCACTTTTTCATTTAGTTCTAAATCTATTTCGCCGTTGTCTCCCTCGTAACGAACAGCCATATAAAACAGCATTCTAGCAATATCTCCTTTTACACTATCACGAGGTTCCCAAGAATCACTATCATATTTACATTCTGTCGCCTCAGAATGATTCACACCACCATTATCAAAATCTAGATTTCCACGTGAACTATTTACAGATACATCCGTCGCTCTTAAATGATGTAGATCTGTTCCAGGTCCTGCAGTCGTTCCAAAGTTACCGTGAGATTTTGCCCAAACATGCTCTCGGTTCCAGTTATTTACTCCTGATCCATTCGTAAGTTTCCCTTGCGAACGACCAGTATATAAGAGTATCACATTATTTTTATTATTTGGGTCCTCATCAGTATCTCTTAGCGCTTCCCAAACCGCACTGTATGATAGCTTTGTATGATTATCAATAATATTATGCAGTTCCTTCTTTAATTCTAAACCCGTTTTTCCTATTGCGTTATTATAATATGTATCGTCATAATTTTTTACAATAATCTCCTGTGCTGATGCAGGAGCTACTTCACCGTGTATAGTATCTGTGAATGATAGCGATGCAGAACCTAAAATAAAAAATGAAGATAGTGTAACCATAGCAATCTTTGTATTTCGAAACTTCATATACCCATTCCCCTTTAAAATATAATTTAAAGCTATTAACTAAAAAGTGCTTTCTAACCCCCAAAACCTTTTAGAAACCCCTACCCCTTTTCTGTTTATTTAATACAAGACTCTATCCAGTCTGTATCACTTCTAAACTTTTTATTTATTCACATTCCAAACAATTTCACTTTTTACAAGGAATATCCTTTTCTTATAAAGATTATTAACATATTCTTTACAACTAAAAAGTAGTTTAATATTAACTTATAAATTTAAATTTATTTATGCAATAATGCATATTTGATAAATACTTTAAAAAACAGTTTAAATAAAATGCATTCAAAGAAAACCGTGCCACAAAACAGATACGGTCTAAGACAGAAATAATAAAAATCAAGATGCTAGCTCGACTTTTCCTTTTTCCATAACTGTCTTTATTTTTGTGTAAAACCTTTCTTTCTCTGAATAATACGTACAAAAATAGATTGGATACCATGTAGGCACCAATCTATTTTAATTAAAGAAACTGTGTCAATTCTGAGTTCACAATACGTTGTGCAGTAATGATAACACTGTCAGCTGTTAGTCCATAAACACTATATAGTCCACCAGGTTGATTAGGAACAATTTGAACTTCATATTCAAATGCTTGTCCAAGAGCAGGATGAACTAAACTTAGAGTTGCAAAAGTAGAAGCATTAGAATTTACATTGAAGTTTACCTGTTCAATTAATACTAATGAACCGTCAAGTCTAAAAACTCTAGCTACTCCAGTAAGTGGGCCCGCAGTACGGTTAAGGATTTTCACCCTAACTCTATTTGCATTAGCAGGTTGATTTCCTACGTTTTCAATTGGTCCTGTAGTAAGAGCCATATAACATCACCTCCATTATATTATTATTATATTCAATGATGAACATTAATGTTATAGTCTAATTACCTAATTTATTTAAAATAAAAAGAAGCTCCAAATTCTATTATATTTAAGTCATAGATATTAAACTTAATAAAATCAAAGGCAGGAACATATTTGATATGTTCCTGCCTTTTTATTGTGGGATACCGATAAATAGCCCTCTAGCTAAGATTTTAAAGTGCTACAAAATCAAAAATTTTATCTCACCAAAGTTTTCTACGAGAATCCAGTGAACAGCTTATTTACATAATTTTTGTTCTCAGAAGTTGATCTTGTAGCGCTCTTTCTCGTAATTCACTATGTTTTCCAAAGAAAATAGTGAAAAACAGGGCGGTGAATACATTTACAAAATGACAAAACTGTAAGAATACACGAATGTTTGTAAGAAAGTTCGATGTTTTCTTTTTCCTTTTTTTATTATAGTGAAAAAGAAGAACAAAATATTCTCTTATGTAGGAAAGGAAGATAATAATGATCGATCTATTAAATAAATGGATGTTAGAAAGTACAGCCAATTTTAATATCGTTGTAGGACTTACAGCACTTCTATTTTTGGGTTCAGTAATTGCACTTATTATTATTTACAAAAAAATTGGTAAACCGGTTGAAAGAACAAATGCTATTTATTTAAAAATTACTTCTCGTATGTTTACTACTCAAATTCTAATGAATGCTATATTTATTTCTTTAGTTGGTAAAGATATTGAGAATTTCCGTCAAATCTTTATATTATTTGAAGCTTTTGTATTCTTTATTGGAGCTATTTATTCGTTTAAATTATATAGACAGGAGTACAAATGATTCACTTATAAGAAACAATAAAAAACAGTAGTGATTTTACATTACTGTTTTTTATTGTTCATTTTTAATTGTAAACTTTTCATTTTTAGTTAACTGTATATTCTATACATATGAGGTTAACATAACCCATCATTAGCGTTAGCGAGGAAAAAGGACAACCCTGCTCTCACAAGTGAACCCTTTTTTAGTTCTATGAATCTATACATATTATATACATTCCTATCCTAACGTGGTTTTAGTGCTCTTGTTTGTTACTGGATTAGCCAAAAAACTGTATAAAATCTTGCATACTATTAGCGTGTTTTTTCAAAAATACTGGCATCCCCCAATTGGTGCTTTCTATGGATATTTCTTGACTCCTCATTAAAACACTCTCCTGTTCTTTGTCTATCTTTAAGAATAAACCCTGCTTGTTTATTTCAAGTTCTTGCATCGAGGTTTTACCTTCTCCCAAAGCCAAACAAACAATTCAGATTACATGCCTATATCAAACTAAACATTCAATCTTTATCCAGTTTGTAAATAAAAAAGGACAATCAGCCCTCACCAATCGGGCTTTTACGGGCAGTTGATCCCCACCTAATTTCTTTGCTTCCGCTGAATTTTGAGATGAGGGTCTTACCGCCCGGCAAATAGTGGGATAAAACTAGAACTTCTTTTCCTATGTATCATTATTTCGTAATTTCACCAAACTGCGCTCTCGTCACTTTCGCCAAGTCATCTACTTTAAGCTCAATTTGTATACCGATTTTCCCTCCACTTACAATCATCGTTTCAAGTGATTGGGCGCTTTCATCGATACATGTAGAAAATAACTTTTTCATTCCGACTGGCGAACAACCGCCGCGAATATATCCTGAAACTTTCGTAATATCTTTTACAGGAATCATTTCAATTTTCTTTTCACTTACTGCTTTTGCGGCAGCTTTTAAATTTAGTTCCTCATCTACCGGAATAATAAACACATGATAATTTTTACTATTCCCTTGAGCGATTAACGTTTTATATACTTCTCTCACTTCTCGTCCAATTTTCTCGGCTACTGATACGCCATCAATTTTCCCATCGTCTGGATCATATGACATCATCGAATATTCAATTTTTTCTTTATCTAATATTCGCATCGCATTTGTTTTATCTTTTTTCATAGTGATCTCCTTAAAAGGTTATTTCATATTATTAAGTTTTATTATACACCCTTTTCCATTTCTCCTACATAACTTCACGTATATTTCAAAACTAAAAATATTGATAATTCAAAAATCATCTGATATAATTTGGAAAAACTTACGTTAAGGAGAGATTTGCAATGCTAAACTTTAATACTTCTTTCCAACTTCATCATCAAACGTAACGCCGTGTATCCGAAGAAAAATTTTTCTTCGTGGGTACAGGGCTTTTCCTGTTGACCCACGAAGCGTTCATAAAGCTATGTGGGTATTTTTATACCTGCATAGCTTTTTTTAATTTGAAAAAGGAGTGATTATGATAGAAATGAGAAATGTAAAAGGAACGAAAGACTATTTACCAGAGGAGCAAGTGCTGCGAAATAAAATTAAAAGAGCATGTGAGGATACGTTTGAACGTTATGGCTGTAAACCGTTAGAGACACCAACGTTAAATATGTATGAGCTTATGTCATACAAGTACGGCGGTGGTGATGAAATATTAAAAGAAATATATACACTTCAGGATCAAGGAAAACGCGAGCTCGCCTTACGATACGATTTAACTATTCCATTCGCAAAGGTTGTGGCAATGAATCCGAACCTCCGCCTCCCTTTTAAACGTTATGAGATTGGGAAAGTATTTCGAGATGGGCCAATTAAACAAGGAAGATTTCGTGAATTTATACAATGCGACGTTGATATCGTCGGTGTTGAGTCTGTCATGGCAGAAGCTGAACTTATGGCTATGGCGTTTGAGCTGTTCCGAACGTTAAACTTAGAGATAACGATCCAATATAATAACCGAAAATTGTTAAATGGTATTCTTCAGGCCATTAACATCCCTACTGAGTTAACAAGTGACGTCATTTTATCATTAGATAAAATCGAAAAGATTGGGATTGATGGTGTACGAAAAGATGTATTAGAGCGCGGAATTTCTGAAGAAATGGCTGATACGATATGTAATACCGTATTATCTTGTCTAAAGCTTACTATCGCTGACTTTAAAGAAGCTTTCAATAATCCACTCGTTGCCGATGGAGTAAACGAACTACAACAATTACAGCAATATTTAATCGCCCTTGGAATAAATGAAAATACGATATTCAACCCGTTTTTAGCGCGAGGACTCACAATGTATACAGGTACTGTATATGAAATCTTTTTAAAAGATAGATCGATTACATCTAGCATCGGTAGCGGCGGCCGTTACGATAACATTATCGGAGCATTCCGTGGTGATAATATGAACTATCCAACAGTCGGTATTTCATTCGGTTTAGACGTTATTTATACAGCACTATCGCAGAAAGAAACAATCTCATCTACAGCGGATCTATTTATCATCCCACTCGGGACAGAGTTACAATGCTTACAAATTGCCCAGCAATTACGTTCTACCACTTCCTTAAAAGTCGAACTAGAACTAGCAGGACGCAAATTAAAACGTGCCCTTAATTATGCCAATAAAGAGAATATCCCTTATGTGCTTATTATTGGGGAAAACGAACTTAGTACAAACACTGTTGTGTTGCGGAATATGAAGGAAGGTAGTGAGGTGAAGGTTCCGATTTCTTCTTTAAGTAATTATTTATAATACGAACCACCCTCGTTTGGGTGGTTTTTCTATTTTATAGATACCTAACAATTAGTTTACATAAAATTATTATAATCTATTAAAAATACAAATAAACAATATCCAATTACCTATTATTTTTGGTAATATATAGATACGAATTGTTTTAGGAGGATTAACTTTGAAAACCTACATTCAAGCACTAAAGTGGACTACAGGGATCTATCATCTTTTATTACTTCCTTGTTATTATGTATTTCCAAGTCTTGTTAACCTATATGGGTTACCTTTACTACTATTGATTGTTTTACATATCAATACTATTTTATTAGCTAAAAAAGAAGGCATGAATACGTACCCTCATTATATCGGTATTATCGTTACTCTAGTTGCCTTCTTTCCTTATATAGACATCTTTCTACATATGATAGCAGCCATTTTCCTTTTATTAGATGCTGCTTCTACGAATGCAAAAGAAGTGTATGATTCATAACAGGATGAAATGAAACTTTAATCAGTAGAGTTTTGAAGTCGGTTAGCAAATTGCAAAACTTACACAATAACTTCATTGCTAACACCCAAAAAGGATTTACTTTTTAAGTAAATCCTTTTTTAAATTCCCCTCCTTACTCCAGAATAATAAAAGAATATTCTGTTTATTTTTTATAAATTTCTAAATATTTATAATACATTCGAATTAACATACATTTTAGTTATGTAAAAAATCTAAGTTTTAAGGAGATGAATCCATGCTGAAAAAGTTGGTAGCAGGTGCATTATTAACTGTTTCGTCGTTAACTGGAGGAATGGGATTAGTATCAGCTAGTACCGAAAAAGATTATACGATTTCCTCTTTCGAATATGTAACTGTAGATGAAAAGACTGTTGATTCGTTTAACAAATTGAGTGCTCCATCAAAGGAAGACGTAAAAATAACGTTAGTTCTACCGAAACAAAATCAAAATGGAGACTGGTTATCTTATGGATTTTCGAGCAAAGAAAGTTTAGAGTCTTTTATTGAAAAAGATAAACAAAGGTTGAATCATTCAATCACTCCCCTTGGTGTTGGAGGAAGCGGACCTGGTAGTACAGACTTCTATAAACTCACAAATCAAGGTAGCGAGTATTTTTCACTAAGTAGCGGTTATAAAAACTTGTCTGCTAGTTGGCAAAATCAAATTGTTTCTGTACGTACAGCAGCTCCTACTGCTAGCTATTCAACAACACTATGGGAACGTACTTCAACTGACGGATATGGAAAAGGTGTTGTTTTTAAACATGCTGATTGGTATGGTCAAACTGCAAACTTAAATAACTTTCCAACTTCAGCAGTTGAAGTTAAAAAGTAAAAAATATAGAAATAAAAGGTGTTTTCACGTATGAAAGCACCTTTTATTTCTACAATTATTTCTTCTATAACAATTTCAACTCTTAATTATTATTTTTCGTATTCCTACTCTCCAAAACTTTCTCCATATTATGAGTTGCCCATTCCATCATTAATAGAATCACTGGACGTAGTGATTCACCAAGCTCAGTTAACGAATATTCTACTTTAGGTGGCACTTCACGGTATACTTCACGATGTATGATGCCATCTGCTTCAAGTTCTCTCAGCTGAAGTGTTAACATTCTTTGTGTGATATTAGGTTTTAATCTTTTTAATTCATTAAACCTCTTTGTACCATCTAATAAATGATACAAAATTACCCCTTTCCATTTCCCTCCAATCACCTCAACCATAGCTTCAACTGGACAAGAATATTTATTTAAAAATGGGTAATTTATATTATTTTCGTTTGGACAATCCATAATAAATCCCTTCCCTTAACATTAGTATCTTTTTTGATACTATACCACATAAATGTGCGTACTTGTATCTATGTTACTTTAAAAATATAATTTACTTACAAAAATAAATTCATGAAAAGAGGAACTTTTATGACAAATACAAACGAAATTACAAAAGAAAAGATTATGGAGGCTTTTCATTTCAGACATGCATGTAAAGAATTCGATCCTATGCACAAAATTTCAGAAGAGGATTTCAAATTCATTTTAGAAACAGGCAGATTATCTCCTTCTTCTTTTGGATATGAGCCTTGGAAATTTATTGTCGTACAAAATAAAGAATTAAGAGAAAAACTACAACCGTATTCATGGGGCGCTGGTGGGCAACTTGCAACAGCTAGTCATTTTGTTATTGTTCTTTCAAGAAACATTAAAGATATGCATTATGATGCAGAGTATATTAAATATATGATGAACGATATTATTGGATTGCCTGAAGACACTCAAAAAATTAGATATGAATTCTTCAAAAAGTTCCAGGAAACAGATTTTAACTTATTACAATCCGATCGTGCTGTATTTGATTGGGCATCTAAACAAACTTATATTGCTTTAGGTAATATGATGACGAGCGCAGCTCAAATCGGTATTGATTCTTGTCCAATAGAAGGATTTGATAAAGAGGAAGTAGATTCTTTACTTCGTCAAGAAGGCATTATACAAGACGATAACTTTGAAGTATCAGTTATGGGTGCCTTTGGTTACCGTAAAGAAGAGCCAAAGCGTGATAAAACAAGACAGACTATGGATACAATTGTTGAATGGATTAAGTAATATAGCACAGACAAATAATGCTCCTAATAGCTGTATACTCATACTAAAGAAGAATGAATTGTTTTCTTACGTATGAATTTGGTTTTTTATGGAAAGATATGTTAGTATGTATACAGTTTGAGTGCTCTATTTTTTAGAGTCGAACAGGAGGAGAATGAATATGTCTGATATTGAAGTTGGCGAAGTGTTTACTCTTAGTGATGAGAATAACGAAGAGCAAGAAGTAGAAGTACTTGGAGCGATGGATGTCGAAGGTGCAGAATATATTGCAGTTGCCTTTGTTGAAGATATCCAAACAGAAACTGAGGAAGACATTGATATTTTCTTTTTAAAAGTAGAAGAAGATAATGAGTTTTCATACATTGAAAATGATGAAGAGTTTGATAAAGTATCTGCTGCGTTTGAAAAGATTTTGGATGAGCAAGAGCAAGAATAGTATGAATGAAAAACACGAGGGCGGATGCATATCCGCCCTCGTGTTTTTATTCATCACTCATTCAGTGATTTATGCAGTAACTCCAGTACATCTTTCATCGCAAAAGGTCCATCTTTTTTAACATGTTCCGCAAATTCTGAAACGAGGCGTAATGTTCTCACACTTTCGATTGGATGTTCTCCTGATGCACTTTCAGCTGAAAGCATAACTGCATTCGTCCCGTCCAGTACAGCTTGAAACACATCAGTCACCTCTGCCCTTGTTGGAATAGAATGATCTACCATAGATTGAAGCATTTGTGTTGCTGTAATGACATATGTATTCGTTCGATTACATTCCTGAATCATCATTTTCTGTAAAAGCGGAATGCATTGATACGGTAACTCTACTCCTAAATCGCCCCTTGCAATCATAATTCCATCTGCTTCTTTACATATATCTTGAAAATTCTCGATTGCTTCCATCGTTTCTATTTTTGCAATTACATTAGGTGACGTTTCTTTATATTGTTGTATAAAATCTCGTATTTCTTTTATATGACTAGGTTTTCTTACGAAAGAACAAGCGATAAAATCAACATTCTCTTCTAAAAGAAACTGAATATCTTTTTTATCTTTCTCTGTAATAGCTGGTAAACGAACAGCCGCATCTGGTAAATTAACTCCTTTATGAGATGAGATATTGCCACCTGTTTTTACCTTCGTTTCTATTTTATCCGTACTTATCTTTTCAACAATTAATTCAACTTCTCCATCATTAATTAAAATTCTACTGCCTACTTTCACATCATTCGCAATTCCTTCATAATCAACGCTTGCTTCTGTATTACTCCCTGTAACTGGTTGTGTATGTAAAATAAAAGAATCTCCTGCCTGAAGTGTAATTTGCTCTCCCTTCACTTCACCTAATCTTATTTTAGGACCTTGTACATCACCCAAAAATTTAATAGAGTCATCTAATAATTTCACTAAACGAATGATGTCTTTATGACTTTCATGCGTGCCATGCGATAAATTCAGTCGAACAATTTTCATACCATTCTTTATTAACTGTGCTAATGTTTCTTTATTATTACTTGCGGGTCCAATTGTACAAATTCGATCGATTGTCATTTTTGTCACCATCCTTTTTTTAATAAGTTTCCCATATGAACTTAAAAATAACAGAGATTCTGACATGAATAGATTTAAATTTACATAAATTTCATAAAATTAAACCTGTATCCCTTGCTGGCTAAGCATTAGAAGATATATTCGCTTTTTTGCAAATGAAGACATGTTGAATCGAAAGTAAAAGAAAAGTTAAGTATGGGATAAACCATTGAGAGTTTCGAAATTTTCATATATTGTATGAATTGAGTTCGAACTCAAAAATTTAAAAAGGTGGGAAAATTAGTGAATATGAAAAAATCTTTATCGGTGACAACTTTAGGGTTAGCGGTTTTAGGTTTTGGTTTTACTAATAACGCAAGTGCTTCAGAGGTCGATACTGTAGACAAGCAGCCCGTTTTAGTTGACTTTGATACAATTCAATCAACAAAAACATCTAGTGTTCCTAGTTTGACTGTTGCAGTTGCACCTAAGAATGACTCTAACATTAGCGTATATACTCCCTTTTTTGGTAACCCATATGCAGTTGCTAAATCGAATTCAACTACGACCGAAGACTATGTTTATGCAAAAGCAAGAACTTTCAATGGCGATGGCTCATTAGTGAATACGAAAAGTAATAGTGCAAAAAAATCATCCTTTGTAAGTGCTACAGCGACCAACACAAGCATTTATTATGGAGATGATTACGCTATCGGTAATCATACCTATAAATTAAGTGGTTATAATGATGTGAATCACGAAACAAAAGCTTTCTGGTAAGAAAGAGAAAAAAGATATGCATCTTGCATATCTTTTTTCTCTAATATTTTACATATATTGAGGTGCTATTTATGAAACAAATATATATTATTAGCGGTGTTTTACTTATTTCATTACTTACAATTTATATTTTGTTCAATACTTCATTCATACAACCTCATCCACCTTCCATAGAAAATAAACGAGAGCAACAAACCAATACTATTTCTTACGGATTGAAGGATAATCAAGGCCAACATATTAACAATGGTAGTACAATTACTAGTGAGGATAATAAAATTAATGTAACATTATCATTCGTACATACTATTAATGAAAACCGAAAATATGGATTAATTGTTCTAGAAGATTACGAACAAAAACCTTTTAAAATAGAAGATACTACTACTGAAATATCACACTATTTTTTTGATATGAAACCAAACAGTTCAATGACTACGAAAATCTCTTTACACACTTCTCCTAATGCAAGTGAATTAACCTTTTTAATAATTAAAAAACCTGAATACAAATTAAAAGATAATAACTTAAATAAAGCAGCTATTTTAGAAGATATTCTAAGTATGCGATATTCAATGCATCCTCTTCAGAAAGAAAACGAAAAAATAAAACTCTCCCTTATAGATTCAGATGCTATTCTAAAAGATGGTCTTTACGAACCGTGAAGAGAACTTACAAACTGTCTTCTTTGAAAAGGAAGGCAAGCAATTAATTTTATCAAACGGTAATGAAACAAATGATGAAATGACTTACGCAATCGTGGCTTTTAAAGATTGGAAACAAGTTGAAATATTTAACAATAGAAAAGTCGTTTATACTAAGGTTGCACCTGAAACGAGGCAAATCTTTAATTTCACATTGCCTTCAGTGGATCAGGAAAGTAATTTGCAACTCGTCGCTTTTCCATTTCCTTATAAAGTTAGCGAAGAAGATTATATCAGTCAACAAGCATTCAGTTCCTTTCGCATCGTAATTGAAAATGAAAATAAATAAGTTATACTATGCACATTACAACAACCTAAAAAAGGCCTACTCACACGAGTAGGCTTTTGAAACTATGAAAGTTTCGTCAATAACTGATTTAAATCTTTTTTCGTTTTCATCGTTAATGATTTCATTTTATTAATATCGATTTTTTCTTTCTCCGCTCCTACAATTAACGGATACATACTTTGACCGATTGTTTTAGAATCCGTCGGATGTGATGCTTCTAGCTCTTTTTCAATCACATCCCACTTTTCATTAATTTGTTTGCCAAGCTTATTCACTGTTTCCAATTTTGGATTAGCAGCTAACTGCTTGTCCAAGCTATCAATTAATGCTACAACTTCTTTAACATTCGTTTTCACAGCAACACTTTTCTTCGGATCTTTCGTTGTCTTTCCGTTATTGTTTGTGCTTGTACTTGTGCTTTGATCTGTTGTTTTCCCGCTAGTCGTTTGATCATTCGTTTTTCCTGTCGTCTCTTTTTCTTTTGTTTTTACATTTTCGTTTTGAGTTGACGTTTTGCCGTTACTTTCTGTCCCTGATGATTCTTTCGTATTTTTTGCATCCTTATCTGTTTTTTCATTTGAAGAAGTATTTGTTTCTTTTTCAGTATCTTTCGTTGTTTTTGACGCTTCATCTGCACTTGTCGTTTTTGCTTCTCCATCATTTTGCGCAGTTACTTGCTCTTTCTTTTCCGTTTCTTTATCTGCTGAAGGACTACAAGCTGCCATAGTAAGCATTGTACCAATTGTTATCGATGCGATAGCGACCTTTTTCATTTTCATATAAATCCCCCTATGTTTTACATAATTTATCCTCCCCTTTACGATTCGATTCCCCCTTAAAAAATCCCTTTTCATACGAATTATCATCTTTCCGACAGTAATCTTCATAATAATACGTACAAAAACTGATAAACTCATTTTAATATTCGAGTTTCTTCTACTTCATTTTTCTACTCGCAAGTAAAAGAAAAAGAGTATATTGTCACATTAAGAATTACTATCTTCATATGACGATATACTCTTCTATCAAATTTTTATCTTTCTTGACATTTTATTTATACAAAAAAATAAAATTTTCTTTCGTTTTTTGTTTCTCAACATTTGTTAACATAATATTTTTATGAATAACCACCATTCGAGTGAATGACTTGCCCAGTAACCCATTTCGCTTCTTCACTTACTAAAAAAGAAATTAAGCGCGCAGCATCCACCGGCTCTCCTACTTTACCTTGCGGGAACTTCCATACTAAATGATGCTTCAGCTCCTCTGTAATCCATCCTGTATTCGTCGGTCCTGGATCAACAGCATTAACAGTAATCCCCTTCTCCATCGCTACTGGTGCTACTGACTTTGTAAATGCTTCAATTGCCCCTTTCGTTGCTGCATATGCTAGTTCATCTGGCATTGGCCCTACTGACTGTCCTGAAGTAAGATTAATAATACTCCCGCCCGTTTTAAGTGAATAATGGTTTATAAACAATGAACTTAATAGCATAGTAGCCCGAACATTAACTGTATAATGTTTATCCAATTGCTCTACATCTAATTCCTCAATCCTCGTATGAGTAGAATATACTGCATTATTAACTAGAATAGATGGATCACCTAACCGTTCTGATACCATATAAAACAAACGATTTGGCGAATAAGACTGCGATAAATTGATTTCTGCCATTTCACATCGAACATCGTAACTTTCAATTTCCTTTTTCAGCAAAAAGGGTTCTTGATCACTCATTCCCCATGGCATCGCTTTATCATACTTTGGCCAGTACGTGAAAAAAATGTCTATCCCCTTTTGAGCAAGCACCTTGCATACAGCTGCACCAATTCCATTCAGACGAGTTGCCCCTGTTACAATTGCTATTTTCTTCACCTTTTTCTCCTCCATCTATACACAGATCCCCTGCATGAATACAGAGGATCTATCTTTTTATTGAATATTTGACAGTATACGTTCAGCACCTAATTTTAACATTTTAATAAAGATATAATTTACAATCGTAAACATTACAAATAAAACGATAAACATAACCCACAGTCCGACATGAAGGAAGAAGTATAATACACTTACTCCCCCCACAATAATTAAAGCTATTAAAATATTAGCTAAAAAATTCCATAAAGTTGTATATCGACTTTTAAATAATTTCTGCTCTGTATCCCAATGAATATCTGCAGTTTGCGCGTCCCAGCGTGTTCCGATTAAATTAATTAATAACAACCCGTTCGCACTTAGTAAAAACCACAGTATCATAAAGACTGGAGAAATCCCAGCTACAACTGCCATCGTAATACCGAATACTGCTAAAATGATCACATTAATTAACCAAGCAGTGATTGCTTTCGCAAAAAAGATATCCGAAGCCTTTACTGGTAAATAACGATTCACAAACCAAGAGCTTCCATCTCGTGAAAATGACGTTGTTGCAATGACGTTACTCCCCATTAAAAATAACGATGCACAAAGGCCAACACCAATTGCAAATCCCGTTGTCTCTGGATTGTTAATATACTCTGTAATAAACTTTAAATTTCCATCTTGCACAAATAAAATAAAGAACAACATAATTGGCATAACGAAAGTTTGTACAATGCAATTTAAGAAAAATTGTGGTGTACGGAATAACGTTTTAAATTCTTTTTTCACATACGCTTTTAAATGCGAACTTTGTACTGTTGATTTCTGTAAACCTTCCGCCGAAATAACTTGTTTCTTTGCTGTACTCGTTGAAAGTCCAATAACCCCTTTTAAATATGTACGCTCTGCTATGTAATAAAACAACACAAAGAAGACAAATGAAATAACTGCAAAGATTATTACATATAAAGGTCCCTTCCAATTTGCATTTTCTACTAATGCTACTGCTCCAAAATATGTAGTTGGAAAATAGTTTGTCATTTGTACTAAAAGAGAAGACTGGTTGTTTGCAAGGTAATCCGCAATTGCATCTTCAGAAAACGAACTTTTATTTTTCCACTGCAAAAATACGTTAATTCCTACAATAAATAGTATACTTACGATTCCAATAAATATATTTCCTCGGTCTTTATTTTTCGCTATATTTGTATACCTCATAATAACTGTCATCAGTAACGAAGCTAGTACTAACGGCACAATTGGGAAGAGTAAGTAAATGAAAATCATATATATGTAATATGTAATAAATGCTCCACTTTTTAAACCGTACGTAATAAAGATCGGTAATAAAATAAATGAACTCATTACGTATTGTGTAATTAATACTGTTAAAAATTTGGCTGAAATAATTTGCGCTGGTTTTAATGGTAATGGTAATAACATTTCAATGTCATTGCTGTAGTAAAATACAGTTAAAATGTTCGTAATACTCATTAAAAATACCCATATACTCGCAATCGCAAGTCCCATTGCGATAATCATTCCTGGATCTTGCCCTAAATGTATCATTCCCTCATACATTGCATGCGTGATAGAACCAAACAGTAAAAAGCCGACAAATAAAATAGCTGCAAATGAAAATACATACGCCCATCGCTTCTTCTTATCTGTTATAAAATCTGCGTAATTTAACTTTAATAGTACCTTCGTTAACGTCCAAATTTTACTCATTGCCCGTCATCTCCAAGAACATTTTTTCAAGTGATTCATTGGATTTAAAATGATCTCTCATTTCATCTAAATTTCCTTTAAACTGCAAATTCCCCTTATTAATAATAGCAACCCGGTCACATATTTTTTCCGCTACTTCTAATACGTGTGTAGAGAAAAATACAATCTTTCCTTTATCCGCATGCTCTCTCATCATTTCTTTTAAAATATATGCAGATTTCGGATCAAGCCCAGTTAATGGTTCATCTAAAATCCATACATCTGGCTCATGTACGAGCACACCAATAATAACGATTTTTTGTCTCATACCGTGCGAATAACTTTGAATTTGATCAGATAAAGCATTATAAAGATCAAACTTCTTCGCTAAAGACTCTATTCGTTCTTGTCGTACTTCTTTCGGCACTTCATACATATCGGCCATAAAGTTTAAATATTCAATTCCTTTTAATCGTAAAAACATATCTGGACTATCTGGTACATAACCAAACGTCTTCTTCGCTTCCATCGGCTCTTCCATAATATTTTTTCCGTTAATCGTAATAGTCCCTTTGTCCACCCCGTGAATACCAGTAATCATCTTAATTGTCGTGGATTTACCCGCACCATTCGGTCCTAAAAATCCAAAGATTTCGCCGCTAGGTACAGATAAACTTAAGTCTTTTACTGCATAGGTAGACCCATTATAACTTTTTGACACATTCGTAATTTCAATCATTCCATCCAATCCTTTCCTTAATTACCAAATAACTATATTGATATTATAGCATAGTTCTATTTTAAGATTTTTACATTTTTCAGTATATTTAACCTTTAAAATAAATATACACCCCTAATCCAACAACTAAAACGACAGCTAGTATAATATAAATCATTGTTAAGCGTTTAATATTCCCCTTTGTCGCTTTGCTATAATTTGCATCACCATTCCGCCCAATTAACACCGTCGCAATGACAGTAATCACTACAAGTAATACAACGATCATGATCCAAGTTAGCATTTCTTCCTCCCCCTCCTTACAACCATTTTACAATATTATCCTCTTTATTTCGCAGCATATTTCCTCTTTTTACTATTATTATGAAGCAAACTGGAAAACTATTATTACCATTCCTATCCAATTGTGATATGTTTGTAACATAACGTGACTTATTTCTAACAACGTAAGGAGGACCTATCATGAAAACAACTTGGATAAAATATTTAGGATTTCTCGGTTTCTTCGGTTTCCTCGGATTTTTTTATGAAAAAGGATTGTTTACTATGTTCTGTTTCTTCTCCTTTTTCACATCGTATAGAACAGTTCAACACGATGAACTGTTTGAACAAATTGTCAATAAATCGTGCCGCAATGCATTTATCGTTACATTACTAACTACTGCTATCATTATATTTATTGAAATGTTATTTCCAAACTCTACGCTACAAGAGATTGATATCGCTCTTATTTTCGGCACACTCATTCTTACATTCGGTTTTTCTATGTTCTTTTATGATAAACCTGTTGATGAAATGGAAGATGCACCATGGCGTTCGTAACGAAGATAAAAGAATACCGCGCAAAATTGAACATGACACAAGAAGATTTAGCGAAGAGCGTTAGTGTGCGACGTGAAACAATTAGTCATCTCGAAAAAGGTAAATACAATCCTTCCTTACAACTTGCTCACGATATAGCGAAGGCACTACATAGTACGATTGATGAGATTTTTATTTTTGAGGATAAATAAAAAATACCGTCATTCTTTCCAAGAAGAATGACGGTATTTCTCATTGATTATCCATATAAAACCGCATGAAATACGCCTAATAGTAAGTATTGATCCTGCATGTAATCTTCATCATATACATTCATCTCAATGTAATACATATCTTCCTCAAGACGAATATTCCAATCTGCAATTACATAGCCCTTTCGTAATAACTTTCCCATTCCAAATGAAGTTTTATGAACAACATATTCTTCTGCCTTATATGTAAAGGTAAATAAGAAATTTGCATCCAATAACTTTCCGTCACATACAAGTATTTCATGCTCTGCATCATGATTATCTTTGTACGTTACTAAAATCCTTCTTTGGCGCTGCCTACTTACATCCTTTGCAATGACGCGAATATTGTCCTTACTATCCTTTATTTCATAAATAATATTACTACCAATTTTCGGAATAAAATCCAGCACTCTCATCAGCGTATTTTTATAATAGCCCCTTACTACACCTACTTGCTCACTTCCATTATAAACCTCTATCGGTGTCGTATCTGCTTTGCTATCACACGGTCGTTTGTAAGAGAGCTGCATCATTCGCTCTCCTCTTAAGTACTGATCAAACGTCACAGGATATTCTATCATGCGCAGTTCTTTATTTAACTCATACAAATAGCGTTGAACACTCTCTATTAATGTTGTAGTAGCTATACGCTCTTGAAGTTCAAATTCTTGCCAGCTGGAAAAAACATTCCATTGATTATGATCCTCTTCATAGAAGAAACCAAGAATTACCTCTTCACGGTCAGCCGTTTCATATTTCATAGGCACGTTCTGCCCATGTTGCACTTGTTCCATCCACTGTCCTAAATAAATGCCCAGCTCTGCAACCTTCATACATGATTTTTGAAAAAATACGCTGTCACTCGCGCAAATCGTTACATCTCCTTCGATAAAGCCCTTTGAATAAGCATCATACCGTGGCTCATCCTTCTGCGGGAGATTCTTGTCTAACTCAAATAAAAACGTTAACATTCTTTATTCACCTCTAGTTGTTACACTAATCATACATGACATCGCATCACGCTAGGAAACTATTTATATACGCATATTTAATTCACGCATTATAACACGTGAATGACCTTGTATAGTAGCTCTATTTTTTTGTTCTATATCTTAGTATATAAATTTATATGAGCGATTTTTCAAATATATCTATCGCAACTTACAATATATCAACGATTTTTCAAATATATCTATCACAACTTACAATATATCAACGATTTTTTCAATATATCGATTTTTCGACAAATATCAGCACAATTAAAATGAAGCTACCTTTTCTTCCGCCACTTCTACAATTTCTAAAATTTGTAGAAGACTCTCCATTTCATAAGTCGGATTAACACTCGTCTTATTCTCTTTCAAACTCGGATTATACCAACACGTATCAATGCCGTAATCTTCTCCGCCTTTCATATCAGAAGTTAACGAATCTCCAACCATGAGTACGCTTGATTTATCTGTAATCCCAAACTTTTCAAACGCATAATCAAAAATCTCACGTGCTGGTTTTTGATGACCAACTTCTTCAGAAATAATAATGTGATCAAAGAAATTACATAAAGGCGAATTTCCGATTCTTGATTGTTGCACCTTCGTATATCCATTCGTAATAATACCTAACTTGCAATCTTGTAGATTTTCACATAATTGTACTGCGCCTTCTATAAGATGTACTTCTTTCCCTAAGTTTTCAAGATATACATCACTAAATTGCTGTGCATCTACGTCTATATTATGAAGTGCAAATAATTGTCTAAATCGATCTACTGCTAATTCACTTAGCGTAATCATTTTATTTTCTAAATCTCTCCATAATCCATTACTAATCTCTTTATAGCTTGCAAGATAATCATTATACCCTGTAGGCATATCAAACTGTACAAACGCATTATGTAATGCGTGTCTTTCCGTTTCAGGAAAATCTAATAATGTATCATCTACGTCGAATAATATAACTTTGTATTTCATGATGTTCTCCTCAATTCCTATTTTAAAAGCTTCGTTCTCATTGCTTATAAATTTTTATATATTTCGTGATGAAGCGCTTTAACCCGCTCTTTATAGAATACACCTTTATCTTTTATTTTCAAATGTGCTATAAATAAGTTTGCTAGCATGACCGCAGTATCTAGTCTATAAAATAAACTAACAATATGAGGAGTAACATTAAAGATACTATCATTCTTATATCCATCTTTAAATTCATCCCAACTAACCTCATTTGTTTCAGCTATTCTCATAAGCTCCAACAATGGATGACCAATTAAAGCGTTATCCCAATCAACTATTGCTTTAACTTCTCCATTATACCCGATTAAATTGGCTGGTCGAATGTCCATATGTAATAAACATTTTACATGATCTGCTGTACTAAGAATATATTCAATTGTTTTTGTATTCGGAAGATTAATTTTACAGTCCGTGATTGTATTAAACCCTTCTATCCGTTTCACAATTCGTTCTGCTATATACTTACTAATGGGCTCTCTAATATTTTGTTTGTAATACAAACCATCAATTGGCATACTATGAAGCTTGCTCACTAACTCCCCTATTTTGCATGCGGAAATTGGCGTACGATCAGCATACACACAATCCGAAATTAAAAAATCAAGTTCGGTTGAAAGATGCAATCCGTGCATCCTTGGTACTGGAATGCCTTTTGAATGACAATACTTAGACAGCTCCGCTTCCTTTTGCAACGAAATCCGACTGTTAAATAAGTCTTCATTTATATTTTCCACTTCTCTTTCCCACGGTACTCGAAATGCTAAAGACCCCTTTTCTGAATCTCCTTGAAAAACAATATTTTGCACTCCCGTTCCAATCACCTTTAAATCTTGAATAGCTAGTTCCTTATACTCTTGACTTAGTATTGTTGCCAGCTTTTCTCTTAACCCCTCTGCTTTTACACGTGTATAAATCATTTTATCCCCCGATTCTTAAGTTCTTTTCATCCATTTTCTCCTCGGTGCACAACATCCTCATTAACAAAATTATAGCAACAATAGTAAAAGGAGGCTAATCCGCTCAGCCTCCTTCTCATTATTAATCTTCTAGCAATAACTCTTTCATTTCCTCTAACGACTCTTTCGTAAAGCCAAGAGCCCTTTCAGCGTATGCTTCAACTGATCCGTATTGCTTTTGAATTTCACCAATCGCAGCTTGCAAGTATTCAGCACGTGCTTCAAACATTGCACCTAATATCGCTCTGCTCTCATCGTTTTGTAATTTCGCACCTAAAAAGGCCATCATTTTTTCATTTAGCTTTTCACGGAATCCGTTACTTAGTAAGTAGTCTTCCATTACTGTTTTTTCTGGTACACCTAGTAAAAGTAGTAATAATGCTGAACCAAATCCAGTACGATCTTTTCCAGCTGTACAGTGGTTTACTAACGGTAAGTTTTCCGGGTTTTGCGCTAAGTTTAAGAAACTCACGAATGCCTCGTTGCCACTTACGAAATCTTGATTCATTTTCACAAGATACTCACCTGGTTTTCCTAACATAGAAAGGTCACCAACTTGGAAAAACTCATTTATATTTAAGTCTTTCGCTAAGTCTTGCATAACTGGTAAGCACACTTGACGAGCACCTGTAATCTCAGGATTTGGCTTATGCTTTACCTCAAAGTCTGTACGATAGTCACAAATTAACTTTAAACCACACTTTTGTAAATAGTCGATATCCCACTCTGTTAGTCCTGCTAATTCTTCAGAACGGTATAATTTGCCCCATTTCACTTTACGTCCATCTGTCGTTTCATATCCACCCATATCACGGAAGTTAAACGCACCTTGTAATGGCAATCTACGCTCAGCTACTGTTACTGCTTGTCCATTACTTCCTACTAATCTAAAATATGGACGTTCATTTTCACTCGGGTTCTCAATTGTATATGATAATTCTCCATTTACCGTTGCAAGTAATTCTCCAGTTTCTTCAATATGTTCTGGTGAAGTACTCCAATAAATACAAACTTCTTCTATATTATTTTCCCATTTTATTTGTAACGTATTATCTTCATTTCTCTCTACAGTTGCTTGTAGCCAATTTCTTTGCTGCTCCATTCTTTCACCAACGCTTTCTCTTATAATTGAATCTTACCCTATTGTATTATGGGAATATCCATTTTGTCGTTCTCATTTTTCTTTTTATCTTACAAACAGGCGAAAAGTTCTTTTACTTGTTCAAAATTTGTACATGGATTACCGCGAAATACGTATGCGATTTGTTCATTACCTAAATCTTCGTATACAACTGTTCCGCGATTAGGGTGCGAATAAAACTCTAACCCGTTTATAATTTGTTTTGGGCCATAGTTCATTGTCCATGAAGAAATAGGATAATACGCTTTGTTTTTATGTCTACAAACCCAAAGTGCATATAGTTTATTAACTTCGTCCCAGTATACATACTGCGTTTCGTCATTTCCGAAACCGACCGATTCAAGTTTCCAATTTAGTTTTTCATGAATTAACAAATTTACATAGGATACGTCATCTGGAGCATTCCACTCTCTACATCTTCCTATCTCACCCATTTCACTTCTCTTCGCTTGAAAGCTTAATAAGTGAAATGATGTATGTAATATCGTTTTCCCAAGCTCCATATTTACTGGTTGTAATTCAAATAGAAATCGTTCCATTTCGTCTTGGTTTACATATCCATGATCAACAGAAATTTCAACTTGTGTTTTCCATATAGATGTAACGTAACTTTCTTTTCCTTTATAATTTATACCTTTCCAATACACAAGCCCTTTATATTGAAAACAATCTCCTTTTGCTTGAGAAATACAGCTATCCGGAAATACTGGTTCCATTATATCGAGAAAAAATTCCTTTACTCGAAACATCCCAGTTGGAGTAACAACCTGAAACCAAAAAGTTCCCCACTTTTCACCTTCATAACGTTCTGAAACTTTTTCAACATTCCAGCCTTCTAACAATACATTTGGATACAGTAACACGAATGAATGCATGGATTGCTTTAACATATATAGTCCCCTCCCGCTATACGAGTTCGAGAGTATACATCATTCATCCTCCTAAAACTTTCTCACATATCTCTCAGTTGAACTAAACAACTGACATCCGTTCTTTTCAAAAACATCCTTCATCCACTCATTTTGCATATTTGTCTCACCAATATAATAAGATGCACCTATTTCCTTTAAGACAAACATCGCACCTGCAAATAATGCGGCTTCATATCCCTTATTACGCACATTTGGAGTAACTGCGAAGTACATAAGTTTTCCTTCTTCTAACGTACCTCTTTCAATATGCGGGATTACAATTCCTATCGGCTTTTCATCGACACTCGCTGTTAAGCAATGTTCTTTCCATTGCTCACCAATTTCTTGTAGCATCATATGCACAAATTGATCATGAGCGACTGGTTCTCCCGTCGCTTCATTCCACAGTGAATAAAAAGCCTCTTCTCCAACTTCTTCAATAAGCTTAAAATCAATTTCACTTTCTACATCTTCTACTTCGTATATATCTTTAAATACAATCATGTTTTCCGTAACATATTCAAATGAATACGTTTCAAAACATTTTTTATACACATCATAATTTGGACTTTTTGAAGAGATTTCAAAATGTAGTTTTTCTAATCCATCTTTTTTAGCTTCAGCAACGCAATATTGCATCATTTCCTCTAATTGCTCTTCTGTAAAAATCTCTGCATTATTTTCTTTTATCATAATAGAAGAAGCACTTCTTCTTATTTTAAAATGTTTTTCTAACTGTTCTATCGTCGTCATATTCTTCCCTCATCTATATCATACTCGAATTTCTAATCGTTCTCCTTGCATGAGCAGGATTGTCCTTGAATATATAGAATACTAGAAAAGATCGCATCTTTAAAGCGCGGAGGAGGTTCTCCATTGGATATTACAGCATTGCAACAACAGTTAGAGCTTATACAACAAAATGACTACACGCAACTGCAACATATAGACGTAAATGAGTTAACTTTGAACATGCTTCAGTATATCGGAACGACTGATAGCTACGTTCGTTACCAACTTATATATAAATGTTTTGCGCATTTCATTCATCATGAATTCCTTATGGACGATCAACTGAAATTACTTCTGCAAACTTGTTTAAGTGATGAGTATTTATATTATGACATTTACTCCCCACATACAGATGGGGTTTTCACACGTTCTTACACTGTTTCGTTAATTGCGTTAATACTCCAATTCGCTAATTCGCACTACTTTTGTACAGAGGAGGATATCGAAGAAATAAAAAATAAACTCATTATATACACAAACTTAGAAACGGATTTTCGGGGCTATATTGAAAATAAAGGATGGGCTCATTGTCTTGCTCATGTATCTGATGCCTTTACTGAAATTGTTCATAATACGTATACAACTTTTGAATGGTACGAAGAATTAATTCATTGTTTATTAAATAAAATCTTTATTCCATCTGACCTTTTTCATAATAACGAAGATGAACGCATCGTTACTCCATTACTAGCAATGCTGTATCATGATTTTCCTCAGAACGATTTAATTTCTATTATTCATAAAAAAATAAAAAGGCTTCCTCAAATTAGAAAACGCCTTTCGCTTAATGAGTATTGTATTTTATGTGCCAATATTAAAACCTTTTTACGCACATTATTTTTCAGAACGAAAGATGACCATAACTTAGCCTTTACAGCACGTAAAACAGAAAGAATGTTAAAAGAACTTCCTAACTATTATTAAATACAAGGAGCAATGACATGGGTTATATTGAAGATATGAGAAATCTAGTAGGAAATCATCCACTTATTCTAATAGGATCACACGCCATTATATTAAATGAAAAAGATGAAGTATTGCTGCAGCTCCGTACAGATTTTAACCGCTGGGGCATTATTGGCGGTGCCTTAGAATATAACGAAACGTTAGAAGATGCTTTAAAACGAGAAGTGTTTGAAGAAACTGGACTTATTATTAAAAATCCAGAACTATTCCGTACATACTCAGGACCAGATTTCTTTCAAATCTATCCAAATGGCGATCAAGTACACGGCGTACTCGTTGTTTATATTTGCCGAGAATTTTATGGTGAACTTGTATGCGATCAAAGTGAATCAAAAGAACTACGATTCTTTTCACTTGATGAATTACCTAATAATCTTCCTCCTGTTATCGAGAAGATTATTATAGATTATCTAAAAAAATAAGGGAACGCTTAACGTTCCCTCTCAAATCCAATCCGTTTTTTAATTTCTGCTAAATTTATCTTCGCAATAGCGCGTGCCTTCTCAGCACCGTTTTCTAATGCTTCATATAATAAATCCGGCTCATTCATATACATTGCGTACTTTTCACGAGGTCCAGCTAACTCTCGATCTACAACGCGAAACAACGCTTTTTTCACATCGCCCCATCCGATTCCAGTCTCATATTTTTCACGTAATGACTGTACTTCGTCTTCTGTCGCAAATTCTTTATAAATTGTAAATAAGGTTTCTAGTTCTTTCGGTTCATTTGGAAGTGAAGAATCTGTTTTGATTTTAAATATTAATTTTCGTAGTTTTTCTTGCTCTGCAAATAATGGGATTACATTTCCGTAACTTTTACTCATTTTCCTTCCATCAAGACCAGGTAAAATAGCTCCTTCTTCTTGCACTACATACTCCGGTAGTGTAAATGTCGTGCCAAATGTATGATTAAAATACGTCGCAATATCACGCGCGATTTCAATATGCTGAATTTGGTCTTTTCCAACTGGTACATGAGTAGCTTGAAATAATAATATGTCAGCTGCCATTAAAATCGGGTACGTATATAACCCCATATTCACTCCCGCATCGACCTCTAACCCTGCTTCTTTATTTTGCTCCACCTTCGCTTTATACGCATGAGCACGGTTCATAAGACCTTTCGGAGTTAGGCAAGCTAAAATCCAAGCTAATTCTAGAATTTCCGGTACTTCTGTTTGCCGATAAAAAACAACATCTTCCCCAAGTCCAAGCGATAACCAAGTAGCTGCTACCTCTTTCGTATAACTGCTGAACTTTTCTGAATCATGCACAGCATTTAACGCATGATAATCAGCTATAAAGTACAATGCTTTTCCTTCATTATTCTTTGACATTTGTAATGCAGGTTTAATCGCACCAATATAATTCCCTAAATGCGGATAACCTGTCGGCTTAATTCCTGTTAACATTATTTTTTCACTCACACTAACTCCTCCTTTCTCAAAATAAAAAGAGCCCCTCATCCTTAAAAAAGGACGAGAGACTCCCGCGGTACCACCTTAATTAGCTATCATTAGCTCACTTCATACTTCAATAACGTGAAGTAACCGTCTTTACCTACTCATTTCAGTTAGAAGCTCCAGAGCCCATTCCATATTCATCCCTTACTGATTCTCACCACATATCAGCTCTCTGAAAAGTTTCGAATATGTACTCTTCTCTTTCATTGCTTTTTCGTTATTTTTTACAGTTTATCACATTTCACTTCCAAACAAACCCTAATTTTCTATTTTATATAGCAGGAATTTCCACTTCAATTGTCTAATGTTATATAGGTTTGTTGAAATATTCGAAACAACTTTGGAGGTTTTTTCATGGTAAAATATATATCAATTTTAGGTTCAACAGGATCCATCGGCACATCTGCATTAGATGTCGTTTCAGCTCATCCTGAACATTTTAAAATCGTCGGTTTAACCGCAAATTATAATATCGATCTTCTTGAGCAACAAATCAAAACGTTTCAACCTCGTATTGTAAGCGTTGCGACAAAAGACTTAGCAGACAAGCTTCGTACGCGTATTTCAGCAAATACAAAAATCACACACGGGACTGATGGCTTAATTGCAGTAGCTACTCACCCTGATTCAAATCTTGTATTAAGCTCTGTTGTAGGTGTTTCAGGATTACTTCCAACAATTGAAGCATTAAAAGCGAAGAAAGATATCGCTATTGCTAATAAAGAAACTTTGGTTGCAGCTGGACATATCGTAACTGAACTAGCGAAACAAAACGGATGTCGCTTAATTCCAGTAGATAGTGAGCATTCAGCTATTTTCCAATGTTTAAACGGAGAAAATAATAAAGAGATTGAGAAGTTAATTGTAACAGCTTCCGGTGGTGCTTTCCGTGATAAAACACGTGATGAAATGCAAACATTACAAGCAAAAGATGCTTTAAAGCACCCAAACTGGTTAATGGGCGCAAAACTAACGATTGATTCTGCCACATTAATGAATAAAGGGTTCGAAGTAATGGAAGCGAGATGGCTATTTGATATTCCATATAAAAAAATTAATGTAATGATTCATAAAGAAAGTATCATTCATTCTTTAGTAGAATTTATTGATGGATCAGTTATGGCACAGCTCGGTGCTCCTGATATGAGAATGCCGATTCAATATGCGTTTCACTATCCTACTCGGCTACCTTCTTCCTATGAAAAATTAAATTTATTAGAAATCGGTAGTTTACATTTTGAAAAACCAGATTTAGAGAAGTTCCCTTGTCTACAATACGCATATGAATGTGGCAAAATCGGTGGTACTACTCCCGCTGTATTAAATGCAGCAAATGAAATTGCGAATGCGCTATTCTTAAAAAATGAAATTGCCTTTTTCGATATTGAAAAAACAATTTACAAAACAGTTGAAGCTCATCATAACGTAAAAGATCCTTCACTAGATGCTATATTAGAAGCAGATCAATGGGCACGCCAATATGCAAATGAATTGTTAATAAAAAAGCGCTAAAACAGTTCCAACTGTTTTAGCGCTTTTTTTCACGTATTCAACTTAACAAATCTATAACCGTGCGTAACTAATACTTTCAATATCGCATATCCTGGAATCGCTAAAATAATCCCCATAATCCCGAATAAGTTTCCGGCAGTTAAAATGATAAAAATGATAGTAATCGGATGAATATCTAACTTTTTACCCATAACTTGCGGAGAAATAAATTTACCTTCTGCTAATTGTACAACCATCATAACGATAATTACTTTTAACACCATTGCTGGCGAGTCGATAAATGCGATAATTAACGCTGGTGTAATCGCGATAATTGGTCCCACGTACGGAACGATATTTACAATCATCGCTAAAATCGCAAGTAATACCGCATATTTAATACCAATAATAAGATAACCAATTAATAGCATAATACCGATAAATAAGCTGACGATAATTTGACCTCTAATATACGAGCTAATCGCATAATGCATATCATCTAGTATTCTCATTGCTGCTGGTTGTCTTTGCTCTGAAATAAACTTTAAAAAGTGATTCGGCAATTGCTCACCATCTTTTAAAAGATAGAACAATATAAATGGAACCATTACAAATGTCAAAACAACCTCTGTAACAGTACTCAAAAATCCAGTTACATTCCCAGTTACTGATGATAATGACTTTGTAAAATCAACTGTGTATTCTTTTACCATATTCGCAACATTAATATTTAAATTCTCCTGAATTTTACCGAGTAAATTACTTTCCCCGAATCTACGTGCTGCTTGTTCAATCTCATGGCCAAAATACGGTAAGTTATCAATTAATGCATCAATTTGATCTTTAATAATAGGGATAACCGTTACAACTAAAAATACAAATAATCCTAGTACGATTAAATATATGGAAGCTATCGATACGATTCTTGAAACACCTTTCTTTTCTAAAAGCGAAACGAATGGATGCAAAATATAAAATAGCACGCCTGCTAATAGTACTGGGAAGAAAATTGTTTTTAAAAATACGATAAACGGTGTAAAAACAAATGATATTTTTGTTAGCAATAAAATATTAATGAACAATAACGCAAATCCAAGTAATACCGCCAAATAATTTTGTTCTCTAAAAAACTTTCTTAACTTATCTCTTTTTCTTATATTTATTTTCTCCAATGAAACCACCTCTTCGAATGATGAAAAGCCCTTATTCAGGGCTCTTCATCATAATCTATATCTCTATTTCCTTGCAGCTTTCACTACAAATGATACAATAAGAATTAACACGATTGCACCTAATAATGCCGGCACGACATGAATCCCACCAAATGATGGCCCAAAGGATCCAAATAATCTACCACCTAACGAAGCACCTAATAAACCTGCGATAATATTTCCGAACATACCACCTGGGAAATTTTTACCTGTTATAGAACTAGCAATTGCACCTATAATAGCACCAACTATTAATGTGATAATCCATCCCATTTTTAGTCCTCCATTTCTATTATAGTTTGTATGATTCAATACAAACATATGTATTTATCATTGCTAATCATATTTCACTATAGAAATATATTTACTACTATTTTACATATGGAGATACATATATTATATGCAAAAAAGAAAAATATTGTCAAACTCACCCATAAAGCAATTATATTCATATACCATATTTAAAGGAGGCTTCATTATCTATGATTCTTAAGTTAAATTCCACTTCTTTTGAAGTAGCAACATCCATTTTACAGGTTCAAATTCCAGCTTATAAAGTTGAAGCAGACTACTTAAATAGTACTGCCATACCTCGTTTATATGATACTGTAAACGATATTCAAAATTGCGTTGAAACATTCTATGGATATTTTTCTGAAAATAAACTTGTCGGTTTTATTTCTTTTGTACAAGAAGAAAAACTAATCGATATCCATAGGCTAGTTGTATCGCCCGATTTTTTTCAAAAAGGAATCGCAACGAAACTCCTAATTTATATATTTAACATGTTTCCCTCTCCAATGACATATATTGTACAAACAGGTAAAGCGAATACCCCTGCTATTACTTTATATAAAAAACACGGATTCATTACAGTATCAGATACAATACTTCCTGACGGTATGATTCTTACGCAATTAAAAAAGACAGAATACACAAAATAATTTGACTTGTTTGCTCCTTTATGTTATTTTTTACTTTATAAAACCTTTTGCTGAGTCCAAATTTTGGAGCGGGGGAACCATTTTTGTAGCTATGCTACTTGGGGCGAATCTTTTTTAAGTAGGGAAACTCTCACTTCCCGAGTCCGACAGCTAACCTCGTAAGCGTAATGGGAGAGGAAGGTGCTTTTTGCCTATGTTACACATTTTGCCTCCTTAATTATAAATATGGGATCGATATCAAATAGTCACCTATATTTATAGAAAAGGAGAATGTATTATGTTACGTTTATCTGATCACGCAATTAAAATGATGGAGCAAAGACTTCGAATTGAAAAACAACGCACATATCAAGCAAATAAGGTTGTAGATAACTTACATCACAAATACTTCTTTCAGCATATTTTTCAACCGAAAAGATAAAGAAAATGTTTATTTAATATTAAAAAACACAAGGTGTGTCTTACAAAGACATTCCTTGTGTTTTTTATATTCTTTATAAAATTCTCACTACATTTAAGCTTGCTGTAATCGCACCTGCTATAGTAGTCACATGCCCTACACCTAACGGGCCATTTTGTAATATTAATGTTGAATTGGCACTCGTCACATTCACAAGAAGTGTATTTGAAATGGCTGGTTCGATTACTACAGTTGATGTCGTTACGTTTTGTATAAAACTCCCTGTTAGTTGCGTTCCATTTAATAGCAATCTAACAGATACTGTCTCATTCCCACCATTTGCATCCCCTTGAAAATAGTAGCTTACTAAATATATTCCTGGCGTCGTTACTGTGACTGTCGTAGCACTAGTTAAAGATACACCAGTTCCATATACAGTGGATCCAGAATTAATTGGGATGTTGGCATTTGCTGCAATTGTGCTTGTTGATGTAGAAAAGAAATATCCGCCACCTGTCGATATAGCAGATGATCCTGTTGCTCCAGTTAAGCCTGTTGGACCCGTGGCACCTGTTGGGCCTGTTACTCCTGTTCCCCCTGTCGCTCCTGTTATTCCTTGTATGCCTTGTATTCCGGTCGGTCCAGTTGCACCAGTCAATCCCGTCTGGCCCGTTACTCCTGTTGGACCCGTTATCCCTTGTGGTCCTTGGATTCCTTGTGGACCTTGAGGACCCGTTGCTCCCGTCTGGCCGGTTGCTCCCGCCTGCCCCGTTGCTCCTTGTGGTCCTTGGATTCCTTGTGGACCTTGAGGACCCGTTGCTCCCGCCTCGCCGGTTGCTCCTGTTGGACCGGTTGCTCCTTGTGGACCTTGAATTCCTTGTGGACCTTGAGGACCCGTTTCCCCTGTCGGGCCCGTTGCTCCTGTTGGACCTGTTGCCCCCGACTGGCCAGTTATTCCTTGTAGACCTTGAGGGCCGGTTGGGCCGGTTGGGCCTTGTGGACCTTGCACGCCTTGTATCCCCTGAATTCCTTGGGGGCCGGTTGGACCAATTGGACCTTGAATTCCCTGAATTCCTTGAGGACCCGTTGCTCCCGCCTGACCGGTTGGGCCTTGTGGACCTTGCACACCTTGTATTCCTTGAGGACCGGTTGGGCCTATACTTCCTTGTGGTCCCTGAATACCTTGTATTCCTTGAGGACCAGTTGGACCTGTTATGCCACTCGGACCTTGTACGCCTTGCACTCCTTGAGGACCGGTTGGACCACTCGGACCTTGGATTCCTTGTAGCCCCTGTAAACCAGTTGGACCGGTCGCTCCCCTTACTCCTTGCTCACCTTGTATGCCTTGTATCCCTTGAGGGCCGGTTGGACCGATTGGCCCCTGTGCCCCTTGCACTCCTTGTGGACCAGTCGGACCGGTTGCTCCTACCGGTCCCTGGATTCCTTGTAGACCTTGCGGACCAGTCGGACCGGTTACTCCTTGTATCCCTTGTGGACCTTGAATGCCTTGATCACCCGTTGGACCCGTTGCCCCCATCGGTCCCTGTACTCCTTGCAAACCTGTTACACCAGTTGCTCCGGTCGGTCCCTGGATTCCTTGTACCCCTTGAATTCCAGTCGCTCCTGTTGCTCCGGTCGCTCCTGTTGCCCCTGTTGCTCCAGTCGGACCAGTTGGACCCCCTGGTGATCCTGCTGGACCGGTTGGACCAGTTGGACCTCCTGGTGGACCAGTTGGACCGGTTGCTCCAGTCGGGCCAGTTGCAGAACCTGTCGGACCAGTTATCCCAGTGGCTCCTGTTGGGCCGGTTGGACCTGGATCACCTTGTAAACCGGTTGGACCTGTCGGACCGATTACACCTTGCACTCCTTGTATTCCTTGTATTCCTGTTGGACCTACCTGCCCCATTTCTCCCTGGGGACCTTGTAAACCTTGAACACCAGTTTCCCCTTGTGGACCCATTGGTCCTTGCTCCCCTTGAATTCCTTGAGAACCAGTTGGCCCGGTTGGACCAATCGGACCCTGTATTCCTTGTATTCCGGTTACACCTTGTAAACCACTACCTCCTAAATTACCTTGCACACCTTGTATACCAGTATTTCCAGTTGGTCCAGTCGGACCAATTTCCCCTTGCACTCCTTGTATGCCTTGTATTCCTGTTGGGCCGGTTGGACCGATTTCTCCTTGCATTCCTTGTATGCCTTGTATTCCTGTTGGACCGGTCGGACCGATTGGGCCAGGAATTCCTTGTATCCCTTGAATACCAGTTGGACCAGTCGGACCTCTTTCTCCTTGTATTCCTTGAACACCTTGTATTCCCTGTGGGCCTCGTTCTCCCATAGGTCCTTGATTACCTTGAGAACCTTGTGGTCCAGTTAAACCAGTTGGGCCGGTTGGACCATTTTCTCCTTGCACCCCTTGCACTCCTTGTATTCCTTGTGGGCCGGTTGGACCGATTGGACCTTGTACGCCTTGTATTCCTTGCGGTCCAGTTGGTCCACCTAAAGCACCAGTTGGACCGGTTGGACCAGTGGGCCCCGTAATACCTGGCGGTGGAAAAGGAATAGGTGCTTGAAACTTACTACACTTATCTTGATTCTTCACAAGCATCTCCCCCGTTATAACTAACGTATCAAACTATTTTTAATACATTTAAACTAGCTGTTATCACACCAGATAATGTCGTTACATGCCCGATAGCTAACGGACCATTTTGTAAAGACAAAGTTGCATTTGAAGAAGTAACTTCAATGACCATCGTATTCGAAACTGCTGGTTCTAATATAAAAGTACCTCCTGTAACATAAAAAATAAAACTCCCTGCGACTTGTGTTCCATTTAAAGTAAGCCTCACTGAAATTGTTTCATTTCCGGCAGTTGGATCACCTTGAAAATAATAGCTTACTAAATAAATTCCCGGCGTACTTAACGTTACAGTTGTTGCATTTGTTAAACTGACATCAGAACCAAAAACTGTAGATCCAGAATTAATTGGTATTAACGCATTCGCTGCAATTGTACTCGTTGAAGTAGAAAAGAAATAACCGCCCCCACTAGGTAAACCAGTCGCTCCTGTCGCTCCCGCTATTCCAAAGAAACCTATTGAACCTGCACTACCAGTTGCTCCTGTCGGTCCCACCACGCCACTTGGGCCCTGACTACCTTGTGCTCCAACTGGGCCTATACTACCACTAGCACCTGTCACCCCACTTGCTCCAATTGGGCCTTGCAACCCTTGAATACCTTGTATCCCTTGTATTCCTTGCGGACCCGTTGCACCTGTATTGCCTGTCGTTCCCGTTATTCCTTGTATTCCCGTAATCCCTTGAACACCTTGCACTCCTTGTAGTCCAGTTGCCCCAGTTGCTCCTGTGGCTCCAGTTTCACCCGTTGCACCTGTAATTCCAACATTTCCTTGTGGGCCTTGTGGGCCTTGACTACCTTGCGCCCCTTGGACTCCTTGTGGGCCTGTTATACCGACTTCCCCTGTATTTCCTTGGGGACCTCTAATTCCTTGTGCACCTGTTGGACCGATAATTCCTTGCACACCTTGTATTCCTTGCACTCCTTGCGCTCCTGTTGGACCCGTTATTCCTTGTAATCCTTGAGGACCTTGCAAACCGATAGCTCCAGTCGGTCCTATTATTCCTTGCACTCCTTGAGGACCTTGGGCACCTTGTGTACCTGTCAATCCGGTAGTCCCTTGTATCCCTTGAACACCTTGAGGACCTTGTGTTCCAGCTGCTCCTGTTTCCCCTTGAATTCCTTGTACGCCTTGGATTCCTTGTGCTCCAGCTGGGCCGGTTGCTCCTCGGATTCCTTGTGCTCCTTGAGCTCCTTCCGCTCCTGTAACACCAACTGGACCAGCTATCCCTTGTATTCCCACCATTCCTTGTGCACCTGTTGGACCTATCACACCTTGAATACCTTGAATACCTTTAGGACCTTCTGCACCAGTTGGACCAGTTACTCCCAGCGGACCTTGTATTCCTTGAGAACCTTCTGCACCAGTTGGACCTGTTATACCTTGGTTACCTTGAGGACCTTGTGCTCCTTGTACTCCAACTGCTCCAACTACACCTTGGGCACCTTGCGCTCCCCTTACACCTTGATGACCTGTTGGACCTGTTATACCTTGCACACCTTGCCCTCCAATTGGACCTATCCCTCCGCTTACACCTGTTGAACCGGTCGCACCCGTTGGACCTGTTGGACCTCCTGGTGGACCGGGTGGGCCAGCTGGTCCAGTCACTCCACTAGAAGGGCCAATTGGACCGGTCACTCCCGTCGGACCGCCCGGTGGTCCTTCTGAGCCTTGAGTACCAATACTACCCGTCGCTCCTGTTATACCTCTTATTCCCTTTATCCCTTGAAAACCTGTTGCTCCCGTTATACCTTGTATTCCTTGCACACCTTGTGGTCCTTGTAAACCTATTACACCTGTTATCCCCTTTATTCCACTTATACCTTGGGCACCTTGCATTCCAGTAGAACCAGTTGGACCCACTTCACCTTGTATTCCTTGAGCTCCTTGTGGGCCTTCCTCTCCAGTAATTCCTTGTATACCTTGGAAGCCGTCTTCTCCTTGTATACCAATAGCCCCTTGCTCTCCTTGTATTCCTTGAACACCTTGAGGGCCTTGTGGACCAGTTACACCCGAGACTCCAGTTACGCCTCTTTCTCCCTGCATTCCTTGTGCCCCTGTTTGTCCTCGCTCACCTATTTCCCCTTGTATTCCTTGTATACCTTGTATTCCTTGACTACCAGCAGGACCCGTAGCTCCTTGTATTCCTTCTAATCCTTGTACTCCAATATCACCAATTAGACCTTGGTTTCCGATTAATCCTTGAGCACCTTGGAGACCAGTTGGGCCAGTTATACCTTGCTCTCCTGTATCACCAATAACTCCTTGTATTCCTTGTGCTCCTGTTGTCCCTCGGGGACCTTGTATCCCCCTGATACCTTGAGGACCTTGGGGCCCAGTTGCTCCCGTCGGTCCAGTCACCCCTGTAGGACCAACAGGACCTTCATGCCCTCCAGTTGGACCGATTGGACCACTATTACCTGTCGGACCCGTTGCTCCTATAAGCGGAAGAGGCAGTGCCACTCCAAATTTTTTGCACTTTCTATGATGACGCACAACAATCCCCCTTCCCCAAAATAATTACACCTTTTATATGAAATGCATTTTTATAAGAAAAGTACACCTTTGACCTCATTTTTTTAAAATAAAGAAGCCTATCATTTCATCTATTTGAAATCATAGGCTTCTTTTATAAAAACACTTTACTTTCTAGCTTTAATAATAAAAGTAGTCGGCACCATTCTAGCTTTATATAAAGAATAATACTTCGTAGACGGCTCAGCTAGTTCTCCATCAAACGAGCTTGATGGTTCAGGCTCTTCTATTCTCTCAATTTTAAATCCCACTCTATTTAACTCATTTATGTATGTACTTATTTTTCTCTTATATAATGTCGCTTGTACATTTTCTCCTTTAAATGTTTCAAACGTAATGGGCGTTTCCTCATGATAAGAAGACTTTATAGCAACTTCTTCCGTACCATACTGTAAGTTTGAATATACCGGGTGCTCCCAACTAAAAATAAAACTTCCCCCTGGCTTTACATATGAATAAATCAGTTCCAACGTTTTTCTTAAATCCGAAGTCCAACCTAATGCATAAATGGAATATACAATATCAAAATATCCTTTCGGAATATCGCCTTCTTCTTCCATTGCTCCGCATACTAACTTTGGATTCCAATCCTTTAACGTCTTATTCGCTATTTCAATTTGTGTACTCGAAAGATCAAGCCCCCATAATTCCTCTGCCCCTTGTTCCGCCATATATTGCAACGAATGCCCACTTCCACAGCCAATATCAAGAACCTTTTTCTTTCTGATTGAATCGAACAAACGAATCTCATCTTCAGACGCCGTATACGGACCATATTTAGGTAAACAATCCACTTGAAAGAAATAAGGTGCAACTGTATCCCAACACTTTTTATTTAAAGCTAACATTTGCGTACCTTTCATATTCTACATTCCCCCATCCATTTTTCTTTCTCTAATATTAATTACATATCATAACCAGATCGCCCTTTTCTCTTCGCCCGGTAGTTTTTCACTTTCGCAATCGTACCGCATGCTCTTCCTCCTTCTTCTCCAGCATACATACCGCACCATCTTTTACTTCCATTTCGCGAATGATCATAAAATACCCAGCGACAATCTGGACATGCTTTTAACCTTCCCCATACATTTTCTTGAATTGACATTAACACAATGCTTAACACTTTTGTATACACATTCTCTTCATATACCGGTTCATATGTAATACCTTTCATATCATCCTTTATATGTACATGAAATGGGTATTTCTCTAACCATTTTTGCAATGATCCTTCGCCTTCAATTGTCATCCGAATATCTTCTCGAAAACCTCTTAATTCCTCTATCGTATGAAATGGAAAATCTTCATCAAAATATTCTTTCATAAAAAGCTTTATGTCTTCTTCTGTTTGCAGCAAATCAATTGGCTCTCTCGTATCGTTTGGTATTCTCCATGTATTTAAAAATTCCCGAATATATTCTAGTTCATTTGGAGCGTTTTGATTCAATTCGATCCACCTTCTTCTTAAAATTTACTTTTTTCTGACTTTATGTATAATTATAGTATAAAATAGTTAACCATCAAATGATTTTACTGGTTACATAATTAGGAGGATTTCTATGAAAAGTTTCTCAACACCGATACGTTTCATGCTTATTTCTTCATTTTTTATGTCTTTTGGGTATTTTGCAGTATACGCATTTTTAGCTATTTATCTATTAACCTTTCTTCATTTTTCTGCTGTCCAAGTAGGAACAGTGTTGACGGTTATGACAATTACATCACGAGTTATCCCATTATTCTCAGGGTTAATTGCTGACAAAATAGGCTATATCATTATGATGATAGCCGGTTTATTTTTGAGAGGAATCGGATTTATCGCTTTAGGAATATGCTCTGATTTCTATACAATTTCTATTTCTTCTGCACTTATTGGCTTCGGAACTGCATTTTACGAACCTGCTGCGCGCGCCATATTCGGTTCACAACCAGCTCATTTGAGAAAAAATTTATTTACATATTTAAACCTTAGCTTTAATTGCGGTGCAATAATCGGACCAATTGCAGGAGGGTTCTTACTCTTACTTGATCCAATCTATGCCTTCTCTCTAACAGGATCACTTATGCTGTTATTCGCTTTTATCTTTTACTTACTTAAAAATCACTTCCAAGTCACTACTGAAAACACGTCTATTACATTAGGAATACAGGCCATCTTACAAAACAAGTCTTTCCTTCTGTTTTCCTTTATCATGATTTTCTTCTATATTATGTTTACTCAACTTACTGTCGCACTTCCACTTCATATGAAAAACATTAGTAGTAGCAATCAACTTGCTACACTCGTTATTACGATAAATGCGATAACAGGCGTCATATTTATGGTATTATTCCGAAAATTATTCCACAAATACAACACACTTTCAATTATTAAATACGGTGTTTTATTAATGAGTATTTCCTTTTTACTCATTCCTTTATTTCAACACCCATATTGGCTCTTTATTTGTGTAATTTTATTTACAATCGGTGAAACACTCGTATTACCTAACGCTGATATCACTATTGCAAATTACAGTAATGAATCATATACAGCCACTTTCTTCGGATTTTATCAACTATCACTCGCATTTGGTTTTATCATTGGTAATTATACCGGTACATCTTTTACATCCAACTTAAGCGGAATGTATACACCATGGCTTATTTTTGGCGGAATAGGACTTATTGGTTTTATTTCACTACATATTTTGAATATAAAAAAAGTGGCCTCTAAAGAGGATATACACCTATGTAATACAAGCGACCTATAACGAAAAAGATTCGACCATCATATGTGACAGTCGAATCTTTTTATTGTTCATATTCAAGATGATTATGCCTTTTACAACCAAACAAATAGCACCCACCTATAAAATCCGTTTCAAATTCTAACCCTGGAACATATCCAGATTTGATACGTTCTACCATTGTTTTATAACAATTATTCTCTTCTGTATATTCCTCAATTAACTCTTTCTTATCATTTTCTGTCCAGTTTTCTTCTACTTCTTCATTCTGAACATCTTCTATTTCTGCTTTTTTCGCTTCGATAGATTCCCGTATAACTTCATTAATACGGGAGAAATTATTCGTTTTATATAGAGCATACACAAATCTACTAATCCAATTAGGACTTTTCCAGCATTCTTTATATCCCTTTTCGAACCATTCAATTGCTTCTTTATAGCAATTCAACTCAACATATAAATCTGCTACATTAATTTCCCCTAAAAAATTATCAGATTCCCTGTTAAAAGTATCTAACTTCTCTTTTGCTTCTGTCGTTCGTTCTAAATCAATTAAACATTTTACATAGCTATACATGATATAGTCCGAATCCCCTGCAACTCGCAAGAAAAAGTCTGAAGCTTTTTCCAGCTCTCCAAGGTTATAATGCGCTACAGCTACATTATGATATGCTTCATCTGATGGTTGAATCGAAATAGACTTTTGTAATGCTTCTTTCGCTTCTGTCCATTTTTCTTGTTTCATGTAAATGTCCCCTAAGATGTTATAAGGAAAGTATGAAGAAGGATTAAACTTAACAACTTCTCTTATTAATTCAAGAGCTTTATCATCATTCTCTTCCTCATAAAAGTACATCCAAGCCAGATTATTGAGAGATTGTACGTCTCTAGATTCATGTACTGCTTGTTGAAACAGTTCCATTGCTTCCTCATATTTATTTTGTTCAAACATTTCAATTGCCTTCTCATTAATGTTCAAATAACTACCTCCGAAGTAAATGAATTCATCTATTCCCTATCATTATTGTAAAATGTAAAAATTATAATTTCTATAAAAAAATTTCTTTCTCTCGTCTACATTTCGATTGAAATAGAAGCTAAAACATACGAATTTACAAAAATCAGTAAATTTTTCATTCTCCCTTAAATTGGATATACCTCCTGTTTCATTTTACATATTATGGTACAATTAAGAGGGTACTAACTAAACATTTACGCTCCGCACTAGTAATCTAGCAATACAAAAATCAAAAATCACATGGAATTGAGGGATGTTATGAAACAGAAATTAGCTGTTCTTCTATTCACTGGAATCATATTATCAGGATGTTCAACTATAGCAGAGAATTCTTTAGAAAGCGGGAAAGGCAGTATGGAATTATTAACACCAACGATTACAGCAAAAGACAATGAATTAGAAATTAAAACTAAAGGCATTGATGAAAATAAAGTAACTTTTATTTATGTTGCTAATAAAAAAGTGTTGGAACAAAAACTAAAAAATGGTGAATCCTACAAACTTAACATTAAAGATATCGAACACGCTCATAGGACGGACTACAAACCAAAAGTTCAACTTTTACAAACGAAAGACGATGATGATGATGGAGAAATAGTAACCTTCAAACAAGTTAGATATACAGTTAAAAACTGATTTTAAAGTTGTTTCATTATAAATGTAACAAAAGAAAATATACTTTTAACAGTAGATAAATGTAGGGGGTGCTAACATGAAAAAACGATGGATTTCTTGGTGGATTGGTAACATATTTTGGATTATCGTTTTTGGAATATGGGCCGCTATTATTTGGCTACGAGATGTTGATGGTGCTGGTGTTATTCAAACACCTGAAATTAAATCCATATCACTTATCGTTTTATTAATCACGTTTATCATACCGGTATTTTTTCAAATTATATGGCTAATCATTAATTTGAGAATGAGTAAAAAACATAATTATACGATTTAGTTTTTTTGAATTAATAGATGAATATTTTTCATAAAAAAAGAGAGAAATCTACATAAAAATAGATTCCTCTCTTTTACATTTGGACTTATACTGCACTTTTACTGCAGCACTACTCCTCTTTTTTTACGATGCATGTTCATCTTTCTTCTTCATTAACGCTCTTTTCTTCATCGCCTTCGTTAAATATCCACCCTTAAACGAGCGAATTTCATACGAAGACATAAACGCTTTCGGTGCAATTTCATTAATGATTTCTAAAAGCTCTTTCTCTCTAGAACGCTTTGCGACGATATCTAAGCGATAACGTATAGAATTAATACCTTCGCCTTCAAATACTGTAACGCCAAATCCAGAGTGACGTAACTCATCTACTAATTCATTACAACGGTCTAGTAAACTAACTTGATACGTAATATAACCAATTGCTAATTTATTCTCTATATAACCGCCTAATAACAGTCCCGCACTAAAGCCAATGACATAGGCAACGATGTTCATCCAATTTGATAAATCTTGAAACACAATACCTAAACTGACAATGTAAATAGCTCCTTCTAACAATCCAACACCAGCAGCGGATCTTGTTTGATTCTTTACAAGCAAAATCGTACGGATTGTTAATATTGGAACGTAAATAATTTGAAGCACAAAAATAAGTAGCGCTTGTAACATTGGTATCCACCTCTTTCAAAAAGTCTTTTGTCATAATAACATACATAACCTTTAGAAATCGATGGGTTTTTTAAAATTTTTTTATTATTTTTCATACTATTGAAAAACACAAAAAAGAAGCGTATTATATTTGTCATTAATTTGATTACTTGTATCATATCGCTAAACTAAAAAAGGAACCTGATTAGGTCCTTTTCATCATAGCTCTATATTTTTCGAAGCATGTTCTCTTTGCTTCTCTTCTTCTTTCACTAACTGCATATTTGCGTACGCTAAATTTGCAATCATTAAAAAGTGACCACCTAAAATACCTGTACCGAATGCCCACATTTCCATTTCATGCTCAATTTCATACATGATGATAGCTCCTAAAATAGCAGCTGCAAATCGGTTTAAAACTCCTAATCCAGGAGCCTTTTCCTTCATTACGATACTTTTCCCGAGTTTCTCCACTCTGCGAGCTAATAACCAAAGACAATAAGCACTTACTGCTAATCCAATACCGAACCCTGTCACTTGTTTTCCAAACGGAGTAATCGTCCACATAAGTAGTAAACCACTAAAGATCACATACAATTGTAATCGATATACACGTAAGGCTTCTTGAATCAAAATATCCGCTCCTAAGTTCTCATTTTTTGTACTTTAGAAGAAAAGCAGCAACTTACACAGTTGCTGCTTTCTCTTCTTCTTGTTCTTGTTCCATCTTACGAATTTCAACACGTTTAATTTGGTAAGCGTCTTTTTCTAACACTTTAAATTCATAACCTTCCGCCTCAACGTGTTGTCCTTCTTCGATTTCATGATTTTGCATCATAATCCATCCACCGATTGTATCCACATCATCTTCTTCGATGTGTAATCCAAATAAATCTTTCACTTCTGAGATAAGCACTTTTCCATCAACAATAATATGTTGCTCGTTCACATGTTGAATTGGTGGTGCTTCATCTTCATCATATTCGTCACGAATTTCGCCGACGATTTCCTCCAAGATATCTTCAAGCGTTACAATTCCAGCTGTTCCTCCGTACTCATCATATAAAACAGCCATCGGAATTCGCTTCTTCTGCATTTGAAGTAATAAATCGTGAATTGGAGTCGTTTCCATCACTTCAATAATCGGACGCATATACGAGCGAATAGATGATAAATCTTTTTGATCCTCGGTCATATATCGAATAAAGAAATCTTTTACGTTGACCATACCGATAATATCATCTTTATCTTCTCCAAAAATCGGATAACGTGTGTATCGCTCATTTTGGATTACTTTCATGTGTTCTTCTACTGAATCTTCCAGGTAGAAACCAACGATTTCTGTTCGCGGTACCATAATCTCTTTTGCAATACGATTATCAAATTCAAAAATGTTATTTACATACTTGTATTCAGCTTGATTAATTTCGCCACTTTCATAGCTATCTGAAAGGATAAGACGTAATTCTTCTTCTGTATGAGCTACTTCATGTTCTGAAGCTGGCTTTAAACCAAATAAACCAGTTATCACACGAGCTGAACCGTTCAATACCCAAATAAATGGATACATTACTTTATAGAACATCATTAATGGACCTGCCAATAATAACGTTACCCTTTCAGCCTTTTGAATTGCCATCGTTTTTGGAGCTAATTCTCCTACTACAACGTGTAAATACGTCATAATCATAAAAGCAAGACCAAATGTTAATACTGATGAAATAGAAGGATTTAAGTTCCATTTCTCAAATAACGGGTGTAATAACTTTTCAATTGTCGGTTCACCTAACCAACCTAATCCCATAGCTGTAACTGTAATACCTAATTGACAAGCAGATAAATATTCATCTAAATTTGTTGTTACCTTTTTCGCTGCTAAAGCACCGCGTTTTCCTTCCGCAACAAGCTGATCGATACGGCTTGAACGTATCTTTACAATCGCAAACTCTGCTGCTACGAAAAATCCAGTAAATGCGATTAAAATCGCAACCATGACTAAATTAAATATTTCCAATGAATCCCCTTAGTTAAAAAACTAAGGTGTCCACCTCCTGTATACTATAATGTTTTCTTATTTGTTTGTTAGAAAACATAGCCCGATACAAAAATTAAAGAGGTCGGATTTCACTTATTCTATAATAATAGAGCAAGTGTCTGTATTAAAGCTGTCGTTTGACCTGATAAAGATTTCGATATTTTTTCACGTTGTGAATCAGTCAATTCATCTAAAAGCGGTTTTAACTCAGTAAGCTCCACTTCTAATCGATGAATATGGTCTGTCACTTCATTCACTTGTTTCGAAACGTGTTCATTGATACCGAGCAGCTTCTTCTTCTCCTCGATTTTCTCTTTAATCTCACAAAGCGGCATATGCATTTCTTTGCACTTCTCAATAAATTGTAATGTCTCAAATGCTGTTTCGTCGTAATAGCGATAATTAGATTGAGATCGCTCCGCTTTTAAGATACCTAGATTCGTATAATAATCAATCGTTCGTTTCGACACGTGAGCCATGAGAGCCAACTGTCCGATTCGATACACCTTCCCAACGATCTTCCCCCCTTGTTTATATTACTTACATCATACAATACATAAACTGTACAGTCAAACGTGACGGTTTATTATTCACAATTTATACAAAATTCCAATCTCCTCCTATGATGATTCAATACGAGTAATCTACACTTATACAATAAAATTACTAAACTACTACCTAATCACTACATTATCTGCCACTTTTAACCTTTCTTATTTAAAAGCATATCCTACTAATAATGATTGCTTGTATAGGAGGGAATTAATATGAAAAAGACAATCATTTCTCATTTTTATAATGAAGAATACCTACTTCCATGGTGGCTTATGCATCACACGAAAATATTCGATCACGGCATTTTAATTAATAGAGGGTCTACAGATCGTTCCGTAGAGATTTGTAAACTATTAGCACCCCACTGGGAAGTACGAAATTCAAGATTTCTTGAGTTTGATCCAACTAATACTGATATTGAAGTGATGGAAATTGAAAGAGAAGTTTCAGGTTGGAAAATCGTTTTAAATACTACTGAATTCTTTTGTTGTAATAATACTGAAGAATTTTTTTCATCTCTTCATACACTAGGCCAAAACATGTATGCGATTAGAATGATTTTAATGATAGATAATCATAATTATAATTATTCAAAGCCTAGATATTCTATCCCCTTAGTAGAACAGCGATACCACGGTGTCTTCCCTTATAACCCAAATCTCGGATGTGCTTGGAGATTTATTCACAATCATCTAGACGGTGCATATTTACCTGGTAGACATCATTCGCGGCACGGATATATAATTTATGACTATCCTTCATTTATTTTAAAATTTTATTTTAGCCCTTGGAATGAACAATCAAAGGCAAGAAAATTACAAATTACACCTACCCTTTCAAAAAGGGGTGTTCAAATGGGACTTCAAACACATTACGGTCAATCTCCTGAAGTACTGGACATACGTTTTTTAGAGCTTAGTAACCTAACACAAGACCTCCGTCATAACCCTGAATATCAAGAATTATTCCCAAAATTCAAACCGTAATACTTTCTGCATCGTCATCACCTCAAACATTTTCATTCACTTAATCAAAAACAATCTCATTTGCATAAAACATGAATACTGTATAAATAATAAATTTTTATTTTAGGAGGAAAAAATGAAAGCTGTTATTCTTGCTGGTGGGTACGGTACAAGAATTGGGGAAGAAACACATTTAAAACCGAAACCTATGATTGAAATTGGAACAAAACCCATTCTATGGCACATTATGAGTTTGTATAGTCATTACGGAATTACTGAGTTTATTATTTGCTTAGGCTATAAAGGATATGCAATTAAAGAGTTCTTTCTAAATTACAACTTACACATGTCTGATTTCACAATACAATTAAACGATAATACAATTACTAGCCATTCTCATCGTGTAGAACCATGGAAAGTTACACTAATCGATACTGGTGTAAATACCGAAACGGGTGGCCGAGTGAAAAAGATTCAAAATTATGTCGGAGACGAACCTTTCTGCCTCACTTATGGTGATGGATTAAGTAATGTAAATATAAAAGAACTTATTACATTCCATAAAAAACATGGAAAAATGGCTACTGTTACTGCCGTACAACCTCCTGGTAGATTTGGTTCTCTCATATTAGATAAACAGTCTGTAACATCTTTTCAAGAAAAACCATTAGGTGATGGCGGATGGGTTAACGGTGGATTTTTCGTTTTAAATCCTGAAGTTTTCAATTACATTAGTGGAGATAAGTCTGTTTTTGAAACAGACACTTTAGTTCAGTTAGTAAACAAAAATGAATTGACCGCATATCAACATTCTGGTTTTTGGCATCCGATGGATACATTGCGCGATAAAAATAAATTAGTCGAGCTATGGGAAAGTAATAGCGCTCCGTGGAAGGTTTGGTAATATGGCTTCATCATCTTTTTGGAATAAGAAAAAAGTATTTATTACAGGACATACTGGATTTAAAGGCTCCTGGCTCACCCTTTTCTTAAATTCTTTAGGTGCAGAAGTAGTAGGCTTTTCTTCTCATCCCCCATTCATTCCTAACATTTTTGAACAAGGTAACGTAGCAAAAGAGTGCACGACAATGAAAGGCGATATTACAGATTACCATTCTTTATTTCATGCTATGAAGCAGCATAAACCTGACATAATATTTCATTTAGCAGCTCAGCCAATCGTAACCGCTTCATACAAAAATCCTATCGATACATTCAAAACGAATGTTTTAGGTACTGTCCACGTGCTAGAAGCAGCAAAGTCCGTCGAAAGCGTACGTGCCATTATTAATGTGACAAGCGATAAATGTTATGAGAATGACGGTAGTGGCGACCGAGCGTTCGTGGAAAATGACCGACTAGGAGGTTTCGACCCTTATAGCGCTAGTAAAGCTTGCGCTGAAATAGTAGCAACATCCTATCAAAAATCATTCTTCCGCACTAATACCCAGAAACTCGCCTCAGTCAGAGCTGGTAACGTCATCGGCGGTGGTGATTGGGCAGAAGATCGATTATTCCCTGATATCATTCGGGCATATTTGCACAATCATACTTTGTGTATTCGAAACAAATATGCCGTCCGTCCGTGGCAACATGTTTTAGATCCTCTACATGGCTATATCCTTTTAGCTGAGAAACTTTGGAATGATGCTAAATATGCAGAAGCGTGGAATTTCGGCCCAATGAATGAACCTAACAGAACCGTTCATGATGTCATTGAATCTGTAATAAAATTATGGAATAACCCACTAACAATCATTTCCTCCTCTACAAATACTCCTTATGAATCACCTGTTTTAACACTCGATAGTACAAAAGCAGTAAACAAACTCGGCTGGACTCCTAAGTTATCAACAGATGATGCTATCGCTTGGACTGTTGATTGGTACAAAAAATATGCATCTGGTGAAAATATAGAATCTTTCACACGACAACAAATCGATGCATTCAAAAATTTATAAGGAGGCTATAAAATGGAACAGAACAAATGCCGTTTTTGCCACTCATTACTAACCAACACTTTTTTAGATTTGGGCGTTTCCCCTCTTGCTAATTCATTTGTAGCTCCTGAAAGCTCATATAAAATGGAACCTTTTTATCCGCTGCACACATTTGTTTGTAACTCTTGTTTACTCGTACAGCTAGATGAATTTGAATCCCCACAAAATATTTTTCATAACTATTTATACTTCAGCTCTTACTCCTCAAGTTGGCTACTACACGCTAAACAATATGTAGAAATGGCGATTAAGCGTTTCAACTTAACGAAACATTCAAAAGTGATTGAAATCGCAAGTAACGATGGGTACTTATTACAATACTTTAAAAAAGAAAATATCGAGACATTGGGAATTGAACCCGCGAAAAACGTAGCAGAAATTGCTATCAAAAAAGGAATTCCTACTCATGTGAATTTTTTCAGTAATGACTTAGCAAAAAAATTGCCACAAGCTGATTTAATCGTCGCAAATAACGTATTAGCACATGTTCCAAACTTGCATGATTTTGTTGCCGGTTTAAAAACGTTATTAAAACAAGATGGCACGATAACAATTGAATTCCCACACTTATTAAACCTCATATCCTTTAAACAGTTCGATACTATCTACCATGAGCACTTTTCCTACTTCTCACTTATAAGCCTTCAAAAAGTTTTAAGTTATCATCATTTACAAATTGTTGATGTAGAAGAACTTTCAACGCATGGTGGTTCCTTACGGATTTTTGTAAACCATCTAAGTGCCCAATCAACTATCCATTCCAATGTTACAAAATTAATTCAAAAAGAAGTCGACCACGGGTTAGATACTTTAGATTGCTATCTCCTTTTTTCTAAACGCATCGAACAATTGAAAATAAATATTTTAAAGTTTTTTATTGAAGCGAAAGCTTTAAACAAACAAATTATCGGTTACGGTGCTCCAGCTAAAGGAAACACCCTTTTGAATTATTGCGGGATAGGTAAAGAATTTCTAGCTTATACAGTAGATAAAAATCCTCACAAACAACATCTCCTTTTACCAGGAACTCGTATTCCAATAAAATCTCCAGCAGAAATTAAACGTACAAAACCGGATTACATTTTCATACTTCCTTGGAATTTGAAAGACGAAATTATGAAAGAATGCTCTTTCATTTGTGAATGGGGCGGTAAATTTTTAGTGACGGTTCCAGAAGTTGAGGTGATCGAGCCATGAAGAAAGTTGTTGTAACAGGTGGTAGTGGCTGGATAGGTAAATATGTTGTACATTCACTTATACAAGAGGGATATGAAGTGCACGCTACGTATAATAAAAATAAACCCTCTCACCTCCCTTGCCATTGGCATAAAGTAAACTTGCTTCGCGATGACGAAGTAAAACAATTCATTTCGGATGTTCAGCCTAGCCATCTCATTCACCTTGCTTGGGAAGCAGTGCCACCAGCATGCTATGTATCTATTAATAATTACTATTGGCTAAAGTCTAGTATTTCATTGATTCAACACTTCACAACATGCGGTGGAAAGCGTGTTGTCGTTGCAGGTACTGGCGCAGAGTACGAATGGTTTAACGGCGTATTATTTGAAGATTCACCGCTCCTTTCCTATAAAACCCCGTATTCTTTATGTAAAAATGCACTGCACTCCTGGCTAGAAACGTATGCACAACAAACAGGCCTCAGCATGTGTTGGGGCCGCATTTTTCATATGTATGGACCTCACGAACAAGGTAATCGGCTCGTTTCTAACATTATCACTTCCTTATTAAAAAACGAGGAGGCACTATGTACACATGGAAAACAATCGAGAGATTTCCTCCATGTGAGTGACGTCGCTGACGCTCTCGTAACAATATTAGAACACAGCGTTACAGGCACCATCAATATCGCTTCTGGTCAATCTGTACAAATTAAAAAGTTAGCTTCTATCATTGCTAAAAAGATAGGAAAAGAACATTTAATTAAACTAGGTGCAATCCCTTTCTCTAAAGATGAACCTTTATTTGTCGGGGTTAATGTAGAACGTTTAAAAACTGAAGTAAACTGGAAACCAACATACGATCTAAATACAGGAATTGAAGAAACAATTTTATGGTGGAAATCATTTATACAAAAACATAACGATATGCATCATTAAAACGTAAATCCTTCGTTCCTCTCGCTAATTCCTTATACCATTCTTCTAATCTTTCCGACGTAACAATATGTTGCGTCCCCATTCCCCCATGCTTACTAGCTTCAGAAAGAGTCGGACCAATTTGTAACTTTCTCTTTCTCATCGCATCGTTCCACGGACTAAACCCAAACCATAATATACAGGCAAGAGGTGGATAAATCATCGATTCATGCGCAGATAAATGTCTTCCAACCGTATAACTTCCATGCTCATGATTATGAATAAATCTACCTCTTCTCCATAACGGCCAATCTTCTGGTAAATAACCATGAAATCTCTGTTTCATTAAAGGTATTCCAAAGTTAAGGTCCGGATAGTTGTAGTTAGGATCATCAACCATAATAAGCCCGTCCAGCCAATACATCCTCCCCCCCAATTCATGTAGCGATTTCCAAAACTGATTTTTATCTTGCACGCAAAGAAACTCAGTCGTATTTAAAATCATTTTCCATCCTTGTACTTCTTGTTCTATCCTCATCACTTCATGATCTGTCGCATATGCATCAAACTCTGGATTTACAGAATCTCGCACCTCCCAATGCGGTGCGAATTTTTTACAAATCTCAACGGAACGATCTGTTGAACCTTTATTAATTAAAATACCATGATCAAAAAGTTTCGTATGATGCATAAGCCACCATGGCAATAAATACTCTTCATTGTAAAAATGTGAAATAACGGTTGTAGTTATAATAATCTCCTCCTCTTTCTCTATTAATCTACTTTTTATCCTACAACCAATATACTCATAAGCAAAAATATGTTTCCTAATTATTGATCAAATATTATTATTAATATTTTTGTAAGTTTTCCTTTGGTACCCAGCCCTTCTCACCACCTCTTCCTTCGCACCAAACCCATCCATTCAATTCTTCTAATCCGATCAATCTTTCTCCAATACTCACATTTAATTCTTTCGCAGTATATTGTTTTATAATAATTCCTGTTCCATTCATATCTTTTCTTATAATTTGCTCCGGAACCCATCCTTTCCGGTTATACTTCTCTTCGTGACAAAACATCCAGTTTTCCCAGTTTTCCGGACCAGCGTAACTCTCTATCATTTTCACTACATCCCCCTCTTCTAAGCGAATTGGATTAGGATAATTGCTAACATGTGATTTTATAACGATATATTTCATAACAACCTTCAATAATCAGAAAATTAAGTTATAATATCATTATAACTTAAAGAGGAGGAATGCACTCATGTACTACAACACTTCATTCGAAAACGATCAACCTGTAGGCCGTCTATAAACTAAGACGGGCATTCATTTAGCACATACACTATGCCTCGTCTTAGGGAGCACATATTACCCTAAAAATAGACGGAGGTATTTCAAATGAAACAAACAATTTTAGGAGCTATATACTTATCACTAGCAGCAAGTATATGGGGCGGTATGTATGTTGTTAGCAAATACGTACTCGATTTCATTCCACCACTAACACTCGTTTGGCTACGCTTTATTATCGCTTTTATTGTTTTATATGGCATTTTGAAACTAGCTGAGAAAAAGCAAAAGAAAAAAGTAACCCTTCGCAAAAAAGATTGGCTCCTATTCGCTTGGATTGGATTTATCGGCTATTTCATTTCGATCACATGCCAATTTATCGGAACAAAATTATCCGACGCTCATACAGGCTCGTTAGTTACATCAGCTACACCTGCATTTATGATTATATTTGCAGCGCTCATTTTGAAAGAAAAACTAACTACTCGTAGACTTTTATCTACTATAATAGCGACAATCGGTGTCATTATTGTAATCGGATGGGATATTGAAATTGGCTCCTATTTTATTGGAACAATCATTTTAGTTGGAGCCGCTATTACGTGGGCTTTACTATCTATTTATGTAAAAATCGCTTCAATCCAATTTTCATCCTTAGTTATTACAACGTACGCAATTTTCTTTTCACTCTTTTTTATTACACCTTTTATGATATGGGAGCTACAAGCGGCCTCTATCGGAACAGTAAATACGTACGTAATATTAGGCGTATTATACTTAGGAATCGTCTCAACAGCAGGTGCCTTTTTCCTTTGGAATAAAGGATTAGAATTACTGGATGCAAGCATAGGTTCCTTATTTTTCTTCTTCCAACCTATCGTTGGATCATTACTTGGTTGGCTCTTATTAAATGAAACATTAAATAGTAACTTTTTTATTGGTGGTATTCTTATTATATGTAGTGTTTTCATTACTACTTTTGAAAAGAAATGAAAAACAGGCAGAGATTAAGAATCTCTGCCTATTCGTATACACTCTTTACGCACTCCAATGCGATGGACGAGACAATAATTTCGGTAATTTCGTATGTTTGTCCCCTCTAGCAGCATTAACTTGAACTTGCGTCAGAAAAATACTATTAGTAAAATCAGCCCCGCGAATATCTGCATCTCGCAAATCTGCTCCGATGAGATCTGCTCCTCTTAAATCTGCACCATTTAAGTTAGCCGCAATTAAGTAAGCTCCTCTTAAATTTGCACCTTGTAAATTTTTCTTTTTCAGATTCGCTCCCATAAGGTCTGCTCCGCGGTGAATGATTCGTTTCTTACGCGCAGTATTCATTTCCTTCCATACTAATTCGCTCGTTTCTAAAAGAAGAATGTTCACCTCTGCCCTATGCATTGGAACATTTATTTTCATTAACTCATCTGGATTTAAATTCGAAAGTCGCTCTGTCTCCTCAATTGCGGTCTCCAGCTCTTTATGAATTGGCTGTGTTGCCTTTAAAAGAATCGCTTCATTCAAATACCAAAGCATTTCATGAAGTTGATGCATAACCGGAAAAGCATCGTACATTTTTCTTGCATGCTTTGCATCTTCCCTCCAATCAATCCCTTTAAACGTACCCTGAGAAATCTTCTGCCCAGCACCGAAACATTCAAATACTGTACAACCTTTATAACCTTTTCCTCTAAGATTTTTATGTATACTACATTTAAAATCTGATTGTAAGTTGGAACATGGTTTACCACCATCTTTATTCACTGCAAAATCTACCGATGCTGCAAACGGTAATGCAACGCAACATAGACCGAAGCATTTTTCGCAGTTTGCTTTTAAATGATCGTTATGATTAGTCAAAATCTATACCCCCTGTTGTCTTTTGACTATTTCATAATATTCCAACTGTAATAAATAATCAATTTTAAAATAAACCAGCATCTTTCGTTTCAATTCATAACTTTATCATTCGATTTCCTTTCAATTGAAAAGGACTATTTCTATTTAATGAATTATAATTAAATTATAAATTTTCTAACTAAAAAGGAGACTTATTATGGCACTAGAAATGAAAACAAACTGTCAAATTTGCGATCAATCGCTCGAACAAAATTCTGAAGCATACATTTGTGTATATGAATGTACATTTTGCGCACCATGTACAGAAGAAAGACATAACGTTTGTCCAAACTGCGGCGGCGAATTAGTACGTAGACCGAAAAAGAAATAATAAAAAGCAAAGCGATATCGCTTTGCTTTTTATTATTTTCTGAGTTTATGAAATTATATCGAACACAACTTAAACATTTACAAACTTCACACAAACAGGCTCTGGCACAGCAACATCAGATTGTAAAAGTGTTAACTTACCTGTAGATTCATCTCTTGAAAATAACACAAGATTATGTGACTTTTCATTTGTAGCAACAAGGAACTTTTCAGTAGGATCTAATACAAAGTCTCTTGGCCAATTTCCTTCTGTAGATGTGTGTTCAACAAATGTAAGCTGACCTGAATTTTGATCTACGCTATAAACAGCGATACTATTATGACCACGATTACCTGCATATACAAAACGGCCGTCAGAAGAAATATGAATCGCACTTCCTTGATTATTTTCATCAAACTCTTCTGGAACAGTAGAAATATACTGTAATTCTGTAAAGGATCCTTCTGCAGGATTATAGGTTAACACAATAACCTCTGAACTAAGCTCCGTCATCACATATGCATACTTTCCATTCGGATGAAAAGTAATATGTCTTGGACCACTTCCTGGATTTACAGATAAACGATTCACTTCTGTTAATGTACTATCTTTTACTTCATACGTAATTATTTTATCTATCCCTAAATCAACGCCCACTACATATTTTTCATCAGGAGTGTACCCCGCGTAATGTGCATGTGGTTTTTCTTGTCTTTCTTTATTCGGACCTGAACCTTCATGTGCCATAATAGATGAAGCAGGATTTACAGTTCCATTTTCTTCATTTATTTCAAAAGACTCAATCGTTCCTTTATGGTAATTCGCTGTAACTACTGTATGATTTCCACTATCAACACTAATATGACAAGGAGAAGCACCTTCTACTACTTGTCTATTTTTCACTTTTAGTTCTCCAGTATGACTATCAATGGAATACGCAGCTACACCGCCAGATTCGCCTTCCTTAACAACGGAATAGAGATATTCATTATTTCGGTTAATCGTTACATATGTAGGGTTATCCAGCTTAGCGGCAAGTGTTACATTACTAATTTTTTTTGCTTCTACATCTAGCGTAAATTTATATATTCCTTCGCTATTTTCTTTCGTGTAAGTTCCAACATATCCAATAAACTCTTTGTTATCCTTCATTTTCATAACCCTCTCTCCCTATATTTTTCGTTCATCATGCTTCTTAAAATATTTTATGTTGAAAGAGTATCCTAAAAAATCGGAGTACCTCTTTATACGTTACCATATTTTCTTGGTAAATAGCTTTTAAACCCACTTTTTTTGATACGCTGCTATACTTTCATATTCTTCTTCCAATTGACGGGACAGACGGATATAGATTGGCGTTAAATCTTTATATTTTTCCACACTTTCCATGTTTGGCTCATGATGGAAATCTGCACCTACCATTTCAGAAACTACATGCAACGTATCTACTTCACCTAAACTATATAAACCGAGGATTGCAGCTCCTAAGCAAGAGCTTTCGAAACTTTCCGGAACATATACGTCTTGATGGAAGATGTCCGCCATCATCTGTCTCCAAAGTTCCGACCTTGCAAAGCCGCCTGTCGCTTGAATTTTTTTCGGTTCGCCAATTAACTCTTTTAAAGCGAGAAGAACCGTATATAAATTATAAATTACTCCTTCTAAAACAGCACGGATAAGATGTTCTTTCTTATGATGCAATCCGAGTCCAAAGAAAGATCCTCGTGCATTTGCATTCCATAAAGGAGCTCTTTCCCCTGCTAAATACGGGTGAAACAATAAACCGTCAGATCCAGGATTCACTTTTGCTGCTATTTCAGTAAGTACTTCATATGGATCTTTCCCTAAACGCTTTGCAAGCTCAATCTCTGAAGTACCCAATTGGTCACGAGCCCATCTGAAAATCATACCGCCATTATTAACTGGTCCACCGATTACCCAATGGTCTTCAGTTAACGCATAACAAAAAATTCTACCTTTTGGATCTGTTACAGGACGATTTGTTACAGCACGAATCGCACCGCTTGTACCAATTGTAACAGCCACAACGCCAGGATCTATTGCATTTACACCTAAATTAGATAGTACTCCATCACTCGCTCCTACTACAAAAGGCGTAGAAACAAGTACATTCATCTCTTTGGCAAGCTCTTCATCTAATCCTGTTAAACTGTGCGTTGTTGGAACAAGCTTTGAAAGCTTTTCATCTGTAATTCCCGCAACATGTAAAGCCTCTTCATCCCATTTTAAAGATTTCAAATTAAACATCCCTGTTGCTGACGCTATAGAATAATCAATTACATACTCTTTATATAACTTGTAAAAAACATATTCTTTAATAGAAATGAATTTATAACTTTTTGCGAATAAATCTGCCTGCTCATTCTGTAGCCAAACTAATTTCGAAAGTGGTGACATCGGATGAATTGGTGTCCCAGTACGAAGGTAAATTTCATGACCATTCATATCATTCTTTATTTTCTCCGCCCAGCTTGCACTTCTATTATCTGCCCAAGTGATACATCTCGTTAACGGCTCTCCCTTTTCATCTACGGCAATGATACTATGCATTGCCGAACTAAAAGAGACACAAAGAATATCACTTGGCTGTACACTACTTGATCGTACAGTTTCTTTAATCGTATTTATTACTGCACGAAAAATTTCTTCTGGGTCTTGTTCCGCTGTTTCAGGCGTAGGAGAATATAAAGGATATTCAATTCCATGACTAGCAATAACAGATCCATCAGTAGAAAATAGAACTGATTTTGTACTAGTTGTCCCAATGTCTACACCAACCATATATTTTGAGCTCACCATTTCTTCCTCCTAACAAAAAATTGTTACAGTATCCCACCATAAAAATACATACCTTTTATCTATTGATAACGTTGTATGCCACAATTATCTAAATAGAAACATCTTTATCTTAAACAAACATATCGAGTAGTAAAACTCCTCCAAAAGCGATAAATGAAAGTAACGTTTCTAATACAGTCCATGTTTTAAATGTTTCTTTCACTGTTAACCCTAGGTATTCTTTTACCATCCAAAAACCAGCATCGTTTACGTGTGAAAACATAAGTGCTCCTGCACCTGTTGCAATAACGAGTAACTCTAAATTCACACCTGTCGTATTTTCAACGATTGGTGAAACGATGCCCGCCGCTGTTGTTAAAGCGACTGTCGCTGACCCTGTCGCAATTCGAATTAATCCAGCTACTATAAATGCTAATACAATTGGGGATAGAGCTAAATGCTCAGACATTTGAGCAATAGCATTCCCTACGCCACTATCGATAAGAATTTGCTTAAATCCCCCGCCAGCACCAATAATCGCAACAATTGAACCGATTGGTAATAAGCTATCTTCTGTTACCTTCTTAATAGCCTTTTTATCGATACCTTGGCGAAATCCAAGAAAATAAAACGCTGCAAAACATGCAATCAATAGTGCAATGATAGGACTACCGATTAATGTGACAGTCTTCATCAAAGTAGTAGAAAGAGGCACATAAGGAGCTGCTGCAGCTAAAACCATTAACATAACAGGTAACAAAATAACTAAAAATGAAACTCCTATTCCTGGTAATTTCGTTGATTTTGTATTTACACGAATCAATTCTGGCTCATTTTCAGGAATTACACGTTTGTGAATCCATTTCGCAAATATAGGACCTGCAATAATCGCTGCAAAAAATGTAATAATGAGTGAATACAATAGTACCTTCCCAAGATTCGCTTTATAAATACCAATTGCTACAATTGCCCCTGGATGCGGAGGAACAAGGCCGTGTACGACAGATAGCCCAGCAATTGCTGGTAATGCTATCAATAAAATATTTTGTTTCGTTGTTTTATGAATTGAAATTACTAACGGCAGTAATATTAAAATACCTACTTCAAAAAACACCGGAATTCCAATAATAAAACCTGCAATTAACATAGCCCATGGTAAGTTTTTTATCCCAAAGGATTTAATAAAGAACTCTGCCACCTGCATTCCAGCACCTGACTCTGCCATCATTTTCCCTAAAATTGTACCTAATACTAAAATACCTACTAAATGCCCGAGAACACTTCCGACTCCCGTTTCATAAGCACTCACTATTTTATCCATTGGCATTCCAGACATAATTGCTAAAAACAAACTTGCAACCGTTAAACTAATAAACGCATGCCATCTCCACCACGATACCCCTAAAATAACAATTACAATTGATAATAATGTAATAATTAAAAGGTACATATTCATACTCAATCCCCCTTTATGTAAACCCTTTCATAATTACTATATAATTAAAAGAACCTATATAGTTCTTACTTGAGTAAAAGATACCTTTACATATTGCTATACGTTTAAAAGCATCTTCACATCATAATGATTTATATAAAAAGAATCTCCCTTATTAGAGATACACTATAACTCATCTCTCTAATAAGGGGATTTCTCTTTCATAATTATAATGTTATTGTGATAAACGCTTCGCGCGATCAACTTTTCCTTTTTTAAAAGTGAATGACACTTTCATCTCTGCTTTTTTCACGTAGTAAGACTACAAAATCAGGATCCAGTTTAAACGATGAAGTTACTTAGGATTTGTCCTCTCATGAAAAGCAATTTTCGGAAAGCACCTTCACTTTCATGCATTATAATTTAGGAGCTTTCGCCCAATCCGCAGCAAATTTCTCAATACCTTGGTCTGTTAATGGGTGCATAGCAAGTTGCTCGATTACTTTATAAGGGATTGTTGCAATGTGAGCACCTGCCATCGCTACACGAGTTACATGATCTGGATGTCTGACAGAAGCTGCAATAATTTGTGTATCTAATTGATGAACATCGAATAATTCAGCAATTTTAGCAACTAATAGTACACCATCTTCAGAAATATCATCTAAGCGTCCTAAAAATGGAGAAACATACGTTGCACCTGCTCGAGCAGCTAAAAGTGCTTGGTTCACAGTGAAAATAAGTGTAACGTTCGTTTTCACACCTTTTTCAGTAAGATAGCGACAAGCTTCTAATCCTGCTAGCGTCATTGGAAGTTTTATCGTGACGTTTTTATCGCCACCGTTAATTTTAATTAATTCTTCTGCTTGAGCAATCATTTCTTCAGCTGTAACAGCATCTGGCGTTACTTCTGCCGAAACAGACTCAACTTTAGGTACTGCCTGACAAATTTCTGCGATACGGTCTTCAAACTTAACGCCCTCTTTTGCTACTAAAGAAGGATTCGTTGTAACACCAGCTAAAACTCCAAGTTTATATGCTTTTTTTATGTCCTCAAGATTTGCAGTATCAATAAAAAATTTCATGATCAATTCCCTCCAGTTTTTAAACGTTGATGAGTTACATGTTTAATATGCTTATCCCGTAAAAGCCCGATTGATGTGGAATAAAGCCCCTACTTATTAAAGTTTCACTTTATTTCTTTTCTACTGCATGTCCGCCAAATTCATTACGCAGAGCTGCTACAACTTTTCCTGTAAATGTATCATTGTCTAATGAGCGGTAGCGCATTAATAGAGACATTGCGATAACAGGAGTTGCTGTTTGAAGGTCTAATGCTGTTTCTACTGTCCATTTTCCTTCACCAGAAGAATGCATAACACCCTTAATTTCATCCAGTTTTGCATCTTTAGAAAATGCATTTTCTGTTAATTCCATTAACCAAGAACGAATGACTGAACCGTTGTTCCATACTCTTGATACTTTTTCATAATCGTAGTCAAATTCACTTTTCTCTAGAATCTCAAATCCTTCACCAATAGCAGCCATCATACCGTATTCAATTCCGTTATGAACCATTTTTAAGAAGTGACCACTACCAGCTTTTCCAGCATATAAGAATCCATTTTCTACAGAAGTATCGCGGAAGATAGGTTCAACGATGTCCCAAGCTTCTTGATCTCCTCCAATCATGTAACAAGCACCATTACGAGCGCCTTCCATTCCGCCAGAAGTTCCTGCATCCATAAAGTGAATGCCATCTTTCTTTAATTGTTCATATCGGCGGATAGACTCTTTATAATGTGAATTACCTGCTTCAATTAAAATATCTCCTTTTGATAAAAGTGGTGTAACCTCATCAATAACAGAATCAACAACAGCGTGTGGTACCATTACCCAAAGAATTCTTGGTGTTTGTAATGACTGAACAAGTTCACTTAAACTAGATGTACCTGTAGCCCCGTACTCTTTCATTTCTTCCACTGCACTTGCATTTAAATCAAATGCTGCTACTTCATGTTTATGATCCATTAAATTTTTCCCTAAATTTAATCCCATTTTACCTAACCCAATTAATCCTACTTGCATAATATAATTCCTCCTCAAATTATCTTTTATTAAAAATTCATATCACTACAATCTGGAATACCTTTCAGCACTGAAATGTTAGTATGTACAGAAAGGTATTCACAGTCATAGCTTAAGAATTCAACACATTTTTTGTAATTTGAACAACATTTTCTGTCGTAAATCCAAATAGATTCATGACTTCAGTTCCAGTTCCTGAAGCTCCAAATGTTTCAATTGATAGTACTTTTCCTTCTTGTCCTGCATAACGTTCCCACCCGAGAGATACACCCATCTCAAGAGATACTCGTTTCGTTATAGAAGACGGAAGAACGGATTCTTTATATTCGTTCGATTGGCGATCGAATAACTCCCAGCTCGGCATTGCCACGATGCGAACAGAAACTTGTTCTTCTTCTAATTTTGCTTTCGCACTAGCAGCTAAGGATACTTCAGAACCTGTCGCAATTAAAATTACATCCGGATTTTCATTTGTTTGTGTTAATACGTAAGCTCCTTTAGAGAGATTCTCTATGTTCGCTTTCGTTTCATTAAACACCGGTAAATTTTGACGGCTCAGTACTAAAACGACTGGACCATCCGTTTGCTGTAAAGCATACGCCCAAGCACTTGCTGTTTCATTTGCATCTGACGGACGGATAACTGTTAAACCAGGAATTGCTCGAAGCGCTGCCAATTGTTCAATTGGTTCATGCGTTGGACCATCTTCTCCTACAGCAATCGAATCATGTGTAAATACGTAAGTAACAGGTAAATTTTGCAGTGCAGCCAGTCGAATCGATGGACGAAGGTAATCATTAAATACAAAGAATGTACTTACGAAAGGTTTTACTCCTCCGTGGAGAGCCAGTCCATTCGCTGCCGCGCCCATTGCATGTTCACGTACACCGAAGTATATATTTCGTCCAGCATATGATTCTACTGCATATACTGCTTCACCTTTTATATCTGTCATCGTAGAATGAGAAAGATCCGCACTTCCACCGAAAATAGAAGGAATCGTTTTCACATAATGATTAATAGCTTCCCCACTTGCAACACGAGTGGAAATCGTTTTTTCAGTATCAAAAGATAGAATGTCTTTCGCTTCAATTAAAACATCGCCTGTAATCGCTTTTTCTAATTCATCTGCTAGTGCAGGGTTCGACTCTCTGTATGAGTTGAACTGCTCATTCCAGTCATTTTCTTTTTCAATACCTTTTTGTTTCAGTTCATTAAAATGAGCTGTTACTTCTTCAGGCACAAAGAAGTCTTCCTCATAGTGCCAACCATACACTTGTTTTGTCGCTGTCGCTTCTTCTACTCCAAGCGGATTACCATGTGCTTTGTTCGTTCCAGCAACTTTTGGACTTCCATAACCTATAATGGTTCTAATTTCTATAAGAGTAGGTTGATCCGTATTTTCTTTCGCTGATTGAATAGCTTTTGTAATAGCATCGACATCGTTTCCATCTTCAACTCTTACATATTGCCAATGTACAGATTCTGCCCTTTTCTGAATATCTTCAGAGAAAGCAATGCCTAATTCACCATCAAGTGAAATTTCATTTGAATCATACAGTACAATTAACTTGCCAAGTTTCATATGTCCTGCCATTGACATCGCTTCATAAGCGACACCCTCCATTAAGTCACCATCTCCGACTAAAGCGTACGTATTGTGATCTATAATAGAGTGACCATCCTTATTGAACTTCGCTGCTAAATGCGCTTCTGCCATTGCCATTCCGACAGCATTAGCAATCCCTTGTCCTAACGGGCCTGTCGTCGCTTCAACTCCAGGAGTATGACCAAACTCAGGATGTCCTGGTGTTTTACTATTTAACTTTCTGAAGTTTTTCAAGTCATCAATTGAAACGTCATATCCAGCTAAATGAAGTAAGCTATACAGTAGGCTCGATCCGTGTCCCGCTGATAAAACGAATCGATCACGGTTAAACCATTTCGGATGATTAGGATTGTGATTTAAATGATTCGCCCATAATGCATAAGCCATCGGTGCTGCTCCCATCGGAAGACCTGGATGACCTGAATTTGCCGCATTAATAGCATCAATTGATAATGTACGAATTGTATTCACTGCTAATTGATTTATGTTTTGTGTCATAGTAATCGTCCCCCTACATGCTTTCATGAAAGAAAGTACTTATTTTTCCGTCTCTTGATCTAACCACCATTTAAATCCACTTTCTTGCAATAATTCATTAGACGCATCTGGACCATATGAACCAGACTCATATTCATGAAGTGGTAATAAGTTCTCCTCGAATGCTTCAAGAATTGGTTGTACCCATTCCCATGACAATTCAACTTCTCTCCAATGTGCAAAGAATGTAGCGTCTCCACTCACCGCATCATGAATGAGTCTTTCATACGCTTCAGGTACTCCCACATCCGCTTGCTCACAAGTAAAGTTAATACGCATCGGTTCAATTTCTCCATTTTTCAATGGATTTTTACTATTTAACTGTAATGAAACGTTCTCACCTGGACTAATTTCAATTATTAATAAGTTAGGTGCTGCATTTGGATTACTATCTTGATATTGCTGTTTTAACGTATTTTTAAATTCGATTACAATACGAGTAGACTTTTCTTTCATTCGTTTTCCTGTTCGTATATAAAATGGAACGCCAGTCCAAAATGGATTATCGATCCACAGGCGAGCAGCAACAAATGTGTCTATGTTAGAAGAAGGATTTACTCCTGGCTCCTCTTTATACGCTACAACTTGTCCGCCTTTTATTTCTCCTGAAACGTATTGACCGCGAACGATATGGTTTTGAACGTCTTCTTTTTTCACTTTACGAAGCGTCTCCATTACCTTTCGCTTTTCCTCTCGAATTTCACATGCATTAACCTTTTCCGGCAGATTCATAGCAGTCATCATTAATATTTGTAACATATGATTTTGAACCATATCTCGAATGGCTCCTGCCTGGTCATAATATCCTGCCCTTTCTTCAACCCCAACTGTTTCACTAGCTGTGATTTGTACATTCGCTATATGTTCTTTATTCCAAATCGACTGGAGAACAGGATTTGCAAATTCTAGCGCTTCAAGGTTTTGAATCATCGGTTTACCTAAATAATGATCAATACGGTATATCTCGTCTTCTTCAAACGTGCGACTAAGCTTATCATTCAGCTCACGAGCAGATGCAAGGTCGTGCCCAAACGGTTTCTCAATCATCAGGCGTTTCCATCCATCTGTTTTATCAAGTCCGCTTTCCTTAATATTTAAAGCAATCGTCTCGAAAAATTCAGGAGCAACTGAAAGATAGAACATTCTATTACCTTTTATATGTAGTTCTTCTTCCCTTTCACGAACGACTTGTAATAATCTCTCATAGTCTTCCGGCTTACTGACATCTAATGGACAATAGCGAAAATTATCTAAAAAACCTTCCAGTTCCGGAGTACCTTCTTCCCTCTGACGAGAAAACGTCTCTATTGATTCTTTTATTCTTTCTTGAAAATCTTCGTGAGATACTTGACGTCTTCCAAGCCCGATAACGGATATTTGCTTTGGAAGCTTTTGATCTCTATATAAGTTATATAGTGCGGGGTAAATTTTGCGTTTCGCTAAGTCCCCTGTCGCTCCAAATAAAACAAAGGTCATTGATTCCAATTTCAGTCCCCCTCTTGTTGTATAATCCTTGTCAATATTTTAAAAATGAATTGTACAGAAGCCCCTGTTTTTATAAAAAAACAAAGAGTTATCAAATTCCAATTCCTTTTATACCTTTCGCTTTCTAATTGTCCCCAATATTAATAGTGGCAATTCAAAGCACTTCTACCACAGATTACTTATTTATCGAACCCAACAAACAAATGTATATCCGATTACTTTTAGTAATTAAATAATCTTATGTCTAGTATATTAACCATATAAATTATTATCGTCAATAAAAATGTCTTGCATTACATACTATTTATTTCGTAATACTTTTCTAAGTGTATTCCTAATTACCATTCATTTTCAAAGATAATGATTGATATAACAAATGTCAGTTTCATCAAAATCTTCAATCATTTTTCCATTAAACTCACGAGCAGACGTTACATGATAACCAAAAGGCTTCTCTATAATAAGACGGTTCAATCCTTTTGTAGCCCACAATCCACTTTCCTTAATATTTAAAGCAATGACATCAAATACTTCTGGTATAACAGATAGGTAAAACATGCGGTTTTCAGGAATGTTTAATTCTGTTTCACGCCTCTTTACAAGACGCAACAAATCTTGATAGTCCTCTATATTCGCTGTATTTAATTGACAATAACGAAATGTGCTAATAAATTCTTCTACTCCTAATTCATCATCAGTAGATCTTCTAGAAAATGTAGCAAGGGATTGTTCTACCTTTGTTTGAAATTCCACATCTGACATTACCCTTCTGCCTATACCGATAATCGAAATAGATTGTGGTATATTTTGATTACTAAATAGCTTATATAAAGCAGGATAAATTTTGCGTTTCGCTAAATCCCCTGTCGCTCCGGATAAAGTGAAACTTTAATCAGTGGGGGTTTTGTTCATCCCCACTGATTATTAGTTGAACCAATCGGGCTTTTACAGGCAGTTGCCCCCACCTAACTTCTATGATATCGCTGAATTTTGAGGTGGGGGTCTTACTGCCTGTTAATGCGGGGTAAAAGAAATGTCATTGAATCCATTTGTTCTCTCCCTTTTAAAACAATTGCTAGAATAGAATATATAAGTTCATTCGCTACTTAGCACAATACTGTCTCTAAAACCTCATACTTTACCAATGTTTCTTCAATACAATTTTCCCAAGAGCACGTTCTGACTCACTTATGTGGTGTGCTTTTTTTACACCTTCTACATGTAAAGGCAACACATGCGTGACAACAGGTTTAATCTTCCCGCTCTCAATTAATTCTGTAATAAGAGAAAGTTCATATCTGTTAGGTTCAGTAAATATATGGTCACTCTCAATATTTTTCTCTCTTGATATCTCGGTTTGCGGAATTTCCATACCTTTCGGACCATAAATAGACGCTAACTTTCCATTTGGTGCAAGTACTTTATAACTATTCTTTAGTACATCCCCACCTAACACATCAAATACAATATTGTAATTATGCAAAAGCAAAGAAAAATCTTCCGTTTTGTAATCGACGACAGTATCAGCGCCTAGATCCTTTACAAATTGCATGTTTTTCGTACTAGTCGTAGTTGCAACATGTGCACCGAAACTTTTCGCTAGTTGAATAGCAAACGTACCTATCCCGCCAGATCCAGCATGAATTAAAACCTTATTACCCTTTTGAACATTAGCGAATTTCACTAAACTTTGCCAACTTGTCAAACCTACTAGAGGGATTGATGCCGCTTCCTCAAAAGATAGATTTCTCGGTTTTTTCGCTACATACTTCTCATCTACTGCCACGTACTCTGCATACGTACCATTTCGTTCAATATCTGGACGACTATATACTTCATCCCCCACTTTACATACTGTTACGTTTTTTCCTATAGCAGCAACTACACCTGCAACATCCCATCCTAAAACGAGCGGGAAGTCATAAGAAATTACGTCTTGAAGTAAACCCTCACGTATTTTCCAATCCACAGGATTTACACCAGCTGCATATACTTCAATCAGTACATCGTTGTCTTCCAATAGCGGTGTCTGCATTTCAATCTCTTGTAGTACACTTTTATCTCCATATTGCATAAGTCCTATTGCTTTCATTCTTTTCACTCCTTTACAAGGCTGGGAAATGCGGTAGCACTTCTTCTCCTAGCTCATCCAATACTTCGTCAGCTGGACGTTGACCATCAAATAGAGCAAGGAATAAATGATTCACACCAATACTTTTATATATATCAAGTAATTCAATTAGTGCCTTACGCCCTGTACGGTAACCTAAACGTATCGGTGTAGGACGTTCATTTGGATCTTCAGATAAATCTAAATGCATCGGTTGTATAAATGGTTTGAATACATCTGGATGATAATCCTCTACTAGTTCTCTCCATTGTCCAATTGCTCCCGCCTGATGCACCGGACTACGTGGATAATACATCCATCCATCTCCATGTTCAGCAAACCATTCCATATTTTGCTGACTAAAACCTGTAATAAAGGTTGGAACACGTTTAGACGGTTTTGGAACTAAATTCGCACCATGAACTTCTCCTAGTGTCGACTGGATAGACGGGAAGTTTTTATACAAAATTTCTTCCAAGTAAGCAAATGCTTCTCTAAACTTTTCACCTCGTGTTTCATGACTAACACCTAACGCTTTGAAATCGGCACGTCTGTCACCGGATGAAACGCCAAGCATAATTCTTTCTGGAAATAGTTGATCTAATGTAGCAATTTCTTTTGCTACACGCAATGGATGACGAAGTGACAACACTGTTGCCGACGTTCCAAATGCGATTTTCTCTGTCTTGCTTGCTAAATACGTCAAATAAATCATCATATCGTAAATTTGACCTGTTGCAGGATCACCAAAATCAGGGTCTTGCAGCAATACATCGCGAAGCCATACACCTGTAAAACCGTATTGTTCCGCTTTTTGTACTAACTCTACTTGTTTTTCCATCGTTGGAGCATGAAACTGATAATTTTCAATCGGAATGTGAACTCCTAACGTAAGTTGATCTTTCGCAAACATACGATTATATCCAAAATGGTTCGCAAACTTTTCCATGTGTTTCACTCACTTTCCCTCATTCATATAAACCTATACTTTTCATATTTCTTCTCAAAATTTATAAGCAACACTGCAACACCACATTGTTGCCGATTGTAATCGTTATAACTTTCTTTGTGCTACGAGTGTTATTATAAATCGGCCATAACATGAATAACAGTACGTACTTTAAAGTGATGTAGGCACTTTAAAGTACCTATACTAAGTGAGTAATAATAAATCATGCTGCAAAAATAACATCTACCCTTTCTTCAAAAAGCTTTACTGTTGCTTTTGCAAATACGTTTCATTATTTCACGTACTTTCCCTTTCTTTATATAAAATTGTTACTAACCAAATTCAAAATATTATACTTATTTTTCGTACTTTGCTATGCTATAACCACAAACAGGAGGTATAAACTATGAAAGCACAAATTATCCATTCTTTTGGGGGTTCATCTGTATTTCAATTAGAAGAAGTTTCAAAACCAAAACTTTTACCAGGTCATGTTCTAATCGATGTAAAAGCAACAAGTGTAAATCCAATCGATACAAAAATGCGTAGTGGTGCCGTTTCAGCAGTCGCTCCTGAGTTTCCAGCTATATTACACGGCGATGTAGCTGGTATTGTTATTGAAGTAGGAGAAGGTGTTTCGAAATTTAAATGTGGGGATGAAGTATACGGATGTGCCGGAGGTTTTAAAGAAACTGGAGGTGCACTTGCAGAATTTATGCTTGCTGATGCACGATTAATTGCTCACAAACCTAAAAATTTAACAATGGAAGCAGCTGCTGCTCTACCATTAGTTGCAATTACAGCTTGGGAATCTTTATTTGATCGTGCAAATATTAAACCTGGTCAAAATATTCTCATTCATGGAGCTACTGGTGGCGTAGGACACGTAGCCATTCAACTAGCTAAATGGGCAGGCGCTAAAGTTTTTACAACCGCTTCTCAGCAAAGCAAAATAGACATCGCCCATCGTCTAGGAGCCGACATAGCTATTAATTATAAAGAAGAATCTGTTCAAGAATATGTACAAAAACATACGAACGGAAACGGATTTGAAGTTATATTTGATACAGTAGGCGGCAAGAATCTTGATCATTCTTTTGAAGCTGCTGCGGTCAACGGAACTGTCGTAACAATTGCAGCTCGTTCAACCCATGACCTCTCTCCTTTACACGCAAAAGGACTCTCTCTGCACGTTACTTTTATGGCGTTAAAAATATTACATACAGATAAACGTGACGCTTGCGGGGAAATTTTAACTAAACTAACGCAAATAGTAGAAGAAGGACACCTTCGACCATTGCTAGATTCTAAACTTTTTACGTTTGATGAAGTTGCACAAGCACATGAATATTTGGAGTCAAATAAAGCAATTGGGAAAATAGTGTTGAAAAACGTTTGGTAACTTTCACTAAATAATACAAATAACAACGGGATTGCTTCGCCTTATCTTTGTCTTAAGAGGCGTGCCACAATCTTAAAAGCTTTCCATCCTTTACAACAAGTAAAAAAAGAACAGCCGAATTTTTCTTATAGTAGAAAATTCGGCTGTTTGCATGTCGCAATTTGCTTTTTATATATTTCCATTAATAGATAAAATACAACTCATTTGCCTTACCATCTTTACCTTCAACAGAATATTATGTTGTTTTTAATTTTTTAAAACACACTACGTACTAATCCCCCGTCTATTCGCAACGCGGAACCATTAATTGCTGAAGAAAGTGGGCTGCTTAAGAACGTGACAAGATTGGCAATTTCTTCGGGTCGAATAAGTCTTTGAATAATAGAGGTTGGTCGATTCTCTTTCATAAATCGCTTCTCAGCTTCTTCTATTGTCAATTGCTCATTAGGATAAAGACTATTTAACATAGTCTCCACTCCTTCCGTTAAAGTCGAACCAGGCATTATAGTATTAACAGTCACATTCGTTCCTGTCGTCAGCTCAGCTAAACTGCGAGAAAGTGAGAGTTGCATCGTTTTAGTCGCACTATAGTGAGCCATTTCTTGAGATGGCATAATAGCTGCTTCGCTAGCAATAAAGATGACTCTTCCTTCTTTTCTTTCAATCATTTTTTTCAAGTACGAGCGAGTAAGTCGAACACCACTCATAATATTGACTTCAAACAATTTAAACCAATCTTCATCAGGGATATCAAAATATTCTACAGGTTCAAAAATTCCTAAGTTGTTAATAAGAATGTCTACTTCAGGGTACTTTTCAATCACATTTTGGCACCCTTGTTCTGTTCCTAAATCAGCTACTACAGGTTGAAGAATAGCATCCGGATACTGCGCTCGAATTTCGTTTATCGTTTGATTAACATTTTCTTCACGGCGTCCATTAATAAGTACAGTAGCTCCTTCCGCTACTAATGAAGTGGCAATTGCTTTTCCAATCCCTGCCGTAGATCCAGTAACCAGTGCTGTTTTTCCTTTTAATTGCATATGCATATAGATTCCTCCAAATTCATGTGCTACATGATTGACTTACGTTGGAATAAATAATTACGTTTATATTGTGGTTCACTTCTCTTATCTTTAACAGAAAATAAGCAGATCCACCCTTTTTTCGAAAGAGTATAAACGAAAATTATGTAGCTATTGGACTCTGTACGGAATTAAAAATCGAAATTATCATCATTTAGATCTACTCGATAATTCTGATTCTAATCATTGTCATGTTAAAAAATCACATCAACAGCAGAGTAAAGCTAAAACCAACTAATAAATACCATTATGATATATATTAACGATAAAGAAAATTACGCACTTTAAAGTTCCATAGGAACAAAAAAGTGCCCTATAAACTATAATTTCTAACTCTTTATATTTGCTAAAGTAGTATCTTTTTTTATCATAGAAAAGGTTGTAAAATCACACATTCTTACATACAGTTATAGGATTATTTTTATCCTAATTAACTAAAAACCATATAACACATTTGTAAAATAAAATTCTAAAAAAACCTTGCAGAAAAATTCTACAAGATTTTTGCCTATACACACAAATTAATCACTATATTAAAATAAAAGGGTTTATAATTCATCGCAATATTATTAAATATAAGCTGCTTTAAAGGCTTGTTGGACAGCTTGTACTTCTAATGAGTCTTTACCATATAAGTTCGTTGCTACACGAATACAAGCTTCTTTTAATTCTTTAAAGTTAGAAGTCATATTTAATTCATCCGTATTTGCATAATAGAAAATATCAAACATTTTATCTTCTCCAATGCCATGTACGTTTACTCCATTATGGTTTCCACCACTAGCAATCAAGTAAGCTACTTTATTAATAATGCTAGAGTTCGTGTGTACACCACCATGATCGTGGTCAGCATCAATAGGTAAGTTATTATAATGTCTATAGTCCTCCGGATATCTAGAAGAGATAGATGATGGGTTTTTCATATCTCTAAAAATACGACCTGATTGTTCTCCCATTGTCCAATTGAACTTTCCGTTATTAGCATACTTTTCAACTGCTACTCCTAAAATATCAGATAGAGCCTCATTAATTGCACCAGCTTCTCCTGCATACTCAAGTCCAGACTCATTTCTTGTAACCGCGTGTGTAAATTCATGTCCTGCCACATCAAATGCTCTAACAATTGGATCTCCGTATACTAGCATAGCTCCATTACTAAATGCATTAAACCACTGCTTAGGATTTCCTTTATTCGTACCATTTGTGTTCCAACCATGAACGACAGAAATTACTTTTTGTCCGTTATTATCAAAGCTGTTACGGCCATATTTTTCTTGATAAAAATCATATACTTTCGTTGCTAAATAATGAGCACTAACTGCTTTAGGATCAGTAAAATTTGTAGAATTACTTGTTACTAAATCATCGAGATAACCCCATACATTTCTTCTATAATTATTATAATCTTTATAATTAGCAGTATATGTTTCAATTCCCTTACCACGAGAATAATCTGCAAGCATGTACGTTCCATCACTTCGCTGCGTAATTCCAAACGTACGATTAATACCTAAGTCATCTTTTCCTGTACCTGTTAATCTTGAAGAATCTTGTGATTTATTTGCTGGCGTAGATTGGACAATACTACTATCTACTTGTATACCCAATTTTTGAACGAGTTCTTTTAATAGATTACCACCAAAAGCATCAATTAATACTGTACCAGATACATATTCAGGTGTAGATGCACTAAAAGTAATTTGATATGCGTTTGTAGCTTTATTTGTATTTTCATCTACATATACCACTTGTTTAATTTCTGGTTCTTCAATAAATGTGAGATTATTTCCATAGATGTTGAAAAGCTGTTTTTTTGCATCCTCTTCTGATAAAGTAATAGGTTGTTTCAAATCTTCCTGTTGTTGTAGATCTTGGGCACTATCCCCTGAAACGCTCGTAAGTACACCATCATCATTAATATGTGCTGTTAGTTGATATCCGTATACATCACGTCCTTCATACGTTTGTTGAAGACGTACCATTGTAGTACCATCATAAGATTTACGACTTTGCGTAACATTATAATTAACTTTGGATTCCGTATTAACTTGCTTTGATGATAGTGCTTGTTCTGTTTTTCCTTTTAGTGCATCCTTTGCTACATTTTCTGCCGAATTTTGAGAAGGTGCTGTTAAATTACCTGTTCGGAACGTATCTTCCTTTGTTTCCACTTTTAAATCTTCTGTTTCCGCATGCACTCCTCCATAGGGCATAATCGCCGATAACACCACTCCTGTAGTTAAACCTACCTTTACGAAATTATTCATATTCTTACTCCTTTATAATCTTATTATTAAGTTAAATAAATGTTTTTTCAAAATTGGAAACATAGATATTTCAAACTATCTATGTTTATCTACTGTTTATGAATTGTGATTCCTCATAATATAGATAGATTGCGTCTTTACTTTTAGATTCATTTCATTCCTCAAAAATTACTCATTATATAAGCTATCTTTATATTTATTTATATACGTTATTTTTTGTGGTTCTGATAACATATTTATCGCCATCCACACATTCTTTTTCATTTCTAATTTTTGCATTGGTATCTCTTTTAAAACCGGATTACTTATAATTTCTTCCATTTCTTCATCAATTCTTTTCATAAGATTTTCTTCTGGATTATTTTTTAAATAAGTATTTTTCAGTCCCCATTTTGTCATTATAAATTCATTCGTTTTATTCATAGGATTAATAATAGTAGCTTTACTAGTTAATCGTTTTTTTATTTCATCATGATAGATTTTAATTTTATATCCTTCTTTTAGTGGAATAGTATCTTTTACAATCGTTACATTTGTCCCTTCCATTTCCTTCGTATAAATTTTTTCACCTTTCTCATTAAACACCTCTATTGATGCGTATTTTTCATCTGCATAATAGCTATGAGGCGTTTTAGTAGTAACCGTAAAAACAGCCCGCTTTTGCTCTAAGTCTGTATTTAATTCGGCAAACTGATCATCTCCTAATCCTAGGAATTGAATCGTTTCATTTACCAAATTGCTCACTTTCATTTCGTTAACATCAATCGTTAGACTATTATCCTTTTCCTTTACATAGGCATAATACGAACGGAAATGATACATTCTATCCATTTTCTCACCTGAAATTTCAACCGTATAAACCCCATTTGGTACGTCTTGTAAATTGATATCTGCTGTTTCAATTGTTTTTTCTTGAACAACTGTATTCCCTTCTTTTAATTTAATCTTTCTTCCTTTCAATGTATCTATTTCATTTGTATTTAAATGGATATGCAAATTCCCTTTTAACCCAAGTGAAGCAATTTGCTGATTCGTAACTATTTCAAAGTTAGAGTTTATCGGAATATCAGGATCAACTAGAGCTCTCGCCTTAGCTAATTGTGATTCAGGCACTATATACGCTAAAGAAGTAACTGCCGGATAACCTTTCGCCCTATTCATCTCTATTTGTTTATGATTAAGCTTAAAGCCCCATCTTTCAAAAACGGGTGTAAAATCAACTTGTACATTCTCGCTATAATACTGATTCATTAAATCTGGTAAAGAATGGTCACCTTTTTTAAAAGCAGCATTACTAGCTAGTTTTCGATAACCTTGATACATTTTTGCAAAAGCTTCATCGCCAGCTTTTTGTTTCGCCATCGTTAAAAGAATAAGTTTTTGTCGTAAATCTAAGTCATCATAATTTTTATTTTCTTTCATTAAAGCATTATATAAATTCCGTTCTACTTGTTCCTTTTTCCCGAAATTAAACAACCAACCAACTTGATCTGCTTTTTTTCCATATTTACTATATTGATATTGAACACCGAATAGATTATTAGAAACTTCTCCTGTAAATATTCCTTGATTATCAAAACCAGCTTGGTATCCGTGAGCGATTTCATGTAAAGTTCCCCAACTCAGTTTATCTAACCACATCTTTGTACTATCTGAACTATTCGCTGTCCAATTTGCACCATAATAGGCACCGCCAGCACCGGATATATCTGCTTTTAAAAAATAACGATTTTGACTTTTTTTATTTTCAACCGCTGAACCATCTAAACCAATAATTGAATCATACATCGCAAAAATATTTTCATAATACGCAATTAACTCATCCAATGATTGAAAATCTTTTAAAGACCTTACTATTTCTTTATCTTTTTTAGGTATAAATAATTGAAAACTCTCCCCTTGAAGTAACGCATACTCTCCATCAAATTGATCCCATGTACTAAAAAATTGAGATACACTTCCTTGTTGTTTATAAATGGGAAGAGGTTTAGTAGCACTTTCATTCCCTACTTGGTACTCAAGTACAGCGTGCTCTTCACCATACGGAGTATCTATGAAAGGAACTAAAGGCGTATCACCTTGAATGGTAATCCATTCATTTCCTACTTGTATGGATTTTTCATTTTTAGAGTCATTAGACAATAAACGTAATGTTAATTTGTCTTTAAAATTAGGATTCGTTTGTCTTACCTTTAATGGTGTATTTCTCTGCAAAATAAATCCTAAATCTTGTCGATCGTGATATTTACCCTTACTTATGCCCGCCTGAAATATCCAAGTAGGCTCTTCTAAACTAGTAATTTCTTTTACATTTGTTCGTTCATCAGCATGTAAGTGTATATTTCCTATGAGGAAAAACATTGTATACATGATGCCTATAACAAGTAGCCTTTTCATTTACATATCTCCTTTTCTATTTTTTATATACAAAATACAATAAAACCCTCCTTCTTTACTTATAACTGTCGTCAGTAAGTTACTTATTAGTGTAATTATTATAGTTACATTAGCTCATGATTATCAATCATTAAATATATGTAATTTTGCATATATTAATGTTTAACGAAAAATTTCGAGATATCTTGTAATGATCCAATATTATTTCATACATTATTCAATAAAAAAAACACACGAAGCCCCTTAAGTCTTCATGTGTTTTCATACATGTTATTACATTTATAATTGAATAAATTATCTTATTCTGTAATATTAAATTTTGAAACCAATCCCCTTAATTCTTCCACCTTTTCTTTCATTTTGTTGGATTGGATTGATATTTGTTCAATTGATACGGCCTGTGATTGAATTGAATTTACTGTTTGAAGCGTCTCCTTTTTCACATCCGTTGCAGTTTCAGAAACTAGCGAAAGAGAAGCATTTACTTCTTCTGTACCAGCAGACATCTCTTCTGTCGCTGCGGATACTTCTTGAATTTGACTTGTAATCTTATCAATATCTCTCATAATAGACAAGAAGGTTTGATTCGCTTTGTGGGCAGCTTCTTTTCCTTCTACTGCCTTCTGTTGGCCTTTTCGCATGACATTAACTGTATCTTGAGTATCTTGTTGAATGGATTTTATTAAATGATTCACTTCCTTTGCAGATTCTTTAGATTGCTCAGCCAAGTCTCGAACTTCTGCGGCAACCACTGCAAATCCTTTCCCATTCTCTCCAGCACGTGCCGCTTCAATAGCGGCATTTAAGGCAAGAAGATTCGTTTGTTCGGCAATATTAGTAATTGCAGCGAGAGCTGTATCAATCTGTTGTGTACGTGTAACAAGTTTATTTATTACTTTTGATGTTTCCTCGACAACATCATGCACACTATTCATTTGAAGAATAGAGTGATTTATCACTTCACTACCGATATTTATTCGTTCTGTAGTCGTTACTGCTACCTCAGCGACTACAGCTGAAGATTCAGCTACAGTTTGCACCCCGGTTGTAATTTCTTCCATTGAGGATGAGCTCTCTTGAATACTAGTTACCTGTCCTTCTATTTTTGTTTTTACTTCTAAAACAGTCTGTACAACCTCATTTGAAATACTAGACGCTCGATTTGTATCTTGTAATACGCCCTCCGTAGTAGAAATAACCTCTTGTGTTGTCATCTTAACATTCGCAATTAATTGTTGAAGGTTATCTAACATACTATTAAAAGACTGAACAATATGCCCTAATTCATTATTTGCTTTATAAGGAGTACGTGTTGTTAAATCTCCAGCTGCTACTTTTTCCATATCACTTTGTAGTAACGCAAGTGGTTTTCGGATAGTTATTTTAATAATATATCCGATTAATATAATTATTAAAATTGCTAAAATCGAAATACTAACAAACATTATCATTGTATTTTGAGCACTATTATTATTTTCCTTCTGTAAAAGCTCTGCATTATTACTATTATATAAAATCAATTCACGAATTGATTTTATTGATTTTTGCATATTAGGTTCAATCTCTTTTAGGTAATATGCATATGCTTCCTCATTATTAGATTTCCCTAATTCTTGCGCTTTCTTCATTTGAGTCCTTAATTCATTAAATGTTTCATGAAACGTGTTATATAATTCTTTTTCTTTAGTAGAAATAACTTTAGCCTCAAACAGCTTTAAAAGATGATCATTTTCCTTACGAATTCCATCCATTTCTCTTATTAATTCATTCATTCTTTTTTCATCTTTTGATAACATTATTTCCATAAAGTTCATATTAACATGATAAAAATTAGATTCTACAATCCCAATCCGCTCAATTGGTAGTAAATTATCCTCATACATATTAGAAGAAGTACTTTTCCCTCTTTCTAGCCCCAAAAATCCTATTAGGGATAATACTATACATGCAATACTTGATATAGCTATTAGTATGTTTAGTTTTGTACCAACCTTACTGTTTCTTAATAATTCCAATTTAACATTCTCCATTCTAATATATAGTTTAAGTAATGTATTTTATAATAAGAATCCCAAAATTACGATGTTTATTTTGCGATATGCAATTTTGCATATCATCCACTACTGATTCAAAATAACCTAACATTGTAATTTTGGTTTTCCAAAAATTCATGATTATGAACACACCCTATTAATTCTTGAACTTCTCATCCAAAATATCCAAAAATATTGTGGCACCAGGGGAACCCATCATTGATGTATAAATTACACTACCATACAAGACTAGCTTAAAAATATTTTTCTTATTGCTCATTTTTCTATTTCCTCTCTATTAGAAGTACTCCTAGCACATCACACTAATAAAAACGATAGTATTAAAAAATAAGGAAAGACATAACACCTATGTCTTTCCTCTAAAATTGTAACACTCAATATACTCTTAGCTCTATTTGATTTGCCAGTTAAATCCTCACATTTCTTTCTTTATAATATCTCCTAACTCCGTCCAACTTGTAATCCGCGGGATATTGAGATGTTGATTGTAAGAAGTAGTTTTTGCATACACATTTATCGGTTTTCCTATTAACGTTTCTAAGACTGCCGGCTTATCATCAAAGAAATAGTTTAATTTTATTTCTTGTATGAAGTGTATTTTTTCTTCATCCTTCATTCCATAGAAAAAGCGATCTTCATGTACCGGAAAACCTTTTTCTATTAACCATTTTTTTGTTTGCTCTCCATGTTCTTTAGGCCGTGCTGTTATATAGTATATTTCATGTCCCTGTTTTTCTAATTCTTGTAATGTCTCTACTGCATATGGAAACGGTGAACAAGAAGTATAATAAATCTCATCCAGCAAACTATTCCACATATGACTGCCTTCCTCCGAAGTCATCCCAAATGCTTCATGAATTTCAATTGTTTTTAAAGAATGAAATACATCCAATCCTACTTTTTTGTTTAATTTCTTATTATATAAATGAAAAGCATGCTGCCTTAAATCAATTAATGTATCATCGATATCAAATCCAAACTTCACTCTTCATCGCTCCTTTCTGCAATCCATTTATCGGAACATATAAGTAGCTTTTATTCTCCTTATATTTTCCGATATTCTGGATAGCCAATAAATCTATAATCTTTTCCAACCTGGGTAAATGATACATCCTTAAATTCAATTGCATCTTGCATTTTAGTAATACCAGTCCCCTCTACAAAGCTAGGCGCCAATCTGCCCCCAATAATTTTTGGTGCGACATATAATATAAGTTTATCCATCAATTTATTTTCAATAAACGAAGCATTTACCTCTCCACCACCTTCAACAAGCAGGGAGGAAACTCCTTTTTGCCCTAAAACATCAAGCATTTCATGTAAGTTTATATGCTTTTCTCCGCTAGTAACAAATACTTTAACTCCTGCATTTTCTAATGCTATCTTTTTTTTCGCTGCATGATTACTTGTTGTAAATATCCAGGTAGGAGCTTCTCCATCTGTAACAACATTAGCTTCCATCGGTATGCGTAATGTCGAGTCCAATATTATTCGAATTGGATTTCGTCCATTTGGAATACGTGTTGTCAATGATGGATTATCCTTTTGAACAGTATTCGCTCCTACTAAAATAGCCGCATTTTCGTTTCGTATTTGGTGTACTTCTTGTCTTGCTTCTTTAGATGTAATCCACTTACTATCCGATGAAGACGTAGCGATTTTACCGTCTAATGTAACTCCTGATTTAATCGTTACAAATGGACGCTTTGTCAAAATATATTTATTAAAGACTTCATTCATTTTTTTAGATTCTTCTTCACACACTCCTACAAGTACTTCAATACCTGCATCTTGTAGAATTTTAATTCCACGTCCAGAAACAAGCGGGTTTGGATCAAGTGTAGCAACTACTACCTTCTTAATTCCTGCTTGTACAATTGCTTCAGCACAAGGCCCTGTTCTACCATGATGAGAACAAGGTTCAAGAGTTACATAGATTGTAGCACCACGTACCTGTTCTCCAGCCATACGTATCGCATGTATTTCGGCATGTGGTTCTCCGGCCTTCATATGTGCTCCGACCCCTACAATTCGATTATCATTTACAATTACAGATCCAACCAATGGATTTGGAGTCGTTTGTCCCTTCATAGCCTTGGCATTTTCTAGTGCTAGCTTCATATACAATTCATGCTCAAGCATGTAAGTGTCCCCCTTCAAAATGTCCAGAACGCTGAATCTTCGTTTGCAAATATTTCTCATTAAACTCTGAGATATCACCCCATAACGGTTCACGACTCGTAACATTTAATCCAGCTTTTTGTAACGCTTCTAATTTTTTCGGATTATTTGTAATAAGTTTTACAGGTTTTGAGCGTAGCGCTTTTAATACTTCAATTGTATCATCATAGTTTCGAACATCATCTTCAAAGCCTAGGTTCAGATTAGCTTCTACTGTATCTAACCCATTTTCTTGCAAGAGGTACGTCATTGCTTTACTAAACAAACCAATTCCTCTTCCTTCATGATTCGCTAAGTAAAATAAAGCACCTGAACCATGTTCTGTAATCATTTGTAAAGACTGCTTTAATTGGAATCCACAGTCACAACGTTTACTACCAAAGATATCACCGGTGTGACAAATACTATGCATACGAATTAGGGCATCTTCAGAATTCTCAAAATCACCATATACAAGCACACTAGATTGCTGCATATCAGCTAAATTAATAGATGAGAGTTTTTTGATAATTCCTTCTACACTATTTGTAACCTCACTACATTGTAACCAAGAATACCATTGGAAAATTTTAGTCTCCCCATATAAATTAATTGGCAATTTGATAGGTCCTACTAAATAAATATCCTTTCCATCTTGATGTATAAATTGAATTTTATCTTCTAACATATGAATTGTATCTGTTGTAACCATTAGGTACCTCCTAGTATTGAGAATCTCTAAAAATTCTCTTCCATTGTTATATTTTTTATTGTTTAACTTACACAACGTAAGTGTTTTTACAGATGCTATTCTTTTTTCTCTCAGCTTATATGCAATATGTATCATTACAACTTTGGCCATTTAAAGAAAAGAGTTTTAGTTACATAAAACAACTTAGTTACTTTATGTAAGTGAGTATACATTCGTAATTAATTTACGTCAAGTAATTAATTATAAAAACATTTGTTACTAATAGTAAGATGTTATATAATTTGTTTTAGGAGGTGAAGGAAAATGAATGATTCTACATTATGCCCTCGCTTTGAAAAAGGAATGAAATTTTTTAGCCAACGATGGACAGCACTAATTATTTACCAACTTTTTTCTGGATCTCAGCGCTTTTGTACGCTTGAATCTTCTCTTCCTGTTAGCGGAAGATTACTTTCAGAAAGATTGAAAGAATTAGAACTAGAAGGAATTGTCGAACGTAAAGTCTTTCCTGAGACACCAGTTCGTATAGAATATTCTTTAACTCAAAAAGGATTTGCTTTAGAAGCTATTATTCGCGGAATAGAAGAATGGTCACAGGAATGGATAGAACTTGAGGAATAACATAAAAGCTTTTTCGTATATAGTTTTAAGTAATCAAATTACAGATATCTATTATTAAAACGCTAGTTTTTCAAGCATTTATGAAAAGCTAGCGTTTTTTAATGAATAAAATAAAATTTAAGAAATGAAACAAGATGATCAAACCGATCACCTTGTTCCTTTAAAGATTAAAATAGTGATTTTAACAACTTTTATTAATACATACTCGATTAACAGAAATAATAAATAGAATTTTTGTAACTAAACAGTTTTATTTTCGCAATACAGTTAGCTTATCCCGCTATTTGCGGACAGTAAGACCACCACTGATTAAATTCCCATTTTATTGCATTTGAATATTACTTATGAAATTTCACACGCTCTTCAAGTGGTTGGAATTCTTTTTCACCTGGTGCAGCTGTTGGATTACCAAATGGCATTTGTGCAATTAGCTTCCAATTAGCAGGGACATTCCATTCTTGTTTTACCTCATCGTCAATTAATGGATTATAATGTTGTAAAGATGCCCCTAATCCCTCTGCTTCTAAACCTGTCCACACGACTAATTGGTGCATACCTGATGCTTGGTGTGACCAAATTGGGAAGTTTTCAGCATATGCAGCAAATTTTTCTTGAAGCGATTTAACGATAGCCTCATCTTCAAAGAATAGTACTGTTCCATAACCAGCTTTAAAAGAATCCATTTTTTGTTGCGTTCCTGAGAAATCTCCATCTCCAACTACTTTTCTTAATGTTTCAGTTGTAATATCCCATAATTTATCATGAGCTTCACCAAATAATACAACTAATCGCGCAGTTTGAGAATTGAAAGCTGATGGAGTATATTTCACAGCAAACTCCACAATTTCTTTAATTTTTTCATCCGATACTTGTACCTCTTTGTTAATTCCATAGTAAGTACGTCTTTCTTTCAGTGCAGTATAGAAATCTTTTGTCATAATTCATTTCCTCCTAAGTTTTAATATTCTTCAAAATGATACATTGCGAAGATAATATGAGTTGAAATGAGTTCATTTTTGAACCATTGAACACCATAACACCAATTGCTAGTCATTCTGAATCTAAACCACTGCTTCTTGCTTCAGTTTCCCTAAAAAAACACTTATAGCATCATTGATATAATCTAGTGATCATTCGGTATTATTTTACCCATTCTCTATTCATGTATCCTGCTTGTTTCATATTTACACAAATATGAAAATAACCTTAAATTGCTGGTCAAAAAAGCCAGGTAGCATGAATAACACATTACCTGGCTTTTTACATTTTTAATTTAAATTCAACTAAACATTACCAATGAATAGTAGTAAAAACTATACCTGTCACTTATTTAATAATTAACATCTCATAAGGATGTTGTTCCATAAATCTATTCTCCCAAGGAATCTCTAATGATGTCCAATTTGAACCACCGTCTACTGACTGATACACTCCTTTATTGCTAAACAGATAAAACGTTCCATCACTTGTTGCCTTTAATACTGGTATGATTGTGCCTTTAGGAGTTGGTAAACCTACATTCATTTCTGCCCAAGACTGATTTTTTTCTTTCTTATAAATAAATGATTCACAATTTCCATTATTGTAATCATGCGCTACGTGTGGATTTGAAGATGTCGCGATAATAATATTTTCTGGATCATTTGGGTTAACTGCCATTTGATATGCGTAATGATGCTTTAGCCCACTACACATATAGTTCCAAGTCTTACCTCCATCATTACTCTCCGCATACTCTTGACCTGGTTCTTTCAAGAATGAATCACCTAACACCCCGTATAAACGATTTGGCGCATCGCCATGTGATTTAAGAATGTGAATATCTTGAGGATAGTTCCCCTCTTTTTCCTCAGTCCATGTCTTACCTCCATCTACACTTTTAATTAATCCGCCTACCTCAATAGTCGTATAAATAGTTTCTGGATTATTAGCATCAATTTCAATATGTTTTACATGGTGTGTATATGTTCTTTGAGGAAAGAACCATGATGAATATGATGGCATTTGTCGATAATCAGTTAGCAGCTCAAAACTGTCTCCTCCATTTTTGGATACGAACATTGCGCTCGGTTCAGTTCCTACATATACAATCCCGTTACCGTCATCCCCCTTCGCTGGAGATACAGAAACTGCTGTAATAGCTCTCATATGAATAGCATTTGCTGGGAACACTTCACCAAAGGAAGGTAACGCACCAATCGCTTCCCATGAACTTCCTCCATCTTTACTTCTCCATAATCCCCTGTCAAAGGTACCACAATACATTCTTTCTGGATCGTATGGATCTGAAGCTAACGCAACCGGATTCGCACCTACAAACTGCGATTGGACGCTCCATGTTGAGTCTTTTTTTTCTGCAATTACAAGTTCTCTATCAAACGCTAATATGAATTTTTCCATAACTAAAATCTCCTCGTTTCATAATATATCTACTGTATTATTTAAATTTTTACCGTTACAAGTTATGAGATAACACTTATATGCTACAGCATATAAAGGATAAATTTTATAAGCAATATGTGATTAAAAACTTACATTATATAATTTGTTAACTTCACATCAGTATGATGAACAAGATGTCCTGTTAACTCATATAAGTCCATATGCCACCTTCAAATAAATCGCAATTTATATGCTATAGCATATATAATATAGAATGCATTATTTTATGTCAAACTTTAATACTGTTAATAAGTTCTTTAGCTCGCCTAAAGTAATTTAAAAGTCATAATATAAACAGAAACATTTTATTGAATAGAAAATAAAAAAAGAGTGCAATTTTTGCACTCTTTTTACTCATTTCTATTAGAAATCAAAGTTATCAGGATCTGGACCAACGCGGTGATTTTGATTTAATGCATCGATTTTTTCCATATCTTCTTTCGTTAATTCAAAGTTAAATACATCTGCATTTGCAATAATGCGGTGCTCTTTCGTTGATTTTGGAATTGTGATCACTTCATTTTGAAGGTCCCAACGTAAAATCACTTGTGCTGTTGTTTTACCATGTTTCTCAGCAATTGCCTGTAATGTTTCATTATCTAATAATTGACCTTGCATAAGTGGTGACCATGCTTCCATTTGAATACCTTGTTCTTTACAGAAAGCTTGTAATTCTTTTTGTGTTAAACGAGGATGGTATTCTACTTGGTTGATCATCGGCTTAATTTCTGCATCTTTTATTACATCTTGCAGATGGTGAATTTGGAAATTACTTACGCCAATTGCACGTACACGCTTTTCTTTATAAAGTGTTTCTAACGCTCTCCATGTATCTTTATATTTCCCTTCTACAGGCCAGTGAACAAGATATAAATCTAAATAATCTAGCTTTAATTTTTTTAAGCTCTCTTCGTATGCAGCAATCGTTTCTTCATATCCTTGATCTGCGTTCCATACTTTTGAAGTAATAAATAATTCTTCTCTTGAAATACCAGTTGTTTCAATACCGGCACGAATCCCCTCACCTACAGCTGCTTCATTTCCGTAAATTGCAGCTGTATCAATGCTGCGGTATCCTGCTTTAATTGCTGATTTAATCGCTTCTACAAGTTCTGGTCCTTCTTCTACTTTAAATACACCTAAACCAAACCAAGGCATTTCCACACCATTACTTAATACTGTTTTACTTTGTAAGTTTTTCATTTTATTTTCTCTCCTTTTATTTTACTTGATCTCTTTTTTCTAATGTCATGCTCCATGCTGTTAAAATAACAGCACCTACTACCATAATGCCGCCTACCCAAGCTGTATGAATTAACCCTAACGAGTTCGTTACAATACCGCCTAAATAAGCACCAAGAGCAATCCCAGCATTAAACGCCGCAATATTAATTGCCGATGCAACATCGACAGCACTCGGTACAAATCGTTCAGCTAACATTACGACATATACTTGTAACCCTGGAACATTCATAAATGCGAATAGCCCCATTAAAATAATTGTGATTAACCCAGCTACCTTAAATGGTGCCGTAAATGTTAAAACAAATAGTATAATCGCTTGAATAAAGAACATGTAGAATAGCGCTCGAATTGGATTATGATTCGATAATTTTCCGCCAATCACATTCCCTATCGCAATGGCGATTCCATACACTAATAAAATGATAGTAACCGTATTTGCTTTAAATCCTGTTACCTCTTGTAATAACGGAGATAAATACGTAAATGTTACGAATGTTCCCCCATATCCTAATGCAGTAATAATGAAAACTAGTAACAGTCTTCCGTTCGTAATCAGTTTAAATTGATCGCGGAATGATACAGACGCACCTTTTTTCATATTAGATGGAATGAGAATACTATTTGCAATTAAGGCGATAATTCCAATTACTACAATTGCTAAAAATGATGTTCTCCAGCCAAATTGTTGACCAATAAATGTTCCAATTGGTGCACCTGTAATAGTTGCAACTGTTACACCAGTAAACATAATCGCAATCGCGCTAGCCCGTTTATTTTCTGGGACAAGTGCCGCAGCAATTGTTGAACCAATTGACATAAACACACCATGCGAAAGTGCAGAAATAATTCGCGCAATAAGTAATACAGTGAAGCTTGTTGCTACCGCTGCGATCCCGTTACCAATAATGAAAATAATCATAATCCACATTAATAACGTTTTTCGTGACATATTAGCTGTTAATGACGTTAATACTGGAGCCCCAAACGCTACGCCTAACGCATATAAAGAAACTGTTAAACCAGCCGTTGTAACCGACACATGTAAATCTTCCGAAATAGATGGTAATAAACCGACACTAACAAATTCAGTTGTCCCAATCCCGAACGCACTAATTGCTAACGCTAACAACGCAAATATACTTCTTCGATTCGTCTGAACTTCTGAAGACGATGCTGTATATGAATTCAATTGAGTTTCCCCTCTTCCCTATAATTCCTATCATAATAGTGCGATAAAAAGGCCCTTTTATCTTCTAAAAAACATATTTAATCTCTACAAACGCTATTATGAATGGTTTCATTCTTTTTTTAAAGAACGCACTTTAAAGTACTATAGGTACTTTTTAGTACCGTAAAGCTTGTCTCTCTCTTACATGTACTATTATGAAATATATTCAATACAATGAATAGTACGTACTTTAAAGTGCTGTAGGTACTAAAAAGTAACATAGTTAGTTACCAGTACCGTAAAGCTTGTTTCTCTCTTACATGTGCTATTATGAATGATAAGCACCCTAATAAAAAGTACGTACTTTAAAGTACTATAGGTACTAAAAAGTAACATTTATATAACCTAGCTTATTTTGCTCAAAAATTGAAATCTACATTCCACGAAAAAGACTTTCAAATGAAGAAATACACTTTCCCGTAGAGGCAACTTTAGAGAATATTACTTAAACATATAAAGGATCATGTTCATTACCACAGACAAATAATAAAAAGGCAAAAACGAACAGAAATGTGTTCATTTTTGCCTTTTTTATTTAATGATTAAAATGTACGACTTTTGGAAAGGAAATCTGCATTAGCTCCTGTTACACCACTTTGTCCCCAGTTCCCTGGAATCATTTCACGAATAAGAATTAGCACTTTATCCAAAGGTGCATGAGTATATTTAGATGTTACTTGTGTAAGTTCGTTTACCCACTTATCCTTTGTCTCTTGATCAAATGTATTCCATATATCAATCTTAATAATAGCCATTCCATTAACGTTACGACCTAGTGTATCGTAAGACTCTTTTGTCTCCCAATCGGACACCCTACTTTTCACAGCAAAGGTAGCATCACTTGCTACAGCCCCAGCTTTCCCCCAGTTTTCTTTCTCAAGTTCCGTTATCAACACTTGAATTTTATCAGGGACAATTTTTAATAGTTTTATTGTAAGTTCCGTTACACTATAAATAAATTCCTTCTTTTCTTCTGTTGACATGGTTGGCCAAGTATTTAGCTCGATTAATGGCATAGTATTGCCCCCTAAATTTAATTATCTATTGACTAGTTACAACTATTGGTTCAAATGATTTTTAACTGCTCTTACTACCAATTCGTGATCTTCTTCTGGTGGTAATCCTGAAACTGTTATCATTCCAATAACCCCTACGTTTTTTATTCTGATAGGAAAGCATCCACCAAACGCAGCATATTCCGAAGTATCTAAAAGATATTTTTCATTATATGAAATTCCAGTTATTTCACTTTGTATCTGCATATAATACGAGCTACGATCATGCAGGGAAACGACTCGTTTTTTACGCTCAATCCATTTCGTATTTTCCGCATTTGTCCCTGTCATCTTGAAATGAAATAATTGCACACCATTTTTCGTTATATCGACAGCAATCAATTTCCCCTCTCGCTTTGCTGTTTCAACGATAAATAAACCTAGTTGCAAGGCATCTTCATTTGTAAAAGAGGAAAATTGAAGCGTTTCCTCCTCTTTTACAATTTGTTTACTTATTTCATTCAAATTTGAAGTACTCATATCTTTAACCTCCATAATTGTTTTATGCCACACCGACATTTTTTCGAAATTATTAGGCCATATAGTACAACCTTTCAATCAATCTGATTCCAAATAAACTGCTGTAACATCGTTGGTAACTAGTAGTACCGTAAAGCTTATTTTCTTCTTACTGGTGCTATTATGAATGATATTCAAAGTTATAAAAAGTACGCACTTTAAAGTGCTATAGGTACTTTAAAGTACTATTCTACTTATCCCTATCTTACAGAGACTATTATGAAATATATTTAACATCTTAAAAATGTATGTACTAAAGAATAATATTTTTAATCACTAACTTTTTTGATCAATCGTTATAATCCAATTTCATCAAAATTTTTATCAATTATTACACTATCCAACAATAGGAGGAAACAAAGATGGATGAAAATATATCCAAAAGCTGAAAAGCAGTTGAGTCCCTTGAGGAAATAGTTATAATTCACTACTTATAGAAATAGGCATACAAAAACGCCATCCTTTCCTATAATTCTACAGAAAGAATAGCGTATTTTTCAAAAATGAGTTCTTTTATTGAGAAACTTTGATTCTATATCATACATAAAAGGGCAACCAGTGCTAAAACAGCTGGAAGTCCTTGTTTCACAATAATTGATTTATTAGATGTGAAACCTCCGAAAATAGCTGCTACCACCACACAAATCACGAAAAATAATTGGACCATATAACCAATTGGATTGAGTCCAAGTACAAGTCCCCAAATGAGACCAGCCGCTAAAAATCCATTATATAAACCTTGGTTTGCAAACATAATGGCTACGTTTCGATCTCCTTCTAAATGCTTCGGTAATTTGAAAGCACGTTTCGCTACTTTTGAATCAATAAAAAACATTTCAAGGATCATGATAAACAAATGTTCTAATGCTACGATCCCGACTAAAATAGCTGCGATTATTTCCACACTATTCTGCCCCCTACACTCTCTATTCTTTAATATTCTCTACATTTTTTTGCACCTGTAATAGAACATGAATAAGTATTTTGCGTTCTTCTCCACTGATATTTACGAACATTTCCTTCATAAAATGTTCCTTTTCTTTCTTGTCAAAATATTAATTGATATATCAATTATTGATACATCAATTAATATACATCTCTCTTTTTATTTTTGCAAGTTTTTTTGCTCAATTGGTTTTATTTTGTTCCAGCAACTTTAAACCAATTCAAAACATCAGTTCGCATTTCTAGAAATCATAATTACTTTAAGTTCATTCTGACAATCATATTTAACTAAATATATAAAAGAATTGAGTTATATCTCCATCAATTTATAAAAATTAATTTTTTCTAAAAACAGATACTTTACGTTTTTTATAGTAATAAAAATCATTTTTTTGTTTCAGAGGCAATCCATTTTGTTAGCCTGATGGGCATAAGATAGCACCCATATGGAGAACCAATTATCTTTCAAGAAGATGGCTAGAAATCTGGAATTGGTACAGGAGTTGCCTACTTCCCCGATTCAGATGGTACTAATTTAGAGCTAATTGCTCCAAAAGGGCCATTTAGACGTGACTAATTAAAATATATTAATACTGAAAAACCACCTTTATGAGAGGTGGTTTTTTGTTGCTAATAGTGAAGGTTAATATTGAGGTCTGATTGATACCTATTCCTTTTCCACATCTTTCATCATACCATCGAAAGAATAGTCTTATAGCTATTTCAAATATTTCGGCAGTACTATATTGCTAGCAAGCTAAAATTTCATGGTACTCCCCAAAAACTCTGCTGAATCATAACCCAAAGTTCATTTTATCATTTCAAGGTAATTCGAAATTCTTAAGTTGTTGGGCACGGGGTACAGCTGAAAAACAGTGTATATTCATTAACTTCAAACTAATTTTGATGTAACAAAATTGTATTTATACCTTTTTAACAAATTCAGATTTTAATTTCATAGCTCCAAAACCATCAATTTTACAATCAATATTATGATCTCCATCAACTAATCGGATACTCTTTACTTTTGTACCAATTTTTACAACTGATGAAGTTCCTTTTACTTTAAGATCTTTAATTACTGTTACAGAATCACCATCGTTTAAAATATTTCCATTTGCATCTTTAATTACCTTTGTATCTTCACTATTTTCAGCTTCTAATTCTAAAGTCCACTCATGAGCACATTCTGGACAAACAAAAAGATTCCCATCTTCGTAAGTGTATTCTGAATTACATTTTGGACAATTTGGTAAATTAGACATATTTTTATTTCCTCCACTCATTTTCGTGTATTCTATTAAATAAATATTATTTTTAATTTCCCTTTTCCGTTTAAATATACGGAAAATATTCTCTTCTTACTGTTTGATACTTATTTGTTGAATGTATAAAAAAACTACTTGTTCACACCTTGTAAAAAATCTTCTCCACATTCTCCAAAGCAAACTTTCTTCTTCTCTATTTTTTAATAAAATGATGAAAAAGTAGATGAAATCAAACAAACTTTGTATGTGAAGTGAAATTTTTAAAAATCTAATGCATTTACTTTATTCTTTATTGTATTGATTTCCTGAGATTGCTGAGAAAGCCCTGTACACTCATGAAAAGCAAAATGCTTACACCCTATACATTTTCTTGTATTCAGATGTCCTAAAGCACAATTAATTGCTTCCCCGGTATGATCAAAAAAGTTTTCTTTCCCAATCTCAGCGTACAATCCATTCTTATCTAGATTGGCTTTTAGCTCTGATTGAATTCCAGAAATAAGAAGTACGCCACCTTGTTTTTTGAAGTGCTGAACAATATTCCTAAAGTAAGACTCTCCTGTGGTATCAATAAAAGGAACTTTTCCCATACGTAAAATTAAAACTTTAGGTTTATAATGAATAGTCGCTAAAATATTTTGTTCAAATGTTTGAGCAGCCCCAAAGAATAATGGGCCTTCTATTGTATAAATACTAATTTGTGGACAATCATGAGCTTTATTTACCACATGCGATAACAATTTTTCATTCTTTTTTGTATGATCAGGAAGCACTTTAGATATAACAAGCATATTACTCATACGTTTTGTAAACAAAATAACAGCTAAAATAAGACCGATCTCCACAGCTGTTGTTAAACTAGTAAATACAGTAAGTAAAAATGTTACTAGTAATACAAGGGAATCTCCTGTCTTCATTTTGAGTATGTGATAAAAATGTTTTTGTTCGCTCATATTCCAAGCTACCACCATTAAAATGGGAGCCATACTAGCAAGAGGAATATGTGAAGCATATGGAGCTAACAGTAAAAGTGTCAATAACACAAATCCCCCATGAATAATACCCGACATCGGAGATACAGCCCCACTCTTAATATTAGTCGCTGTACGAGCAATTGCTCCAGTTGCTGGAATCCCGCCAAATAACGGGGTAACAATATTTGCAATCCCCTGACCGACAAGCTCTTTGTTACTGTTGTGTTTACTATTTGTCATACCATCTGCCACGACAGCGGATAAAAGCGACTCAATTCCACCGAGCATCGCAATAACAAATGCAGGACCAATTAACTGTTTTATACGTTCTAATGTGATTTCTGGTATATCAAACTGAGGAAGTGTATTTGGAATCGTGCCATATGCTGTACCAATAGTAGGTACATGACCTGAGAAAAATACAGTTGCAATTACAGTTGAAATAACAACACCTACTAATGAACCAGGCACTTTTGGTAAAATCTTTGGTGTTATGAGTATAACAAAAAAGCAAATCAAAGCAGTTATAACACTATAAAAATTGGTAGTACTGATATGAGTGAAGAGTTCCTTCAAATTCGCTAGAAATTCCTCATGCTTTTTTATACCTGTTAAACCTAAAAAACTAGCAATTTGTCCCGTAAAGATAATAACAGCAATACCTGAAGTAAAACCAATTGTTACAGGACGTGGAATAAACTTAATTAAAGAGCCTAGTTTGAAGATTCCCATAAGACATAAAATAATTCCAGCTAACAAACCCGCGAGTAGTAAATTTTCGTATCCATAGGTAATTACAACTCCTAAAAGAATCGGAACAAAAGCACCTGTAGGTCCTCCAATTTGATACTTCGAACCACCAAACAGTGAAATGAGTATTCCAGCAATACAGGTTGTATAAATCCCATACTCTGGCTTAACACCAGAGGCTATAGCAAAAGACATAGCAAGTGGAATCGCAACAACTCCAACAATCATTCCTGAAAGAAGATCCTTTTGAAAATGTGCTAATGAATATCCTTCAAACCTTCCTGTAAATAACTTTCTCATTACAAACCCTTCTTTTCTATTTTTAATAGATCTGGATTACAAATGTATTTCTCGGTCCCTTATACAGAAAATTGTCCTTTTCACAAAAATAAAAAACATCCTAATATTTACTATATGTTTTACTTAAATGACACTCCAATTCACCTATATCTCCACCTTGTTGTACATAGGATTTCAATCTTTCTGCTAAACGTTCTCCGGCTCGACTATCTAGCTTCTTCGTATCAATAAACGATCTAATCCTTACCTTATCTGGAGTAATATCTCTACGAAACATTTGTCCTGGAATTTCACTCCAAAAACGATTCCATTCATCCAGTAATCCTATTTGATCAAATAAAAAACCTTGAATTCCACATAACCAAGCTGTACAAGCAGTATTTCTTTTTCGACATCCAACTCCATCTTGTAAATGTTGGCATGAAAAACAACAAGAATTTCCACTTTTTATACAAACTTCACAAACGTAATGAGCTCCTAATGAGCGAAATGTTTCAATCCCATGTTGGATGATATCTTCTTTCTTAACCTCAATACTCAACCTATCCCTCCTTGGCCATCATTTCACTTTCTGCTTCATCTAGCTCTTCTAACATTGAAATCGTATCGATTAAATGGTTGTTGAAAATCTTCCGTGCAACCACCAATAAATCCACAATAATAGGGTCTCGTAAAGAATATAAAACTCTTTTTCCATCTTTCCTACCAACAACAATATTTTTTGAACGTAGTACACTTAATTGCTGAGAAACAGCTGAGCCTTCCTTATTTAAAATATCTTGAATTTCGTTTACGCTTTTTTCACCTTCTGACAATAATTCTAAAATACCTATTCGCAAAGGGTGTGCTAAGGCTTTAAAGAAATCTGCTTTAAATTGTTGCATTTCGTTTCCCATTGAAATCCCTCCGTTACTTTTCCTCAATTTCAAAAAGTATCATATACATCTTCAAATGTTTGAATATGTATATGATACTTTTAAAACCTCGAATTTTCAATACAAATTTTACAATATTAATTAAGCATCAAATAGAGAAATATACTATTCAAATTCAGGTTCAAAATTTATTATCCAAAATAAAAGCGCCTAACATATTAGGGATATATAATACGTTAGGCGCTTGATATTTAAAATTTTTCGATTTAGGTCTTGATAATATTGGATGAGTATATGACCAAAACGCTAGATGACTAATATGAATAAACTTATTTGTAAAATTAATTCCTTAGAATATTTTAAGAGCAAGTTTTGAAAAAAACTATTCAAAACTTGCTCCTTATTTTCTCAGATCCAACTATTTTGATACTAAAACCAACAGTAGTGAATTAGAATAATGACTTAATACTTGCTAAGACAGTAAGTACACCTACAATAATAACAAATACGTTGCTCATTTTCCCTTTGTATTTAGCTAGTACTGGCACTTTTTGAATCGCATACATCGGTAATAGACATAAGATAGCAGCAACTAAAGGACCGCTTAGAGAATCAATAAGTCCAAGAATACTTGGATTTGTATAAGCAACAAACCAGCATGATAATACAACAAAAGTAAGAATTATTGTCTTAATTGTTTTTTCTTCAATATCTTTTCCACGTGATTTACCAAACTTAATAATCATGTCACGCATTACTTCAAATGCTCCTATATAATGGCCAAGGAAAGACTTTGTAATAGCCACAAAAGCAATAATTGGAGCTGCAATAGTGATTACAGGCGAATTAAGCTCATTAGCAAGATATGAAAGAATTGATAAGTTTTGCTCTTTTGCCATTTTTATATCATCTGGAGTCAAGCTCAATGCGCTACTCCAAACGAAGAACATAACAACAGCGAATGTCATGATATAACAAACCTTTTGTATTTGCGCACATTTAGCATCAGTGGCTTCGATTCCATACGTAGCTCTCTGTTTCACAACAAATGATGAAATCATAGGTGAATGATTAAATGAGAATACGATGATTGGTAGAATCATCAATATCGTCCCAAAATAGCCTGTTCCTGTTGAAGCAGTTGAAACAGCTGAAAAACTAAGCATTGACGTATTCCACTGTGGAATTAAAGATATTGCGATAAACAGTAGAGAAACTATGAAAGGATACACTAACATACTCATTACCTTTACAGTAATATCTTGACCAAAATTCAGTATAGCGATAAGACCAAGAACTAATACAAGTGATAAAATAGCTCTTGGAGGTTCTGGCATGTGCAATTGATGCACAATAAAACTACTTGCAGTGTTTGTAAGCGCAACCGAATACATTAGTACGATTGTATAAATTGAACCGAAATATACGATGTTAAAAATGATACTCGCTTTATTTCCGAAATACTCTCTAATTGTACCTGTGATCCCCTCATCAGCAGAATTAGAAGCGTATATCATTTTAGCAAGTGCCCTATGTGAGTAGTACATAACTGGATATGCAAGCAATGTAATTAGTAGTAAAGATAATAAACCACCTGAACCTGCATTAATCGGTAAAAAGAGCACCCCTGCTCCAATTGCAGTTCCAAATAGACTGAGTGCCCATGTAGTATCCTGCTTATGCCACTTTTTCGGATCTGCATATTGCTCATTTTTTAGTGCGGTATTTTCAGCTTGAACTTCTATTTTCTTTGCAGTATTCCCGTTCATATAATAACTCCCCCTTGTATCTATTCCTGCATTTCTCTTTGCAACTAATAAATATTCCCTTTTTGGAAAATGAATTCCTTACAAGTTGCCCCACATTGTATGTCCTTCATCATAATGAATCCAAATTGAAACATTCGCTAATTAGCGTCCTAATATAATTGTTAGCGTTCACAAAAAAGTTTACTCGTAATATCCGCTCTTTATATAAAGAACCCTTAAGAGAACAATATGGAATAGACTTCATAAATACGTTGCAACATTTCTAATAACAGTGTATTACTTTAATGGTTTCTCTTTTTTACTTTTAACAGTAATTTTAGCTAAACCGGCCTCTCTTCATTTGCGAGGCATTTCTTTCTCAATTCTATACATTACTTTCATAACTTCGGTAGCACTGATGATATTGCTCACACAAGCCACTGAAGCACATTACATACGTTTCGCCTCTAATCACACACCTTTCTTACTAATAATCGCATTTTTTATATTTTCTCCAGAGATAATAAAATTTCTCTCGACGCCCTCATTATAACGTGTATATTTATAAAATTAATATTTTTATATTTTCAGAAATATTAAAGAGGAATAATTTTATATGGATAATATTTTACAGTTAGCATGTAGCCATTGTTTTTATCGCTTAAAGCTGAATTAGTTAGTAAAAAAATACAATAATACATTGTTTTTCTAGGTGACTTATTATAAAAATACTTATATCCCCTTTTATCAAAAAATTTTATTTTAAACATAAAAGATATTCTAATAAATAATTAATGTAGGTAAAAAGAAAAAAATCCCAAAATAAAAAAACCAAATTTTAGGATATATATTATTAATATTGAATTCATATACAATTTAAAAAGCTACACTGAGCAAAAAACAAAAAAGCTGCCCCATATGGACAGCTCATTTACATAATTATCGTTATCAGGAATACACAAACAAATCACTTCAATATCATCTTAATTGTAGTTTGTTCGGCTCTTCTTCAGGGATATCTCTATGTTTGTAATGAATCGTTTTTACATCATTTCCTTTTATGCGAAAAGTAATTGTGTCCCATAAGGCGGATTGTGTGCACCCTCAAAAGTTTAAATTTTAAAATCCCTCATTAACTAGCTCTTTTATCGAGTTTAATTTTGAAGAAAGCTCGATAAACCATTCTTCATCCCCTGTTAATAATGCAAGATCTATAAGATAAAGGATTTGTTCCTTATTTATTACCTTTGATTCAGGGAGTTTGTTAACGTGTTTACTAAAGAGTAAAATCGCTTCGTTTATTGTGTACTGGCCGTCACGTTTCACAATACTAACTGTAACTATATCCTCTACATCATCAAGTGATACAATATAACCAACTATTAATTCACCTTCATTTGATATTCCACGAACCCAATCTCCTACTTTTAAAACATGATTATTATTTGACATCATACCGTTTCACCTTCCTATAAATATTTTTTGTGACGATAAAAAAGATATAAAAACAAATTATACTGTAATATTTTTCATTACATTTAAGTGTTAAGAACTCACGGCTATATAATAATTAAGCCGCTTAACGCTCTTGATTGATAAGGTCAACAACTTCTTTCATTGTATAATTCTTTAAGTATTCACCTAGATGCTCTTCAGCACCTAAGAAAATAGCGAAAAGAACTTTTCGCATATTCGAACCTACAACACACTGATTGTTTGATTCTGGACACTTCGGCTGCAAAGCACCTTCAGAGGTTATCTGATAAATATGCCAAAGATTAATTTCATCTAAATCGCGAGCGAAAATAAAACCGCCACCAGTCCCCTCTTTCGATTGTATAAACTTATGTTTTTTTAACAAACTTAGTACTTTGCGAATGCGTACTGGATGAACACCTGCACTTTCTGAAATAGCATTACTTGTTGACATCCGGTCTGGCTGTAAAGCTAAATAAGTTAAACTGTGTATGGCCAAGGTAAAGTCGCTGTTCATGATTTTCCTCCTACGATTAAAAATATTGTTTCTCATATATTAACATACTGTAGCCATAAATATTACAGATTGATTAGAACGTTAAAACATGTGGAATGCTTCTTGCCATAAAAAATTAATTCCCTTATATTCTATCCCGTCCCACCTATATCTGATAACTTCATTTAGCTTTTTAAGTTAAAAAGAAAATTAAACACTCCACTGTTTCTTCACTTGTTCTTCTGCCAACTGTTCAATTTTTGTCCAAATCGTATCTTTACTCACAATAACATTTGTTTGATAATTTTTATCATTATAATTAACTGTAACACATACTTCAATCATCTTCTGCTTCCTCCTTTCAAGAAAATTTCTTATTTATATTTAATACCTGAAAAATTTTGAATTTAGTTATAATCTCTAGCATATAACTTCATTTTTTTAAATAATTAAGTTTAAAAACCCCACTGTTTCTTCACTTGTTCTTCTGCCAACTGTTCAATTTTTGTCCAAATCGTATCTTTGTTCACAATGACATTTGTTTGATAGTTTCTATCTTTATAATTAACTGTAACGCATACTTCTATCACCTTCAGTTTCCTCCTTTCAAAAAATTTCTCTTTCATACTATTACTTATTAATTAGCCAACTTTTGCAGTTCAATGTTTAAAAATGTTCGGACACTACGTGGTAAAAATTTGCGAATTTCTTCTTCGTTAAAACCAATTTGCAATCTTTTTTCGTCCAGCATAATCGGGCGACGCAACATTAGTGGATGCTCAATTATTAATGTATAAAATTCATTTAGCGAGAGCTCATCAATATTTATATTTAAGTCCTGAAAAGTTTTGGATCTAGTTGAAATAATTTCAGTAGCCCCCTCTTCAGTTAAACGAAGAATCGATTTAAGCTCATCAACTGTCATAGAATTTGATACGATGTTTTTTTCAATATAATCAATTTGATGCTCTTCAAGCCATGCTTTCGCTTTTCGGCATGAAGCACAGCTTGCTGTTGTATATAGAATTACCATATTTAACTCACTCCTTTAATGTTATTAAACGTACATTTTAAATATCGCTTATTGAAATGTATTAAAAAAAATTACAGTTTAGAATCAAATTCACATAATGTTAATTATTCAGCAATGTTTCATTTATCTCTATTATTCATGCTACATTTTACAGACGTTAACAACTCACTTTTAAAAATCTTACTGTAATTTTAAACTTTACAGTTCGATTAATCAACTGTTAAGTCTTGGATTAATTTTAATAATACAACAAATTATTCTCATGTAAAATTCCCCATAGCATGATGGCTCCTTCAAAGCACATTTCACGCATTTCTTGCTTACAAGTGCTATTATGGATTATATTCATCCTAATAAAAAGTACGTACTTTAAAGTGTTATAGGTACTAAAAAGTAACATATGCATTTTTAAGTGCCGTTCTGCTTATTTCTCTCTTACATCGGTTATTATGACCGATATTTAGCACAATAAATAGTACACACTTTAAAGTGTTATAGGTACTAAAAAGAAATAATTTTAGTATTGCAACGGATGTAGGCTCACAACTGTAATCTAAATTCATCAAAGGAGTTTTTTTATGAAGACATACAATATTCCTGTAGAAGCGACTTTAGAAGTTATTGGCGGAAAGTGGAAAGTTGTTATCCTTTGTCATTTAAAAAAAGGAACAAAAAGAACGAGTGAATTAAAACGTTTAATGCCTGGTATTACGCAAAAAATGTTAACGCAACAATTACGGGAACTAGAAGAAGATGGTGTAATCCAAAGGAAAGTATATGACCAAGTACCACCAAAAGTAGAGTATTCTTTAACGGATTACGGTTCGTCTTTAGGAGCTATACTCGATTCCCTCTGTTCCTGGGGAGAAGTTCATCTTGAAAAAACCGGGAACACATCCATGCTGATTACAGCAGATGAATAATAACTGTAGAAGACATAAAAATAGGTTGAGACAATACTTGCCTCAACCGGTTTTTATGTCTCTTTATAATTTTTTGCCGTAATGACTGTTTCAAACTCAAAGGTTTCCGGTAGATGATCTGCATAAGAATATTCAAAAGTTCGTCCATCCGTTAAGTAAGCTACTTGCTCAACTCGCATTAGGAAATCCTGATTTGTTAAGTTCATAAACTGCTTTTCCCTATCATCCGGGCGAATCCCTTTAACCCTGACAACAGATGTCCCTACTTCAAGACCAAGTGTATTTTGAATATGTGAGTATATCGATTCCTCTAAAACAGAAGCCTCAACACCTGGGATAATCGAAATCGGCATCCATGTATGCTCCATAATCGTTGGAATGCTGTGAATGATGCGGAGGCGAATGATTTTATAGACGAAATCACCAATTGAAACTCCCAATTTCTCAGCAACTACTTCATCAGCACCTACAATCGCAAACTCGATAATTTTACTTTCTACCTCACTACCGTAAACAGCTTTCGTACCTGTTAAAGTTTGAATCATTCGTGCCTTTTCCTGCTGATGCCAATCTTGTACCACTGTTCCACTTCCGCGCCGACGGATAATGTAGCCGTCTCTTACTAATAGATCCAGCGCTTTTTTAATCGTAAGTGCTGAAACATCGAATTCTTCAGCAAGGACGGAGCTACTCGGAATTTTTTCGTTGATTTTATATTCACCGTCTAAAATTTGCTGTTTAATCTTTTGATAAATGCCGAGGTATTTTACTTGTGTTGATCCGCTTGCCATTTCCATACCTCCTTTATACTGCAAACTCTCTTCTATTCATTCAAATATAAAGCCTCAAGTTTGTAAACTGAAGGTGATGGGGCAGCAAATCCGTTTTCCAAGATTTCAATATTCGTTACTGCTTCTTCATCTTTCACAAGTTTTGGTGCACCATTTACAATTGTGTCATACGCTGCATCATAGAAACGACCGTAATCACCAAGCGGTGTTTTAATTTGTTTTTCAATCCAGTCACCATTTGCATTACGATACTTAGCAACTCCATAGTACATCGGTGAATCTTCACCAAACCCTGCACTCTCAGGCATAATCCCCGCTTTCAAATCATTTTCTTGCTGATCTTCACCGTATTTAATAAATGATCCATTTGTTCCATGAACGATAAAGCGTGGATAATCTTTCGCTACGATATGGTTCGTTTTCAGCTTAATCTTCAACTGATTTCCATAATGTAGACCAACATCGAAATAGTTATCAACCGCACCTTCCACTTCATTATTACGAATATCGTATGTCACTGTATTTGGACGGCCGAATAGTGAAATCATGCGGTCCATCGTATGAATACCTAAACTGTAAAATGAACCTTCTTCTTTTGGAGCTTCATGAGTGATTGAACCAGGACGGAAATAATCAATATGTGATTCAATCTCAATAATATCACCAAGGAATCCTTGTTCAACTACTTGCTTTACAGCTAAAAAATCACCATCAAAACGACGGTTTTGATAAGGCATAACGACTACACCTTTCTCTCGTCCTAAAGCTAATAATTCTTTCGCATGTTCTACTGTATCGCAAAATGGTTTTTCAACGATAACTGATTTTCCGGCTAGTATAACTTTTTTTGCTAATTCATAATGCGTATGTGCTGGCGTACAGATCGTCACGACTTGAATTTCTTTGTCATTCAACAATTCGTCCAAATCAGTAGTGAAGTAAACACCTCTTTCCTCATATGGAGCCGCTAATTCTTCATTTATTTGACGTACAAAAATCGTTTTTACTTTTATATTATTACGTGTCTTTAGATAAGGTAGGTGATAACGGTTAGCTGATTTTCCAAATCCAATAAAGCCCATTGTTAATGTCATGTTCTTCAACTTCCTTGCTCATAAATTTTCGTTTCTACATTTATTATATATTTTTATCTTTAAAAGTATATAGTTTTTGTTTTAAAATTATATATCAAAAAGTCGAGATAGAAATCATTTTCTGATCCCCATCTCGACTTTACGTTATAGACTTATGTCCTATCATCATTTTATTTACACTCGATGACTAGAGAGATACTTAGTTACACGCTCTTATTCATACATATAAGAACGTGTCATCGGAATTGTATCATTAATCCCTTTTGTAAATACAAATTGATGTAAATCAATATTACCTGTAAAGAACGAAGCTGCACATGCATTTAAATATAAACGCCACATGCGGATAAATCGCTCATCTTTCGTTTTGCGAACTTCCTCTAGTACGTTTTCAAAATTTCGAGCCCAATGTTGTAATGTATTCCCGTAATGTCTACGTAAGCTTTCCACATCAACAATGAAAAATTGTTCGTTTGTCATGTTCGTGATTAATTCGTTAACAGCAGGAACATACCCACCAGGGAATATATATTTTTCAATCCAACCATTCGTAGCACCACCATTAGCCGGAGAAGTAATGCAATGCAGCAGAGAAATCCCGCCATCATTTAGTAGTTTGTTAACTGTTTCAAAGTATTGCTTAATGTTGTCTTTTCCTACATGTTCGATCATACCTACACTAACAATTTTATCAAATTTACGATTCTTAATATCGCGGTAATCAAGTAAAGATACTTCAACTAAATCTGTAAGTCCCTCTTGTTTAATTCGCTCGGAAGTCTTTGCAAATTGTTCCTCACTTAACGTTACTCCCATCGCTTTCACACCGTACTGCTTAGCGGCAGCTGTAATGAGCTCACCCCACCCGCAACCGATGTCTAATAGCGTATCACCTTTTTGAAGGTTCAACTTTTTCAAAATATGATTTACTTTATTATGTTGAGCTGTCGTTAAAGAATCTTGCTCATTTTGGAAATATGCACAAGAATATGTCATTGTTTCATCAAGCCATAATTTATAGAAATCGTTCCCAATATCATAATGATGAGCAATATCATCTTTATTTTTTTGTTTTGAGAAATTCCATTTACTTTTGAAATATTGCAACTTACTATCACCTAAAAAGCTATCCTGCCTTTTATAAATAGATTGAATTGCTTTTTCAAGGTTACCCTCTATTTCAAGGTCTCCATTCATATATGCTTCACCGAATGCAATAGAAGGATCCTTAGCAATTTCTTTTTTTGAGAGCGGCTTATGGAATGTTATATGAAATTGAGGTTCCCCTTCGCCATATTGTATTGTTTCTCCATTCCAAAGTGTAATTTGAACTGGATCTGAAAACAGATTTTTAAGTATTTTTTTATAAAAAAGTTCTTCAACCATAAAAACATCTCCTACTAAAAAATTGAACAAAAAACTATACTAGTTAATAAGTCTTTTTGAACATAGCTTAAAATCTTTATGACTTCTTGCTACGAGTGTCATTATAAAACGGTTATATTATGAAGCATAGTACGTACTTTAAAGTGATGTAGGCACTTTTAAGTACCCATGGCTGAAACAGGTCCTCAAAAATTTTACTTTTCATCATAACAACTTTCTAAAGTTTTAAAACGAAAAACACCACCTCTTCATTAGGTGGTGTTTTCAATATTACATATAGAGATTTCACTTAACTTCTGTGTTTTTTCTATCTATGCATCGTTCTCCCCATGCGGTTAATTGATTTAATACATTTTGTAAAGACCACCCATAATCGGTTAGGGAGTATTCTACTCGAGGGGGAATTTCTTTGTAAATTTCACGTGTAATCACACCATCTTCTTCCAGCTCACGTAGTTGCTGCGTTAACATTCTCACAGAAATTTCAGGAATTAGACGTTGCAACTCACTCGTTCTCTTCGTCCCTTTCGTTAAGTGACATAAAATGACGACCTTCCACTTTCCACCGATAATTTCTAAAGTTGCTTCTATAGGTATATTATATTGTTTCACGCGATCTCCTCTCCTTTTTTATAAATTCCTTATCTATTGTTACGTAAAAATAAATAATTTTCTATACGGCACATTTTAGTTCCTACAGCACAAAAAAGTACCTATATTACAAAAAAGTAATTATGCTGCTTAAAAATCTCCCTCTATACAAAAAGAAAAAACGAACGTATTCTCGTTCGTTTTTTCTTTCTTTATTCAGCTGCGGTTATAAGCATAGACGTGTTACCATTCTTTTCAAGATGATTTTCTCCCCAGTTACAAAGAGTATCGAGTATAGAATCTAAAGAATGACCGTAATCAGTTAAAGAGTATTCTACTTTTGGTGGCACTTGGTTATACACTTTTCTCTCGATTACACCATCTTCTTCTAATTCACGTAATTGTTGCGTTAACATCTTTTGTGTAATACCAAACATTAATTGTTTTAATTCGCACGTTCTCTTTTTGTCTTTCTTTAAATGACAAAGGATAACTACTTTCCACTTTCCACCGATAACCTCTAAAGTTGCCTCTACAGGAATATTGTATGTTTTCATATAAAAATCTCCTTTAATAATTTTATAAGACAAATAAGCTAAAATATTTAAATATTACTTTTAAGTATCTATAGCACCTTAAAGTACGTACTTTTTATTGTGTTAAACATGTTTCATAATAGCATACGTAAACAGCAGATGAGTAGTACGGCACCAAAAAGTACCTGTATTACTTTTTAGTATCTATATCACTTTAAAGTACGTACTTTTCATTATGTAAAATACATTTCATAATAGCATTTGTAAGAGTTGAGTGAGTCATGCAGTGTTAGAAATTACCTGTTAGTACCTGTACTTTAAAGTGAGTATTTTTATCATACATTTTGTCAGACGATGAAATGACATGTTTTCATTTTCACATCCATTCACAATGAATAAATAATTTTCAAATACATTTTAGGAGGATATCTATAATGAGTAAATTACTAAAAGAAAAAATCGGGTTTGGTACAGCACCACTAGGAAATATGTACCGTAATATCCCAGAGGAAGAAGCAATCACTACAGTGGATGCTGCTTGGGAGAATGGCGTTCGTTACTTTGATACAGCTCCACTTTATGGATCTGGATTAGCGGAAATCCGTCTTGGTGAAGCACTGTCAAAAAGAAATCGTGATGATTACTTTTTAAGCACCAAAGTAGGTCGAACGATTTCAGATGAACTAGAAGATCCATCTGCACGTGATTTAGGTGAAAAAGGCGGACTTTTCGAATTTGGTCGCAAAAATAAAATGATCAATGACTATAGCGCAGACGCAACACTTCGTTCTATCGAGCAAAGTTTGAAACGTTTAAAAACAGATCGTCTAGACTTTGTTTTCATTCATGATTTAGCACAAGACTTTTATGGTGATGAGTGGATTTCACAATTTGAAACAGCTCGAACAGGAGCATTCCGTGCGCTAACACGTTTACGTGAAGAAGGAGTTATTAAGGGCTGGGGGCTTGGAGTAAACAAAGTAGAATCAATTGAACTTATGCTTGATTTAGAAGAAGCGAAACCAAATATATCCTTACTAGCTGGTCGCTATTCATTATTAGACCACGAACGTGCATTGCAACGAGTAATGCCTGCAGCTGTAAAGCATAATATGGATATTGTTGTTGGTGGCCCATATAGCTCAGGTATTCTTGCTGGAGGCGCTCACTTCGAATATCAAAAAGCATCGCCAGAAATTATTGCAAAGGAAAGCTCTTGCAGATCGTCACGACATCAGCATCAAAGCTGCTGCATTACAATTTTCACTAGCAAATCCAGCAGTTGCTGCCGTTGTTCCTGGTGCAAGTAAACCGGAACGAATTGTAGAAGACCAAAACGCCTTAAATACAGTAATTCCAGCAGCATTCTGGGAAGAAATGCGCGAACAAAAACTAGTAGCACCTAATGCACCACTACCAATCAACGTAAAATAATAATATAACTTTAATCAGTGGGAGCATCCCCCACTGATTATTTACCCGTAAATACCGTGATGAAAAGGAGCGTAATGAATATGGCACATACTACTACATCTATGGAAATTTTTGCTTCACCTGAACAAGTATGGCAATTAATCGGAGGTTTCAACTCCCTTCCAGACTGGTTACCTTATATACCTAGCAGTAAATTAACGGAAGGCGGTCGTGTACGTCATCTAGCTAACCCAGATGGCGATACAATTATAGAACGATTAGAAGTATTCAATGATAAAGAGCGCTACTACACGTATTCAATCATGAATGCACCGTTCCCAGTCACTAATTATTTATCTACAATCCAGGTTAAAGAAGGTACTGAAAGTAACACATCGTTAGTAGAGTGGTCTGGTACATTCACTCCTGTTGAGGTTAGTGATGAAGAGGCAATTAATCTGTTTCAAGGTATTTACAGTGATGGATTGAAAGCATTGCAGCAAGCATTTCTAGATTAATTCATGTAATTGATTGAGACGAAAAAGTAAATTAACAGTCAAATATTCGATTTTGTGGTTAAGTTCATTATGAAAGATAAACAAATACAAATTTCATGCACTCTTGTTAATCACACGAAATAAAAAATACTACCTCCAAATGGAAGGTAGTATTTTTTATTAATCAGGAAAAACAATTAATCCCTCTTCTTTTTCCTCCTGTTTTAAATCTTCTTCTGGGAAGGTTACAGTTGAATTTTTATCCCCTGTTCTTTTTGTTTCTTCACCTGGAAATACGAAAGTTGAATTTTCTTTTCCTTCATTTTTTTCTACGTTATCTGGAAATACCATAGGATCATTGGTAGTCAAATCACTATTAAAACCAAGGTTAGACAAAATCGCTTTTAAATCTGGTAAAACCCCTATTTTATCAGATGATGGGTTATTAGTCTTTGTGCCTGTATTAGGATTACTTAAAATTGCTCTCAATTCTTTTGGTGTATATGCCTTACCTAAATGTTCTTTAGCAATCCCTTGAATCGATACAGCAGCCCCAGCAATTATAGGCGAAGCGCTAGAAGTACCACGGAAATTAGAAGTATAACGATTAATTATGTTCTGATCTGTAACTTTTTGTCCTTTACTATTTTGATTTTGATATGTATCTAATGTATCAACATACTCTCCCCAACCATATACATCAATTCTACTACCATAGTTAGAGAAAGCTAAACGTTTATGAGGAACTCTTGCAGTAGATGCTCCCACTATAATAGCTCCTGAATCTTTAAAGTCTTGACTATTTCGATTTAAAATCTGCTTACCATTACGGTCTTTAAATTCATCTAAATCAATCCCACCATTACCAGCTGCTTCTACAATAATAATGCCTTTATCTGTACCTTTGCGAATTGCATTAAATATACTCGGGTATACTTCTACTGGTAAAGGGTCATCTCCATATCCATCATATTTAAAGGATTCTTCTATTAATAAAACATCTCCAGCCTGTAAAGAATCTACGGCACTTAAAATAGCATCTCTTACATCAATTCTCCCATTATCTCGGATTACTGAAATTACTTTTACCTTTGCTTTTGGTGCAATCCCTATGTTCCCAATCCCATTGTCAGCTGCAGAAACAACACCTAGAACTGAAGTACCGTGAGAAAGATCATTACTCATTTTTCCAGACATAAATTCAATATTTTGACCGACTAAATCTTCATGATTTAATAACCAGCCTTCTTCTAAATCTACAAAAGTTGCTCCCTGACCATTTCCTCCTTTAATTCCCCAAGCATAAGGAGCATTAATTCCTAAAGGTGCCTCTTCAAGATATCCCTGTCTTGAAAATCTAGGTTCATCATAAGGATTGACTGATAATACAGGCAATCTCGAACCAGTTGTTGTGTTTATACTCTTATTAGAACGAACTTGTATTTTACTAGAATCGTCATTAGCAGCATATACTGTATTTGTTACAAATGTCGTACCTATCCCAGCAAAAGTTGTAATTGCAAGTGATGATATCAACATACCTTTAAAATTTTTCATTTTTCCACCTCTATTTTTCTATTAGAAATAACATATTTAATAATGTGTATGAACTAAAAACATTTTATCTTATTATAAAAATAAATAGATTTTATAACTTTTTGATTTACATAAAAACTCCCTTCATTCTTGTAATTCAATATGTACATCTCAAAACAACAAACTTACTGTAACTATTATAGTTACACCTTTATTAATTTTCAACTACGAAATATAAATTTTTAAAAATAAATTTATATTACTTTAAAACAGCACTAACCTTTTACCCACATAAAGTGAAACTTTAATCAGTGGGGTTTTGTTCATCCCCCACTGATTATTAGCCCTCACCAATCGGGCATTTACGGGCAGTTAATGCGGGATAAAAATGCCAAATATCTATCCAAATTACAGCAATCAATAAGTTTATGGACTACGAAAGAAATACGAAAAAGCAAAGCACTAAGTGCTTTGCTCCTTATAAAATCCCTTTTAACTTTTCACCAATTAACTTCGCTACATACTCATAACCTTCTGGCCCAAAGTGTAATCCATCTTTTTCATCATTTTCTACAAATCTTTTATAATCCCGTTCTTGAATCATTTCAGCGAATACGTTTAGAAAATAACTTCCTGTTTCCCTCGCCACTTTCTCCACCACGTCTGCATACTGACTAAGCACTCTATTTGTTCTATTACGCTGTCTTTCTTCATCAACTGGTGCAGGACTAATCAGTAGTACTTTATCTGATGAAACTTGGTTCACAATCTTCTCTAAGTTTTCTTTATATGCTTGTAATGACACTTGAGAAAAAGAAACTGCATCATTCGTACCAAGAAAAACTGTTACGAAATCTGGTTTATATGATATTACATCTTCTTCAATCCTATTTAACGCATCGAATGTATTATCACCTGGAACACCTGCATTCACTACTTTCCAGTTCGGAAACATCTCTTGCAAACGTGGTGTTAATCTCGGCATTCCATCAAAAAATGTTTCATCAGCTGTAATACTATCTCCAAAACATACTAACGTTTTCATTAAGCTACTCTCCTTTTACGTATGAAACAACTTTCCTTCTATTGCTTTTATATATCTGTCAGCAGAACGTTCAACTGCCTCATTTGCATTTTCTTTTACTACTCGATGAAAAGCGTTGTATAAACGATTAAACTGTAACGGCTTCACTCGATTCACCATTTCTTCCACTTTTCTCGCTGGTAGTGGAATTAAGTTTGGATAGCTGTACATGAAGCTTACCCACCGCTCATCTGCTACAACTTGAATAATATCACCTGTTAACAAAATTCCTTTTCCGTCATTACCTTCTTCCCAATGTAAGACAGATCCACCTTTAAAATGTCCCCCTAAACGATGAATGACTAATCCATCAGCTAATTGTAAAGACTCACCAGACCAATAAATAATACGACTACTCGGACGCATCACCCACTCTTTATCATCTTCATGTATATAAATTGGTACATCAAATGTCTCTGCCCATTCTACTTGCGTTGAATAATAATGAGGATGAGACAATGCAATCGCATCTAATCCGCCAAGCTCTTTTATTTTCGTAATTGTCGTTTCATCTAAATACGTAATACAGTCCCACAGTAAACGATATGACTCTGTTTTCACTACAAATGCCGTTTGACCGATCGCAAATCCTGGTTTTGTCGTAATACTATAAAGTCCATTTTCCTCTTTAATTATTTCATTTTTATATGTATCATCTGTTTGCAAATTTTCTAAAGTCGTCCAAGACTGCCCTTTCGGATTCACATACTGCCTTTCTTCATCACAAATATGACAACTCACTGGTTCTTCTACACTCGCTGCATACTGCACGCCACACGTTGTACAAACGTAATTTTTCATCATAATTCCCCCTATCCCTAAATTTTTATTAAGCTGCTTTTTTATGTTCAATTAATAAACTTATAAAAGTAAGTAAATAGACAAATGTAACCGATAATGGAATTACAGTAAATCCTTTTTCGCTTCTACAACATTCATCTCACCATCTCCCCTAAAAATATTTGTACTATAAAGTCACCTCAACCTCACCCATCCAATAACGCCAAGCTGCTAAATAATCTTCTAAATCTTTCGGGTGGTGCCGTAAACATGTATCTATACGCAAATATAATCCTATGACTATCTCTTCATATAAATCACGGTCATTTTTATGAAATACACATTGTTTCATCGCATAACCAATCGTTTCTTTTGTTAAATCTTCCGGAGTTGAACAGAACGCATAAATTAAATCATATATAGGATCTCCTAACACTGGTAAAGGATCAATTACACCGTGCAGTTTATTCTCTTGAAATATAAAATTATGAAATCCAAGATCACCATGCAATAAAAATGGCTGATTTATTCCAGTCCCCCTACTTGGACTATTTGCTAACTTAAAAACCGTTCTATACGCTTCCTCACTTATGTAACGTCTTACATTTTCATGAGCTTCCATCACATTTGTCGTTAAAAATTCATTCCAAGATTGAACTAGGTTTTCTTTCCATCCCCAGCCATCAATCTCTGTAGCTACTTCATACTTATTGATAACTTCCTTTACAAGTTTACAAAGAACGCTCCGTTTATGGCCTAGTTTGCAAAAAGTTGTGCCCTCAAGGAATGAGTAAACAATATAGCGATTTAAAGGTTCCTTATAAAAAAGCTTTGGAAATAATTCATCCTTTTTATAAAACTGAAGAAAATAAGCTTCTTCACGTATGACATCCGATTCATTCAACTTTACAACGTATTGTTCATCTAACAAATATATAGTACTTGTCGTACCCCCGTTTAATGCTTTTACACTATTTGGATAATGTGAAATCACTTTCTCCTTAACTAGTTGTGCAGTGATTATTGAAATATCCATTCTCTCACCCTTTAACTCCGAATATTCCCTTAATTCAAAAGACAACTTTACTATTATTTGACAAACATAAGGGAATTCCTCCTAAAAATCTTAATATAACAAAAGATAATTTTATTTCATTGCAACTGCGTCTTTCAATATTCCATCATATAGTTCATTCCATTGATGGTAATGCGATGTAATTTCTTCACTCCAAATGTTCTTCATTTAATCTAGTAATTTCTATTGAATTATCTCTTTCTTTTAACTTATGAGCCAAACTTTCTACACCAAACACTTCTGTAAACGTATGACTGCCTACAATTAAATTAATCCCTTTAAATTTCGCATGTTGCACTGTATATAATGTTTTTTCACCTGTTATGTACGTGTCACACCCTTTTTCTAATGCACGTTCAATCAAATTTGTATTGTTTCCTGCACCGGTTAAAATCGCAATCCGTTTTACTGGTTTATCGTGATTTCTCCAGCTCTTCACTTTCTCTTCCATTCTTTCTTCAAGTTTTCCAACTAAGTTTGAAAAAGGAATCGCTTCTTTATATTCTCCTATTCCCGGTAGTTCTTCTTCCTCATACGTGGAATATTCCAGTATTGTATCTATCCCAATTCCGTTAAATAACGATGTACATGTGCCAAACTTTACAAAATCTAACGGCAAATGAATCCAAAAATGATTCATTTCATATTGCTTCAATTTCTCAATACAAGCCTCTTCCATACCAAATAAAAAACTCCACGGCGCATGATGTGTAACTATCATATCGACTCCATTTCTATACGCTTCTTCAATAGTTTCTAACGTTAAATTTGTTGTGTAACCGATTTTGTGAAATTCATCTTTACTTATATGAGTAAAACCATATTCATCATCGCCGTATTTATGAAGATGCTCTCCAAATAGTGATGTTATATGTTCGTTAAACTGCTTTATATTCATTTTATTTCTCCTTTCATTTACTTTTATATTTCAAAAATAAGGAAATACTAAATAAAAACGTTACATACATATAGGAGGACACCATGAAACCTGAATTTTTAAAAGCTGTACATGATGCCATTGGAAACGTCGAACATATTCATATAGAAGAAAGCGGTGCTGACAGCTTACTTATCCATCATGATGATGCACAGCAATTACAACAAGTCGCTAAAACGCTAGAAAATAACAATTTTCGCTCTGCTTTAAGAACAACTGGAGATGCTTCGTATATTGAAGTGTTGAACAGATAATGAAAGTCCGGATGTATGCCGGGCTTTCTTTTTTATATTAAAACTTCAAACTCTTTCACATACACCGCTGTTCCAGCAATATCTATTTGTAACTTTTCGTTTTCTATCCCTTTCGTTACATAAACAGTTACACGGCCATCTTTATTTATTTCCTGTCCTTGCTCAACGATTAAACCCAATTCATGTTCAAAATCTTTCTCTAAATACTCCGCATAATACGCTCCCATTACACCTGAAGCTGTTCCTGTCACTGGATCTTCAATCGTCCCAGCATAAGCTGACGAGAAATGACGGCCATGCATTTGTGCTAGTTCATCATAAGTTTCTAGACAAATTGGGTGAATAGAAGCATTAGGTATTTCTTTTAATACCGATGGAAATGCAGCATTATTAGGTTTCATTCTCTCACACGCATCTAGATTTTTAATCGGCACAATTACAGTCCAGTTTCCTGTACTTCCATATACTATCGGTAAACTTACATCTAAATCATTTACTTCTAAACCAATACTATGAGCTAATTCTTCTTTTGAACCTGCAAAATCTTTAAACTGAGGTGCTGTCTGCCTCATTTTAATAAAGGTTTCTCCATTTTCATTTACACCTATTTGTATCGGTAAAATCCCTGCCTTCGTTTCAATCGTAAGGTTACTTTTCTCTTCTAATAAACCTTTTTCGCGCAAGGCATATATCGTCCCTACTGTCCCATGACCACATAAATCCATTTCAAAACCAGGTGTAAAATAGCGCATTCTTATATCTCCTACTTCTGAGGAAAGAACAAAAGTTGTTTCGTTATATCCAACTTTTTCAGCAATAATTTGCATTTCCTCTTCCGTTAATCCATCTGCTTCTAATACAATACCTGCTGGATTACCCATACTCGGTTTATTCGTAAATGCGTCATAATGAAATACGTTTATAGTCTTCATTTTCTTTTCTCCTAACCTTCTTTAAAAATTTTATAATAAAGCTCTATCTCCGTTTTCAACGAACAATTATTTCTCCAAAATATTCTCTGCATCTTTTCATTTGAAGTATGTGTGCTTCCGATGTAATAAGTAGCCCCTATTTCCTTTAACATATGTAAAGATTGAAGATGCAGCCGGGAAGCAATTCCTTTCCCGCGATAATAAGGCATTACTCCAAATTAAAATAATCGCCCTTCACTTTCTGTTCCAGTTTCTATATGCGGTATGGACATACCAATCGGCTCATTTTTATCATAAAAAACAATACATGACTTTTCCCAGCCCTTACCTAACTCTGTTTGTACAGAATAAAAATGTTCATCGATAGTTAAAATTGAAGTTTGATTCCCTGAACCCGACATACATTGTTCCCAAATATATTTAAAATCTTTTTCCGATAACGTTCCTTCTGCTATTGATCGATATGTATATTGTCTTTCAAGCTCTTCTACATTGTTCAATTCTCTACATACTTCTATCTTTGCGGCATACAAAGAAAAACCGGCATCAAGTAACACTCTCACACTTGAGTTATGACTACTAAACCTCTTGTTTAATACAATACTCGCTCTTTTTAACTCCCAATTAAAACAAACCTCTTCAAATCTACTTATCTTTTCTTTATATGTTTGTACGTTATACAAAACGTCTTCTTCGATCTCTTCAATCGTTACTGCATTTGGTAAGCCATTTAATACTTTTTTAGAAGGGCCAAACAGATTCTGAATGATTGCAAGATCGTATATCACCATTTTAATTCCCCTACACCTGGCTCAATAAACTTGCCTGAAACATCCTCGTTTGAATCTATTACCCAATCATATATATTTTTTGCTTCTTCAGCGGGAGTCATATTCGCATCAAAAGCACCAATGTCAGTCTTTAATTTTCCAGGGTGAATAGCAGTTACATGAATTCCTTTATCCTCAAACTCTTGTTGTAAACAGAGCGTTAACATATTTTGTGCAGCTTTAGCAATTCGATATGAATATGAGAACTGACCTTGTGGAAACTCTTTGTTCGCCATTTTATGCAATGAACCTAACCGAGAGGACACATTTATGATTCTCGGATGATCCGATTTAGCTAAAGCCATATATGTACCTTTTACAGCTCGAATTACACCTAAGCAATGAATATTAAATAAGTCCGTTAACTCTTCTGAATTTGTATGTAAAACCTCAGTCTCCTTCCCAGTAATGCCAGCGTTATTTATAACTAGATCAACATGCTCTGTATATTCCTCAAGCTGCTTCTCAATTTGCTCCGTACTCTCATCAACCGATAAGTCTGCCAATATAGGAAAACATCTACAACTATACATTTGCTTCAATTGCGTTACCGCAACCTCAGTTCTAACTAACGGATAAACGATATGCCCCTTTTCATGAAATACTTTTACTAACTGTAACCCTAATCCCCGATTTCCACCTGTAATAACCACTCTCATATACTCATCTCCTTATTTTTAAAATAAATAAGAAAATCCATCCACTTACCATTCTCTAATGAAAATGCCTCTCTCTTGCATTCAAATGAAAAGCCTGCGCTTTCCGCAAGACGCACTGATGGCTCATTATCAACATGTATATGTAATTCGATTCTATGAAAATTAAGGCTATTAAAAAATAACGATAACGTAGCGTTTACACTTTCTACCCCATATCCATTTTTCCAATATTGATTATGAATAGAGTAGCCCATCATTGCCCACTGATAATCCATACGTAAAATTTTTATTAGCTCTAGCTTTCCAATATTAGCCCCATCTTCTTTACGAAAAATACCTAATACATACATCTCATCTCGATGTGCTGCTTCATCAAACCCTCTAATCCATTCCGTGAACCATTCTTTTGTTCGTGATGCCATAACTTGATAGCCATCGTCATATTTATACTGCGATGGCAGTCTCTTATTAAATCCATCTAACCAACTTTCGTAATCATCTTTTTGAAATGGACGGATAATGAGTCTATCCGTCTCTACTTCTAATAACGGTAGCTTCATTTAATTTCATCCCTCAAATTATTAATTGAATATTCTTTATTATCTTACACAAAATACAAAATCTAGTAAATTATTATGTTTTTGATACATAAAAACCCAGTCATGCTTTATACATAACTGGGTTCTCCATCGTTTCATAATTTTCTATTTCACAAGAACTACATCTCGTAATTCCCTCTTCAACACTTTTCCTAAAGCGTTTTTCGGTAACTCATCTATGAATACCACTTCTGGTATTTTGTAACTGGCTAATTTCTGTTTACAATACTGAGTAATACTTTCTTCTGTTAATATTGTTTCGCTATCCTTCACAATGAAAGCTCTTGGAACCTCTCCCCAAAAGTCATCTAGAACTCCAACTACTGCAACTTCTAAAACACCTTGTATTTCATGAATAACATCTTCTACTTGATCTGGATATACATTGTCACCACCGCGTATAATAACGTCTTTATATCTTCCCATAATATGCAGGAATCCATCGTCATCTATCATGCCAGCATCACCCATGTTAAACCAGTTATCTTTTACTACCTTCTTTGTTGCCTTTTCATTATTCCAATACCCTTTAAACATGTATGGACTTTTCACATGAATCTCTCCAACTTCATTTGTTGTTAGTTCATGTCCTGTTTCCGGATGAACAATTTTCACCTCTACATTTTTCAAGGTTTTTCCTACAGAAGACATCTTTTCTTTTCCCATCATTGGATGCCATGAGGTTACAACCCAACCTTCTGTACTACCATAACCTTGCACCATATAGATTCCTTTTTCCATATATTTTTGAATGAGTGTTTCTGGCACTTTTGTACCACCGCTTTGTGCCACTTTAAAGGTTGAAATATTACGTTCTTTTTTATTTAATTCATCAAGCATGTAACTATAAACAGCAGGGAACGCAAGCATCGTAGTAATTTTCTCTTCTTCAATCTTATCCCAAATAATAGCAGGATTCGAATCAGCTAAGAAAATCATCGTAACGCCATGATAAATACAATTTAAAATAGAAAGCACGCCACTCATATGGAACAATGGATGCACAGATAAAAAGCGTTCACCTGCTGGGATTTCTCTTTGTCCCGCAATTTCAGCAAAATAGTGATGTAAGTTTTTATGTCCAATTACACATGCTTTCGCCTGTCCAGTCGTTCCTGAAGTAAATAAGTAAATGGCGTCGTCTTCTTCATGAACTTCTACGTTCGGTTCTGTCGTTGGCTGTTTTTGCAGCTCTAATTCAAATGAACCAAAACCTTCTTTTGTCGTTTGAATTACATAAGGAATTTCTTTAACAGCATCAACATTTAATAACACTTCACTAAATTCTTCATCAATAACTAACACTTTTAATTTCGCTTCTTTTACAATTGTTTCTAATTCATATACAGTAAGCTGATGATTTAGCGGAATAAATACCGCTCCAATTTTTAAACTTGCCATCATAACGCTTGGAAATGGGTGATTATTTTTGCATAGTATTCCTATACGATCTCCTCTTTGCACACCATTATGTAACAAATAATGTGCAAGCTGATTTACTCGTTCATTATATTGCTGAAACGAATATCTTTTCTTCCCTCCTACAAGCGCTTCCAAATTTGGTGACTGCATTGCTCTCTTTTGTAATAATTGTCGCATCGTTCTCAAGTAAAACTCCCCTTTATATATGTTAGGTTTTTTATTTTACCAGATTAACTATTAATTTACTAAAGATTACACTTAGTGAATATAAGAAGAATATAAAATAGCCATTTACTTCACAAGTAAATGGCTATTTTTCATTATATATTAGAATACTTCTTGTTCATTACATATTGCACATACTCAGGTGCACTTTTATCAATCTCTTCATCACTTAGTTTATATTCTGCACCATATAAATAAAAGGAAGGTATAAATTCCATACCTGTATATAGGCATGTAGCTTGGAATGGTTTCGTCAACTCATCCATTGTAATCCCACTATTTTCATAGTCTTTTTCTAATCCACCTATAGAAATAGCTACACCAAATTCTTTCCCCTTCACTTTATCTCCTTGTGATCCGTACGCAAATCCATATGTTAATACATCATCGAACCATTTTTTTAATAATGGTGGTGAGCTGTACCAGTAAAGCGGAAATTGAAATATATATCTGTCATGTTCTACTAATAACTTTTGCTCTTGTTCAATATTAAACTCCCAATTTGGTGCCACCTTATATAATTCATGCACCGTAATTTCATCTGAATGTTTCTCAAGTTCTTCTATCCATCTTTTATTAATTTTTGATTTTTCAATATGAGGGTGTGCTACAATTACAAGTGTTCTCATCATTTTCCAGCCCCTTTATAAATTAATCAATCCTTTACGTATTAGTATGAATGAGTTACATATAATTGAAAAGTACGTACTTTCAGGTACTATAGGAACCTTGAAGTACCTTTGGAGGTGTTATATGAATCAAAATGATAATTGCCCAATTGCAACAACACTCGATGTAATCGGTGGAAAATGGAAAGTTCATATTTTATGTATTTTGTCGGATGGAAAAATGCGAACAAATGAAATTAAACGAGAAATCCCAAACATTACACAAAAGGTTCTTACACAACAACTTCGGCAACTTGAAGCTGATGGGATTATCTATCGTACCGTATATCAAGAAGTACCACCAAAGGTTGAGTACACCATAAGTGAATACGGAAAATCTTTAATGCAAATAATGAATGATCTGTTTGAATGGGGAAAAGATCATCAAATTAAAAGATTACATGACTAAAAAAGCACTATATACTTTGTTTAATCCTCTACGTTCATATTTTTTATTTCTATAAAGTTTATTTTCATCATTTTTTAGCTAACTTGTTTTCTTAGATTGATGGACGTGACCCCACATCCATCAATCTAAAAAGATACAATTAGAAAAATGAAATTTCTATAAAGTTTCGCATATAAACACTACTTCCGCCTCATTAAGCGCTCGCTCTACTTTTTCTAATCTCAATTGTACGTAAGCTATAAAGAAGCACCCCTAAACCGAGAATTTTTTCATTATTAGACACATTAGAACCTAAGGTAATAGTAGGTACATTTAAACCCATAAACCTTTCACTCCATTCTATAGGCATATAAAAAGATACTCCTTAAAAATAAAAAACGCTATTCTCTCTGTAAAATCATAGAAAAGAATAGCGTTTTTTATTTTGAAATAGAAGTCATTATTTAAACTAAACATGCTAATATTGATTTTGTGCGATTGTCAGTTACCTCATAATAAATTTCTAATCCTTTCCGAGTACCTGTAACCATTTTAGCAGCTTTTAGTTTAGATAAATGTTGACTAATTGTACTTTGAGGCATTTGTAAATCCCCATACATTGTTGTTACATTAGTAGGACCTTTTGCAAGCATTATTTTTACTAAAGATAGACGAACTGGATGCGCCAATACCTTTAACACCTCAGCGATTTCTTGAAACATTTCTTTTTTTTCTTTCATCTTATTTCTCCCCTTTTATATACATATTTATGTTATCCATATATATAATTCGAAGGTATATGCGTTTTTATGTCCGTCATTTTAAAAAAATATAAAAAAACTTTAATCCGAAACTAAAGGATTAGCTTAACATACTGTCTCACTATTCATAATGAATAGGAATCTCGTTATAGAAGCAGCAGTTTTTATGCTACAACTCTACATTCAACTAACTAAAACTAATGAAAAAAAGAGCAGATAGTCCGCTCTTTTATGATGCCTCCTTATGTTCCGTGGAATGTTTAACACTCCCCAGTCTCTTTAGTTTATTCCACCCTACCGCTACTCCTCGAAGCGATGAGAATATAGATTTAATGACAACATAAGTCATAAATTGACGATAAATAAAACGTTGTAAAATTAACCATACTAATGGTTTCGGATTTTCTTCCTCTAATTTAAATGCGAACAGAGAAGCGAAAAGATCCATTAAAAAGAATACAAAATAAAATCCTAAAACTTTTAGCGGATTACTACTAAATAGTCCTATAATCATTAATATATCTGCAAAAGGAGCAATGAATTGCAGAACATATTGGAATAACCACATGTTAGGCAGTGCAATAAACCCTAACGTTTTATGTTTTGAATTACACAACGCTTTTCGATGTTTCCAAAGACATTGAAGTGTACCATATGACCAACGATATCGCTGTTTAATGAGACTTTTCACATCCTCAGGTGATTCCGTAAAAGCATGCGCTTTTTCTTCATATACAATTCTATGCCCTTGACGTAAAAATGTAATAGTAAGATCGGTATCTTCTGCTAATGTATCTTCGCTTAAATATCCAGATTCAACTACATTCTTCTTGCGCCACGCCCCAATAGCTCCTGGAACTACTGTAATACAATTTAACTCATCAAAAGCTCTACGTTCTAAATTAAACCCTGTAATATACTCAACATGTTGCCAAGTAGTTAACAAATTCCGTCTATTCCCCACTTTGACATTACCTGAAACTGCAGCTACATTCTGATCTTCAAAGTGTCTAACCATTAAAGAAATAGCGTCTTGCGCAATAATAGTATCCGCATCTAAAGTGACAATGATTTCTCCTCGCGATTGTTGAAACCCTAGGTTCATTGCCGATGATTTCCCGCCATTTCCTTTCTGAATGAAACGAACTTTAGGGTGTTTATAAAATGTTTCTTTCATTACTTTTGACGTACCATCTGTCGATCCGTCATCCACAACAATAACTTCAAATTCTCTATAATTACTATTCAAAATTGAGTGAATCGTCTTGGCTATCACCTTTTCTTCATTATATGCCGCTATGACAACACTAACAAAAGGTTGATAAGACGAATTAATATAGCGAGATAACGTTTTTCTTTTCTGCTTCCATGCAAAATAAATTAAGAATAAAAATCGAAAAATCCCTAATCCAATAGCAATATAAAAAATAGTAGTTAATATATGTTTAAAGTATCCCGCTCCTGAAAAGACAGCTTTATTGTAAAGTAAATATTGCTTCCCCTCAGAAGAAACAGGAGGCATAATTTCATCTCGTTCTTTATTCATTAAATCTGAAATTGTTACAAAACTATATCCATGCTTTTTTAGGTCTTTAATAATGATTGGGAGCGCCTCTACTGTATGTGTACGATTCCCTCCCGCATCATGGAGAAGAATAATATTTCCCTCTCCCTTATAAATGGGATTAAGAGCACGCTTTACTAATTCATTTGTTGATGGTGTTGCCCAGTCTTCGGGATCAACTTTTTCCGCTACCATTGTATAGTTCATATTTTGTGCACGTAAAATAGGCAATATTTCATTTGATGAATCCGGGTTAGCATCCGCTTCATATGGCGGTCTAAATAAAACCGTAGAATGTCCAGTTACTTCCTGAATTAAACGTTGCGTCGTATTAAGTTCTACTTTCGTTCGCAGTAAAGACGTATCAGCTATGTTAGGATGCTTGAAAGTATGATTGCCAATTTCATGCCCTTCATCGTATATTCTTTTTACAATACTAGTATTTAGTTGTGCGTTTTCACCAAGTACAAAAAAAGCAGCTTTTATTTGATTCTCTTTTAATATATCTAAAATTTCTGGCGTATATTTCGGGTCTGGTCCATCATCAAATGTTAATACTACTTGTCTCCCATTTGGTTTTCCATATCGTTGCACTTCATATGCAGATGGTAAGGATTGATATACTTCATCTGTAAGGTAACCATCTTTGCCTACTTTAAAATCTCTCAATCCATTTTTTCTTTCATTCTCAATCTGTAAAATTTCACCTTGTCCAGAATAATTTACTTCATCTAAACTATTGATTTTATGTAATACATTAGGATTTTTTTGTACCTCAATCGGATTTTTTAAAACGTTCCATATTGTAGGATCTTCTGCTCCTAATCTCCATAGCGCAAATCCATTTACATTATTGTCCATTGCGATTTTCACTTGATTATAGAGAGTAACGCCATCTAAGAACCAAGCAGTATGTTCTTTCTCTCCTGTTTTATATCTAAAATAAGGGTTCCCACTAATCTTATCCCATTGAATTTTCATATTTGAATCATGAGCCATTGCCATAACTTCTGAGAAAGTTAAAGATTTCGCAGCTTCTTTACTATTTACTTCCCAATCATACCCATAGTTACCGAAAGCAACTATAAGTTTATTAGACGGAATATTCAGTTCTTTCAATGTATGTTGGAACCACTTATTTGAAGCAATTGGTCCTGGTTCCCCGGCTCCATAGTGCTCATCGTACATCATTACAATCATTCGATCTATTATTTTTGCTAACGCACTATAATCAAAAGCCTTATCATTAGCTGGAACATCTTGTGTAACGAGCAAATCATGTTGATGAAATTCCGTAGTAAGTTCTTTCATAAAATTTGTTAAGTTTTCTCTATCACTTTCAGGTACGGCCTCAAAGTCAATATTAATTCCTGAAAAATGATTCTTTTTAACTTGGCTTACTAAATCATTAATAAACTTTGTCTTTACATCATTTGAGGAATTCAGTAACTTATGAATTAGCCCACTATCAGGACCAGAAGCTTCCTCAGTATAATTAGTAAGCAAAGGCATAATCTTCACTTGATTTTTTTCTGCCAACTTTACTATCTCAGGTTTGATTTCACTTCTAATCGTTAAATCTGCTTTTAAATGATACCACTCTGGTACTAACGTAGTTAAGGAATCGATATTTTCTTTTAAAGAAGCGGTACTATTTTCATCCCAGTTTACATAAAAACCATACACTTCTTTAGGTTGTTTACTATCCTTCGGCGGATTCACCAAATTTTCATTATCCTTCGTTCCGGTATTTGGGTTAAATTCTTCCTTCTTTAACTGCTGATCACTAAGTTTTTGATTAATTGGTACAAGTTTAGTATCTTGTTGTACAGCGGTATTCATATTTGGAATTTCTGGTGTTGAAAAAATACTTTGAAAGAAAAAATAAAATAAAACACCTACACTAACTATTGAGATACATAGAAACGAAATAAAGGCTATGTTTCTCCTTCCTTTCGGATCATAAAAAACAGGTTTTTCTTTATCTTTCTCTTGTTGAATGTTTTTCTCCATTATATTTTTCACATACTCCTTCTTAATAGAACTATAAAATAATAAAGTGCAACTTTAATCAGCCCTCACCAATTGGGCATTTACAAGCAGCCCAACTCCCACCTAACTTCTTTGCTCCAGCCAAATTTTGAGATGGGAGTTTTACTGCCCACAATAGCGAGAGAAATCCTTTTAGCTTTGAAATGAATCTCTCACTTCCATATTCTATTGATTCTTCTTTTCATTCCCTTGCTGGTGGCCTCTATTTTCTTGTTGAGACCCCCTACCGTTGTTCCCTTGCTCGTTTCCGTCATTTTCTTTCTGGGATCCTCTTCCATTGTTCCCTTGCTGATTCCCGTTATTTCCTTGTTGAGGATCTCTTCCATTGTTCCCTTGCCCATTTCCATTATTCCCTTGTTGAGACCCTCTTCCGTTGTTCCCTTGCTCGTTCCCATTATTTCCTTGTTGAGACCCTCTTCCGTTGTTCCCTTGTCCATTTCCATTATTCCCTTGTTGTGATCCTCTTCCGTTGTTCCCTTGCCCATTTCCATTATTCCCTTGTTGTGATCCTCTTCCGTTGTTCCCTTGCCCATTTCCATTATTTCCTTGTTGTGATTCTCTTCCGTTGTTCCCTTGCTGATTCCCATTATTTCCTTGTTGAGCTTCTCTACTGTTATTCTCCTGTTGATTCCCTCTATTTTCTTGCTGAGATCCTCTTCCATTGTTTTCTTTTATTTGCTTCGATGGCTGTCCCTCTGTTTTCTTTTGTTCTTTCTGCTCTTGCTTTTCATATTTTTTTTCTTTTACAGGAGATAAATCCATTGATGCATCAGGAGATGACTCCGGCTGTGATTGCACCTCTTCTTCATTTTCCACCGGATTAGGCGGCGTGGCAGGAGGAGTAAGCGATTTGTTTTTCTCATTCTCTTGCTTTATATAGACACCTGTGCCAATTCCAGCTTTTCTAGCATTCTCTCGTACTTGCATCGTGCTACTTTGATATTCAACTGTAATATGTTTTAACTCATATTCTTTCTTCAATTCTTTCATTGCCTTTTCTAACTGTGGTTCTAGCGCCTTGTCCTTTGCAACTGCTGTTAGCATAACTTGCTTATCATTCGTTAAATACTTATCCTCTTGACTTTGCTTTATAATAGTACGTATTACTTCTTGTAATTGTTTATTTTCCCATTGCTTCAATTCTTTTAAAATACGCCTTCCATCATCATTACAAGCCTGTAAATCTATAACACGAAAATCCTTCGTTACGCTCACCTCTAAACTTGGATTTATATCAACTGAGACGTAAGCAAATACTTTTTCTTCTGGTTGGTTGTAGAAAAACAGCACTGCAAATAGAAAACAAGCAACAAGTATTGATGCAGGTTTTAGAAAGGAAGGGATCGAAAAATGCGATGCTTTTTGTTCTTGCTCATCAAATGAGATTTCCTCCCCGATCATGCAAGAATCCCCTTTTCTTTTACACGTAATAAACTCTCCATTTGGTGTTAAAACAACTACGCTATGCTTTTTTATATCCATCACAATTCCTTTATTCATCATGCTTTTCCCCTCTTATGTAATCCAGAATATATGTATAGTTGTTTGCAAAAATAATACACATTGCAATAATGTATTTTCTATGTCGTTCCAACGTTTTACGACTTACCCTAACACGCGGTTCAATATGTTTAAGCGGTAACTTTTTCTTTCGGAACAGCTCTTCCATCATTTCCTCTTCTTTTATAATAATTTTTACAATTTCTATTAAGTGCTCACGCGTATCACGATGCTTAGGAGATTCTTTAGCAAGCTCTGAGAATGTGATTTTAAACTCAGCTAGCACACTTTGAAAATGAAGAATTTCCTCCTTACGGTTACTATTTTCCATCTCTTTCATATACTCTGTAAGCGACACTTGCATTTCTAACATTTCCTCTTGCTCATCTTCTTTTAAAAAGACAAAGTTATGTTTAGACTCCTTACGTATATAGTCAATTACATCTCTTTTTATAAGAAGATCAGCAAACGCTAAAAAGGATTTTCCTTTTGTATAGGAATACTGTTCAATTGCTTCGTTAAACGCAAACAATCCAATGCTATATTCATCATCCTGTTCTGTAATATATCGGCGGCAGACAGATGAAATTGATTTTCTAATAAAAGGCTGATACTGTACGATAAATGCTTCTTTATCTGCTTCGTTGTTTTGTATGTTATATACGATATCTTCTATTTTCGGTTTTCTTAAGATCTTCATTACTAAACTCAACACTTGTAATCTCCCAGCCTCCTTCAAATAGCAAAATGGCCACTACAAAAGTGACCATTTAACCAGATTTTCTTGGTACTTTTCTTCGGTCTTGTTTTCTTGCTGTTAGTTATATTTTTCGAGTCTAACTTTTTCCAACGTTTTCTTAATGATTTTCCTTTTCTCTCGGCACTACAGTTAGGTTTGTATTTTTATCTACTTTCTTATTTTCTACCGTTCGTTTTGCTTATTCTTTTTCTATTTTATCTGCAATCCTTGAATAACTCTCCTCTATACCATTGGTAATTTCATCCTTTTATTTTGGATGCCCACCTAATCTAGTAATTTTATTAATGCTTTATATTCTTTCATAGTCATTTTTCTTCTATTTATTTTCTTCACTATACATATTCGGAGGAATACATAGTTTTATGGGGGTCAAAAAATATTTTCATAAAAAAATACATATTTATTTCAAAAATAAAAACCACCAATTTGAAAAAGGATAATCAAATTGGTGGTTTTCTTATAATATCTATTAAATTAAGTTGGATTCTCATTATATCTAAAAAAGTACTAGCTATCCTCTTCTGATTTTCTCCATTTTTATCTTTCTTGGTTATCATAATATGTCTTATCTGCGTATTTTCTATCATTTCCTTTTAGATAAGCTAAAATTACTTTTGGATTTTTAAGTAAAGTCCAGTCTCCATATGTATCAAATCTTCTGCATGAAGTTATCATTCCATTTTTAATAGTACCGAATTTCTTATTTTTTTTCTTTCCCCACTCTTTTAAACGTTTAGCGAAATCTGCATCTTCTGCCATAAGCATGTTTTCATTAAATCCGTTGATTGCCATAAAGTCTTTTCTATAGCACCAAAAAATCCCTACAGATATAGCTCCGTACTTAAAAAGTAAGGGGATTATGATTAACATTGCGGAGAGAAATATTCCTAAAGATATTCTTTCAAACTTACCATTCACCCCACCACCAATGTATGTACCTGAAGCTAAATATTTATCCACATTAAACAACATAGACTCTGTCATTATGGTATCAGCGTCTATAGTAACGATTATTTCTCCACTAGCTATTTTAGCCCCTGCATTTCGAATTTTAGATAAGTTTTTATCGTTATTTTTCAATGTAACACAATTATAAGATTTTGCTATTTCCTCTGTTTTATCTGTACAACGATTTAAAACAACTATAACTTCCGTTTGCTCTTTATATGCCTCTGATGCCTTTGCAATTGAATCTAAACATTTTCTAATGTACTTTTCTTCATTATGCGCAGGAATTATAATAGAAAACTTCACATCTTTTTTCAAATTAACTTCTAAAGATTCGTTTGTCTCAGTCATAATATTCCCCCCTTATTTTATAAGGTAAATATCTACTATACATAAATTATATTAATATTTATTAGGTTATATTATAGAAACTGAAGGTAAAGAGGCTCTTACTGTCGACGTTCAAAAGCAAGACGTACAGCAAGCCCCATTAAAACACTTGCCATAAGCCAAAGCTGTACTCGTAGCCACGTCGGGCGTGTGCCAAACCATTTTGCAATTTTACTTGCTGTACATACAATTACAAGGTTAACTATAAAGCTAACAGTGATTTGCGTAAGTCCCAAAACTGCACCTTGAAAAAGCAACGATCCCTTCTCTGGATCTTCAAATTGAGGTAGAAGTGATACATACAAAATAGCAATCTTTGGATTCAAAAGTAACCTATCCGTAGAGCTACTAAAACTACTACGAATAAAGCAAAGCAACATGTAATATTTCGAATCCACTTTTGTATATCACCAAAATACCTTTCTATATATAGCGTTGATAGTAAGCATAAGAAATAAAACAAAGAAAGAAAGGCAGCGAGGTATAGGTCCATTTTTATCTTCATGGCTGGAATTATACTCCTTACCAAACTTCTAAATGAAATGTATAGCTAAGTAGTTACCTTATTTTTCAAAAAAATTCTGATTATTTCTTTTTCACTTCTTCTACAAATTCCCATGTCTCTCCGTTATCTTTTGATTGATAAAGTGCACTACTATCGCCATTGTAGTCTCCATCTGCCCCTTGTCCAACTAACATATTAAAAACCCCATCTTTCTCATATGGCATACTAGGTGAATCAAAAGGACTTATTGTGGACTGTGTATGATCTAATTTCACTTCATGCGGCGGATATTCTACCTTTTTAAAAGATACTCCCCCATCATCTGTGCGATATAACTCTCCTTCATTACCAGAAGGCCTAATTGCTCCTAAAAACCCAAGTTTATCATTTATAAAAGTGATTCCTGATACACTACCAATCCCCCCATTAAATGGGTCTGGATTGATAACCTCCCATGTTTTCCCTTCATCACTAGTCTTGCTTAATGAATAAAAGGCGCTCCCTAATGCTTTATCTGTCATATTTAGTTTATAACCAACTTCTTTCGATAGGAAAAACTGTTCTTTTTCATTCTTTAAATCTTGTTGTTTCTTCTCTTTAAGCATATCTTCTTTTGGAGGCGTCTTTGATTTACTCCAACTTGCGTCACTTATTAAATTATATCTAGCAGGGACTAGCTCTTGCTCTTTTCCAGGGACAAATATAGATACAGTATATCCAATGATATCAGAAGCTGCTTTTTTAAGACTCTGTCCCTTACCATCCTCAGTAATATTAATAATTCCCTCTGTATTGGATCCCCAATTTCTTTTTCCATAATAAATCAACCCATACTTACTTTCATTCCATTTTCTAACCGTTTGCTTAACTGGAATCGCCTTAACCGTTTCAATTAAAGGTTCTACTAATTTATCATCATTATAATCAGGCTTTGCGTATCCGTCTCGTATTATAGTAATATCTTCTGACTTCTTCTTATTATAAGAGATTAAATAAGTTTCTTCTTTCCCATCATCATTTTTCCCATAAACAAATGTATCAAACGCTGTGATTGTTCCATCTGAATGAAATGTAAGATCAAAATCAGTTGCCATATACAATTTCTTTGGCAAAGGATATTTTTTATTTATATCTTCAAAAATACCTTCTACTCCAGACTTATATATATTATTATGTTTAAGTTTAACTGACCTTTCATGTTTTAACTTTTCTATAAACCATGCCAATTTACCATTGTAATTTATTGCACTTTTATAAATCTGCATCCCATAAAATGATGTAATTGCAACAATAATGATAATAGAAATGGATCTCCATGCTATTGAATTTGTTAATTTTTTAGATTCATATTCTCTATTTTTTATCACCCGCATTGTAGTAAATATAGTTATGGATATAAAAAGTACTATACATAATAACAAAATGTAAATATTATAATTCATTCTTCCGTACTTACAGTATAAGGCCAACTCATAACAAAAAATTCCGTATACAATTATTAGTATTGGATTTGTTACTAATGACAGAAGTATCCTTTTTGTATTTTCTCTAAATATAGAAACCACCCCTAATTACATGAATTACTGATATTAAGTATACTTTATTGTAAAGTAACAAAAAAGCTATTTAATCTTGCCGCAAAAAATACAATAGACATCTTTCTATTAAAGCCGTTTACAAATCTAGTTGTTTCATAGACAATGGATTTTTGAGTGAATACTAAAGTTGCTTCATTTATATGAATTACAAATCCAAGCATGATGCTTAATAAAAAAATAAATCCTGTCATACGCCCCTGTGTAATGGAACGAGAAATAAGATAAATCAAAATAGGCCCAGGTGAACAAACCATACTAAGTAAAACAAGCGCAAAAGCTAGCAAAGTACTCAGGCTCACCATAAACCTTCCTTCTTTATCTTACATAAAATTTCCTATTGTACATTTTATCATGATTGAGGAGAGAAAAGATTAATATAAACCGATGCAGCTAAGTAATAGTATCGGATCAAATGTAGTGTAATCACATATTTCTCATTCTCTTAAGTAAGGACTAAAAATAACCTATCCATAGAGCTACTAAAACCACTACAAATAAAGCAAAGCAACATGTAATATTTCGAATCCACTTTTGTATATCACCAAAATACCTTTCTATAAATATAGCGTTGATAGTAAGCATAAGAAATAAAACAATATAAGTAAAAGATCCCAATTTATCGTTAAATTTTTCATTAGTAAATGTACTTACATGAAGGAATAGAAAAACAAACGTTACTATGAATAGCTCAAATAATCTTTTTTTATTCAATCTGCCACCACCTTACAGCAATTCCCTTTTATTCCATTTCATCAGAACATACTGTGTAGCAGTATATGAATATTATATTCATTTCAAAAAGGCCAACAATACAAGATCGTTAGCCTCTACTTTCTATATTCGCACCTTTTATCACTTTACTTCCTAACAACCGGAATCCACATTTCACCAAATACTAAGCCATTTCTCTGTCCCATCTCAACCGTTGTATTCGGTCCACCAACGTAGGCAAAATCCTTTGCTTCTGGTAAAGCTTGACCGAAGGCGATGCCAGTAAGCTTATTACTTAGCTCTTTAGCCGTTTTGTCTTCCCCTTTCACTACTAAGTATTCTCCCCTCGGAAACTGAATCACTCTAGATTCTTCTTCTATTTGTGCTTCTGTCATGACACCCGCATAATACATCATTTTGTTATTCACCGCTTCGCTCACGGAAAAAATGTATTCATTTGTAGCTAAAGCTTTTAAAGTGTCCAGCCTTCCATCTTCTTTAACAGCCGACCAAAAGTCTTCCTTTTCTTTATTTATTCCAGCAAAGTCTGTGTATTCACTCTTAATTTCAGTTCCAATACCTAACACAATAAAGCTATCTTTTTCTTCTATAGAATAATTTTTCATATTCAAAACCTGCCTCTTTTTTTATTAATCAAACGATTTATCTTTTCATCTGATACGTTTATAATACCTTTAAACCATGTCAAAAAATGATACTGTTTAGGAGACTAAAATGAAAAAAGTTGAACGGATTAATACAATTATGCGGTATATCAACAACCGCTCTCACTTTACAATTTCTGAAATTATACAAGAATTTAACATATCACGGTCGACAGCTATTAGAGACATTAGAGAAATTGAAGCTATGGGAATGCCACTTGTCGCTGAAGTTGGGAGGACCGGGGGATATTTTGTTATGCACAACTCTATCCTGCCCGTTGTTCGCTTTACTGATAATGAAGTGAAAGCTCTTTTTATTGCCTTTATGGCTACAAGGAATCAACAACTTCCCTACCTAAAGAGTCGTCAATCTTTAGCCGAAAAACTACTAGGACTCATCTCAGAAACCCAGCAAGATGATCTCGTTCTTTTAAATCAACTCTTGCTTTTCCAAGGGACTAACCCTCATAATCCCGATCTACTTGAGCTTTCTGATCTCCCCCATCCTATGTTAGAAAAACTCATTCAAATCCTTCTTTTGGATAACCATTTATTGATTACTATGAAAGAAGATGAAGAAATCAAGTCTTATCCAATTTATCTATTGCACCTTTATCAAGAAAAAAGCCATTGGATCATTGAAGGGTTTGACTTAAAAAAAGAAAAGAAGATGATGTTTCCTGTCGATGATCTCATTAATATCGAACCATACACGACGAACAAAAGGCTAAATAAGAAAAAGATTTTAGAAAAACTAAGTAAGAAGGACGAAGCAATTAACCTTGTATTTGAACTTGGTCCGACAGCAATTGCCCAGTTCAAAAAATACCATCCTTTAAAAATTTCAATATCTTATACTAATCCTTACCAATCCACAGCCATTTTACAAACTTTTATCAATGTTAACAATCCCGATGAAATGACGGAAATAATAAATTGGCTGCTTTTTCTAGGGAAGGATATTAAAATCAAAGAAATTCCCGATGAAGTATTAGCAGATTTACAAAAACGAGTGTGCTTATACATTCCATAAGCAGTGAGCCTCAAATATTAAGCTTTATGGACAATTATTCTATTTTTAAATACCATTTCATTTACTACAATGAGAGCATGATAAATAATAAAAGCACGGAAAATCTCCCGTGCTTTTCTAAATATATATTATTCCTGAAGGTTTCGTTTATCTCGTTTCTTACCCTAACTGACGTTTAAATGCTTTACTGGCGAAAAAGTAAGAAATAATCATTATACCTACGCACCAAGCGAGCGCAATCCAAATATCGTTTCCAACAGTTCCTTCATATAAAAGAGCACGAATCGCATTCACGATTGAAGTTACAGGCTGATTCTCTGCAAACGCACGAACAATTTTTGGCATCGTTTCGGTAGGCACAAAGGCCGAACTAATAAATGGAAGAAAAACTAGCGGGTACGAGTAAGCAGTCGCCCCTTCCATAGACCTCGCTTTCAATCCTGGAATGATAGCTAGCCATGTTAGCGCCAGCGTAAACATCCCAAGTATCCCAGCTACCGCGAGCCAATCTAGAATATTAGCACTGGAACGGAAACCCATTAAGAGTGCAACAAGAATAACCACCACGATAGTAAGTACATTAGCAACCAGAGAGGTTAGAACGTGAGCCCACAATATCGATGAGCGCTTAATAGGCATCGTAATGAAACGTGCCATCAGCCCACTCTTTACATCCATAAAGAGTCGCACGGAAGTGTAAGCTACACCGGATGCGATAGCCATTAGCAAAATTCCCGGCAATAAATAATTAACGTAGTTTTCCGTTCCAGTTTTTATTGCGCCGCCAAACACGTAGACAAATAATAGCATCATCATAATCGGTGTAATCGCTACTGTAATAATTGTATCCGGACTGCGCATAATGTTACGCATTAAACGACCTAGTAATACACCTGTTTTACTTTTCATTTACATCTCCTCCTTTTTGCCAATGATCGCAAGGAATATTTCTTCCAATGTCGGTTGCTTCTCGATATACTCCACTTTTGCTGGCGGGAACATCTCTTTTAGTTCAGCAAGAGTACCTGTCGTAATAATTTTTCCGCCATGCAAAATAGCGATACGGTCTGCCAGTTGTTCTGCTTCCTCCAAGTACTGAGTCGTAAGCAAAATAGTTGTACCGCTACCAGCAAGTTCCTTGACTGTATCCCACACTTCGATTCGCGCTTCAGGATCAAGTCCAGTCGTTGGTTCGTCAAGAAAAATAACTGCTGGCGCCCCAATCAAACTCATCGCGATATCAAGCCGGCGCTTCATCCCGCCTGAATACTGATCTGCCCTTTGGTTTGCCGCATCAGTCAGACTAAATCTTGCAAGTAGATTGTCAGCAACTTGAGCGGGATTGGAAACACCACGTAATTTGGCGATCATTATCAAGTTTTCCCTCCCAGTCAGCATACCGTCTAAAGCTGCGAACTGCCCTGTCAAACTGATACTTTGACGAACATGATCTGATTGACTCTGTACATCAAATCCACAAATACTTACTTTACCGCTATCTTGCTTCATTAGTGTCGAAAGGATGTTGACCGTTGTCGTCTTTCCCGCTCCATTTGAGCCTAGCAGCGCGAAAATTTCTCCACGCTGCACCTCAAAATCTACCCCTTTTAAAACTTCCTTGTCTTTAAAGGATTTTTTCAAGCCTTTTACAGAAATCGCTGCATGACTCATACTTTTTTCCTCCCTATAAAAATGTTTTGCGAAGACTATTTATTTACCTCTATCTATTTAGTATCACCGATATTCTGTATTACTTAGTACCGAGTTAAAAATATAACTGAATAGCTATGATGGCAATTCATATGTGTAACCAGCTAATCAGTCGGTACTAATTATTCCATTTATTTTTTTCTCAATTTCTTCATAATACTTTCATTCAAATCTTCACGATACTTGGAGACGTAAGTTTTAGCATTTGCCACTAGTTCGTCAGCAAAGGAAGCCACGTCATCCCCAGTAATGTCAAGCACTTGTCTTCCTTCCGCTGCACCCGCTTCGAACAAATCGATTAATTCATACTGTATGTGTAACATATCCATCCCGTTACCCGCTGAAAAATTCCACATGTAGTTTTGAATTTTCTTAAATACAAATTGGTAGTCCTCTGGCAGAGCCTCAACTCGTGCCATCATCATTTTGTACTCTTTTTTATCACCAATTAACTTTTTGAACATTTCTAACATCTTATTTTCCTCCTTTTTTATAAAACCGAACAAGAAATTTCCAAAGTATCGGCCGGAACATTTTATCTTATGAACCTATTTTGACTTCAAGACGTTAATTTTTGACGATACAAAATCCCATTTTTCCCAAAACAATTCAAGCTCCTGGCGGCCTTCTTCATTTAATGAATAAAACTTACGAGGCGGTCCCATATCTGATGGTTTCTTTTCAATATTCACAAGCTTTTTCTTCTCTAATCGTACGAGGATGGTATACACCGTACCTTCCACAACTTCGGTAAACCCAAGATCATTCAGGTGGCGGGTAATCTCATAGCCATACGTTTCACGGCGACTAATGATTTCCAGTACACACCCTTCCAGTGAACCTTTCAGCATTTCAGTTAAATTTTCCATGTCCTGATCCTCCTTTACCCCCTATTCTGTCTGACTTATATTTAGTATCACAGAGTACTAAGGCGAATTTTTTACTGAATAGTTTTTGAGTAAAACCACACTATTCAGTATTACTTATTACAACTACATTGTATGACTAAGTAGCGATGAATGTCAACTGATTTTCAAATTTTTTCTATAATCCGCTATTACCTATTGTCTACTGAAAATATTTTGAGAAACAACACTACTCAGTATTGCTTATTACAACTACATTGTATGACTAAGTAGCGATGAATGTCAACTCGATTTTATATTTTTTTCTAAAATCAACTATTACCTATTCGATACAGCCTGTTTTCTTTTTTTAATTTCCCCATACCTATCCCACTAAGAAAAGAAACTACCCCAAAATAAAAATTCTACATTTTTGTTTTGGGGCACTATACTATACCAAAGTTAATAAATATGGCTAGCTCTTCTTATTTAATAAGACAGATCATTTTTTTGTTACGATAACATCATACCTATGTCTTCTGCTGCATTTGTAATTAGTTTTAAACCAAATGTTTCTTGTAATACATCAAGCACGCCAGGTGAAATAAATTCAGGAGCCTTTGGACCGATGCGAATATCTTGAATCCCAAGACTAAATAGCCCGAGTAAAATGGCAACCGCTTTTTGTTCAAACCATGATAGCACAATACTTACTGGCAATTCATTCACCTCACATTGGAAAGCATCAGCTAATGCAGCCGCTATTTTCACTGTAGAAATGGAATTATTACACTGTCCTAAATCAATGTAACGCGGAATTTCCGTACCAGGTACAACACCGTAATCTACATCATTAAAGCGGAATTTTCCGCAAGAAGTTGTTAAAATAACTGTTTCTTGCGGAAGCGACGTTGCTAATTCACGATAATATTCTCCGCCTTTTCCCGGTGCATCACAACCGGCGATAACAAAGAAACGCTTTATTTTCCCTTCTTTTACTGCATCAATAATTTCTGGAGCTAATGACAATACTGTATTATGATGAAAGCCTGTCACTAACTGTTCATCTGACTCCATATGTACTTCTGGAAGTTCTAGCGCTTTTTGAATCAATGGTGTAAAATTATCATTTTCAATTTTTTGTACACCTTCTAAACCTGCAATATCATATGAAAAGAATCGATCAGAGTACGATCCTTTAATTGGCATAACACAGTTCGTTGTAGCTAATATGGCACCAGTAAATTTTTCAAAAAGGCGTCTTTTATCATACCATGCCTTGCCGATGTTTCCTTTTAAATGTTTATATTTTTTCAGCTGCGGATATCCGTGTGCTGGTAGCATTTCAGAATGTGTATAAATATTAATGTCTTTTCCTTCTGTTTGCTTTAATAGTTCTTCTAATGCAAATAAATTATGGCCCGTAACTACAATTGCTTTACCTTCTACACGATTTTGTGTAATTTGTACAGGCTCTGGCACACCAAAATGATTCGTATGTGCCTCATCCAATAACTCCATCACCCGTAAAGCTGATTTCCCAACTTTCATAGCCATATCAATATGCTCTTGTTCGTTAAAGTTAGAATTTGTTAATGTCATATATAAAGCTTCTTGTGTTGTAGCATCTACAAATGCATCCGTATACCCTAGCTGAGCAGCATGTGTGCGATAAGCTGCAATTCCTTTTAGCCCAAACACAATCGTATCTTGTAAACTCGCAATCGTTTCATTCTTGCCACAAACACCCATTACTTTACATCCGCCTGTTGGCGTTTGTTCACATTGATAACAAAACATATCATCCCACCCTCTCCCAATCATTCATTACACCTTAAGCATAATACCCATTGAAAAAAAGTGATGTGATATCAATCACAATAATATATAAAGATTTGTGACAGTTCATATTGTTGACATAATACTTTTATTGACATCCAAAAAATATACATTAGTGTGCACACATCTTTCGATACTTTTAAATAGCTAAATAATTAATTTGGAGAAATATATACAACGAAAAAATTTTTTTGAATCCCTTATACAAATAATTGCAATTCATCTCATATGAAAATAGCGTATTTTTTATTTTAAGGAACTATCATTTTTTTATTAAAGCCTTCATTGTAAACCTCTTTATTTACAATACATTTACACTATCTTAACATTACTTACATTATTTATATGATATATTTATATAGAAGCTACTTAAGAAATTTCATATACATTTTATCTTTATGATCTCTAATCTAATCAATAAAAAGATCATGTTATATTTTTATAACAGGGGTGAATTACGATGACTGAAACTTTAAAAACACTTATAATGCTTGATGCTACTTACGTTGTTATTGCAATTATGACAGTACTAGTATTTGTATACTTGGAATTAAAATCTCAGTAATATATGCTGACGTAATCGACAGATTCAGCATTTAAATATAGTTAGAAGAAAGAAAGGAGAAAATTATTTCTCCTTTCTTTTGTATTTCTACAATTTCTTATTTTAATAAATCCAATGTATGTAAAAGTAATCCCTTGTCTCCTACTTCTCCATGACCAGGTACTACCGAATTTATATTTCCATATCGCTTCAGCACATTCTCAATCGATGTAGACCATTCATTTACATACGCATCCGCAACATTTCCTAAATCTTTAGCTTCCGCAGATTTTACTAAACAGCCTCCAGCTAAAATTTGATATTGTGGCAACCAAACAACAATATTATCTTCTGTATGTCCTTTCCCTGGATAGAACGTTTCTACTTTTGTATTGCCAAACTTCAAACTCATAATTGTTTGTAAATCTCCAAGCGGCTCTTCATATCCACTGTTCTTTGCTAGTTCTGCGGTTAATGCTGTACTATGCGCTTTAATGCCTCTTTCTTTCAACGCTGTTATTCCGCCAATTCGATCAGCGTGCGCATGTGTAATAATGACATCTGTTACGCGCTTCTGAAATTTCTTTTCTACCATTTCTATTAGTTCCTTCGTTAATTTGTTATCCCAAGAAGAATCAACAAGTACTAGCCCTTTAGAAGTATTAAGAACTAGACCGTTCGAAGGAACTGCTTCTCCATTAAAATAACCTAACTCCGTATGAACCCATACATTCTTGTTTAACTGAGATATTGAAATAGTTCCCGTCTCATTTTTGATTACTATTTGCTCTACCTTTTGTGATGCTTGTACAGAAGAAATCGTGCTAACAAATTGAGTTGTTCCTAGTAAACTTACACATAATCCTACTTTTAACAACGTATTCTTTTTCATGTTATCAACCCTTTCTTTCAAGCTAAATAGTTATTACCTATATTAGACAATTCATCTCAAATGTTTGTTCCATCTTCATTTGCATACTTTTATGTAATTAACAAAAAAGCGTACAAAATTTTGTACGCTTTAAAACTTAATCTTTCATTCCATAACTCTCAAACTCTTCCTCATTCCCATAAAATACATTCAAATCAATATGCTTTTCTTTTCCATTATAACCGCTTAATCTCCCGCGGTTCGTGTATTGCCAAAACGTCCATTTTCTCTCATCAGATAAACTCGGTTTTGTAAAAACACTACGAATCCATATATCACATTTTGGATACGCATCCTTTATATATAAATCATATGCCTCTTGCGTTGCATACAATATTACTTTCTTATCGTAATGTTTTTCTAGCATTTCAATCATGACCGCCAACTCTTTCGTAACATCTTCACGCTTAGGCGGATTATCTTTTTTGTTAGCGTAAAACTCAACATCAATCACGGGTGGCAGTGCTTGTTTATATTTTGGAACAGTTCGTATAAATTGCTCTGCTTGTGTTTCGCCCTTACTATCGAAACTAAAAAAATGATACGCTCCGATGCGTATATCTGTCTTATTCGCATTCCTCCAATTTTTCGAAAAGTACTCATCCACAAACGAACTTCCTTCAGTCGCCTTTATAAACGCAAACTTCATATTTTGCTTTTTTAACTCTCTCCAATCTATATCCCCTTGATACGATGCGACATCTACACCTTTTATTTCATACTTATCAGCACTTATTTGATTCGGAATGAATATGCCTTGAAAAACTAAGTAAACGACAACACTTATTACACTAATTAAAGTAAAGGTTCCTCCTATAAAAAGCTTCTTTTTCATTCATATCACCCATCTTTACAAATTAAAATTCTACTTACCATTCACGCTTTTTATTAATTTTCATTTTTTCTTTAAACGCCTTCTCTAAATCAATATTTAATTTATTTGCTAAATCACATACATTCCAAATTACATCAAACATTTCTAAACCGATTTCTCTTTTCGCATCTTGTATTGTATCACGCTTTAATATGACTTCCGCTAATTCACCTAATTCCGCCATCGTATATATCGTACGCTCTTCAATTGTTGTATCTTGAAATCCTTTTTCTTTACTGAAATTTGATACATACCTCTGAAACTCCACAATATTCATACTTAATCTCCCCTCATTATCAATACTCCATTTTTCTATTACACTTAAAACCAAAATTATATTTTGTTAAATTATAACATTCGGACTATAATTTATTTATAGCCCATTAACGGAGGTGTTTGCAATGACTCTCTTCGCTTCACCAACACTATTTATAGTAGCAATCATTTCATTTGCACTAGCTTATTTCATCGGAGTAAAGCAGTACACTTGGCTCTTATCAGGATTCAACGAACGCCGCGTGCCTGATAAAGTGAAACTATCAAAAATAGTAGGTCTTTATAATTTAATTGCTGGTGTCATTGCGACAATCGGTAGTGTCTTCACTACGCCTAATGTCACAATCGTTATTCCTATCACTCTAATTGGACACTTTATAATCGCGGCTTATGTAAATACACGCATGGTGCAGTAAAAAAGATCACCCAAATGGATGATCTTTTTTATAATTTATCAACATATTGCTTCGCTTCTAGTAAGGAAAAACCAAAAGCTTCTCTTACTCTCTTAACTGCTGTAATTTTTTTGCCTTCTTCTACAAGCTGGCGTAGTTCTTTATTAATTTCAGGTTCTCTTTCTATAATTCCCATTTCTTTCGTAATTAATTGTAATCTATCTTCAATTCTCTTTAAACGCGCATCATTTTTCTTTTCAATTGTAGTTAATTTTTCAGCGATATAAATGAAACCAACAGCTACTATCAGTATAACCATCCAGAATTCCATGAATGTTTCCCCTTACTAACTTTCATTTTCTTTATTCCACTAACTTATGTAAATTTTACCATAATAAACATTTAATGTATAATATCACTATATCAAACTGTTAATAAAACCTATTATTTTAGGGGGACACTTTATGAAAAGATTTTTAAATACGTTACTTCAATTTGTAGTTCTTTCAATCGTGCTACATTTGTTATTCGATATAGTTGGTTGGCTTGTTTTCAATGCACCAATTAAAAACAAACAAATCATCCTTTCTTTAATAACAATCTCATGCGTTATGTACATGTACCGAGACAAATTTTTTCAAAAGTTCACTTCAAACTAACTAAAAAAGAAAACACTTCATTGGTGAGGTTGTAAAAACGTTATCCTTATAATGAAAATAAAGAAGCTGTTCCTTCCAGCTTCTTTATCTATATAACATTTTTCGCAACAATTTTTATATGTTCTGGTGCGATAATCTCCGTTATACTTTCTTGGAAATCTTCCCGCAACATTTCTTCCAAATGTTCTAACTGCACTTCAACATGAGTGCATTCTAAATTATGTATATTTAACAGTGCATAATGATCTTTTTTCTTAATTACTAAATATTGATTTTCCTCTGTCACAAGTACAGAACCTAATCGGACTCCTAGTAAGCGTTGATCATCAAACTTCATAATTACTTCTCCTTCCCTCATATAAACAAAATTACAATGAAAATAATTACATTTATGGAAAAACACGCTTATTTAGACTATATCATAATTTACTAAAATAGAAATATCTTTTTCTGTTTTAATAAAAATCCCTATTTTTTCATATATTTCGATACAAAAAACTTTCTCAACATTAAATTTGAATTTTCAGTTTTTAATTCTATGAAAATCTATTATAATAAAGTTAATAAATGTTTGACCTCTCCTAATTCATGTACATATGGATGATCAGTAGTTATTGCTACTGATCTATTTTTTTGATTTCAGAAAGTACATACTCTGCATCCTTTCCTACACCACAAATAAGTGCGGAACCCCTTTGAGATTGCCATGGTAAACCGATATAATACAATCCTTTTACTGGACTGATTCCCTTTATATGATTAGGAAATCCTTTCTCATTCACTGCCTGTTCAATTTCAATCCAATTATAATTTTGAACAAAACCAGTTGACCATATAATGCTTTCTGCACTATAAGTATCACCATTCTGAAACATAATGTTATTTCCTGATGCACTTACTACTTTTTCTTGCAGTTTGATTGCTCCATTACGAATAAGTTTCTTACCTTCAAAACCGAAAATAGGGTCCTTTCTCTTCTGAAACCATCTTCCCCTCTTTGTATTTATTTCAGCGTACAATAAACCCACTTTTTCTAGCAGATTAAAAATACTTTTTCCAAAAAGTTGTAACGGTAAAAACGTTAAAGGATGACTAATAGACACCGTAACTTCATGAGTCTTTGCCAGTTCTACTGCAATTTGCATTCCTGAATTCCCACCACCTACTACTACTACTTTTCCCTTAGGAATTTGTGATGGTGATTTATATTGTGATGAATGTATTTGAAAAATATGTGATGATAGATTTGCTGAAACTGAGGGAATAAACGGCTGCTGAAAAGCACCTGATGCGATAATAACTTTTTTCGTTTGTAAAATTTCTGTAGGAGTATGTAATTCAAATATTTCTTTTTCTTTCTTTATTTTTAGAACTTCCGTTTGTAATTGTACCGGTAATTGAAAATGTCTTGCATATTCTTCTAAATAAGTTGCAATTTCATCTTTATATGGAAATTCATTTTTTTCACCTATTAACGCCATACCCGGCAAGCTACTGTAAGACCTTGGGGTAAAAAGCTGCAAAGAATCATATCGATTTCTCCATGAATCACCAACTCGTTTTCCTGCCTCAAGTAATAAAAAATTATACCCTTCTTGCTTCAAGTAATATCCCATTGTTAATCCAGCTTGACCCGCTCCAATAATAATTAGGTCTTTCACTCTAATCCCTCCTTCTCTTAAACGTATGAATACTTGTTCATATATTCATACGTTTCCATAATCATAACATTTTATTTTTATATAATTCAATATCTACTCAAAATAAAAAAGAGCAGTTCACTGCTCTATGAACTACTCTTCATTCCATTTCTACAATTTTTCCTCGTATAGTGTAATTCTATTTGAAAACGGATCAATTACAGTTAATTCAATTGTACCCCAAGGTGTTTTTTCTATATTCGGCTTCGAATAAGCATATTCTTTACTTAATACTACAGAATGATAATCCTTTACATCATCTATTTTGATCCGAATCGCACCACCTGGTGAGGCATCACCATGATGTTCTGATAAATGTATCACAGCATCCTGTAACGAAATTTGCAAATATAATGGCATATTTTCCTCATACCGATGTTCCCAATCCAGTTTAAATCCTAAAAAACCTAAGTAAAATAGTTTTGCTTTTTCAATATCAAAAATTCTAAATATAGGTGTTATCATTTATACTCTCCTCCTATTTATAAACATCTGCTGCCAATTCTCTCAAAACTTCCACGTTTACTACTTCAAAACAACCATCATTCTTCTTTATTATCTCTTTATCACAAAAAACATTTAATGTGCGCAACAAATGCCGATAGCTCGTTCCTAACAATTCCGCTGTTTCCGTTAAATTCCCACTAAATACAATTCTATTTCCGTGCTGTACTGCCCGTTCTCCTGCTGCTAACATGTAACTCGCAAGTCTATTTTCAAGAGGATATAGTAAATTAATTGTACTATTTTTTGAAAGCCGATTTAACTTATGCGCTAACGATCCGCAAATACATCGTAAAAATTTCGCATCATTAAATAGTTGATTTCTCACTTTCCCTAAAGGCAAACCAACACAATATGAATCTGCCATCACTTGTACGTTTGAAGTTGTCTTTTGAGAATGAATTAACTCCACATCTCCTAACAGCTGCAAGCTATCATAAAAGCATAATAATACAGATTTCCCGTTACTTAATGTATTAAACGCTTTCGCTTTTCCTTCAACGAAGAAAAATAAATAATCTATCTCTTCATTTTCTCTACAAATAAACTCATTCTTTTTAAAAAATATAAGTTCCATATATGGCTTCATATCATGACTAAAAAATGAATCAATATTATTTTTCTTCATATACTCTGCTAATTTAATAGAATTACATACTTTCTTCATAGTTCCCCACCTTTACAACTCATCCCCATTGTAATCAAAATTTTCTTCTTCCACTATGACATATGTCATAACAATACACAATTTCAGCATGATACAGTCATTACAAATATGAAATACAAAGGGGATATTACATTGTATAACTTTCTTTCTGTCTTTATTGGTGTGCTCATCGCCGTTATGCTTCCATTGAATGGAATTTTATCCGAGTTAATTGGGAAGTATACAGCAAGTGTTGTCATTCACCTTGTCGGTTTAATTGCAGTTATTTTCGTTTTAATCATAAACAAACATAAAATCCATTTTGATAAAAGTATTCCACTTTTTTTATATAGTGCTGGAGCGATTGGAGTATTCACTGTTCTTTTTAACAATATAAGTTTCTCCGTCCTTGGTGCCTCTATTACGATCGCATTAAGTTTACTCGGTCAATCCATTGCTTCCATCGTTATTGATCATTTCGGTTTATTAGGAATGAAAGTTGCAAAGTTTGAAAGGAAAAAACTAGTTGGATTATGTTTCATCTCTTCTGGAATTATAATCATGACAATTTATTAATGGGGGCAAGAAAATGTTATATATTACGATCGCTATTTTAGCTGGTGTTTCTATCGTCGTTGCTAGAATTATTAACGCGAATTTAGCAAAGAAAATTGGCAATTGGGAAGGCACGTTTTTTAATTATATTACTGGCTTATTTTTCTCTATGTTATTTTTAATGTTCAGTTCAGATTCATTGTATATTCCAATGCATACGTTACAGTCCATTCCTATCGCTGTATATTTAGGCGGATTAGTAGGCGTTATCGTTATTTCATTATCCAACTATATTACTCCTAAAATATCAGCCTTTTATTTAACATTACTCATCTTTATCGGACAATTATTTGCGGGGACTATTATTGATTTCTTCCTGACAAATGAACTCTCAATCGGGAAAGTTATCGGTGGCATTTTCGTATTAATTGGGCTCACTTACAATTTACTCATAGATCGCCCGATAAAAACTGTGAAGCATAACCAAGTTCAACTATAATACTTTACGCTTACCTATCATATATTAATAGAAAAGCTCTTCACACGAAGTAATAGAGAGGAGAAAATCCTATTAAAAAAATTATTTTATTGCTAGGTAGCGTATTAATTATTTCTGGAATTGCATGGTTTATAAACTCGGGAAAATCTATTCAAGATCTCTATACTGCAAATAAACCGAAAAAGAAAGCTACTATTATTTCAAGCTCGCGAGATCCAAATGAGCCCCCTGTTTTTTTAGGAAAACAGGAAATAAAAGATATACATGTCGAATCAATTAAAACAAAACAGGATATCTTTCTCACAAAAACAGATGAATTAAAAACGTTTATTAACAGTATGAATACCGCAAAAAAAGGTAAATTAACATTAGATGAAGAAGGATCAGACTTAATAGATTGTGATATGTGGATTACTTTCGAGGATGGAACTTATAAAAAATATTTCATATGGGTAGTTGATCATCACAGTAGCGAAGTGATGATTGCTCAGCAAGATACTCCTGATGATGTAAAACTTACGTACTATCAGTTAAACGAAGATAGTTCAAAAAAAGTTTATAATTTATTTAAAAAAATTATTTAAACGAAAAAGTCATGAGCACGCGAACTCATGACTTTTTGCACTATATATACTCCGGGAACACTCTACAACCCTTTTCCTGCTCTATATCATGACCAAAGAAAACAATCGATTTCTCTTTTGTCACAACTTCTTTTAAGCGTTTGATTGAAGATAAAGCTAATTCTGGATCAAATCCTGCGAACGGCACTTCATCTTCAAAATTCTCTTTCGTGTACGATGCATCAATTGTTAATAAAACTGAACCGGATTGCTCCGTCTCAATGAATAACGACTGATGGCCTGGAGAATGACCTGGCGTATACAATAATTGAACACCTGGTACCACTTCATAATCCCCTTCAATAATTTTGTAGTTCAAATGCGGTAATATACATTCTTTCATATATTCTTCTCTATGAAGTGCTGCCTCATATTCCGCTCGCTGCACAATAATCGGTGTATTTGTAAAAGCACCGTTTCCTCCTGCATGATCAAAATGTAAGTGAGAACTAATAATATATAAAAGGTCGTCCGGCTCATACCCTACACGCTTTAATATATTCACGATTCTATCTTCTTCAGTCATTTTCGGTAAAATCTGTCCTTCAACAAATGTACCGTTAAAAATCCCTTCATTATTAACTGCACTTTCTGGCATACCTGTATCTACTAAAATAGGCCCCTCTTCTGTCTCCAAAAGATAACACCATACAGGTAAGTTCAATAAATTCCCCGGCGCGAGTGTACTATTAACAGAAGAATGATCTAACATACAACGACCTGCTGGGATGAAATAAAGCTTCTTTACTGTCATTATGTATCCACCTTTACATTTAGTTTGGGATAAAGTAATACAATAAAAAATTCTTCTTTTTAGAAATAAACTCCTTCTAGACTATCAGTACAGCTTACATAACAATGAAACATTAACACCGATTAACGCTGAAAACTTAAAGAAAGCACATGCACTACTTGAAAGCGGGCACACCATTGGGAAAATCGTATTAGAGAGATTTTAATCATGATAGTGACAGATAGTATGTGAAACTATATTAACGATTTTTCGAATATATCTATCATAATGTACAATATATCAACGATTTTTCGAATATATCTATCATAACGTACAATATATCAACGATTTTTCAAATATATCTATCATAAATCAAATTATATCAACGATTCGTCAAGCTATATCGATTTATCGACAAATAGCAACAATAAGAAAAGGCTGTTCCAGATGAACAGCCTTTTCTTTATTTACTTGAAATCTCTTTATTATTTTGAACGTCTAACGGAGCTCGCTTTCCTATTCCGAAAGCATAGAAACTAATTGTAACGATAGCTAAGAAAATAATACCTACAACTAATGAAATACGAGTATCATCGTTAAACCACATTCCGATTAATACCATAATTAAAAAGGCAATCGTTAAATAGTTTGTTACAGGAGCAAATGGCATTTTGAATGGATGATCTTTCATCTCTGCTCCCTTTTCTTTTCTAAAATTAATTTGACTAATTAAAATGACAAACCATGGTACCATACCAGGAAGTACACTCGCACTATATACATATACGAATAAGTTTTTCGGTGCGATGTAACTTAAAACAACACCAACCGCCAGACCGATAATTACGCCAACTGTACCAAATAAAGGTACACCATTTCCAGAAAGTTTCGTAAAATATTTCGGTGCTTGTCCATTTACACCTAACGTATAAAGCATACGACCAGCACTATAAATACCACTATTACAACCAGACATTGCTGCTGTAATAACAACAAAGTTAATAAGTCCAGCTGCTGCCGTAATACCAACTTTCGCAAAAGTCGCTACGAACGGGCTACCAATTGTACTTAATTGATCCCACGGATACACAGTTACAATAACGAAAATAGCACCGATGTAGAAAATTAAAATACGCCAAATTGTACTTTGAATCGCTCTTGTAAGTGTCTTCTTTGGATCCTTCGCTTCACCAGCAGTAATACCGATTAATTCCACACCTTGATACGCTCCAACTACAAGTGATAATGCAAAGAAGAATCCTGAAAAACCACCTGTAAAGAAACCGCCATTTGACCAAAGATTAGATATGCCAATCGCTTCTCCGCCGTTACCAATTCCAAAGAAAATAAGGCCAAATCCCGCAATAATCATTAATAGAATCGTAACGATTTTAATCATCGCAAACCAAAATTCAAATTCACCAAATGACTTAACTGAAATTAAGTTAGCTGCACCAAGAATAACCATTGCGATTATACCTGGTATCCAAGCTGGTAAATCCGGGAACCAATATTGCATATATGCTCCAACCGCGATAATTTCTGACATCCCAACGATAACCCACTGGAACCAGTTACTCCACGCTGTCATATAACCAGCTAACGGGTGAATATACTTATGACCGAACGTCGCAAATGAGCCTGTACTTGGCTCCATATACAACATTTCTCCCATGGCACGCATGATGAAGAAGATAAAAATACCTGCAATGGCATAAGCAAGCATTACTGACGGACCTGTCCATTTAATTGTGCTGGCTGACCCCATAAACAAACCAACACCAATCGTTCCGCCTAAAGCAATCATTTGAATATGACGTGCTTCTAAACCTCTTTTCAATTCTTTGTTTGCCACTTCACTTCCCCCTCTTAGATGATTCATAGCCGCATTTTAACACAAGATGCTTTCCCCTAATTCCTTTCGGCCCTGAAAATGATGAAGCAAACGTCATTTTACACTAGCTTTAAAGCTATCCTAAAATCGTTTTGCGCTCCTAATAAAATTCTCAAAACCTTTCATCTTCCAATATTCTATAAATCTTAAAATTACTTACCTTATATTAATTCATTAATCTGAAAAATTCAATTATTTTTTCAATAAATTATTATACATAAGTCTGATTAATTTTTAACTAAATTAACAATAAAATACATCTATTCAATATGATTCCGGCATGAATATTATTACAATATAAATAACCGAGGAAAGTATATCTTCCTCGGTTTCATATGTCAAATACTTCAACCTTTATAGTTAATAACGTAATTTCCCACACATTCGATTTATATACCAATGAGAAATTTAATATATTAATAAACTACTAACTTCTTTACCCCAGCCAAAATATAAAAGAGTCTCATTAAAAAATGAGACTCTTTTACAATTTCATATTTAAATCGATTTCGAAGTTTGCTTACCAAAGATAAATACCCTAGTAAACACTACCATTATAACTACAATAACCAGAAAATAAAGTGGCATCACTAGTAACGAGCCTGTATGCAGCTGACTCATCCCCAAAATTGTCATCGTTACAATTACATAGTATCCTAAGCTAAACAATGCTCCGGCTGTACCAATAACATCTTGAAAATCTACTAATGCTAAACTTAAACAGTTAGGCAACGCTACTCCAATTCCTAATAGCAATATAAACATCGCTATTAAAAATCCAATCATATATATTATGTTTTGGTTTAATCCCAATGCTGTAATAACAGTTAAAAGGATAGCTCCCACTGTCATTACAAGACAACCAATATATATAATTTTCTCTGGTCTATACGTGGCAAGCAATCGTTTTGAAACTTTCGCCCCAATAATAGAAGCAGACGCAACAACAATTCCTAAAAACCCGTACATACTAGGCGATAACTGAAAGTATTCAATAAAGATAAACGGCGCTTCTGCATAATAGCTAAATAAAACACCATTTGCTCCTCCAATTAACAGCCCATATGTTACCACTTTCGGATTTGTAATTAACCTCTTCAAGACTGAAAATACATTTATTTTATTCGTTACTGAGCCCGTTTTTGTTTCAGGAAGAGAAACAAACGTATACAGAAAAATACCGATACTCATAACTACTAAACTTAAAAATACTATTTTAAATCCAAACATTTGATCAAGAAAGCCACCAATTAACGGTCCTATCGCTGGTGTAAAAGCAATGACTGCCGAGATTTGAGCAAACATAACATGCCTCTTATGCCCTTCTACACTTTCACGAAGAATCGTTTGCGTCACAACTGATCCTGCACTTGCTCCAAACGCTTGAATAAAACGACTTACCAATAAAACTTCAATGGAATTTGCAATATAGCATAAGAAACTCCCAGCGCCATATACGACAATTCCAAGTAACATCGCCCGGCGACGACCAATTATATCTGATAACCACCCAATAAAAAATACACCTAACGCAAAACCAGCAAAATACACACTAAGTGTTAACTGCACCTCATTATTACTTACATGTAACGCCTTTGAAATATCAGGTAACGACGGTGTGTAAATCGTTTCACTAATTTGCGGAAATGCGACAAGAACAATCATTAACAAAAGTGATGGTACTGAGACTTTTTTCATTTTTCATACCCTCCTATAACTTTGAAAATCTCAGAAATAAAAAGACTTTCCTTAGCTACGGAACAGGAGGGGCCATTATAGAAATCCGTTCATAAAACAACAAAGAAAACACCTCAATTACGTATGTTAATACTTATAGGAGGGTAATATTAACATCGATTTTTAAATATACTTTTTCAATTATATTACATACTGCGTTTCTTTTACTAGTGCTCGGCCTTGGAGGATTGTTAAAAAGATAACTTGATGCAGTCACCTTTTTATGGAATAATTAGAAATAGTTTGAATTCGTAAGTTTAATTATTAAATGATAGACTAGCATATTTTAATGTCACAAGCTTACAAACTGGAGGCCTTTCGTAATGATTGAAATTTTAAGGACAGTAGTAAACTTTCTAATTTCTCTATTCTCAGGAGAATTACCATTTGTATATTATGTATGGATTATTACCCTATTCCTAATTCAAATAACCCAATCTACTCTAAACTATAAACTCTTTAACAAGAAAGGCAATTTCAGCACTTATATATCGGAAGGATTACTTGCTTTTATTATTTTATTGTTTGGAGGAATATTAGTATCTAAGTTACTTGCTTACATAATAGACGATCCTACTATTAGTATGACGAATTTAACACATTATTTTGTTTCTCTTATCATATTAACTATATTTGTCGTAATAACCTGTGTTAAAGACTTTATAGAGACATCTATAAAGAATAAAAATATATCTCTTTTGAGCTTTTTAGTAATTTCCTTAATAACAAGCATACTTTCATTCAAGTTTTTATCACCTTTAATTGAAGGTTCTTTTTCTCTTTCTAGATCTTTTATAACTACTTTAATCATTCTTGTAACTATATCAATCCCTCTATTAATTTCCTTAGAGGATAAGTATGCAGATGAAAAGGAAACGGAAAATTTATAGCTTCTCATTTACATAAAAGAAAGAGAGAGCTCCCCTCTTTCTTTTATATCTTTCTATTTCACAAGACTAAATCATTCCTTTTAATATTAATCCTAAAACTGACATTATTATCGCACTAATAATAATTCGCAAAATCCAAGTTGTGTTTGTACTTATTTTTTCTAATTGCTTATTGATTGTTGCTATATCTTTCTCATTAATAGTAGTACGCGTTTCTAAAGCACGAATGTCTCTCATAATTTCTTTTTGCTCCGCCTTGAGACTGTCAATTTTAGCGTAAACATCTTCCATATATTCACACCCTCTGTTCATCTTAATAGAAAAATCTATATATATTATGAGACAACCCTCTTACCTGTGAATACATTGCGTACATCCGCGTACCAAATTATTTGTACAATCTAATTGAATTATTCATATGTTTCCTATCTTCTATATAAATCAGCGTTAAGATAAACTAAAAAAGGAATCCCTTGTTTATTTAACAACAAACAAGGTGCAATCCAACATTCGGGAGCACCTACGATAATTTCTATTGTTTTCATATTTACAACTCCATATAATCAGTATGATTTTCTGAAGAAGCCACTTTTTGAACTGCTTAAAGTATACTAATATGAATACGAAATAGCTGTATTGATAAACTCTCTAGAACAATAAATATACTGGCTGAAACCGATCTATATCCAATATTTTTTCCAGTAACATGAATGGTTATTTCTGATAAATACGTTTGTATATCATTGTTTTCAAAAATTTCATCCTCAACCTTTACAATATCTGCTTCACAATCTACTTCTTTAAAAGTTTTCAATAATTTTGTTTCCAATAAACTACAATCAAAATTCTCATCTTTTATTACGGCAAATTTAACCTTCATATCGATTTCCCCATTTTTAACAAACTAAAATCATTAAATCAATATAAATATATATTATTCTATTAAATAATTCAAAATATACGCTTCTCATATACATTATTAAAAATCCGTTCTAAAGAATTAAATGCAAAAAGAAATTACATATACAAATCCCCTATTTCAACTTAACTTTGTGTAATAATGCATATTTCAAATACATTATTTCCTTTCACTCATACTTTTATCATTGAGTTTTTATTCACAAATTCGTAACACATATATATGAGTTATTATGCTAAAATTAGTTTATTCACAAGAAGAAGTTATTCTTAATAAATCAATCATTTTTAATACCCTGTTTAAAGCCTTGCCCCCCTGCAAGGCTTTTTCCTATTTAACTAGAGTAGTAGTTTTCGTTATGCATCTCTCCCCTTTGTTCCTTACCCTACAAATAATACTGAATGTTTATTTTACTTTTTCAACATCCTTACTCGCTCTGTTCGAGAGCTCTTTACCAAATATTCAATCTAATGATAAAATTGACCAAATTAATATTTTCGTCCATAACTGTATCAAAAAGTACACTAAAGAAAAAATAGCACTCTCACGATTAAGTAAACGCGAGCTTTTTTCTTCTATCTACTTACTATTTAAGGTTAATAGTTTAGTAACAAGATTTAAAAATTCGACTTAAATTCATTAATGAATGGAGAGGTTTATATGAAATTAAAAGACAAAGTAGCAATCATAACTGGTGGTGCAAGTGGAATTGGCGAATCTACTGTTCGTCTTTTTATCGAAGAAGGTGCAAAAGTAGTTATTGCTGACTTTTCTGAACGTGGAAAAGAACTATCAGATGAATTGAATGCACATGGATATAATACGTTATTTATTAAAACCGATGTAACAAAAGAGGCAGATATTAAACAGCTAATTCATGAGACAGTAAGTACATACGGTAAATTAGATATTATGTATGCCAATGCCGGCGTTGCTGATGATGCACCGGCAAACGAATTATCCTATGAAAAGTGGAAAAGAACTATTGATATTAATTTGTCTGGGGTATTCCTTTCTGATAAATATTCGATTGAACAATTTCTTAAACAAGGTACAGGTGGTGTCATCGTTAACGCTGGTTCGATTCATAGTTTTGTTTCATTACCTACACCAACAGCATACTCCTCTGCAAAAGGTGGTGTGAAACTATTAACTCAAAATTTATGTACTGCCTACGCTAAATATGGAATACGTATTAACGCGGTGGGCCCTGGTTATATTGACACCCCTTTACTAGGTAGTGTTAATCCTCAACAGAAAGAATATTTAGCTTCACTTCATCCACAAGGCAGACTTGGAACACCAGAAGAAGTCGCTAAAGCTGTCTTATTTTTAGCAAGTGATGATGCTAGTTTTGTTAACGGCACAACACTTCTTGTTGATGGAGGCTATACTGCACGTTAATTTAAAAATTTTGAAGCACCCTAAAAAATATATAGTCTTCAACAAGAAAAAGCGCCATCACAAGTGACGGCGCTTTTTCTATGTAAGAGCAACTAGAAGATATCCTTCTAGCCTACTCCCATTTATAAGTCCAAAACTGTTCAAGTTGCAGCCATTTTAATGTTGCTGCATCTTTGTTTTTTATTTTTGCATGCGTGTCTTCAAGCATTGCTTCTGTTTGTGAACGGTGCGCACCTAATGCAGTTAATTTATGATCAAATACTTCACTAATGTTATTTACAACATCCGGTTCTCCTAATACTGCTTCACGATTTTTCGTAATCGCAACAGCATGAATAACTGGGCGCTCTTCTTTTGGCATACGTGATACAGCGCGAACGACAGCGCGGCCAAATGCATTATGATCTGGATGTACACCGTGCTCTGGATAAAATGTAATAATTCGAGATGGATTTACTTCTTGAATGATTGCTTCAATTTTGTCAGCAACGAAATCAACATCTTCAAATTCTAACGTTTTATCATGGAAGCCAAGCATTCTTAAATCTTTAATACCCATCGCTTCACAAGCATCTTTCAATTCTTTCTTACGGATATGTGGAATCGTTTCACGGTTAGCGAATACGTTCTTACCCATGTTACGTCCCATTTGTCCTAGAGTACCACATGCATATGTTACAGGTACTCCTTGATCTGTTAATAAGCGAATTGTCCCTCCCGCAGCATATGCTTCATCATCTGGATGCGGAAATACAACAAGTACATGTCTCTCCATAAGTTTCCCTCCTTCTTACTTAAATGGTGTTAAGCTTAACTCAAGTGCAACTGCTAGACGACCTAAATTATCATGTCCAGCTAATAATAAACGCTCTTGATCGTCTACTTCCCAGTGCGTAATACCTTCAGCATATACCCAACCGTGATCCATTTTCAGACCAACTCGGTATGGATTTGTTCCAGTTATCTTCCCGCGTTCAAAACGGATAATCGCATTTCGAATGAAAGCACCAACTGTCATCATCTTTTCATTTATGTGTGATGCATACGCTCCGTTTGTCGTTTCTAAATGAATATATACATCTTTATTTACAAAACGTTCAATTTCATTTTGAATAAGAGAACTATCTTTTACTATTTCCATCGGAATTCACCTCTTTAAACCATTTTACGCAAAAATAATGTAAATTGCTATCTCTATATTAGAGGACAACGCTCACTTTTCCTAATAATTTGCACTGTGTTTTTTATATTTTTTATATGATATGTAAAAAATACATTTTTTCCTTCACTTTGTTAAATAGTTTTCTTTCTTTTTTGAATTTGCTACAATATATTTTATCCCGTATTATTGCAGCGAGATACATTTCGACAATTGAATACATAATTTAAAGAAGGTGACATGATTGGAACAGTCAGCACATGAAGTAGCAAATTGGCAATATTATTTTGCAATTGCCGTATTTTTAATCACGTACGGATTTATTATTTCTGAGAAATTGAATCGTGCTGTAATCGCACTATTCGGTGCTGCTATTATGATTATTTTTGGAGTTGTAGATTTACATACTGCTTTCACATCACATATTCAATGGGAAACGATTACCCTTTTAATTGGGATGATGATTCTCGTACATATTACGAGTCAATCAGGCGTCTTTGAATTTGTGGCCATTAAAGCGGCAAAAGCAGCTGGCGGAAAACCGATTCGCATTTTATTATTACTATCCCTATTAACTGCTGTCGGATCAGCATTTTTGGACAATGTAACGACTGTTTTATTAATCGTTCCTGTTACATTATCCATTACACGTATTTTAAAAGTAAATCCTGTGCCTTATTTGATTTCAGAAGTGCTGTTTTCAAATATAGGCGGAACAGCAACATTAATCGGTGATCCACCTAATATTATGATTGGATCAGCAAACAAGCATTTAGACTTTAACGCCTTTTTACTTAACTTAGCTCCAATCGTAATTATTATTTCTATTGTGACACTTGGCATTATTTACTTCATGTACCGTAACAAACTAAAAACAACACCTGAACAAATCGAAAAACTAATGGCATTAAATGAAAAAGATTATATTAAGGATCAAAGCCTCCTTTTAAAATCTATTTCGATTTTAGGACTAACTATTTTAGGCTTCGTACTTCATTCGATTATTCATGTAGACGCTGCCGTTATAGCGATGACAGGCGCTACACTTCTTATGTTAATCGGCGTGAAAGAACATGATATTGAAGATGTATTTGCCCACGTTGAATGGGTAACCATTTTCTTCTTCGCCGGACTATTCGTTCTCGTTGGCGGGTTAATTGATATCGGACTTATCTCTTCACTTGCAAAAGAAGTAATCGCCGTAACAAACGGTGACATCGGATTCGCAGCTATACTTATTTTATGGGTATCTGGCATCGCATCTGCGACAATCGACAACATCCCTTTTGTCGCTACGATGATTCCTCTTATTCAAGACTTAGCTACAGGACTCGGACTATCTGTCGATTCTCCGCAAATCGAAGTACTATGGTGGGCGTTATCTCTTGGAGCTTGCTTAGGAGGAAATGGAACGCTAATCGGAGCATCTGCAAACGTAGTCGTTGCTGGTATTGCAAAACGTGAAGGACATGCTTTCTCTTATATGGACTTCTTAAAAATTGGTTTACCATTAACTATTGTTGCACTCTTGTTATCACATGCTTATATATATTTACGTTATTTAATGTAAAAGTTGTATTGCATGAAATTATATGGTCAAATCCAAAAGGTTTGCAGCATCGTGCTGCAAACCTTTTTTCATCACCAAAATATACCGATAATTGCTAACCCACCTAAAATCATACCACCAATTTGTCCGACAATTGTTGGTGATAATTGAACACCTTTTCTCACTTCAACAACTGGTCTTTCGTGCCTTAGTTGCTGCACTTCGCTTTGCAGTTGATGTACACTTCCGTGTAACTCTTTAATTAGTTCCTTTAATTCAGCGACCTCTTCATTTACTGGTTTTGCTTTTTCTAAATTCATTTTACATAACTCCTTATAAATTCAATCAGTTCACTGTAAATTTTCGCCAATTATCATTATATCTCCTGCATACTACATATATAATATTGAATGTATTCGCTAATCTTGCAACCCTATCCATTCATCCCGCAATATCCCCATAATGATACGATCAAAACACTTCCCATCTCTTTGAACCGCTTCTCTCATACACCCTTCCATCTGAAAACCTATCTTTTTATACAACGCAATGGCTGCTTTATTATAAGAAATTACATCCAGACCGACGCGGTGTAAATTCAATTCATAGAAAGCATACTTTAAAATAAGATGTATTGCTTCTTTCCCATATCCTTTTCCTCTATCATTCGCATCTCCTATACCAATGGCTAATAAACCTGTTCTGTTATTCCACTCTATACCATGAATCGCCACAAAACCAATTAAGCGATCTTCTTGAACTGTCCTTACCATGAAAGAAACACTATTCGATCTTCGTCCTTTTAATAACCCATCACTTGCTATTTCATTTAAAGATTGCGGGAATGCTACATCTGTATCAACATTTCTTAAATACTCACTATCTTCTTGCCACATAGCCATTACTTCAGCATCTGTTTCTCTCATAGCTGATAATTTAATCGTTTTATTTCGAAAAAGATTCATTGTCATTTCAAACTCCCCCTTTATTAAATAACGGGGATAATTATTCCAGCCTATTTACCCCCTCGTTTCATAAACTGTTTCATAAACGGGATACTTACAATAAGCGCTGACATTGGCACATCTCCTCCATATCGAATTAACTTCATTGTATAATTTTTCATTTATTCTAACAATAATAGAAAGGCCCTCCAAATTTAGAGGGCCTTTCCTAATAACAAAACTATATTATTTCGTAAACATTTTCTCCGCTTCATCCATTGCCATTTTGTTTCCTAAAGCAGAATAGTCAAGCCATGGTTGATCATTGATAATGTATACCTGCTTGCCTTTAACTGCTTTTAAGTCTTTCCAAATTGGTGTTTCTTGAAGTTGTTTAAATGCTGCTTTTGCTTTGTCATCTCTATTTACAACAACGAAAATCGCATCTGCATCAAAGTCAGGTAATACTTCTTGTGAAATGACTTCGAAAGGACGGTTTCCATCAATTTTCTCTACACCATTTGCAGGTTGTAACCCTAGGTCTTGGAATAAAATTGGTCCCATCGGTCTTTTCGTACTAAATACACGCAATTCTTTTGCAGTAACGCGAATTGCCATTACTTTTTCGTTATTACCTAGCTCTTTATCTATTAAACCTTTTACTCGTTTTGATTGCTCTTCGTAATCTTGAATATATTTATCTGCTTCTTTCTCACGGTTTACAAGTTTACCAACTTGTTTTAAATGCTCTCTCCACGTACCTTCATCTAAATTGAAAGAATGTGTTTTTGCAATTTTTTCGTATTTCGCTACATCTTTACCAACATATTTTTCATCAACATAAATGTCAGTTGGCTTTAATTGAAGTAACGCTTCCATATTCGGATCTGTTACAACACCAAGCTTCTTCGTATCTTTCAACTTCTCTTTAGCGTGCGGTAAGAAATCTTTTAAATCTCCACCAATAACAGAACCTACTGGTGTAATTCCTAATGCAAGTAAATCATTTGTTAAATGAATAGACATTGAAGCAATTTTTGGATCATTACTTTTTTCCGTTTTTTTCGTTGCTTCTTCATTAGCTTTCGTTTGACCACATGCTGCTAATACTAAAATACACATCATGCTAAATAAAATAGTAAGTTTCTTTTTCATATGTTCTCCTCTTTGAAGTATTTATTTTGTTTTTGTAAGTAAATAAAGAAAATACGGTGCTCCTAAAGCTGCCACTACTACACCAGCTGGAATAGAATTTGGCTCAAATATAGAACGACCTATCGTATCTGCTAGCACTAAAATAATCATTCCGATAATGCCAGCTAAAGGAAGAAAGTGTTGATATGTAGTACCTACTAACTTCCTTGCGATATGCGGAGCAACTAAACCGATAAAACCAATTCCTCCTGCCATCGATACACTTGTGCAAGATAATCCAACCGCTGTAGCTAAAAGTAATAACCGTTCTTTTTGAACAGAAACACCAAGTCCTGCTGCTACACTATCACCTAGTGACAATGCATTTAACGTTTTAGATTTTAGCCACGCATAAGGGGTTAGTATGAAAATCCAAGGTAATAATGCAAGGACATGAATCCAATCCCTTCCCCACACGTTACCAACTAGCCATCTAGAAGCGAATGTATACGTCTCATCATTTAACTTGAGAGAGAAAAATAACGAAATTGCACTAAAGCCAGCTGAAACTGCAATACCAACGAGAATAAGTCTAATGGGAAGTAAACCTTTTGACCGATCACTCGCAAGTAAAATAATAAGAAATGCAGCTAATACTCCTCCACCAAATGTAAATAACGGTATTAAAATGGATGCACTCTCATTAATAGAATGAAAGAGAGTAACAAATACGATAAGACCGAAAGATGCACCTGAATGCAACCCTAAAATACCAGGATCTGCAAGTGCATTACGGGATAATCCTTGCAAAATCGCACCGGAAATACCAAGACCAATACCGGCTAACATCGTGATTATTATTCTTGGCATACGATAATCATATAGCACGGTTGCACTCTCAAAATTACCATAACCCAAAAGTGTTTCAATTACTCTAAGTGGCGCTATACTCAGTGTCCCTGTATTTAAACTAATTAAAATTACAGCGATACTTATACATCCGAAGATTGTAGTTACAGTAATAGCTCTCTTTTTATCCGTGTTAAAAAGATCTTTCACTTACAACTCCCTCCCAACTTTACGTGCTATATAGAGGAAGAACGGAACTCCAACAAGAGCTACCATAATCCCTATCGCAAGTTCCTTAGGAGGATTTACTGTTCTTGCCCCTAAATCAGCTACAACTAATAACATAGCTCCTAATAATGCTGACATAGGAATAATGAGTCTATAATTCACACCAACTAATTTTCTAGCAATGTGCGGGATAACTAGTCCTACAAATCCAATAGAACCAACAGCTGAAACAGAAACACCTGCCAGAATAACTACTATAATCATCCCTAGTATTCTCGTTCGGTTCGTTTTCACTCCTAAATTTGTAGCAACATCATCCCCCATTGATATGAGTGAAATAGATCTCCCTAGCATTGTCGCGAAAATAATCGTTATAAGAATAATAGGAACTAAAAATTTCAAGTGTTCCCACTTAACCCCTGCAACACCACCAGCATACCAAAACGCTAAATCTTGGCTTAAATCATAATAAATCGCAACACCTGAACTTAATGAATGTAAAAGCGCTGCCATAACAGCTCCAGAAATCGTTAACCTCATTGGTGTTAACCCACCTGATGTTGCTGATCCAATAACAAAAATAAGTACTGTACTTAAGACTGCTCCAATAAAGGAAACAATCATTAAATAGGAATACGGCATATGCGGAAAAAAAGCAAAACTAAGTGCCACTACAAACATCGCACCTGCATTTATTCCGAGTACACCTGCATCAGCCAAAGGATTTCGTGTTATACCTTGCATAACAGCACCAGCAACCGCAAAAGCTGCCCCTACAACTGCTGCACCAATTACTCTCGGGAGCCTTAATTCATAAATAATTTGGTGCTGTGTTAGTTTCGGATTATAATCCAAAACCGCTGCCCACACCGTTTGTACATGAATATCTTTTGCACCAAATGAAATGGCTAAAAATATAGATCCAATTAAACATAAAATTGTTAAGCTCATGAAACATATGAACTTAATATGTATCCAGCGGTTATTACCAGCATGTACAGTAGACTTATGTAACATGTTTCATTTCATCCTTTATATTCAGTTGTTTTTTATAATTATTTTTTATTTGTAATTATTATTGATAATAATTATCATTTTCATTTAGATATTATATCGCCACTTTTTTTAAATAGCAAACTATTTTTTCACTTCGCTAAATATTAAAATACTCATTACAATTCCCTTCCAAGACTTACAAATACACGCAAAATAGACTACTAGCTTATTTTTAAAAGTGTAGTATACTTAATCATTATTTTGATTTTTCTAATAAAAATCCCAAAGGTGACACAATGTTCTATATAAAACAACTACTACACTTCACTTACGAGCAAGCATTATCTTGCTTATTCCCAGTCGTTATTTTCTTAACACTAGCCCTTTCAAAAATCGTTTCTATTCCAGGGTTATATCGCTATGATTTCATACTCATCGCATGTCTTCTTATGCAGTGGATTATGTACAAGACTGGACTTGAGACGAAAGACGAATTAAAAGTAATTACTGTCTTTCACCTCATCGGCCTTTTACTAGAAATATATAAAGTTCATTTCGGTTCATGGAGTTATCCTGAAGAGGCGTATTCAAAGATTTTTGGAGTTCCGCTTTACAGCGGCTTTATGTACGCAAGTGTCGCAAGTTACATATGCCAAGCGTGGAGAAGGTTGCATTTACAAATGCATTATTGGCCGAAAGCTATTTTTACCGTGCCATTAGGAGCAATGATTTACTTCAATTTTTTCACGCATCATTTTCTATACGATTTTAGATGGTTCTTAACTTTACTTCTATTCATCGTTTTCTTTCAGACATTTGTGGAATTTTCATTACGAGGCGTTACATATAAAATACCACTCGTTCTCTCCTTTTTCCTTATCGGTTTCTTCATTTGGATTGCAGAGAACATCGCAACATTTTTCGGAGCATGGCAATATCCAAATCAACGGGAAGCATGGAATCTCGTTCACTTAAGCAAAATTAGTTCATGGTTTTTACTCGTTGTTATTAGCATTATGATTGTCACACAGCTCAAACATTTGAAGGAATCAAAAAGATAATGCTGATTATGTAAAAACAGTTAGCCCATCACTCATTAGAGAGTGATGGGCTAACTGTTTTTAGTAATATTTTTTAAACCTTCCTTATCAAGGGAGTTATAATTTACAAGAGTATAAGCAATTACACATTATGAACTGCTACTAGCAGAAGATGTTGCTGCAGATGAAGCGGCAATCGTTGCCATCATGGCTGCCTGTTGTGCTTGTATGAGGACTTCTATCATTGTTTGTAAACCTGTGTTAGTAGCTTTACTTTCCTCACCTTTCTGACTTACGAACAGTTGAATAGCAATAAGAATATTCGTATCTGTATGCCAACGGAACAATTTATCCCCCTGCAATTTTTCAATAAATGCTCGAATAGAATGAATCTCTTTTTCTCCGTCCTCGAGTAACGCTAGTAGCCCGATAGCTGGGTAATGCATCTGTTTTACTTTTACCTTTTCTTGCTTTAACAAATTCCATATATTTGTACATTTTGCAACTAATAGTTCTTCCCTGACATCCTTCTTTAGTGAAAGAATATGACTCAAAAATTGAAGATCATTCCCTTTACGCAAACCAGCTGTCGCTAGTTTCTGATAAAGACGTTCCACTCGGTCCATAAGTGTTTCTACATGCTCTGATTGTCCTGCTAATAAAACTGCGAGCGGATAATCATTTGTACTTGTAAGAAAGAGGTGATCCTTTTTCATGCGTTTATATACTTGCATCGAACGCTGAATGTGCGCGCCATGCTGTTCATTTTCTTCTGTTAAAAGCACAGCTGCTGCGAGATAAGTAAATATACTCCGGCTAAAGCCACCAGTGACCAATTGTTCATATAAATCTAAAAACGTCCGAAAAGCTTCCTTGTAATCTGTAAAGTGAATATCTAATGTTGCGGCCACTACAAAACGATGATAAGACTTTAAGTATGAAAACATCCCTACCTGATTCTTAATATAACTACTAATTTCTAAAAAACGTCCAAGATCAAACAATTTATCACTACCTGCATACATAGCAGCAATCATCATTCCTGTTCGAGAATCACTCGTTTTCCATTTTAGTTCTCCCTTTAACTGTACATATGTATGTTTATATTGCTCCAACTTTTTCTCTAATGTAATCATAGTATTCACCCCTATTTCTAGTTCTTCTCTATCATTATACGTATATTCCATATTTAGGAATACTATAATTAATAATCACAACATAAAAAATTATAAAATTCTCTAATCCTTCAAGAAGTTATACAAAAAAGGTAGATAATAATTTATCTACCTTTTTTGTATATATTATTTAACATTACAACTGTATTGCTTGTTATATGCAATTAAGACTAAAGAGCTTTAATAATACGTTCCATCGCTTTCATTTGCCCAATATGATCAGCTTCATGATAAAGCATCATACCGTAAAGCTCCCCTACTGTTTCCAATCCTAGGAATGGCTCTGGCAGTTTATTTTCAAATGCTTCTGCTGGAATTTCGTTAATACGTTTTGCTTGTTCTTTTAATTGAGCCGTTAACACTTCTAACGATGGTCCTTCTGTCGTCCATTTAGATGGTCTTGATCCATATCCAAACATACCTGGATATTCAGTTGGCAATTGTTTAAATTCTCTTCCGAACATGAAAGTCTCTGCTGCTGTTAACACGTGACCGATATGCCAACGAATTGTATTGTTAAAACCCTCTGGCTGCGTATCCACAGTTTTATCATCTAACGTTTCCATAAATTTAAGTAACGCCCCGCGCGTTATTTCAAATTGTTTTAAACCCACTAGTCTATTCATTTTATCGTTCCCCTTCTTGATGTACAATTTATTATGAACTAAGAATGTTCAACTTATTAAAGTTTCACCTTGTTTAATCTATCAGAAACAAATAAGAAATACATCTAATATGCTTATTAAAAATAATAAAAAGGTTCACTCCTCGTAAATATAGAATTACTTACTATGTTAATAAAAGAGGAGTGTACTTGCATGTTACATATTTTAAAACAACAATATAATCTTATTAGCTCTACAAGAGAAACTCTATTTTCGTTTTTGGAAGAAATCCCAGTAGAAAAATTACATAGCACAGTTTCTAATTTCGGAAGCGGTAGCATTATAAAGACTCATATTCATGTAGCCGATTGCTATCGATACTGGCTTGGATCATTCGCATTCAAGCAAAAAAGAGCAGATTTTTCATTTGCTAGCGATTACGAAATTGAGCATGCAGATGTCGCGAAAGTCCGTGCTAGATTTAAATTAATAGATGAGACTGTACAACGTTTTTTAGATGAATACAATGACCGTTGGCTCGAAAATATTGCAAATGAAGTAAAGTGGCAAAAAGAGCCTTGGAGTACAACTCCGCTATGGCTTTTAACTCATACAGAGACTCATGAGTTTCATCATAAAGGACAAATTGTATCAATGGCTAGGCATCTTGGATATACTCCTCCTGATACAGACCTTAGTTAATACATTCGTGTTCATTTAAAAGCGGAATGAGCAGCAAGAATAATAGTATGATCAAAAAACTCGTTGATACATTTTGTTGTGTATAAAACATTTATTATTTGTTTTAGGTATACCATGCCATTATAAAATTCATGTAACATCGAATTAAGATTCATATTTTTTATGTGACTCATTGAAGAAAGTTTAAGTATTTATACATTCAATTACTAACTAAAGGAGAAAATTATAATGAGATTAGAGAGCGAAAGAATTTATTTAAGGCCTCTTTGTCAGCTAGATGCTCCTATTATATTAGAAAGTACAATGGTTGATGAAATAAGATATATGACTGGAACTAAGTCCACTTTTTCATTGGAGCAAATTACGAAACATATAGATCATATAAATAATGATTCAAGTCGCTATGATTTCGCTATTTGTTTACAAAGTACTGACAAGATGATTGGAGAGTTGTCGATTTTAGATATCGATGAGGAGAACAAAAGAGCAGGATTCAGAATATCAATGCTTTCAATAGCATTAACAGGACAAGGCTATGGAACTGAAGCTATTAAAATAGTTTTAAGATTTGTTTTTGAACAACTATCATTAAATCGTTTACAGTTAGAAGTATTTAGCCATAATTTACGCGGAATTAAAGCTTATGAAAAAGTTGGTTTTGTAAAAGAAGGAACCTTACGTCAATCTTTATTTTATAACGATACATACTCAGATGAAATTATTATGGCCATACTTAAAAGCGATTATATAGAGAGACCTTTGTAAATGGATGCACTTAATCTATTAAACAAATTTAAAGAACCTTACCACAATAAAATGCAGTAAGGCTCTTTCATTTTTATATCAAATAACAGCTCTTAAAACATGTATAATCGTGTCAATACCAAATAGTCTCCGCATAATTATATGCATCACTATTCGGAATTGCATGTTTCCCCTGCGCTTGTGCCTTTCTTGGATCTAAATCATATACCATTGGCGTATAGCATGATGTTTGCCCTTTATTTACAACACCATTTCCTCCAGCACTTCCGCAAGTGTATGCCTTTCCATCTGTTTTTCTAACAATCCTTGCATCAGCTTCATTATTATAAACCGCTGCACGAGTTACAGTAACCTTTGCCCATGCTGTCTTACACGTCGTGCTAAATTTTAATTCCACATATGAATTAGAATCAATCCACTTCTTTTCTTTCGTTACTGCTGATTGATCACAGCTATTGTAGTAAGGACTTTTCCCATCATATGAATGGTCTTCTGCAAATGCTTTATCATTATTCGTCGTACTAAAAACACTAGTTACGATGAGCAATGCCAGACAAAGACATGCGCTTACCTTTAAAAAAAACTTCATAGAATTTCACTCCTTTATTAATAACGTGCTGTTTTCCCGTAACCATTATTAATCGTCACCGCTTCGGCATCAGCTATATAACCAAAATCAGCAGTTAAATCAAACACCATTCCTGTATACGTACTCGTTTGTCCTGTTTTAATTGCCCCATTGCCACTATTAGAGTCTACTGATTTTTGGAATACACCATTTTTATATTTATTAATAACAGCGTAAGCATATACCCCTCCAGAAACAGAAGGAGCTGGTTGATCTAAAACAAGCTTAGACCACGCTGCATGACATTTATTACTGTAACGTAAATACACTGTCCCTACTTTTTTACTACCTTCATAAACTGCTGTAGACTTTGCATTAAATCCATCTGCATCACACGTTGTACTTCCCCCGTATACTTTCGTTGTTGCTGGATTTTTCCCGTCATAATAACTACTTAAATCAGTAGCTGCAAATGTACTTCCTTGAAAACTAAATAATACACCTATACTTGCCACACTTAACACGCATACTTTCATTAACTTTTTAAACATTTTAAATTCCCCCTCAAAATGATTATGTATACTAAACACAACCTATACTGCTGTGCCAGCTCTCCTTTCACGCTTCCTAGAGGCATCTTACAGAAACGAATAAACGTTGTAAATCCCCTTTGAATATACGAAGGGCTTTACTTATCCTTGTAAGAAAAAAAGTTGAGAAATACAAATTTTATAGCATCCTTTATTTAAAACATAAAAGAACCGATACTTGTTATATTCAAGCATCGGTTCTTTATACAAAATTGCCATTGTTTCTTTTATATAAAATAAATATTTCTCCACTTAATCTGTTGTAAAAAACTCCCTCGTTACATCAATAAATTGCTGCAGTGGTGCTGTCATCCATTTATCTTTATGCCAAGCGATTTGCGTATAAATCGGAGAGATTGTATTTTCTAAATGTAACTCTTTTATCGTCCCCTCTCGTATATCTTTTTCTACTACTATTGCTGGTAAAACGGCTATGCCTAAATCTGCAATAACACATTGTTTAATTGCTTCAACACTAACAAACTCAATTTTATTTGCTGGATATACATCTTCCCCGCGAAATAGCTCTTCAAATAAAGTCCGATACGAGCAGCCTAATTCTGTTAGTAAAAGTGTTTCACTCTCTAAATCTTTTATAGAAACAGTAGTCTGTTCAAGTAAACGATGCCCTGGAGCAGCTACTACTTTTAATTCTTCTTTCATAAGTGGTTCCACATGCAAAACATCTTCTGTTTTACATTCGTCCAAAATAAATGCAAGATCTACTTTCCCCTCCATCAATTGTTCCTTCGCATCTTTATTGGAATATGCTGGTTTAAATATAAGTTTTATTTTTGGGAATTGTATTTTAAACCTCTTTAATATAGAAGGCAGTCTGTATGTACATTGACTTTCTTGTGCACCAATTATTAACGTACCTGCTATTTCTTCATCATCTTTCACAGCCATTTTCGCTTCGTTACTGAGTGCAATCATCTTGTCGGCATATAGTTGAAACTTCCTACCTGCTTCAGTTAAGAAAAGACGTTTTCCTAATCTTTCAAATAACGGTGTACCAAGCTCAGCTTCTAACGTTTTAATTTGCGCTGTCACGCTCGATTGAGCAAAGTTTAATTTCTTCGCAGTTTGTGTAAAGTTCAAAGTATGTGCCGCTACTTTAAATGTAATTAACTGTTTTATTTCCATTTATCATCCCTCTTTTCAATCGATATTTCCGATTGATTCCATCGAAATAATCCTCTTTGTCTATTGATATTTGTATTGTATGATAAAGAACATCTATAAACAATATAAATGGAGGTATTCCATATGAAAGCACTTTGTTTCGAAACATTCGGAGACGCTAATGTTCTACACTATAAAGAAATACACGATCCAATCATAAGTCCAAATGAAATTCTTGTCCGCACGAAAGCAATCGGATTAAACTTCGCTGATATTTATAGACGCCGCGGCGATTATCATCTTGCTGGCAATCCGCCTTATGTATTAGGTTATGAAGGAGCTGGAATTGTTGAAAAAGTAGGAGCTGACGTTACTACTATCAACCTAGGAGACCGTATTGCATTTGCGGACGTCCCATTTGCAAATGCAGAACTAGTTGCCGTTCCATCTGAAAAAGTAATCCCACTACCAGATTCTATTTCTTTTGAAACAGCCGCTTCTGTCTTATTACAAGGATTAACTGCACATTATTTAACGCAAGATAGCTATCAACTAAAACAAGGTGATATAGCTTTAGTACACGCTGCGGCTGGTGGCGTCGGTCAACTTCTTATTCAAATGATTAAACTACAGGGCGGAACAGTAATTGGTCTTACATCATCAAAAGAAAAAGCAAAGATAGCTACATTAGCTGGTGCCGATCACGTATTTTTATATAACGAAGAATGGCATACGAAAGTACTTGAAATGACTAATGGAACTGGAGTAAATGTTGTATATGAATCAGTAGGTTCTACATTAGAGGAAAGTTTTAACGCTACTAAAATTGGCGGTACTGTCGTATTTTACGGAATGGCTGGTGGTAATCCTGCTCCAGTTGATCCGCGTATGCTTATGGATACTTCAAAAACTTTAACTGGCGGAGACCTTTGGAACGTGCTTACTACTTTTGAAGAACGTAAGCAGCGCTCTACTCAATTATTTGATTGGATCACTAGCGGAAAAGTAAACATCGCGAGTCCTACTACATTCTCTTTACAAGATGGTGCTCTTGCACATAAATTATTAGAGAGCAGAAAAAGTACTGGGAAGATTTTATTGATTCCATAATCGTTCCAATAAGAAAAGGAAGCTAGATTTCTAAAATGTACCCTATAGAATAGACACTTAAAAAAAGTCTATTCTATAGGGTATTTCTTGTATAATGAGAGAAAAATGAGAATCGGAGAAATTTTAAAATGACGAAAAAAT